>JBBRQC010000011.1:0-73990 GCA_038227135.1 Gemmatimonadales bacterium
AGCTGGTGCATGGACGTGCTCCATTGGAGATCGCGGAGTTCGCGTCCGGCTGTTTGAAAAACGAAGGGGCGGGACATTCCACCGCGCAGTCTGGATACCAGGTGCCGGTGAAGACCAACGACCGTTGGGCACTACAGATCGGGAGGAAGCGCTATGTCTGGGACGGCTGTTACTGGCCGAACTGTTGAAGGGTGAAGGCCAAGCCTTACCGCGAACCCCGCTGACATTGGGGGAATTGTGGCGACGGTATTCGAGCGAGTGTGCTGAATACCTGGACAACAAAGAGCGTACACGCGGAGACTCGGAAGCGAGATCGCGGGTTCTGCTCGGCTACTTCGGGGAAGATTTCCGAGTAGAAGACTTTAGCAGGGACCACCAGCGAGCATTTGAACGCGCTCGACAAGCTGGCGGGATAGTCACTACTAAAGGCGACGTGACAGGTAAGACACGCGCACGGTCCGCCGAGTCAGACATGGCGCTGCTCCATGCGATGCTGCAATGGGCAACGACCGTGAGGCTCCCAAGCGGAGCGTTCCTACTCCAGCGGAACCCTTTGCAGGGAGTGAAGCGCGTTCACGAGAAGAACAAGAAGCAACCCGTAGCAACTTGGGAGCGATATGAGGCCACAGTTGCGGCGATGCAGAAACTTCGGGCTGAGAGTGAATCAGACCAAGATCGTCTTCGTTGGTCTCGGATGGAGTTCGCGCTGTTCCTCGCTGAACGCACTGGCAAGCGGCTCGGCTCAATTCGACATCTTCGATGGGAGGACTTCGGGTTCGAGCGTCAGGTTGTCTATTGGCGCGCCGAAGCTGACAAGAAGGGTTACAAGTGGGAAGTGCCAATGCCCATAGACTTCTTTGACGCGGTCAGAAGTTTTCAGCGGGAGATCGGCGTGGTAGGCGGATACGTCTTCTCAGTCGCAAACTCGCGTGACGGAATTATGGACCGTCACCTGTTTGACAAATGGCTCACTGTCGCAGAGAAGAAAGCCAAGCTCACGAAGTTGGACGGTAGCCTGTGGCACGCATACAGGCGCAAGTGGGCCATCGAACGTAAGCATCTTCCATTGAAGGACGTAGCAGCCGCCGGTGGCTGGAAGGATGTGAGCACGCTGCTGGAAGTTTATCAGCAGTCGGATGAAGAGTCGGTCCTAGCGGTCACGAGCGTTACGCTGAAGCTGCGAGAGAGAGGCGTGGCCTAATCAAAGGCACGGAGAAACTCGACCGAAACTCGACCAGGCCGGTAGCGAAGAAAAAGCACCATCGGCGTAAATGCCGACAATGCTTTGATTTACTCGAATCGGGACGGCGGGATTTGAACCCGCGACCCCCTGAACCCCATTCAGGTGCGCTACCGGGCTGCGCTACGTCCCGTTTTCGCTCGAATACTCCGAGCGAAACAGATGGGGGAGTATAGTGGCTCACTGCACCTGCTACAACCCGACAGTCCTCACAAGAGGACGTTCGTGCCTTAGCCGGAAAGCTTTTTGCAGTGATTCTTAGCCGATGACGGATCCAGCCGAAAGGCTTCCGCTCTCCGAACAGGCGCCAACTGCGACTGAAGGAGAAGCGCCGAGTCGCATTACCCCCATCCGCAGCTCCCGACTCGCTGACGCGGTCAAGCATGGCGGGCGCATCTACCAGCTCATGGTGGAGAGCGTTCGGGACTACGCGATTTTCCTGCTCGACCCCAATGGATACATTGCCAGCTGGAACCGCGGCGCCGAACGAATCAAGGGCTACACCGCTGACGAGATTGTCGGCCGGCACTTCTCTGTCTTCTACGGGCCGGAAGACATCGCCGCCCGCAAACCACAGTGGGAGCTCGAGATAGCCGCGCGCGATGGGCGCTTCGAGGACGAAGGATATCGCATCCGCAAGGATGGTACGACTTTCTGGGCGAATGTCGTGTTCACTGCCCTGCGCGACGAAGACGGCTCGCTCGTCGGATTCGCCAAGGTCACCAGGGATCTCACCGAGCGCCGGGCCGGTGAGCAGACAGCAATTGCCGACGCCCGGCGACTCGCTTCGGCGGAAGCGGCCAATATCGCCAAGAGTGAGTTTCTCACGGCGATGTCCCACGAGTTGCGCACACCGCTCAACGCGATCGGAGGTTACACCGATCTTCTCGCGCTAGGCCTGGGTGGGCCGGTGACACCGCAGCAGGTGGACTATCTCGAGCGGGTCCGCCGAAGCCAGCAGCACCTCATGGGAATCATCACCGACCTGCTCAACTTCAGCCGCATCGAAGCAGGGCAGATCACCTATGAAGTCGCGCCGATCCATCTATCAAAAGTGTTCGAGTCCGTCATCCCCCTGATCGAACCGCAGGCTCTGGCAAAATCCATCGTCCTGAGGGGCGAGCCGGTCGATCCCGATCTCACGGTCTTGGCGGATCGTACCAAGGTCGACCAGATCCTGCTGAATCTTCTGTCCAATGCGATCAAGTTCACAAACAAGGGTGGACAAATAACACTGAACGCCAGCTCGACTGATGGCACGGCGACCGTTCTCGTGGCGGACACCGGGCGAGGTATCGCGGTTGACAAGCTGGATGCCATCTTCGAGCCATTCGTCCAGCTCGGACGCTCATTGATCAGCGCGCACGAAGGAACCGGGCTCGGTCTTGCCATAAGCAGGGATCTCGCGCGCGCAATGAAGGGCGAGCTGACCGTGTCGAGCGAAGAGGGAGTCGGCTCCACGTTCAAGCTCGTACTGCCCCGGAAAAAGCGCGCTGCCGCCGCCGATATCGGCGGGAGTCCTAGCCCTTGAAAATTCTTCCCACGTAGAAGTCGCCGAACTCCGCGTACTTGGCGCTGACTTCATCAAACCGCATATCGGTGACGAGCTTCTTGAAATCGAGCGCGTCCTTCGCGAAGAGCGTAACGCCCCACTCCCACGCGTCCAGACCAATCGCGCCGGTGATGACCTGCTGCACCTTGCCCGCGTAGCGCCGGCCGGTAAGTCCGTGCGATTGCATCATCCGGCTCCGCTCATCGAGCGAAAGGGTGTACCAGTTCTGCCCTTCATCCCGCCGCTTCGACATCGGATAGAAGCAAACGTACGGCATGTCTGCCGGCAGCTCGGGGTACAGTCTTCGCATCACGTGCGCGCTCGCGCGCTCGCGCTCTGACCGGTCGCTCAGCGCCCGCAGGTACGCGTCGTCGCCGACCTTTCCGCCGCGGGCTTCCGCATCGCGCGCGAGCTCGGCGGAAATGTGGTACAGCCCTGCTTCCGTCACACTCAGAAATGCGTAAACGGGATCGAGCGCTCGCGCCAGCGTCGTTGCCGAGAGAATGTTCTGCGCAATCCCGATCGCGTCGAGCCTATCACGGAAATGAATCACCATCAGATCCGACGTCGATCCGATCAGAGAGACAAAACAGGTCCATCCAGCGGCGGATTCGGTTTTCGCTTTTCGATTCGAGGTCGAGCGCGAAGAACGCGTCGGCGCGCCACCGAGTTTCGCGCTCGCTGCCTTTACCAGGCGATGCAATTCGCGCGCATCGAGCGGAGTCCCGTTCAAACGGAATATCTGGTGGAGCGCATACCAGCCTTCGAGAGTGGCCGGCGGGTGCGCCAATGGCGGTGTCGTCATTAGGTAAAGTTACGGGAAGGAGCGCCGGGAGGGACGTCCCTTCACTCCAGTATCCGGGCACATTCAGAAAGAGGTCTTCACCTGCACAATGCTCTCGGCGAGATTCGACACCGCGCGCTCGGTTGCCTCCCCGATCGCCGTCGCCCGGAAATTGGAGCTGTTGACGTCAACACCCCCGAATCCGTGGCTGCCGATACCGGCGACGCGCAGTCCTCCTCCCTTTCTCGAAAGCCCCTCGGCGCTCATGCTCGCGATGATCTCTCTGAACTGGCCGGTCTCGAGGAGCTTCTCGGTCAGCATGTCGGCGATTCCCACCCCCAGCTGCGACGGCTCGTAGCGCTCCGCTTCACTCCTGCCACCAAATAGCCCAAAGGCGATGCGAACATCGCGCCCATCAGCGCGCCAAGCAAAGGAATACAAAGAGAGGTCGCTCGCTTCATTTACAGCTCCGGTGGATTGTGACTTCCGGAGATTACGCGCCGTGAGGAGGAGTAAAAATACGTAAGGTGACGTAGGAGGCGGCGATGCGCGATTACTTCGCGCCGCTCCTTCGCATTTCCGCGGTGGTGGCGACTCCTTCGTGGGCGTCCGAAAGCCGGTAGCCGCGGCCCCTGATGGCAACAAGAAGAGTCGGCACCACGTAAAGCGTGATCGGAGTAGAGAGCGCCAGTCCTCCGATTACGGCGAGAGCGAGTGGGCGCTGCATTTCGCTGCCGGCGCCCAAACCCAGAGAGAGCGGAAGCAGGCCAAAAAGCGTGCAGAGCGTGGTCATGAGAATCGGACGCACTCTCACGCCCGCCGCCTCGATGATGCCCTGTTCGAGAGTCACATCCTCTGTCTGCATGCGATGCCGCGTGAAATCGAGCAGGATGATTCCGTTCTTCACGATCAATCCCACGAGCAGAATCAGTCCCATGAACGACGACACGTTGAGCGGCGTGCCCGTGATCAGCAGCACCAGCATCGCGCCCACGAACGACAACGGGGCGGCGAGGAGAACCACGAACGGCTCTATGAACGACTGGAACTGCAGCACCATGATCGTGACGACGCATGCTATCGCCAGCCCAAGCACGAGCAGGAATCCCCGAAACGCCTCCTGCTGGCTCGCGTATTGTCCGCCGAGCTCGACCCGGACTCCGGCCGGCGGCTTCTGCGAGCTCAATACCTGTTTCACGTCGTTGATGATGCTGCCCAGGGACCTTCCGCTGACGTCTGCGGTTATGGCGATCATCTGCTGCTGATCCTCCCGCAGCAACTCGGCGCGCGTCTCGCCGGGAGTGAACGTCGCGAGAGTTCCCAGCGGAACCGGCGCGCCAGTCTGCGGAGAGAGAATTGGTATCGCGCGCAGCTGGTTCGGATTGTAGCGCACGCTGTCGGGGGCCCGAACGCGCACTCCGATCGCTCGATCGGAAAGCCGGATCTCGCCGGCCGGTGCGCCGAGCAACGCACCCGTCGCCGCGGTGGACACCTGCTCCGGCGTGAGCCCGACCCTGTTCGCCTCGGCGTCGCTCACGCGCATCGCCAACTCCGCACTCGGCTCGCTGACGCCGTTGAACAGATCTTCGAGCCCGTCTACCGCGGAGAGCTTCGGCTCGAGCGATGTCGCATACTTCTCGAGCTGATCCAGATCGGGGCCGAACAGCTTGATCTCGACAGGGCGCGCCGAGCCGGCAAGGTCGTTGATGACGTCCGAAAGAATCTGCACGAAGTCGATGCGGAGCCGAGGCACTGCGTTCTCGACTTTCACGCGCACTTCGTCGATCACCTCGAAAATGGTTCTGGAGCGCTGACCCTGGGGCTTGAGACGCGCGACCACATCACCCCTGTTCTGTTCGGTTGCAAACAACCCCAGCTCGGCGCCGGTACGGCGCGAGGTCGCGACAATCTCCGGTGTCTGCGCCAGAATCTTCTCGACGATGTGGATCTCTCGGTCGGTTTCCGAAAGCGCCGTCCCACCCGGAGTGAAGTAGTCGAGCACAAAAGCACCTTCATCCATTTCCGGCAGAAAGCCGGTGCCCACGAAATGCTGCGCCAGGACTCCGGCGACGATGAGGAGTGCTCCGGCCGCCAACATGCGACGGGGATGGTGGAGGACCCGCTCCAGCGACCGCTGATAGCGCAGTGAGAGAGCGTCGAGCGACTCACTGACACGCTGGAGCAGCCCGCCCCGGCTTCGGGTGCTCGATCCGCCAGCAGGCTCCTCGAGCTCGGCATCATCTGCCGTCAGGAACTGATCGGCCATCAGCGGTATGATGGAAAGCGCGAGCAACAACGACACCATCACCGCGATGGTAAGCGTTATCGAGAGCGCCGCGAAGAACTGCCCCACGACGCCGGTTAGCAGGCGAAGCGGGAGAAAAACTACGACTGTCGTGAGCGTGGATGTTGTCACGGGCCAGACCAGCTCATGCACTGCCTGCCTGATTGCCTCGTGGCGATTCGGATTTATGCGGAGGTGCCTGACGATGTTTTCTGTGATCACGACTGAATCGTCGATCACCAGCCCAATCGCTATCGCCATCGCGCCCAGCGTCATCAGATTGAGTGTCTGTCCCACCATGTACATCGCGAAGACGCTGATCGCGAGCGTGAGCGGGATCGACGAGGCGCTGATCGCCGTGATTCTGGCGTGGTGAAGAAAGAGCAGAAGAATGATCACTGCGAGGATGGCGCCAATGATCATCGCGTCCCGAACCGATGCCATGGCGTCCCGAACCAGGGCACCCTGATCGTACACCGGCTTGAGCACCGCCCCGGGCGGCAACGATGGTCTCACGCTTGCCGCCAGCCTCGCGATGCTGTCCACGATTGCAAGGGTGTTCCCGCCCGGCTGCCGCGTGATGTTGAGCAGCGCGGCGGGCTTGCCGTCGCCGGAGACGATCATCGTGTGGTCTACGCTGCCGAGTGTGACCGTCGCTACGTCGCGCACTCGCAGACCCTTTCCAATCACCACCGCGCCAATGTCCTTGGGAGTGTGCGCCTCCATCGAGCTGACGATGAGATATTGTCGGTAGTCCTGTGCCACCCGCCCGACCGCCGCCACGTTGGTGGACTGCTGAATCGCGGTCGCAAGGTCGCCGTAGGTGAGCCGCTGTGACGCGAGACGCGCTGGATCGGCGACGACCTCGACTTCGCGGATGTCGCTACCCTGCACGTCCACCCGGCCCACGCCCGGAACGCGAGCGATGAGCGGCCTCAGCTGGTAACGCGCAATGTCGTAGAGGGTGCCGGGGTCGCCTCCCTCCAGATTGTAGGAGACGATCGGAAAGAGCGAAGGCGTCATTCGCTCGACCTCGATATTGAGGTCGGCCGGCAACTGACCGCGCACCTGATTCACCCGAGCCTGCACTTGCTGCAGGGCATAGATCATGTCCGCGTTGTCGGCGAAGGTGATCGCTATCTCCGCCCCACCGCGAATGGATCGCGAGCGGACGCGGGTTACACCGGGAACGATGCTGACCGCCTCTTCGATGGGCCGCGTGACGCTGAATACCATTTGGCGCGCATCGAGTGCGGACCCCTCGGCCACGACGAGAATGCGGGGGAAGGCAAGCTCGGGATAGATCGCGGACGGCAATCGTAGCGCGGCGAAAATTCCGGCCACGCTCAGCAGACCCACTACGAGGTAAATGAAGCGCCGCTGCGCGGCGAGCAGGTCAAAGAGCGAGCGCACTATTTGGTGGAGTTTACCTTGACACTGTCATCGACCCCGTAAGCTCCTTCCGTCACGACGCGTTCCCCGCCCGAAAGACCGCTCGTGATGTCCGCCACGGTATCCGTGCGTCGGCCGACCGTCACTTTCCGCGAGAGCGCGATGTTGGCGGCGTTCACGACGAAGACCTTGAAGCCATCTCCCTCGGGAACGAGCGCCGCGACGGGTACGGTGATCGCTCTCGGCTTGGTCCCCATGGTGATCTGTCCGAAAATCGTTTCGCCGATGCGCAGGGGCCGCGCGCCAACAGGAGCCTGGGCACGAACCTCGACGCTCCGCGTGGCCGAGTCGACCGTGCCTCCCACCGAAACGAGTCTCCCCACGCCAAGTGGTTCGCCGCCAGCGTTCGCGCCGGCGCTCAATGTCACCGCCGCTCCGGAGGCCATGTGAGCCGCGTCGGAAGGCGCGACGTTGAAGACTATGTCGAGAGCATTGAGGTCGGCGATTTCCACGAGCGGCTGATTGACATCTGCGGACGCGCCAATGGAAGCATTCATCTTGGTCACGACGCCGGAGATAGGCGCCCGCACGACAGCAAGCTGCGCGGTCCGGCGAGCGTTTATCGCCCCCGAGCGCGCCTGAGCAAGCGCAGTCGCCGCCTGCTCAGCGTCTTTCGTGGGAACGATGCCGGCGTCGGCAAGCCTTCGCGTTCTTTCATATCCGCGCTCAGCGGCGAGGAGCGCCGCCTCCGCACTCTGAGCTGCGGTGATGAACGGCGTCTGTTCGAAGGACACGAGAGCCTGGCCAACATTGACGTGCTGACCCGGCGATACCAGCACCGACGTTATCCGCGCCGGCGCCGGCGCACTGAGCGAAGCGAAGTGCCCACTGCGCGCGCTCACTGCTCCGATAGAGCCGACTGTCTCTTCGAAAGGTTGAACCGTCGCAATCGCGGTCTTCACCTGAACGACCGCCGTTGGGTCCGCGGCGGTGTCCGAAGCCTTGTGGCAGGCGGCGGCGAAGAGGATCGACGCGAGCGCTGGGTATCTCATCGCGTGGGCACCGTCAGGGCATACAGGCGGAGCGTAGCCGACGCAATCCAGACGTCCGCGAGATCGCTGACGTATTGGGAAAGAACTTCGCGCGCATTTCTCTGGGCCTCGAGCACGGTCGCCAACGCCTGGGCTCCTTCCCTGTACGCCACCAGCGACATGGCAACTATCCGATTTGCGCTTTCCACGAGGAGCGCATCGCGTTGCAGCTTTTCCAGCGCGACGCTGCGCTGTCGCACCGCACGCCCGATGGTCGCCTGCGTCTCGAACATCGTGAGCGCCAACTCGGCCCGCGCCCTCTCACGCTCCGCTTCCGCCTGCGCGATGGGTCCACGATTTCGATTCAGCAGCGGCAAAGGGATTGAAAGCCCAACCGTTGGAAGGAGTCCCTTCTGGCCGGGATCTCCCCACTCAACCCCGCCCTGCACACTGAACGGAGTAAAGATGCTGCGTTTCTGGACTCTCACAGACAGGTCGGCCGCGGCAAGCGATTGCTGTGCGGCGGCGACCGGAAGCGTGGAAGCAGGTATCGCATCGGGGAGTGCGGATGAGGGTGGAAGCATAAGCGAATCCGACGGCATGACCGAGATCCGATTGGTATCCAGTCCCATTACGGATTGGAGATCGAAGACGCTGGAGATGAGAGATACCGAGTCAGCGGCCGCCAGGTTCGCGGCCTGTCCGGCGTTCACGGTAGCAAGCAGGACGTCGAGCTCGCTCGCATCTCCCGCGTTGCGTCTGATCACGGCCATCCGGCGCAAGCTATCGGCATCCCGGGCGTTGCGCCTCGAGAGTTTGACGCGCTCGCGAGCCGCCAGAGCGCGGGTATAGGTCGTGTCCGCGTCGAGTGCGGCCGCGGCGCGCTCGAATTGGAACCGATACTGGCTGGCCAGCCGTGTCGACTCCGCGGCGCGGATCCGGGCGCCCCGAATGCCGCTGATGTCGAGTGGCAAGTCGAGGATCGCGTGATAATTCGGGACCGACTTCGAGTAAGTCGCGGCGAGCGACGGGTTGTCCCAGCCTCTCGCGGTTATCAGCCGCGCGCCACCGACAAGGGTATCCGCGCGTGCAACCGCGGCGCGCGCCCCACGCATGACAGCGATGTCGACCGCCTGCTGACGACTGATAGGCTGTTGACCCTGCAGATGGGCGGAAATCATCGGTGCGAGCAGAACCAGCGCTCGTAGTGACTTGCGTGTCAAAGGGCTCGTAACCGGAGAAAAGACGAGCCGGGTGAGCGCAAAGCGCATTCCACGCTTTGATTCACCCGGCCTGCGTTTTCAACTTAAGTCGCGGGCAGCGCCCGCGGCATTAGTTCTTTGCTTTCTTTTCCTTTGCTTCCGCTGTGGCTTCCTTCTTCTCCGACTTCGGGGTTTCGTGCTCGTGCGCGACGACCGAGCCGTCCATCGCGTTGACGTTCACTTCTTCGATGCCGGTCTTGCCGGGAACCGTGAGGTCAAAGGAGTAAATGAGCTTGCCGTTCTCGCGCTCGATCTCGCTCGACTTCACCTTTCCGCTCGGGACCTGGGCAAGTGCTGTCGCGCGCGCCGTCGTCTCGGAAACCTTGGCTTCCTTCATCAGCGTGGCCTGGCTCTCTTCCTTCCGAACCTTGGCGTGGTGACGCTTGATGGTGCCGCTCTTTACAGTGCTCTTTGCAACGGTGCCGGCACCCTGCGCGCCAGCAACGCTCGTGGCAGCGGCGATAGCCACTGCCAGGGCGATAACTTTGAACATGCGGACTCCTCTATTGGGTTGAACTTGCAGCCCGCACGAAGGCGGGGAATTGTCTGCGGTTGTACGTGAATGATACCGGACCAAGCTGTCGTCATGATTACACCAGACAGTCACGCCCTGGAGGACTTGCTTCCACGGCTGGCGGTGTAGATTGCCGGTAATGCGAGTTCTTCTGGTGGAAGACGATCCCGGCCTCGCGGCCATCATCAAGACCGGCTTCGCCGAGCAGGGCGTTCAGGTAGTCACTGTCCCCAGCTACGCCGAAGGGAAGATGAAAGCGGCGCTCGGGAGCTTCGACGTGCTGATCCTCGACGTGATGTTGCCGGGTGGAAACGGATTCGATCTCTGCCGCGAGCTGAGAATGCGCGAGATCGGGACGCCGATCCTCATGCTCACCGCGCGCGACACCGTCGACGACCGTGTCGCCGGTCTCGAGGTTGGAGCTGACGATTACCTGACCAAACCCTTCGCATTTCGCGAGCTGCTCGCACGCGTAAGGGCTTTGGGAAGGAGGCGCGGCGCTCCGCTCCCGGAGACGCTGCACGTTGGCGACCTCGAAGTCGATCTGGAGGCGCAAAGGGTGCGGCGCGCGGGCAAATCCATTGAGCTGACAGCCAAGGAATTTGCGCTGCTCGAGTTTTTTGTCCTGCACAAAGGTCAGGTGGTTGATCGCGCCGCGATCACCGCCCACGTCTGGGACGAGAACCACGACCCTTTCACCAACGTGCTCGAGGTTCTGGTAAGACGCCTCAGGCGAAAGATCGACGACGAATTTCCAACGAAGCTCATTCAGACAGTGAGAGGCGCCGGATACCGGCTTGGTGACTGAAGCGCTTTCCTCGCGCGGGGGCATTCAGCGCCTGGTGCGCCTGCGCCTGCGCCTCACATTCTGGTACGTGGCGACGTTCGGACTAATCATCCTGCTGCTCGGCGCCGGCCTGTTCGCGGTGATCAGATATCAGCTCTCTCAGCAGCTCGACGATTCGCTGCACAGCGCCACGCAGGAGCTGGTCCGCGCTGCGCGAATAAGGGAAGCGGAGGCAGTCGGGGCGCGGGGCCGCGTCGTCGATGCGGTTGACGAGCTGAACATTCCCGACCGGACTCTCTACCTTCTCGATCCGCGGGGCAATCCGGTGAAGCCCGACACCGCGGCGAAGTGGATTCGCAACGCCGCACGCCAGGCAACCAACGCCGGAGAGATCACACTCGAGCGCGATCTCCCCGAGATGGAAACGCTGAGGCTTCACGCCCTGCGCTTCAGGCTGGCGTCGGGCAACACCTTGATCGCCGTCGCTGTCGCGGACCAGGTCGAGCTGGAGGATCGGTACGCCGATCTCATCGCCGCGTTCGCCGCCGCAGCATTCGCTGCTCTCGTGCTGGTCGCTGCCGGCGGATTCCTGCTCGTGCGCAAGTCGACGGCCCCGATCGAACGGTCGATGATCTTCATGAGACGCTTCATGGCGGACGCCGCACATGAGCTGAGAACGCCCATCACCGTGCTGCGCACGCGCGTTGACGTAGCGCTGCAACAGCCGCGGGATGCCGACCACTACGTATCGGCGTTGCACGGCGTAGAAGCCGAGGCCCGCCGACTCGGGGGGATCGTGGATAGCCTTCTTGTTCTCGCGCGCGCTGACTCTGGTGAGCGCCAGATCGAGCGCGAGCGTTTCTTCCTCGACGATGTGGCGATCGATGCCGCTGGTGCCGAGCGGGTAGTAGGCCGGCAAAAGGGCGTGGACGTCATCGTCGAAGAATTCGAGGAAGCTCCGGTTGTCGGCGATCCGGCTTTGATCCGCCAGCTGATCATGATCCTTCTCGACAATGCGGTGAAGTTCACGGACAGTGGAGGCCAGGTCATCGTCCGGGTGTCGTTGCAGGAGGGAGTGCCGACATTCGTTGTCCGCGACACGGGCATCGGAATCAGCAAGGAAGACATGGCTAGAGTGTTCCAGCGGTTCTTTCGCGGAGACACGGCGCGCAGTCGAACCGATGGCGCAGGACTCGGACTTTCCATCGCGCGGTGGATAGCACGGGAGCACGGCGCGGAAATCTCGCTCACCTCGGAGCCGGGCCAGGGGACCCGGGTTGTGGTAACTTTCCCGCGGGCAGAGACACCGGTGTCATCGTAGCGACAGGTCATTCGTCTATGGTGAAGACAAGCGTCCCCCGCATTCCACTCAAGCGAGGCAAGTGCAGGCTTCGACGTTACGCCGCGTCGCACGATACAGTTGGCCGCTATCGATCACGTTTGTCCTGGGAGTGACGGCGGCCATTTCATTGCCGCCCCTCGTGGACGCTGTGCGGCCGCAGTCTCCCGTCGCAGCGGGGCTCAGGACTTCCCTCGTCTATGATATCCTTGCGCCCGTGTCGAACACTCTCGACACCCTTACGTTGCTCTCCCCCGCCCAGTACTGGGCAACCTTTGCGCTCTGCCTTGTGGCCCTGTTTGCGCCGGCGACCATCCGCACTCTGCGGCGTCCGCGCGGATTCCGCCCTCAGAGCATCATCGTTCCGTGCCTGCGCTGCGTCGGCGGGACGGTAGCCATTGTTGGGCTGATTGTCGTAGCGAAGAGGCCGATGGCCGCCCTGAACTTGACGGATGCGGATCTGATCGCGGTGGATTTTCACAGCCATACATCGGCGTCGCATGACGGGCGAGCAGGATTTGATGCAGAGCGGAACCGGGAGTGGCACCGGAACGCCGGATTCGATGCTGCGTACATCACCGACCACAGGACGTTCGAGGGAGCGCTCAGCGCAGCTGAACGGAACCCACCAGTCGCGGGAGACGGCGTCACGCTTCTGCCAGGGATCGAGCTGCGGGACGGCGACGAACACCCGATACTGCTCGGGGCGGACCCGGTGCGAACCAGGATTCCCTCGGCCGACCTTCAAGGAGTGCGGGTCGAAACCGATGGCGGGCCAGTTCCGCCGGTTCTTCTTCTCACGATTCCTGGCAACGTTCTCCGGCTCCCGCCGGATGAATACACGCGGCCAATCCGATTGGCAGCCATCGAGGTCTCTGATGGTGGCCCTCGCGGAATGGCACAGACAGCCAGAGACAAGAAGGAAATTCTCGTCCTCGCTGACAGGCTGCATCTCGCCGCCGTCGCGGGCTCCGACAATCATGGATGGGGGAGAGCTGCGCCGGCGTGGAGTGTGCTGCGCATTCCCGGATGGCGGAGGATGACCCCCGCCTCGCTCGACGTGGCGATTCGTAGAACCCTGTTGTTGCGCTCACCCGGAACATTGGCCGTGATCGCCCGCCGAACCGTCGGGCCGCCATCGGGGAGAATCGAAGCCGCGGTCGGCGGTATTGCCGTTGGATTGTTGATGCTCCGCACGATGAATCTCCGCGAACGGTTGTCATGGATTCTGTGGAGCTGGACCTTCGCGTTTCTCTCCCTCGTCCGGGCGAGAAGGACTCGCAGAGAGCTCCGCATTCGAATCAGGGAGGCGATGAGAAACAGAGTATCGCGTCCGTTGATGGGCGCGGCGGCCGCCGCCGCCCGCCTCGCTTCGTGACGAGCGTCGAGCAGAGGTCAGCACGTCGATCCCAAGTGCGTGACTGGTTAAGGAAACTCCTCACCTACTGGACGCTGATCGCGATAGTCTCGGCGATCGCGCTCGCAATATTCGCCGATATCGGCGAGGATGTGGCCGAGAAATCCACGGGCGCGTTTGACAACGCCGTTCGTGCGTGGTTCCTGGCGCACCAGAATCCGACACTCTACAAGGTCGCCGCCATACTGACGTGGATAGGATCGCCGACCGTGATGGTCATCGTGGCGATCGCGGCAGGCATATGGTTCTATCGCGGTCGTGGCCGCAGCAAAGCGGGAGTGATGGTGGCAGCGCCCGCGGCAGGTGGGCTGCTGGCTGGCGGGACGAAACTCATCTACGGCCGCGCGCGTCCCGCCGGAGCCTTACTGTTCAACGAGCGGACGTTTTCGTTTCCTAGCGGGCACGCCGCAACGTCAGCGGCGGTGATGGTCACGCTCTGTTATGTCCTCGCCCGCGAACGGATCATCTCCTGGCCGGCCGCGATTCTGATCGGCGGAATGGCACCGTTGATCATTGGACTCACGCGGCTATATCTCGATGTACACTGGGCAACCGACGTCGTCGGGGGCTGGACGGTGGGACTCTTCGTTGCCGCGATGAGTGCAGCTCTTTACGAGCGGTTGCGAAAGAGCGAGCCGCCCGAGTCGGAGGAAGATGGGGAGCGGCTGCCGGCCTAATTGCGCTTCGCGCTCGCGACGTGATTCAGCAGGGCAGCGAGCGCGGTCGAGTCGAACACCCGGCCATTGGCGATGACGGCTGAAATGCGCCTCGTGTTGCGAATGTCCTCGAGCGGATTCGCATCGAGCAGCACCAGGTCCGCGATCTTCCCTTCCCCGATCGTGCCGAGGGTGTCGAGCGCGCCCAGATAGCTCGCTGGATTGTAGGTCGCGGTTCGAAGCGCCTCGAGAGGTGTTAGTCCCGACCTGACCAGCAGCGCGAGCTCTTCGTGCAAGCTGAATCCTGGATAGATGAAGGCACGCGGCGCGTCGGTGCCAGCCAGAAGTCCTACACCAGCTTTGTTGAGCGCGCCCGTTCTATCAAAGCTGAACGAAGTCTGCACCATGACCGAATCGGGCTTCGGGATGGCGAGGACTTTGTGCTGCCACCCGCCCTCGACGATTCCTGGAACGTATTTGCTCCACTCAGGGTGCCTGGTAGCACTGTCGAACGAGTGTGCGTATGGCTGGTACGCGACGAGCGTCGGTGTGACCCACGTGTGATTTCTGGCGAGAGTCTCCATTACCAGCCGGCATTGATCCGGATCGTAGGCCGACCGAATTTCGCGAGCCTGACTTCGCAGCTGAAGAGGGTCGTCACCGGTCCTCCTGTTAATCGTGTCGGCGAGCTGCGCGCGAAAAACGCTTTCTCGCGAAGTGCACGCGCGCATCAGATCGTCTTCCTGGTCGACATTTCGTTGTCCGGAATCAGACGCCTCGATGACGCTGACCGAGAAGGGTACACGCCCGGCGAAAGGAATCCGGAGCTTTCGCGCCTCTCTCGCGAGACCGAAGAATGCAGCGCGCGGAATGAATGCATCGGTGCTGATGAAATCCGCCCGGACTGATCCATCCTTCTGCCGGGCCAGCGTGTCTACCGCTCGCACCGCGTCCGTTTCGCCGGACACGTGACCGACGAATTGCGCACGGCCAACCGGCCCATCGACGCGGACGCCAACGACCAGCCGCGGTCCGGCTTCACGCCCGGCGGCGATGTCGCGCTTCCACCTGAGTGTCGTGTCAATGAAGTAACCCATGTCCCGGGCGCCGGTGACACCGTTGGCGAGCATGAGCGGTCCCGCGAAATCCGGGAAGGCCCAGACGAATGCGTGCACGTGCATGTCCCACAGGCCGGGGATGAGGAACTTCCCACGACCGTCGAGCACACGCGCAGCAGCAGGAATGCGGGCGCCGGTGGCAGGCCCCGCGTAGACGATGCGATTGCCCGTGACAATCACGGTGTTGTCGCGCCGCGTCGCTCCCGAGGCGACGTCGATTACCGTGACGTGCGTGATGGCTGCGGACGGTTGCGCGCTGCCGGAACAACCTTCGGCAGCGATAAGTGCGACCCCGATGACCAGGCCCGCCAGCCGCGCGTTAGTCACCAGGTTCCGATCTCTTGCGCCACGGATTGCGAGCCACGCTCCACCCACGCAGTCTCCGGTGACGAGAGCCCATAATCGTGAGAACCTGTGAGGCGACGACAGCGCCGGCTACGGTGAGGATAGTGTCGCTAGAAACGCCGTCGTTCGGCACTCCCATATGACGTAGAGACCCGTCGGCGCCCCAACGGTTGACGCCGTGCAACAATTTCAAGAGCGGGCGACCGGACTCGAACCGGCGACGTCCAGCTTGGGAAGCTGGCATTCTACCAACTGAATTACGCCCGCGATACGAGAGAGCCACAGGTGAGAATTGAACTCACGACCGCCCGATTACGAATCGGGTGCTCTACCCCTGAGCTACTGTGGCAAAGTTCTCCTCAATGGCCATCCATGCCCTGGAGCGGACTCGAACCGCTATGCCTTTCGGCACCACCCCCTCAAGATGGCGTGTCTACCAATTTCACCACCAGGGCAAACAACACTTCTTCAACCGGACGCTCGATCGCTCGAGCGGCGCGATCATTCCGAAAAAACGAAACGGGGCCGACGGGGCTCGAACCCGCGACCTCTCGAGTGACAGTCGAGTGCTCTAACCAAACTGAGCTACGGCCCCAACTACTGGAGTCAGGGTCGGAAACCCCCTTCTCACCTCGCACCTCATTGTAACCGGACCGGGTGTCAATCAATCCGTTCTGCAAATAGCCCCAAGGGGAATCGAACCCCTCTCTGCACCGTGAAAGGGTGCCGTCCTAACCGATAGACGATGAGGCCGATCGATGCTTACCGAGCATCCTTCATCCATCAAGTAGCGCTAACGGGATTCGAACCCGTGTTTGGGCCTTGAGAGGGCCCCGTCCTAGTCCCCTAGACGATAGCGCCGCAACCGCAACGACCCGCACAACCACGAGCCAAAAACGTTTTCCAGCAATGCGAACAGGCCCGGAGGGAATCGAACCCCCAACCGCCGGTTTTGGAGACCGGTGCTCTACCAATTGAGCTACGGACCTAAACCCGAACGGACGGCAACCGCGAGCTGCGAACTACCAGGAACTATTGCGAACTGCGGACAACTCGGCTCCGTGCGCCATTCAGAGTTCGAACTACAGGGGTGGCTGACGGGAATTGAACCCGCAACCCCCGGTGCCACAGACCGGTGCTCTAACCAATTGAGCTACAGCCACCATTGAACTGCTCTGCATCTTAACCGCGTTAGACAGTCGAATCAACCGACCGCGCCGGTGCTCAACCGCTCTACTTCGCGCGATCCATGTACTCGCCCGTGTTCGGATTCACGCGCACCTTCTCGCCCGTGTTGACGAACTCGGGGACGTTGATCGTAACACCATTCTCGAGCTTTGCCGGCTTCGTGGACGCGGTCTTCGTCGCCGTCTTCATTACCGGCGCCGTGTCCACGATCTCCAGCACCAGAGAGTTCGGCAGCTGAATTCCGATCACCTTTCCGTTGTAGTACTCCGCCTGGATCTTCATCCCCGACTGCATCCACTGCGCGTTGTCGCCGAGCACCTCTTCTTCGATCTCGAGCTGGTCGTAATTCTCGGTGTTCATGAAGTGGTACGTGTTGCCGCCCTGGTACATGAACTCGAGGTCATGAGTCTCCATGGACGCCTTCTCGATGGTGTCCGCGGCGCGGAAACGGTGCTCGAAGTTGTTGCCGGTGCGAAGATTTCTGAGCTTCGCCTGCACCATCGCGCGCAGGTTGCCAGGCGTGTGGTGACGAAACTCAACTACCCGGCAGGGATCGCCCTGAAACACGAGGACCATTCCCCGCCGGATCTGGGTGGCAGGCATTGCCATATAGGTATTCCAGAACTGGGGTCGAAAGCTTGCGATCGAGCCCGGCGGTGCGCCGCATTGCTTCGATCGGGATGGAGCGTAAACGCAAACAGCCTCGAAACTTAGCCGCTTCCGGGATTTCGGTCAAGCCGCGCCACTATCGGCTTCAGCGACTTCCAAAGGTTGTCCGCGACGATCCGCTCGCCGGCAAGGTTCGGGTGCACTCCGTCCGGCTGATTCAGACGTGAGATTCCGGCGACACCGTCGAGCAGGAACGGCAGCAGCGGAACGTTTTCCTTCCTGGCGATCTCAGCGTATATCGCGCGAAAGCTCCGAGTGTAGCTGACTCCATAGTTGGGCGGAGCTTCCATCTGGACGAGTACGATCTTCGCCTTCGGCTGTTTCTGCCTGATAGTCGCAATCACCTGTTCGAGATTTGCGCGCGCAGCATCGGGCGAGAGACCGCGCAGCGCATCGTTGGCCCCACCCTCGATTATGACCAGATCCGCCGGTGTCCGCAGCACCCAGTCGATGCGTCGCGCGGCACCCGCCGTCGTCTCACCCGACAACCCCCCATTCACTGCTTTGATGGGGAGGCCCTCGGCCTCCGCCTTCTTTTCGATGAGGGACGGAAATGCCTGCTCGGGATCAAGTCCCAGGCCAGCGGTAAGACTCGTACCAAAGAAAAGGACCACAGGTGTGCGTACAGATGTCGACGGAGCGCCCGCCGTTGCCGTCGGGTCTCCGGTTGCCTTCACTTCACTCATGTTATTCTTCGCCTCAGCCACATTTCTCGAATTGTCCACGTTTCCGCCCGACCCGCAGGCGCTCACTGCCCACAGAGCCGCAACAAATAATCTCCGCTCCGCGCTCTCGCGCAGCCGTCTGAGGCCCTTTCTCATTGCGGCGCCGGTTCCGACCTACACCCGAACTCGTGCATGCTGATTGCCCGTGAAGTAACCAAAGAATACATGAGCGGCGAGCAGACGCTCGCGGTGCTACGGGATGTGTCGTTCAGCATCCCTCAGGGAGCCTTCGTCGCAATCGTTGGACCCTCCGGTAGCGGCAAGACGACTTTGCTCGGACTCCTCGCCGGACTTGATACACCGACACGTGGCACGGTGCTCCTCGACAACGCCGATCTCGGAACGCTGAATGAGAACGAGCGGGCCCGACTTCGCGGGGAAAAAGTCGGCTTCGTGTTCCAGACGTTCCAGCTGATACCGACGCTGACCGCTCTGGAAAACGTACAAGTCCCGCTCGAGCTGCGTGGCACGCCCGGCGCAGGGGAGCGTGCGCGTGATCTCATCGAAAGAGTAGGGCTGACTGGCAGGGGGCACCACTTCCCCACTCAGTTATCAGGCGGCGAACAACAACGCGTGGCAATCGCACGCGCCTTCGCCAACTCACCGAAGATCCTTTTCGCAGACGAGCCCACCGGCAATCTCGACAATGCGACGGGACACCGCATCTTCGAGCTCCTCCGCTCACTAAACAGCGACGGAGGCTCGACTGTCATTCTGGTGACCCACGATTCCTCACTCGCTTCGCGGGCTTCGCGCACGATCCGGCTTCTCGATGGTGTCGTCGTGGAAGACACCGGCGCGGGCGCAGGAAGCTCGGCTTGACCGCCATATCGCGGAGCGTCTGGAGTCTGGCCTGGCGCGAAAGCCGAACCGCGCGCCGGCGCTTGCTCCTCTACATGTCGTCGATTTCGCTAGGCGTCGCGGCGTTGGTCGCCATCGACTCGTTCTCCACGAACATCGTGCAATCGGTAAAGGACCAGTCGCGCGCACTCATGGGCGGCGACGTCTCATTCAACTCGTCGAAGCCCTTCGCCCCGGCGATGGATTCGCTGTTCGACTCGCTGTCTCACCAGGGGCTGTCCTTCGCGCGTGTAACGACGTTTCCGTCCATGGCGGTCGTTCCGCGCACCGCGGGCACCCGGTTCGCGCAGGTGCGCGGCGTCACGGACAATTATCCGTTCTATGGAAACATCGTCACCGAGCCGACGGGCCGATGGCCGACGCTGCAGAGCGGCGCCAACGCGATCGTCGATCCTTCGTTGCTCACATCACTCAACGCGAAGGTCGGCGATACGCTCAGACTGGGATTCGGAACCTTCACGATCGTCGCCACGATAAAGGACGTTCCTGCTGCCGCCGGAATCGCCGAGATGCTCGGCCCGCGCATTTTTATTCCCGCCAAGTACATCGCGGAGACGCAGCTGGTTGTTTTCGGGAGCACGGCCGACCGGTCGGTACTGGCGAAGCTTCCACCAAATGTCGATCCCGACAAGTTCGTGAAGCCCCTGCGGAAGCGGATCGAGAACCAACAGGTCCGCTTGCGAACGGTGACGCAGACGGAAATGCAGACGTCCGACGCCATCGAGAATCTGACCAGCTTCATCGGAATCGTCGGACTGGTGGCTCTCCTTCTTGGAGGAATCGGCGTGGCCAGCGGGGTCCGCGCCTTCGTCGCGCGCAAGATTGACACGGTCGCGGTGCTTCGGTGCCTGGGCGCTTCGAGCGGACAGGTGCTCGCCATCTATGTGGTGCAGGCAGCCGGAATGGGTCTCGCCGGTGCCGCGGCAGGTGCTGCACTCGGGGTCGCGATTCAATTCGTGCTCCCGCTCGCGCTGACCGATTTTGTTCCTATCGACGTGAAGGTGACTCTCGTCCCTGTTGCCGTAGTGACCGGACTCGCTGTCGGCGGATGGATCGCGCTCATCTTCGCGTTCAGACCTTTGCTCGCGCTTCGCAACGTCTCGCCGCTACAGACACTGCGACGGGATACGGACGCCGAGGTTCTCCGCATGCACTGGTCGGATGTACCGAGGATTGCGGTGGACGTCGCGCTGGTATTGAGCGTGGTGGCTATCGCGTTTCTGCGCGCGCGCACGACGAGGCAGGCTCTGGCGATGAGCGCCGCCACTGGCATGGCGATTCTCGCGCTCGCCGCGAGCGCTGCGCTTCTCTCGTGGGCGGCTCGCAAGGGTCTTCGTACTGGCTGGCCGTACGTGGTCCGGCAGGGCGTCGCGAATCTCTATCGCCCCGGGAACCAGACGCGGGCTGTCATTCTCGCGCTTGGATTTGGCGCGTTCCTCGTAAGCACACTGTATCTCGTTCAACACAACATTCTGCGCCGATTCACGACGGCCGCGGCGGAGTCGCGCGGAAACGTCGTCTTCTTCGACGTTCAGCAGGATCAGGCTGCCGGGCTGGATTCGATCATCAGGTCGCGTGGGAATGAAGTCGTGCAAACCGCGCCGGTGGTGACGATGCGGATCGCCGCGATCAATGGAAAGCGAATTACGGACATGCCGGTAGCGCGGGAAGGTGGCGGCCGCTCCGGATGGGCTTTCCGGCGCGAATTTCGCTCGACGTATCGGGAGAAGACCGCCGCGAGCGAAACCCTGGTCAGCGGAAAATGGTTCGGTGCGCATGCGCTGACGGCCGTACAGGACACGGGCGAGATCTCACTCGAAGAAGGCATCGCCAAAGAGCTCAGCGTCAAGCTCGGCGACATCATCATCTGGAACGTGCAGGGCGTCGAGATTCCGACTCGCATAACGAGCCTGAGAAAAGTGGTGTGGACGCGGTTCGAGCCCAATTTCTTCGTGGTCTTTGCGCCCCCGGTGCTCAGAGACGCGCCAAAACAGTACGTGCTGCTGACGCAGGTGAGGGACCCTCAGGCAGTCACGCCCCTGCAGCGCGCAGTAGTCAACCGGTTCCCGAACATATCCAGCATCGACCTGACGTCGATCAAGCGCACTGTCGATCGCATCGTAGCCAGGGTGTCCCTGGCAATTCGTTTCATGGCGCTTTTCAGTCTGGCCGTTGCGATACCAGTCCTCTTCAGCGCCGTCGCGGCAACTCGCCGCGCACGTGTACGGGAAGGAGTGCTGCTCAGAACCCTGGGTGCTACGCGCGGCCAGATAGCGAAGATCCTGCTGGCCGAATATTCGCTGCTCGGCGTGCTCGGCGGGCTGAC
Organism: Gemmatimonadales bacterium; assembly: GCA_038227135.1. Lineage (GTDB taxonomy): Bacteria > Gemmatimonadota > Gemmatimonadetes > Gemmatimonadales > Gemmatimonadaceae > UBA4720. The sequence goes on from JBBRQC010000011.1 coordinate 21,491, forward strand.
AGGAATGATGTTGTCTATAGCGGGAGGCTGGGCCGTCGTTCGTTATGTCTTCAAGGTGCCGTTTACACTTCCGATTGCGCCGATCACCGGCATCGCATTGGTGATCGTCGCGCTCACGCTGTTGATCGGGCTACTCGCAGGCCGGGACGTGTTCAGGGAAACGCCGATCGCCGCTCTTCGCGACATCTAGGCTGGTCGCGGCTAGCGCTTGACCGGGCTGGAGCTGGCGGTCGGGAGGCGGCGGATCGGAAAACGAATCACGCTATCCCGACCGAGAATGGAGTCCCGGGGAACAGCGTCGATCGCCCGCGCCGAACTGGTCGTGACTTTTTTGCTGGAGGCTGATCCCAACGATTTCCGAGTTGGTGAAGAGCGCGTCACGGTCGAAACGGATTTGGTTGACTCGGTGGTTGTCGCGAGTGTGTCCACCAAACGTCTTGCGGCCTCCGCTGCCGTGGACGAAGCCTTCGCCGTATCTGCTGCCGACCGCTCCGGGCGAGCACAAGAAGCAGTCAGCGTGATTGCCGCCAACGCTGCCGCGACCGACAACCCCGTCATCGCCCGGTTCCCTGAAGAGTCGGAAGCGCCCTCGGTCTGTGTGGCAACCCTATCTCCCACACTCCTGTGGTAGGCGACGGGTCGGGAGCACTGCCCGCGGCGCGAATGTTGAGACCAATCCGGGTATATGGGTCGGCGGCGGTCGTATCCACGGTATAACCAAGGTCTTCGAGAGATCTTATCGTCATTTTGCTGAGCGGATTAGTGCCGGCATTGATGAATCCCGTCATCAGCTCGTTGCCGAAAACGCTCTCCCGCCAGTGCGAATTGACCGTTCCGTCCCCGCCCGCCGTTCCTTCGACTGGAACTGACGTTGCGCAAGTGTTGAGGCCTCCGAGCGACTTGCAGCCCGCAATCCCGCCAGCCCCAATGTACGAGACGTTCGGACCGTAGTTGATCAGGAGATTGGCGGCGGTAGTGTCCCAGAACGATCCAAATCCAAGGACGTGCAGCATCTCGTGGGTGATGACCTCCTGCAGATTCCCCGACGCTGCGAGGAATGCAACGTCGGCGGTGTCGAACTTCATCACGCCGATCGAGGTACGGTAGTCGTTCTTCGTTCCGTTCTGACGTATGTAGCATGGCCCGCTCTGGGCGAGAACCTTCCCGCGACCGTCGATCGAGTCGAACGATGCATAAATCACGATTCCGTCGATCGTGCCGGAGAAAATCGGAACGCCGGTGGCGTTGCAATTCTTGGCAGGATCGGCGCCGGAGGCGTCAACAAGCGGCGGCGCGCCCACGACGACCTGTTTGATGCGCGCGGCTGCATTCGCGAACAGAGTCTGTTCCGATGCGGTCGTGGCCTTGCCGAAAAACCGAAGGTCTATCTTGTAAGCCGACAACGTTGATTTCGCCGGGCCTGAAGAATCGGTGCACGCACCCGCCAGCAGGATACCCGCAAAACCCAGCAGCAGACCGAGACCACGCATATATGGAGCTTCCTCGAGATCAGGGGAAAAAACGTCGTTGGTTTGGCACCTTCCTCACCCTTACTTATAGACGATCGAGTAGACGATCGAGACATGCGGATGGACGCGGCCCTGGGAACCGTCTCCTGGCAACAGTCGCGCGCTGACGCCCGGTACGCGCAATCCGCGCTGGGTACACGCAATCAATTTTGAACCGGCCAACATGACAGCCGCCTGTCGGGGGTCAACCGGGCTTTAGGTGACGGGAATAGTACCTCTCCAAAGGACACTGGTTCCCGCCACCCCTGCTCGCAACGGTCTTCCGCGGCCCCGCGCGCACCCGACAGCTGCCAATTGCTTGCCCAACGTTTGAGCGGTAAATAAGACCCGGTCTATGGCGCCCCGCTCGAAACCGCCCGAGAGCTTTCGCTCGTTGGAGCAGCAGGCAACCCTCTGCCTGCTGCGGACAGCGGACGCCGTGAAGCGCCGGTTCGCGCGAGTGATCGATCCCCACGGTATCACGCCCCAGCAGTACAACGTTCTGCGGATTCTGCGCGGGGCTGGGCCGGTTGGGTTACCCACTTTGACCATCGGCGAACGCATGATCGAGCAGACCCCCGGCACTACCCGCCTCGTAGACCGACTCGAGCATAAAGGACTGGTGACACGCACTCCGTGTCCGACGGACCGCCGCCGAGTCTTCTGCCGAATAACGGATACGGGCCTCGACCTGTTGAAGGAGCTGGACGAAACGGTGAACGAATGCGAGGCGCAAGCCGTTGCCGCGCTTGGATCGAACGACCTCTCGTCCCTGATCGTTCTCCTCGACAGCGTTCGCTCGGGGAACCTCCAGGAGGACACTCGTGACCGACATCTCCCTACGCCGGGGGTCAGTTCGGCTGCGCCCTAGCGGATCGTTCCGATTCGGCGTCCCGCTTCCTCGACTGCCTGGTAGAGCTGGTCGAACGACTCCGTGACGAAGAGAACATCCTGGAAGTGGTCGATCTCGAAATGCTGGTTGAACACCGCGTCGAGCGAGAACGGACGGCGCTGGCATTTCGGGCCCAGGGCATTGGCGGCGTCACCGTGGGAGGAGATGAGTCCCGAGCCGTAGACTTTGATCTGGCCGTCCTCGCGGATGAGACCAAACTCCACCGTGAACCAGAATAGGCGAGCCATCCGCGTCGTGTCTTCCTCGTTTTCCGCAGCGGCCGCAACCTGTCCGTAATGCTGGAGAAAATCGGCGAAGACCGGGTCGGCGTGGAGCGGAACGTGTCCGAAGACATCGTGGAAGATGTCCGGCTCCGGCAGGTAGTCGAGCTGTTCCCGCTTCCTTATCGTCACAGTCGTTGGAAACTTTCGCAGCGACAGGCACTGAAAAAAGCTCCTGGCGGGGATGAATCCAGACACCGGAACCGCTTCCCAACCGGTGGGCGGTGCCAGCCGGCGGTTTACTTCAGCCAGGTCGGGGACGGTCTCCCGCTTCAGGCCAATCGTGTCGGCCCCTTTGAGGAAGATCCGGCTGCCGTTCTTGCGCAGCTCCTTCATACGGCGCTCGTAGAGAAGCCCCCACACGTCGTGATCGTCGGCGGTGTAGGAATTCCAATCCTGCTTGATGAAAACGGACGGATCCTCTACGAGTTCGTAGAGGGCCGCGGTCGAATGCTGCAATGTGGGCTCCGGAATGAGCGGGACTTTCAGGAAACTAACTTGCGGTCTTCGACCCTGAAAGCTTCGACCCGGCGTGCTTACGAAGCGAGAGCAGCAGCGTGAACACCGAGCCGACGCCGACAGCGCTGGTGACGCGCACGTCTCCTCCCATGGCCCTCGCCAGGTCGCGGCTGATGGCGAGGCCCAGGCCAGTGCCGCCGCTGGGCACCGAGCCCGGCGCCCGCACCTGGACGAACGGCTCGAAGATCTGATCCGTTTTCTCCGCCGGGATTCCGGGTCCCGTGTCGCGGACGTGAATGAGCAGCGCATCGCTCTCGATGCGCCAGTCGAGATCCACGGCGCCGCCAGACGGTGTGAACCTCATCGCGTTGGCGAGGAGATTGAGCAGGATCTGCTGAACCTTTTCCCGATCGGCAAACACGGTAAGAGTGGGGTCACCGGCGTGATGGGTGTACACGATCGCCTTCTTCGCAAACTGCGGGGCCACCAGCGCCTCCGCCCCGCGCAGCGTCTCTTCGATGGGAATCTCCGCCATCGACAGCTCAATCGGACCACTCTCGAGCTTCGCGAAATCGAGGATCATGTTCACGAGTGTCATTAGATGTTCCTGCGCCTGGTGGATACGCGAGACATCGCGACGCTGATCCGATGTAAGCACGCCGTGGATGTTCTGTTCCAGAATCTCGAGGTAGCCAGATACCGCGTGGAGCGGCGTCCGAAACTCGTGACTGAGCCGGGCGAACAGCTCTGTCTTGATCCGATTCGCCGCTTCAGCATCCTTTCGCGCGGATTGCTCGCCCTCGAGAGCGACCTCGAGCTCGCGAGTGCGCTGCGCCACACGCGCGTTCAGCGATCGGTTCAGTGCATGCATGCTGTCTTCGGACGCGCGCCGCACACTCCCGTCCCTCAATAACCAGCAGATCGAGCCATGACCGTCGCGCGAAGCCGTCGCCTCCATAGGGACGAGTGTCCCGTCGGGCGCCTCGATAGCCAGCGGCCACTTCTCCAGACGGCCAGCGGACGTGAGCCGCTCCAGGCAGTGGTCGAACTCCGCTCGTGCCTCCGCATCGAGATAACCGAAAAGCGGCTTCCTTACGAGATGCGCGGTCGGCACTCCCAGCAGATCCCCGGCGGCTGCGTTCGCTTCCTCGATGATTCCTTTCTGGTCGGTTACGAGATAAGGGTCCGGCGCGAGCTGAAAAAGAGTGTGGTAGCGCTCGCGTTGTTGCTCGAGCTGACGGTGAGCCTCGACCAATACCTCGTGCTGCGCCCGGAGATCCCCTTCCGCTATGCTCAGCTCCTCGAGAGCTTCGATCAGCCCCGCGCGACTGTCGCGCGGCGTGGCGTCAGCCGTCGTCGCGACATGTCTGCGTGGGTCGTCGCGCGTGACTTGCAACTCACTGGAAAAGCGATCGAGGTCTGAGCTGCTCGGAAGCGGTGCTGTCACCTTGCGATTGCCTGGACGTGGGAGTTCGACCTACCCAACTTTGCAGAAACAGATGACTCTGAATGACAACCCACACTAAAGCACGTTCAAGAATCCGCAATAGCAAACTGCGTTGTTCCTCTCAATCTCACTCGAAGTACGCGCTAGCGGTGCAAATTAATGCACGCTGTTGCAATCGCGTTACACACTCCAGCCCTGCAAAGGTTCACATGACACGTATCTCGATTCTGTTCCTGCTCGCTTACGCGCGCGCTGTGTCGGGACAAACCCCTACGAGCGTAGCGCATCCCGGCACGTACGTCATTCGTGCCGCGCACATGATCGATGGAAAGTCAGACGCAGTACTCAATGACGTGACTGTACTCGTGGAGGGCGACCACATCGTTGCTGCGGGCCTTCAATCCCTGATTGCTTCGCGAATTCCAGCCGGTGCGCAGACGATCGATCTTGGCGGCGCGACGATCCTGCCCGGACTGATAGACAACCACACGCACGTTCTGCTTCAGGGCGACATCACCAGCACCGACTACGACGACCAACTCCTGAAGGAGAGCATCCCGTATCGCGCGATCCGTGCTACCGCCGCGGTGCGAGTCGCGCTCATGAACGGTTTCACGACTATCCGCGATCTCGAAACCGAAGGTGCCATGTACGCTGATGTCGATGTGAAGATGGCAATCGCGCGCGGCGTCATTCCCGGGCCGCGGATGTTCGTGTCGACGCGCGCCCTGTCGACTACGGGGACGTACCCGTTGCTGGGCTACTCCTGGGAGCTGAAGATGCCCGAGGGCGTGCAGATCGTCGATGGTCCCGAGGAGGTCAGGAAAGCGGTGAGGGAGCAGTCGAGGTACGGAGCCGATTGGATCAAGTTCTACGCCGACCGCCGATATTACCTCGCACCCGATGGACGGCTTCGCTCGTGGGTGAATTTCACCGATGAAGAGCTGAAGATGTTGGTGAGCGAAGCGCACCGGCTTGGGAAGAAAGTGGCCGCTCACGCGATAGGATGGGATGGCATCGACGCCGCGCTGCGGGCCGGCGTGAACAGCATCGAGCACGGCGACGGGCTCACCGACGATCTTCTCGATCGCATGGTCGCCCAGAAGGTGTACTGGTGTCCGACGATCTTTGTGGGCGTGTACGTCGCGTCTGGCCGGGGCGGCGCATGGCCCAAAATGGTGGATCTCGAGCGAATCGCGTTTGGCAAAGCGCTTCAAAAGGGCGTCATGATCAGTTACGGCACCGACGTTGGTGGTTACTCGTGGACCGAAAACCAAGCCCAGGAGTTCGCGTATATGGTTCGATACGGGATGTCTCCGATGGCGGCGATAAAATCAGCGACATCGGTCGCCGCGCAGCTGCTGGGTCAGAGTGAGAACTTCGGCACCATCGAACCAGGCAAGCTCGCCGATATCGTCGCAGTCAGGGGGGACCCGATCGCCGACATTGGCGAGCTGACGCGTGTCACCTTCGTAATGAAGGCGGGAACGATCTACAAACGGTAAAGCCTAACGCAAGAAAAACTCCGGCCTGTACGGCCGGAGTTTTTTTTGAGCAGTGTAGCATGGTTTCAAGGATCGTTGGGATCGCCGCCGCCGTCATCGTCCTGGTCGGGCCCGAAATCGACGTTGAGAATCTCGCCGACGCGTTCGACGTGCACCACTTGCCGCATGCTCTGGCCGCCCGCGTTGATGGTGACCATGTAATCGCACGCGTCCACCAGATTCCCGAGTCGGCCGCCGCCGAAGAAGCCGCCGCCCACGCCACCTCCTTCTCCGCCTCCGCCGCCTCCACCAGCCGCCGGGGCTTCAGCAGGTCGCAGGTTTATTTCTCCAGGCGCTCCGCCACCCCCCTGTCCGCGCCGGCCTCCGCCCGCGGGACCGCCACGCGCCGCACCTCCGGTTGTGTCGGCTTCGCGCGCGGCGCGCAATGAATCGTCTCGCTGCCGTCTCACCCGGGCGGCAATGATGCTGTCGCGCAGGCCCGCCGGCCCCAGCGGCTTGGGCCGACCACGCAGATCCCAATAGGCGCGGTGAAGTCCGACCCCCGCCGGACCGTTGAAAGTACGGACGGTATCGCCCCGAATGTTGGTAACGACGATTCGCGCCGTATCGCGTGGGGTGCCCGACGTCACGCGATAAACCAGCTCGGCGCCGTACGCAGGGTTCGGGGCGAGAAAGTATTTGTTGCCCGTGAAGTTCTGCGTGTTGGCCTGGGAATACTGGTACGCCGTTTTCGGAGTGAAGAACGTGGTGCCCCGCGCCATGAGCCCATTGTTCATCTGCTCGAGTGGCGACACATCCACAATCCAGATCGAGCGACCGTGAGTAGCCGCGATCAACTCCCGGTCGCGGGGATGAATCTCCAGATCGTGCACGGGAACCGTCGGCAATCCTGTCATGAACCGCTGCCAGCTCCCCGCGCGATCCGTGGAGACGTACGCGCCAACGTCACTTCCCAAAAAAAGGAGATCGCGGTTCGCGGGATCCTCGCGAATGACATGCACGAAGTCGGCACCGTCCGCCGGGAGATTATTGATGATCGGTCGGAATGTCTTGCCGAAGTCGTTCGACACGTAGACGTACGGCCGGAAGTCGTTCTCACGGTGATTGTCGAACGTGACGTAAACCGTCGCGGTGTCGAAGTGCGAAGGCTCGACCCGGCTTACCCAGGTCTTCTTGGGCACGCCGGCGAACCGGGTGGTGATGTCCGTCCACTGTCCGCCGTCGTTGGTAGTCAGCCACACATTGCCATCATCCGTTCCGACCCAGAGAATACCTGGTCTGATCGGCGATTCCGCCGCAGTCGAAATCGTGCCGTGCGTCTCCGCGCCCGAATTGTCACGCGTTATTCCGCCGGTGGTCCGTGTGCTCATGATGATACGCGTCGAATCCCTGGTCGAGAGATCGGGAGAGATCGGATAGAAGTGGTCGCCGCGATCGGTCGACTTGAGCAGTCGATTCGCCCCCATGTACACGGTCGTTGCCGAGTGCGGAGAAAGAAAAAACGGGGTCGACCAGTTGAACCTGCGCCCGCGCGCCGAATCAGCCGCGGCTCGCGCCCGAATCTGCGCCAGTGTGCGGGTGATTTCGGGCGTTGCGGGGCGAGTGGTGTCGCCGCGCGCGACGATCACCGAATCCTCGAAGATGCTCGTTCTGTCGCGCCCGCCGCCGCGCATGATCACTGCGCGGGTGTTCTGGGCGATGTTGAGTCTGCACGCGTTGCCGCCCTGCGATTCGCTGTAGACGATGTTCGGGTCTTCCGGATCGATCGCGCTGTAAAATCCGTCGCCGCCGCCGACGTTGTACCAGTCACTGTTGGAGATTCCGGCGCGATTCCTGGCGCGCGAGGGTCCGCACCACGAGCCATTGTCCTGCAACCCTCCGCACACCTTGTACGGCTTTTCCATGTTGTAGCTGACGTGATAGAACTGGCCGATCGGGAACGTGTTGATGAAGTCGTACGTGCCCCCGCGATCGTAAGTCACCGCTATGCCGCCGTCATCGCCCAGGATGTAATGCTCCGGGTCAGCGGGGTCGATCCACATCGCATGCCAATCGGTATGTACCCCCAGCGCTCCACGCCTGACCGTCTTCCCGCCGTCGTCCGATGTGCGGAATACCGAGGACATCCAGTAGATGCGATCAGGATTGCGTGGATCCACGCGAATCTGCGAGTAGTAGAACGGCCGGGCATCGCCAAGCCCTCCCCCACCCTGAGCGGGAGGCTCGTTACGATAAGTGAGCGCCCATGTTGAGCCTCCATCAGAGGAGCGATAGATGCCGCTGTTCGTCTTCTGTCGTTTGCTCGTGTCTGCTTTCTCGCCCCTAGCCAATGGGTGCGGCAGCGTATCCGCTTCGACCCAGGTGTAGATGACTTGCGGATCCGAAGCGGAAAGCGCGATGCCGATTCGCCCTTTCACGGTCCCGGGAAAACCACCGCCGCGTATTTCGCGCCAGGTTGCGCCGGCGTCGGTGGTCTTCCACAGCCCGCTTCCGGGACCACCACTCTTGAGGAAATACGGACCGCGCGCGCGCTCCCAGCTGGATCCGTAAAGCGTATTGTGATCTTTGGAGTCCATTGCCAGATCGACGAATCCCGCCTTATCGCTCACAAACTTCACCAGCTGCCAGCTGGTGCCGCCGTCGGTGGACTTGTAAACGCCGCGCTCGGGATTTGAGTTCCAGGCGTGACCCAGCGCCGCGACGTACACGATGTTGGGGTCAGCCGGATCGACGATGATCCGACCTGTCTGTTGCGTCGCCTCGAGCCCGCTCAGCTTCCAGGTGCGGCCGGCATCGGTCGACTTGTAAACGCCGCCACCCGGGGAGATGGAGTTGCGCGAATCTTCCTCCCCGGTCCCGGCGTAAATGATATTGGGGTTGGAAGGGGCGATCGCGATGTCGCCCATCGAGATCACTCGTTCCTTGTCGAATACCGGGAAGAACATCGTTCCGGCGTTGACGGTCTTCCAGATTCCTCCGGTCGCGGTGGCGACGTAGAAAACCTTGGGGTTGCCCGGCACTGCTTCGATATCGGTTACGCGCCCCGACATGTTGGCCGGACCGATCGACCGCCAGCGGAAGCCCGCGAGCGTTGTGGAATCGAGTGGGGTTGTGAGCTGCGCGGGGAGAGAGCCGACGCAAAGGAGCGCGCCGGCGAGAGCAGAAACGACGTGATGGGCTCGCATTGGATTGGACGGAGGTTGAACAATCGATCCGGCGGACGGATCGCGAGGCGCGTGCGAAACTAAGGTAATACGTGACCAGGTTGAACGGTGTTGAGCACCTCGTCCCTGTGGAGCATACATTCAACTGGTGCCGCTGCCATGTCGTTTGATTCAGGGAATGAGGAATCGGAATGATGATCTTGACTGTCAACACCACGCTTCAGGGACCCGCGACGCCTCCCGCGCCGCCCCGCACGATCACGATTCGCGGCTCCGACGGCTCCCAGACGACGGTCGTTGGACTTCCCGCCGGCTTCAGCGCGAAAGACGTAATTCCTCCGCAGGCGGTGGACATCTCAATTGCTTTTTTTCTGACCATGGCCTTCATCATCGTTGGGCTCCCCATCGCGCGTGCGATCGCAAGACGCATGGATCGTCGGGGGGCGGGCACGGCGCAGATTCCCGGCGAAGTCACGGCGCAGCTCACGCAGCTCAATCAGGCCGTCGATGCGATCGCGCTTGAGGTGGAGCGAATCTCGGAGGGCCAGCGATTTACGACGCGGCTGCTCTCCGAGCAGAGGGACGCCACGCGACAGACGCTTCCTTCAGCGGGAGACCGCTAGAGGCTGCACCGGCCTTCAGACATGTCTTAAGGGGAGCGTAAGCGTGAACACGCTGCCCTTTCCCAGCTCGCTCTCCACGCTGACGTCCCCCCCAACCAGGCGTGCCAGGGTGCGGCTCACGCTTAGCCCGAGACCCGTCCCGCCCACCTTTCGAGTAGAGCGTTGTTCCACCTGCCAGAACGGATCGAAAATCCTTTGCAGGTTTTCTCCCGCGATTCCAATCCCGGCGTCGGCCACCGACACCAGTACTTTCTCTCCGTCTGAGCGCGACTGAATCACGATCTTGCCTTCGTCGGAGAACTTGACGGCATTCGAGAGGAGGTTGAGCAGGATCTGCCGGACCTTGCTGCCGTCGGTGAACAACCGCGCTTCGTCGCCCTCCGCGCGGATCGAGAGGCCCTTCGCTTCGGCAAGGGGCGCGATCATCGTGACTCCCTCGTTTATGACAGATAGGAGGGATATCTCTTCGCGATCCACGACCTCCTTCCCGGCCTCTACCCGGCTGAAGGTCAGTACCTCGTCGATGAGGCCGAGCAGATGATCGGCGCTCGCGCGTATCCGGTTCAACTGGCCGAGCTGGGATTCGTTCAGTGATCCGTCGATCTCCTCTTTCAGCAATGACTGGTAACCGATTATCGCGTTGAGGGGCGTCCGCAGCTCGTGGCTCATCGTGGCGAGAAACGCCGACTTCGCTTCGCTCGCCCCGAGCGCGCTTCGGTAGAGCTGAGCGTTGTCGATCGCCAGCGCAGCCCGCGTAGCAAGCTCCAGCGCGAGAGCCACGTCCTCATCGCCGTAACGGCGTCCCCTATCAGTGCTGACGAGGGTGAGGGCACCAAGCGCCCGGCCGCGGGCAATCATCGGGACGACGAGGGCCGACTTGATCTTGAGTTCACGCAACAGAGCGAGATGATCTTCGTCCCGCGCCGACGCGACGAGCACGTCGTCCGTGATCTCCCGGTAGACCTCGGGTTGGCCCGTCCTTATCACGTGCCCTGCGCCAGTCGGACCGGCGTAGTCAGGCGGGTATCGCTCGTTCAGCTCCTTCGCCCACTTTATCCTCTCCTCATCGACGTGCGCGACGACGACTTGTCTTATTTCCCCTTCGGAACCGACGAGATCTACGGCGCACCAGTCGGACATGTCACCGACAGCCAGCCGAGCGACGGCATCGAGGGTCCTCTCGTAGTCCAGCGTGGATTGAAGAACCCGGCTCGCCTCGCTGAGCAGCTTCGCCCCTTGTTCCTCGCGCTTTCTCCGGGTGACGTCCCGGGTGAAGGTCATCACCGACGCCTCTACCGGCACGACTGTGTTCTCGAGCCACGCGTCCAGCTCCGGAAGGTATTCCTCGTATTGGATGACGCGATGCTCTGTCCTGGCGCGGGCCGTCTCTGACTCGAATCTCGTGCCCTTTATTTGTGGAACGGTCTCCCACAGCACTTTCCCCATCACGCTTTCCGCATCGATGCCCAGTGCCGCCAGAGCTCGCTTGGCCGGCGCATTGACGTACGTCCACCGCCATTCGGCATCGAACACGCTGGCCGCGTCGGGGAGGTTCTCGAGCACTTGCTCGAGCTGCACGCGCGCGTGTTCGGCGGCGTCCCGCGATTCTTCGGCGGCCTGCGTGCTTCGGCTAAGCGCGTCATTGGTCGAGCGAAGGTCCTCCCCGGTGGCCTCGAGCTCGGCGGCCTGCGATTCCATCTCGACCGCTTGCATCTCCAGCTCCTCTGACTGGCGCTCGAGATCCACGTTCACGCGTCGAAGATCCAGGATTGCCTTGTTCTGGTCGTCGAGTGCCCGCGAGATGGCCACGTTGATGAGCGCGCTCAGAAGCAGCGCGACGAGCGTGGCAATGATTATCAGGATCGTGGCAGTGGTGACCCCGCGCTGTTCCGCGGTACGGCGCTCTGCCAGGAGGGATTTTTCCTGCCCCTGCAACGTGGCCACCGCGGCTCGAAGCTGATCCATCTTTTCCTTGCCACGCAGGTGCGAGACGGAATCCATCGCCGTCTTGAGCCGCCCGGCTCGTCTCTGGACGATGGAAGAATCCAGCAGGGTGAATCGTTGGTCGACTAGCTTCCCAATCGTATTCAACCTGCTCGTCTGCGCGAGATCACCGCGTAGCAGCTGTCCCAGCGCCGTGAGCAAGCCCGCTATGTCACTTCGCGCCCCCGTGTATGGCTCGAGAAACATCTCCTCGCCGGTAAGAAGGTAGGCGCGTTGGCCAGTTTCTGCGTCGATGGCGCGGGTGAGCAGAGACCCGGACAGCTCGAGCGCCTCATGGCTTCGCTCGACTTCGCGCACATCGGCGACGACGAGGCGTGAGCGCTCGTAGGTCAGAGCGCCGACCAGGGCTACCAGTACTACCGGAACGAGCGCGAGAAGGCGCCGCTGCGCCGCACCGGGAAGACTAAGACGCACGCCGAGCTCTCCCTGGGTGTGGTGACACGCGATGTCGGACCGATCGATCCATCGCGTGTCATTGGCGACTTTCGGGCCAGCGCACCCGTTCCGATGTTGGAAGGCCTTTTTCTTGCCCTATCGCGCGCGTGCTCTTGTCACTCGTCTCGCAACGTTCCGCGCGCGCTCGCTTGACGCTGCTTGTTGTGCTAGCGGCCTGCGCAACCCAGACACGCATCGGTAGTCAATTCGCTCGGAGCAACGCACGCGACAGTCAAAGTCATCGGAGCAGCGGTCGGCGCCAGCGACGCCGACAGGAAGGGACAGGCGATCGCCATCTGGATGCCCAGCGACACCGCGCGAGTTCGCGAAGCGTGCGGGAAGTGAGGAAGTCGAGGGCGGCTGCATAGCGAATCTGCGCTTCGCTCTCTGGGCGGCAGTCTTGTTGGCATCTTCATCGCTTGCCGGGTGCAAGGACAGCGCGTGGACCCCGATGGGTAGCGCGGAGCTGGTTCTCTCGGAGATCAAGCTTGGTGGCGTCGCCAGCGTAGCGAAGAGAGTCGACGCCGACGAGTCGTTTGGCCGATCCGTGATGAACGGCATCGCGACCGGCGACAGTCTGTGGCTCGAAGTGGCTTCCCAATTCCGTCCAGGCTCTGCTGCGGCGGAGGCGAGTCTCGCCATGGCGCTGGCATCGGCGCTACCCCGGTCGCCGGCCAGAGTCCTTGGCCTCCTCGGAGCCAACTATCCGATCGAATCGGTTTGTGGCATTCCCTTTTTCCACGTCGATTCGGCTTTCGTGGCGACTTACCACGACAATGCGATGGCCGCTCTCGGGCAAGTGCGAGACAGTCTGCTAGCGCGAAATCGAGATGCCTGCCGAGCGGCGCTCGATACAGCGCGGAAAGAGAAGCTTGCCCGAATCAGCCCGGCGTACGTCGTCAAGAACAACCCGGCGGCTCCTGCTCCGTGTCCGAAGAAGAAGCCTGCAAAGCAGGCTCAGCCCCAAGCTCAGCCGGTGACCCCGCGCGACACTAGCTCGTCCGCATGACGCATCGAGGGAGCCAATGGGATTCCCCCTGGCTCCACGTCATCATGGAACCAGCGTCTGAACGACGGCCGATCTACGGCCCAGACCGGATGCGTCCACAAACCAGGAGTTGCTTTTGAAACGTACTTTTTTTGCAGCAGCCCTAGCTGGAATCGCGCTGATTTCGTTCGAGGCGGGGGCGCAGATCGCTCCCAAGCCGGTGCAATTCGGTGTCGCGCTCGGCGCCGCTCTTCCCCTCAGCGACCTGAAGACCGATTTCAATACAGGCTTCAACGGCACTGCGATCCTCGCCTTCCAGCCGAGCCTTATTCCGCTTGGCGTGCGAATCGACGGGGCTTATAACCAGTTCGGTGCCAAGGGTGGTGGAGCAAACGCGCATTTTACCAGCGTCACCGGAAACCTCGTGTACAAGATGCCGTCGACCAGCTTTTCGCCTTACCTCATCGGCGGCGCCGGCTGGTACCAGGTTGCGGTCTCCGCGACTGGTTTTGGCACTCTGTCCGATAACCATTTCGGATGGAACGTCGGGGGTGGCATTTCGATGCCATTGAGCGGATTTGAGACATTCGTCGAAGCCCGCTACAACCAGGTGCAAATGGGCAACGGCAGCCCAAATTTGAAGTTCATTCCGATCACCTTCGGAGTGATGTTCTAGCCCCCGCTCCAAGTCCCAAAGAGAGCGGGAGAGCGCATTGGCTCTCTCCCGCTCTTTTTTTTTGCTCTTCCGAGTCTGAACTCGTCCTTGAGACGTAGCAGGTAGCGACAACCCACCGCAGCATCGTCCCTCCCCGTGATGACATCAGTTATTCCATGCGACTGCTCGTAGTCGACGACGACAGCGCGATCCTAAAGCTCATCGCCCGCGTGCTGCGGGACGAGTCGTACGCGATCGATATCGCGTCGACCGGTGAGGAGGCGCGTATGCTGGCGCTCGTCAACGAGTACGACGGGATAATCCTCGATCTGCAGCTTGGCGACCGGCATGGCTTCGAGATCCTTCAGGAGCTGCGGCGCAATGGGCGGCGAACTCCGGTGCTCCTTTACTCCGGACTCAGCGACACGGAGTCGATCGTGCGTGGGCTCGATGCGGGCGCGGACGACTATGTGGTGAAACCCGTGTCGAACGAAGAGCTGAGAGCGCGTGTGAGAACGCTCGTGCGGCGGGGCTCGGCCAACCGCGTGTCGGAGCAAGTGACCGCGGGCAACCTCACACTGAACCGTCTGACCAGGCGAGTTACATGCGGCAAGGTGGAGGTCGGACTTACCTCGATGGAGCTCAAGCTGCTCGAGCACCTGATGCTTCGCACCGGGGAGACTGTCTCGCGTAGCGAGTTGCACGACAGTGTGTGGGACATGCACTTCGATCCCAGCTCCAACGTCATCGACGCGCACGTCGCTCGGCTTCGCAAAAAGCTCGACAAGGCAGGGGCGTCCGCGGTAATCGCGACGAGACGCGGGATCGGCTTCGTGTTGGAGCCGGTATCTGCCGTCGGAGCAATGACTTAGAGCCAACGACAGATTGTGATCAATGTGTCATAATCGCTTCATAAAGCCGTCACAGAGCGGGGTACATATTGTGCCTCACCCAAAAATCAGACTATCGCCGGCGACTGCGCGCGATAACTGGAGGCTCTGTAGATGGTCAGGCTCCGCCGCTCATTGCTGGCAATTGTCCTTGGAAGCGCGATGGTTTCGCGCGTAGCCCCGGCCCAGCGTCCATCCTTCAGTAGCCTCACCCATACTGTCTTTGTTACCGTCCCCCCGCGTCTGAGAGTACAGGTCGGGGTGCTCCCCACCGCCGTTTCGCCCGTCAATGTTGGCCCTTCGACTCAGGCTCTCACGCTGAGCGTGAGCGCCACGCGGGCGTGGGCGCTCTCCATCGGTTCCAACCCGTCTTCGGATCTGAACTCGAAAGTGCGGTGGTCGCTCGAGCCGGGAGCAGGGTTCTCAAGGTTGACCACGTCGCACGTCAAGATCGCGTCAGGCGCACTGGCGGCCGACTCCAAAACTGCGACCGTGTTCTTTCGGAGTCTACTCGACACGGCTTCGTTTAATCACCGGGATCAGAGCAGCCCGCCGATAGTGCTCACGATCACGGCTCCCTAACGCACCGAAGAGGAGACGCCGCCCGCTCAAGGGGTGGCTCGGAGGCAGCGTTCTAACGATTGCGTCGGCCCGATATCACAAACTCGCGCGGTCCGGGAACGCGGCCAAAGTCGCTGCCCGCACAGACGTTACGGCGTTGGCCGCCGGTTCGTCCATTTGACGGCGAGGGCTGTCCGCGCCTCTCTGCCGCAGCGTTAACCCGCTGAGGCACGGCGCTAAGACCTTCGCGTAAACCGAATCGCGCCCAACGAGACCGCTTCCGGCTCGAACGCGGGTGCACTCTCGAACAAGGAGAAGCTTTGAAGCGTTCACTGTACCTCGCGATCGCAGCGATCGCACTCGTCGTCGCGCCGCGCGTTTCGCATGCGCAGCTCGGCGTACTGAAGCCCTTCCAGCTTGGTATCGCTGGTGGCGCTGCTCAGCCAATGAGTAACCTGTCCACCACAAGCAAAATGGGCTACAACGGTACCGTTGCGCTGGCGATCAACCTGCCAATCATCCCGGTCGGTCTTCGGGTCGATGGCGCGTACAACGCCTTCAGCGCGAAAGCAGCTGGTGGCGCCAAGCTCCACGTCATGAGCGCCACGGCCAACGTCGTGTACGGTCTGCCGATTCCTGCGCTTTCGCCTTACCTGATCGGCGGCGCTGGACTCTACATGCCGACCGTTACGGCCCCGGGCTTTGCCAGCACCACCCAGAATCACTTCGGTTGGAACGCGGGCGCGGGTGTCAACCTCCCGCTGTCGGGCTTCAAGGCGTTTGTCGAAGCGCGTTATAATCGCATTTCGGCGAACGGTACCTCAATGGAATTCGTTCCGGTCACCGTCGGAATCATGTTCTAGAGCTGGCCGGCTCGAGGTCAGAGCCTCGCATTAGCGACGGGGGAGGGCGAAAGCTCTCCCCCGTTTTGCATCCGCGATCTCGCCGCGCACAGTTGCCAAGCAGTACACCCGTCCCATCTTTCCTCTAGCATGAGCCCCCGCCCTTTTTTCCTATTGATTTGCGCCAGCCTTGGCGCGTGCGGGCACGGTTCATCGCGGTCGGCGGACTCCGCGACCGTCGGCACGACGCCAGTGGGTACCAGAACGGCCGCTGCCGCGGGCTCGGCAGCCGGCCAGGCGAAGTCGTCTCTGTGTCCGCGCACAGGACGGTGGGCGCTCTGCAGCGTAGAGACAAGGCTGCAGCAATCGGGCTTTGTGGTAAAACGTGTGGACGGAGAAGCCCCGCGAAGAGCAGGCTTCTCTGTGGCACCAGTGGCGTACACTCTGGGCCATTCGAGGCTCGAGGTGTTCGTCTATCCCGACGAAGCCGCGCTGGCAAAAGACATTGCCGGTATCGACACCCTTACCGGGTCGCCTCGCGGAAGGCCGAGCCCGTGGGCGATGGCCCCTACATTCGTGCGCTCGGCCAACCTGGCGGCGGTCTTCCTGACAGACAGCCCGGTCAAGGCCGAGCGATTTGCGCTCGCCATCACCGCGGGGGCTCCGCAGCCGAATCAGTCACGCTGACCGAACCAGGCCGGCAGCAAACCGTTCTGGACATTCCTGCATTCCTCAGGCAGAATTGGGGTCCTCCCCAACCTGGAGTCCTTACATGCAGATCCGGATCAACTACGCGGTTGTAGCCGCGCTCGTGCTTATGCCGGGAGTTGTCGCCGCACAACAGGCAAATCCCGTCGCCGACGGTTTTCGTGACAACTACAAGCAGGAGGCAAAGAATCTGATGGCGGCAGCCGATGAGTTCCCCGCCGACAAGTTCGGGTATAAGCCGACCCCTGCCCAGATGAGTTTCGGAGAAATCGTAGTGCACCTGTCCCAGGGGAACGATTATCTGTGCGGCTCCATCGGCGGCGTGAAAGCGCCTACGCGCTCGAAGGTAGACCACGACGATGCGAAGCCGGCGCTCGTTGCGCGCCTCAAGGAAACCTTTGCGTTCTGCGACCAGGCGCTAGCGCCGCTGACTGACGCGAATCTCTCCGAACAGCTTCCCTTTTTCGGCGGACGCAAGATGTCACGCGCCGCAATCATGACTCTGACAACCGGCGATTGGGCCGACCACTACAGCCAGTCGGCTATCTACATGCGTTTGAACGGTATGCTTCCGCCAACAGCCAAGAAGCCCGCAGGACAGTAAGCGGCGGAGCGATCGCCTCCTAGGAGGCGATCCCTGCCCTTCGCCGTGCCGGCTGTTCCATCTGCAGCGCCGCTACTTCAGTCGGTGGCGCTGCAGAGATATCCGACGCGATCGGAAGTGTCAGCGTAAACGTCGACCCAATCCCCTCAACGCTTTCCAGAGTCAGGTCGCCGCTCATCGCGCGGGCGAGCTCCCTGCTGATTGAAAGACCGAGCCCGACTCCTTGTTGTGTGTCCGAGGTCAGGTGTCGGTCGACCTGAACGAACGGCTCGAATACCCGCTCTACGTCGAGCGGACGGACACCCACTCCCGTGTCTTTAACGCGGACCCTCACAAAGCCCGAATCATCATCGGCCGTAACGATGATACTCCCATCCTTGGGAGTGAACTTGATCGCGTTGGTGACGAGGTTGAGAAGGATCTGCTGAAATCTCTCCGCATCGGCCGTGGCGAAAATTTCGTGTTGGCACTCCGCCACTTTCAACTCCAGCCCGTTTGCCTTCGCCTGGAGAATGCAGAGCCCTTCGACTTCGGAGAGCACTGGATTCACGGCGATCGAAATCAGGTGGAGGGGGCGCGCGCCTTCGAGCCTCGCAATGGTAAGAACATCGTTGATGAGGCGGAGTAGATAAGCGGACGCGCGCTTGATACGGCCGAGATCCTTGACCTGGGCCGGGTTTACAACCCCCCGAATTCCCATCTCCAGGATCTCAGTATAGCCGGAGATTGCGTTCAACGGAGTGCGCAACTCGTGACTCATGGCCCGCAGGAACTGCGTCTTGGCGTTGTTCGCGTGCTCCGCCATCAGCCGTGCCTCACTCGCTTCTGTGAGTGCAACGGCTAGCGCCGCGTGGGCGACGCGCAACTTGTCTCCGTACGACTTCAGCCGCAACAGATTCCTGACTCGCACGCACAGCTCCGCGCGGTCCACCGGCTTGGTGAGAAAGTCCTCGGCTCCAGCGTTCAGCCCGAGCATCCTGGCATTCCGGTCGTCCAGGGCGGTGAGCATGATTACAGGAATGTTGTGCGTGCTGGGGTGCTGTTTGATTTTGGTGGCAACCTGGTAGCCGTCCATCCCCGGCATCATCACGTCTAGCAGGATCAGATCGGGTTGCTGATCCGCGAGCAGGGCGAGCGCGTCCTCTCCGCTGGTCGCGGTGAGGAGCACGTAGCCTTCCGGCGTGAGCATGAGTTTCAACAGCTCCGCGTTGCGCCGCTCGTCGTCCACAATGAGAATGCGGGGCGCGACATCCGCCAGTTGACTCGTCGGGTCGGTCACTGGAGCCAGCCGCTCATTTAGGTTGTCGCCTTGACGAGGTGCGTTGCGATGGTTGCCAGGAAGTCCCTGTACGCCAGGGGCTTAGCAATGTAACCATCGCACCCGGCCGCGCGGATGCGCTCCTCATCTCCCTTCATCGCCAGTGCTGTCAGCGCTACTACGGGAATGGAGCGCGTTGCCGCATCGCTCTTGAGCAGCGCCGTCGCTTCGAGCCCATCCATACCGGGAAGCTGAATGTCCATGAGAACCATGTCTGGCTGCTCGGCACGTGTCAGCGTCAATCCGGTCTCGGCGTCGCTTGCGGTGAGCACGGAATGGCCGGCTGACTGCAACAGGAACGTGGCCAGCGTCATGTTGGCCGCGTTATCCTCGATGATCAGGACTCTTGCCATGTCACGTCACCATGAAGCGACCCGCCATTGCCCGCCTGACTTCGGCGGTAAAGCGGTCGCGGTCGAAGTCGGCCTTTTCCATGATCGCCATCACGTAGCCATTGAGCTTGGCGCGATCTTCCAGTGTGATGTGCTTCGCGGTAACGACGATGACTGGAATTGAGGCCGTGGCGGGATCCTTGACGAGTGCCGATACGACATCGAAGCCGTTGACTTCTGGCATCATGAGGTCGAGCACGATCAGATCCGGCAGCTCGCGACGCGCGGCATCGATCGCCTCGCGGCCACCGTATGCACGCAGCACCGTGCTTGCCAGTCCCAGGATGCGAACCGCTATCAGCTCCACGGCCTTGGGGTCGTCATCCACGACGAGGACCTTGAGTGACTTGCCTTCCGCCAGTGGCAACAGCCCTAGCCCAAGCAGCGCCTCGTACAGCTCCTGCCGGGAAATCGGTTTCTGCATGACAGCGGCGGCACCGAGCGCAAAGCCCTTGGCGTGATCTGCAACGATCGAGATGATAACGACGGGGATATGCTTGAGCGTCGGCGTTTTTTTCAACTCCGAGATGAATTCCCAGCCGTCCATTTTAGGAAGCCGGATATCCAGTGTAATGAGCGCCAGCGGCTGCTCAGCGGCCAGCACGAGCGCCGTCTCGGCGGATGCAGCGTGAAGGACGACAAAACCCTCCGCTTCGAGCTGTACTCGGATCAGGTCTGCAGACTTGTAGTCATCTTCCACGACCAGAGCGGTGAGTGAGCCCGTCACCGCCTTTATGGGGATGGCAGCCACTGGCCTGGTCGGAGTCAGCACGCCGGTATCAGACGCCCGGAACGGCAGCCAGACCGTGAATCGTGAGCCCTTGCCTACCTCACTCTCCACTGCGACCGCGCCGCCGTGCAAGTCGGCCAGAAGCTTCACCATCGCCAGCCCGAGCCCCGTGCCTTCGAACTTTCGCGACAGGCCGCTGTCGATTTGACTGAACGGTTTGTAGAGGCGTTCCAGGCCGTCAGGGGAGATGCCCATACCCGTGTCGGTGACGGTGATCTTGAGAAATTCCTCGAACTCGTTGTCGACGAGTGTAAAGGTCCGGCCTATCGAGGAGTTGGCCAGCTGGCCCACGTCCGATCGCGGGACGCGACTAGCCCGCAGCGCGACTTCGCCTCGCTCGCTGGTGAACTTGACTGCGTTCGAGAGGAGATTGTACACGATCTGCTTGACCTTGCGCGCGTCGCTTTGAATTGTGCCGAGCTCTTCGGGTGCATCCATCGACAGGCGGATGTCCCGAGCCGCGGCTTTCTCCCTGATGATCGACAAACTGTTCGCGAACAAGGCAGAAACCTGCACAGGCTCGAGGTCGAGAGTCATCTTGCCAGCCTCGACCTTGGAGAGATCGAGGATGTCGTTGATGAGCGAGAGAAGGTGCTTGCCGCTGCTGAAGATGTCGCCGATGAAACCGCGCTGCTGGTCTGTCATCTCTCCCAGCAACCCGTCCACGAGCACTTCCGAGAACCCGATGATGGCATTCAGCGGCGTCCTCAACTCGTGCGACATGTTGGCGAGGAATTCGGACTTCATCCGGCTCGCCTCTTCCAGCTCGATATTCTTCTGTTGGAGCCGTTGCTCGAACAGCTTCAGCTCCGTCACGTCACGCGCCGAAGCGAAAACTCCCTGCAGGACCCTGTCGCGATCGTGGAAAGTGGTCGCGTTGTACGAGACGACGGTGAGGGTACCATTGCGCGCGCGCGCAGTCAGCTCGTAATTCGTGACTTTGCCTTCGTTCAACACCTGATTGATCGCCGCCTCGGCGCGACTGGAGTCGGTGAAGTAGTTCTTGAACGGCGCACCGATGAGCTCGTCACGAGTGCAGCCGGTCAACACCTCCATCTGCTTATTCAGGTCGGTGATGATGCCGCGCGGATCCGTCGTCATCAACGCATCGATGTTCGATTCGAGCAGGGAGCGGTTGTAGAAGTGCTGATCGCGCAGGCGCTGATCCAGCTTCATTCTCTCTTCTTCGATCTGCTTGCGCGCGGTATTGTCGGTGCCGATCAGCAGATATCCGATGATGGCGTCCTGCGCGTCGCGCAAGGCGGTGACCGAGACGACCGCTGGAAACCGGCTGCCATCCTTGCGGATATAAGTCAGCTCATAGATGTCCTCGATCCCGCGCGAAGCCTTGAACACCAGCGCTTCGAAGCCCGGCGTGATCTGCGTTCGGAGCTCCACGCTCAGCGCTTTTGCGCGCGCGATTACTTCCTGCGGATCGGAAATGTCTGCGGGGGTGATCTTGTTCATGACTTCGGCAGCCGTGTAGCCGAGCATGCGTTCGGCCCCGACGTTGAAGATCTGGATCACGCCCTTGGCGTCAGTGGCGATGCTCGAGAAATTGGCGCTGCTGAAGATCGCGCTCTGCAGCGCCCCCGCTTTTAACAGAGCTTCTTCCGCCTGCTTGCGGGCAGTGTTGTCGGTTCCGATCAGCAGGTAGCCAATGATCGTGTCCTGCGCATCGCGTAGCGCCGTGACGGATACCACGGCGGCGAACCTGCTTCCGTCCTTACGAATGTAGGTAAGCTCGTAGATGTCCTCGATTCCACGCGATGCCTTGAACACCAATGCCTCGAACCCGGGCGTAATCGGAGTTCCTAACTCGACGCTCAGTGCGGTGGCACGCGCGACGACTTCCTGCGGATCAGAAATGTCGGCGGGGGTGATCTTGTTCATCACCTCGGCGGCGGTGTAGCCCAGCATCCGCTCGGCACCCACATTGAAGATCTGGATGACGCCCTTGGCATCGGTCGCGATGCTCGAGAAGTTCGCGCTGTTGAAGATCGCGTTCTGAAGCGCTCCTGCCTTGATGAGTGCCTCTTCCGCCTGCTTCCTCGCCGTATTGTCGGTTCCGATCAGTAGGTAGCCGATGATTCCGCCCTGCGCATCGCGAAGAGCCGTCACCGATACGACGGCCGGGAACCGGCTTCTGTCCTTGCGGATATAGGTCAGCTCATAGATGTCTTCGATACCGCGCGAAGCCTTGAAGACCAGGGCCTCGAACCCCGGCGCGATCGGCGTTCCGAGCTCGACGCTCAGCGCCTTGGCGCGGATGATCACTTCCTGAGGGTCGGAAATGTCAGCGGGCGTGATCTTGTTGACGACTTCCGCTGCTGCGTACCCCAGCATCTTCTCCGCACCGACGTTGAAGATCTGGATGACCCCCTCGGCGTCGGTGGCGATGCTGGAGAAGTTGGCGCTGTTGAAGATCGCGCTCTGCAGCGCCCCGGTAGTCAGCAGCGCGTCGGTATGTCCGGCTCCGATTATCGCACCGCTCGCGCTGGGCGTGCGCCGATCTGAAGGCCTGTGCGCTGGCGACATCAGATTTTCCTCAGGCTCTCGACGCTCTGGTGCGCGCCGATGCAGTTTGAGCGAGCTCAGCCTCGATATGCGGCCAAACGCCGAGAGGCTGGAGCGCATGTTGCGAGATAAAACCGCAGTTCTCGCAGACGATCATGATGGCGGGTATCGTCGTCCTCTCTTCAGTGTTTCGATCCATCGTCGCCTGGACTTCGATCCTCGAGTACTCGCTCACCGTCCACTGACTGTCTCGGCAACGCGGGCAGCTTCCCGCGCCGCGTGCCTTGAGAGCAGCGATGATTCTGTGTTTGTCGTCCGCCGAAATTCCCTTGTAGCTGTTCATGGTAGCCCTCGACTATTTGGTGACTGAGCCGGAACGACGCCCACTGAAGGTTCGTCCAGTACGAGAGGGGCCAGCACGGGATCCTGGGGTCCAGTGGGCGTCAAAAAATCGTTGCTGGATTTGATGGAAAGCGGCTGATATGTCTCGACGCACCAGGCAACCGCCTGCCTCGATATCGCCCGGAAGGCATGCGACGGAAAGGGTTTCGACTTAAGAGCGTCCTGCTCGGCGAGTCGCACCATTTCACGCACTTTGACTACGATCTCAGAGAGCGAAAGTCCGTGCTGCTGTTCTTCCGTCACCTTCGCTTTCACGGAGAGGCGCAGCGTATTTATGAATGAAAAAAGGTCTTCGTCGTCCTGCGAGACGAAATCACCCGGCAGCCCGGCAATCGCAATCGGTGAGTCTTTCATGAGCGCTTTGGCGGAAGAAAGGCGTCGCCAGTAGCGCCGGGACGCTGCTTCGCAATCGAAACAGATCGGGAGTGCGGGCTGGTGGGAAA
Source organism: Gemmatimonadales bacterium (assembly GCA_038227135.1). Taxonomy (GTDB): domain Bacteria; phylum Gemmatimonadota; class Gemmatimonadetes; order Gemmatimonadales; family Gemmatimonadaceae; genus UBA4720. The sequence continues at coordinate 44,919 of JBBRQC010000011.1, forward strand.
TTCCCGCACGTGATGATTTGAACCTATTTTAAATTTAATCGCGCTAACGCAGAACTGTATGGGTTATATGCGGGTGAGTTAACAGCCCGTTCAGGTTGGCTGCATCCTTGCTCTTTGTATCCCTGCTGTCAGGCGCCCGTCAGGCGAAGCAGCAGGCCCGCAATCGGCTACCATTCTAATGCCCGGCGCTTTGGCGACGCCTCCGCGGCCTTGTGAGGAAAGATGTCAATTCCAGAGAAGGGAGCTCGGTCCCAGCGGAGTGTGTTCACCTCGTTCGAGCCGAACTCTGAGAGTGCCGAAAACAGAGAGAATCACATTCGCGAGGACCTCACCCGTCGGCTCGAGGGCGTCTGCAAAAACCTGTCGATGACGGAATTCGCGGCCCTCATGGTCCAAATGACACGCGAGCAACTGAGGGGAAAAGGGGGTTTTCAGGCGTAGGCTTCGCCCCTGCTGAACATCGTCAGTCCACTGTCGCGCGCGGCAGTGAGAGTGTGAAACTCGAACCCTTTCCTTCCGTGCTTTTTACGGACAGCTCACCATTCATCGCTCGGGCGAGATCGCGGCCTATCGCCAGCCCCAGCCCCACTCCGCTCTCGCGGTCGGTGAGACCCTCCTTCAGCTGAATGAACGGCTCGAAGATGGCCTCGAACTTGTCCTCGGCGATACCGATCCCGGTGTCGGTGATTCGTAGCGTCACCGTATCCGCCGTAGCCGCGCAATCGGCGCCTATGTGCCCACCTGCACCTGTGAACTTGATCGCGTTCGAGAGAAGGTTGACGAGAATCTGAGTCGCCCTCTCGGGATCGGCGCGCGCAACGATGCTTACGTCTCCCTTGACTCCGTCGAACACAAGCCCTTTTTGTCCAAAGAGGGGCTCGATCAGGTCAATGGCGTGCTGCAGCTTATCGCACGCCTTAAAGTCGCTGACCACGTAAGACATGCCGCCAGCCCCGACTCGGGCAAAGTTGAGGATTTCGGTGATGAGTAGAGTCAGGTGTTGCTGGCTCGTCTTCACTCGAGCGAAGTCTGCGTGCTGTTCCTTCGTCACCGGTCCCCGCAGTCCCATGTCGAGCAAGTCGATGTAGCCGCCTATCGCGTTGAGTGGAGTGCGCAGCTCGTGACTCATCGCGCCGAGAAACGCGGTTTTTGCCCGATTCGCTGTCTCGGCCGTCCGCTTAAGCTCGAGGGCCATGTCATATGTCTGCGCATTGTCGAGTGCGAGTGCGGCTCGAGCCGCGAGATCTTCGGCAAGCTGCACCTCTGCCGAGCGATAAGAACGCTCGCGCTGCGTGCTGACGAAAGTGACTGCGCCTAGCAGCTTCCCCCGGGCCTTGAGCGGTACCGTTAGGAGCGAGCCGATACCCAGTTGACGCAGCACATCAAGGTTTTCGGCACCATGCGCGGTTGCGGCAAGGATAGCCTCGATACTGTCGGTGATGCCAATCGTTCGCGGATTTTTGAGCATGGCAGCCGCACCGAATGGATCGTCTGCGTCGGGGATCCAGCGTGCTTCCAGTTCGTGTGCAAGCTTCTGTTTCGCGGGATCGGAGTGATAGATGCCGAGCCGATGTATCGCGTCGCCTTCCTCCAGAATGTCCACGATACACCAGGCACCGAGTGTAGGGAGTGCGAGCTTGGTCAGAGCGACCAGAGTGCTGGTCTGGTCCACCGACTCGGTGAGCAGGCGGCCCGCCTCGGCCAGAAATGCGGCGCGTCGGCGGGCGGCTTCCGCATCCTCGGCAAGTCCGCGCTCACGCAACGCACCGAGTAACATCTGCTCGGCAACCTGCCGCTGAAGGTCGCTCTCGGAGTTTGATTGCTCTGTCTCCCGGAGCTCTATGCCGAGACCCTCAGTATGACCGTCGTCCCCAATCACGGGCCAGACGCTGCATTGCCAGCCGCTCCCTTCCTCCCTCGACGGCTCGATGCGCTGGTCGAACAGCTCCACGCCCTCGCGAAATGCTCGATCGAGAGTTGCGGTGAGCGCTCGTTTTTCAGACGCCGGGAACGCGTCGGCCATTTGCGTGTGGAGCGCACCGCCGCTGGCGAGGCCGGCCAGACGGCGGAAAGCAGAATTCGCATAAACTATTCTGTGCTTCGCTCCGCGTGTGATCGCGAATGGCAGCGGGGCTTGCTGCATGCACCGCCTCAATGCCTCCTGGATAGAGAGCTCGGCCTGGGGATCGCCACCGCGCGCCGGCTTCTTTCCGGAAACCATCGGCGTCAGCGGCGTCGCTTCGCGGCCGCGCGTTTAGCGGGCGCCTCAGCCGATTTCGCTGGCGCCGCAACTGGGTTAGCGGATGCTGCGGATTTGTTGCGTAGAGTGGGGATACCGCTCATGACTCCGTCGTACTCCTTCAGCGCGGCACCCACGATCACTCCCTTCGCGGTGACCTCGTAGCTTCTGAGCTCGTGGCTATGATCACTTCCGCGCATCTTGATCACGGCCATCACTCTCCGGAACGCTCCCTCGAGCTCAATGTAGCGCTGGATGATGATCTCGTCGGTGATAAACGAGACCTTCTCGGCGGTGAATCGAACATCGGAGAATCCCTCTACTACCTCCGCCGTCATGAATACCGTAACACCCGTTGCTGTCAAGGTTCCAACCAGACGGTAGAGCGACTCCCGAAAATCTTCACGGAATGTGGGTGCGAGCGCGACTTCGAAGCCCGACAGCGAATCGATGACCACGCGCTTCGCCTTGAGGCGCTTTACGGCCTTGATGATCGCATGGAGCGCCTCGTCGACGGACAGATCGAGCGGGCGGAGGTAGATGATTTCCAGCTTTCCCGCTCGGATCATCTCCCCGACCCTTGGGTCCCGCGCGTCGGCACGGGCTAGGTACTCTTCCGGGTACTCCTCGAATACAGCGATGACTCCAGTCTCGCCTTTCTTGAGTCCCGCCATTATGAACTCAGTCGCGATCGTTGACTTGCCGCTGCCGGCAGGACCCGTGAGCATCACCGCATCGCCGGAAACCACACCGCCGCCGGTCATCTCATCCAATCCCGCCACCCCTGTAGACTGTCGCACGCGTTTGTGCGCCTGCCGCGAGCTTGTCTGCTCTGGGATGCGCGGGAAGACTTCCAGTCCATCGTCGGTGATTCGAAACGTGTGCAGGCCAGGCATTGGCGCGCGGCCGCGTACTTTCACGACCTGGAGCTTTCGAACAACGGAGTTTCGATCAGTGGCCTGCAAAAGCCAGAATATTCCGTCCGCGACCGTGAATACCGGATTTCGCTGCTCTTCCTCAGCGTACTCGCCGAGCAGGAAGGAAGTGATCTCCCAGGTCGTGAGATGCATAGCTAGGCGCTGGATGAATTGGTCGAGACCGAACGCCGCCTCCCCAACGGGGCTCCCAGGCCTTCCGGCGATCGTTCGAAATGAATCGACGACGACGATTCCCGGCTTGGTTCGCTCGACTTCGCCAACGATCTTTTCCAGAACCATGTTCAGGTCCCCGCCCATTATCTCTTCGCTCAGGTTGATGAACTGGACGGCGGACCCCGCCACTTTAGGATCGAAGAAGGTGAACTGCCGCTGATATCGCAGCATCTTGAGCGTCGGCTCCCCGAGCACCGTGAAGTAAAGCGCGGGACGCTTCGGGGTCGCGTTGGCGAATACTATCTGATGTGCGAGCGTCGTCTTGCCCCCACCCGGCCCTCCAGCGATGAGATTGAAGGAATACTCTGGCAGCCCGCCCCCGAGCACGGCATCGAGCCCAGGGACGCCCGTCGCAAGGCTCCCAATCACTGCACGCTTGCCTGTGCTCACGCTTTTGCTCTCCTTTTTTCTGGTAGCGCGTTATCACGCGCAGGCTCCGGCCAACTTCGCTCGATGAGATTCATTGCCATGTCCACACCGATCAGGCGACCAAGCAGCTCGATCATGCCGACGAGCATCGATTCGATCGCCGCAGCGGTTGCGGTGTCTCCGTATTCCGCGACGGCTTCCGCAACTCGCCCAACGTATGGCTTCGAGTGCGCCCGAACTTCCAAAATCTCCAGCGGCGGGTGGTCGTCTTGTGCCTCTGCGCGCGCGCGAGTGAAGAGCGCATGACACCCATCGCTGCCGATCCATCGCGAGAGTGACTGATACAGCTCTTCAACCGCGAATGCGGCGGCGGATGCCTTGGCGGCGCCTGCATCGCCTGGCACTCGCGCGCGGTCTATCAATTGTCGCGCGAGTCGCTGCGTTGTTGACGAGTCTGGCGGCATCGAGCTAACGCGTTCGATGCGTCCAGCGCACCTGCTGGAGCCTGACTATTGGGCTGGCGCCCGCGCGCGGAGAAAAAGCACAATTGAAATGCCGTGATTCGCCGAGTCGATTGTCACAGGAGAACTCCCAGGTCGTAGTCGTGAGGCCAACTGACTCAAGTTATGCACGCCACACGACGCCGCAAGTGAATTGGTCCCGACGAACGGCCTTCACGTCTCCGGGGGAAACCCTACTGCCAGAGGGGCAGACGTCTCACTACGACGAAAGATCAGGCTAAAATAGCGTGCGATCTCGTCCCTTTAGGTGGTCGGGACGATTTCTGCGGCCGGAGTAGCAGGCTTGGGCTTCTGCCAGACGGGCCTTTGATAGGCTGGTCGTGCTTCCGTCGCAAGAAGCGCGGCGTAGTACGCCATGATTCGCGCCTGGACAGACTCCTTCGTGTCGGTCGGCGCCGCCTCGAAGGGCGCGTAACGGGTGCTCTCCCCGGTGTCCAGACGGAACCACCACCACGGCTGCATGCCGGCCTGGCGGGGCACCTCGACTGAGCAGAAGAATGTGCGGCCCCCGTCCACGAACTCGAAGGGCTTCGGCACTTTTGTCTTTGATGTCATGATGCAATCTACTCAATGGACCGGGAACTATTCGGACATCGGCAAGGGACCGGGCTCGGCAGAAGCTCAGTTTGTCGACTGGCTCACGATCTCGGACGCGGCGAAGGCGGTCGTCGATGACGTAGCGCGCATACGACGGCATCCGCTGGTGCCGAAAAGCATCCCCATCCACGGATACATCTACGACGTAAAGACGGGGAAGCTGGTCGAGATCGCACCGGCGACTCAGGCGGGCCGCGCGACGTGAACGCTGGCGGACACTAAAAGTCTCCTCTACGCTTTTTGCCCGACAGAAGCGCGGCTCGGCGCCGATGACTCCCAATCACTCCCAGCGGAAGACTCTGGTCGAGAGCGCGGTGTACGCGAAAAACAGCACGAGCAACGCTACGACGTTCACCCAGTGCGCGCCCCACCCCGATCCGTCCCACACCCCTTCGAGAAGCGCCACGGCGTGCGTAGTCGGAAGCATGTAGGCAATCGCCCGGAGCGCGCCGGGAAGCCGCGCCACTGGGAAAAAAAGCCCTGACAGGAAGAGCATCGGGTAAAGCACGGCTGCGCCGATCGGCTGGGCGAATCGCGCAGTGGGGACGATGCTCGCGAGCACGAAGCCGAGCGAGAGAATGCTGAACGTTCCGAGGAGAACGGCGACGGTGAAGCTGAACACGTTGATCTGCATCACACCCGGGAAAAGCCGCCGGCCAGCGAGCATGAGCAGCGTCAGGCTCACCACCGTGAACACCAGCTTGACGGCGACCTGCGCTCCCATGATCGTCACCGGCGAAAGCGGCGTGGCGCGGAGGCGCTTGAGGATACCGCCTTCGCGGTAGATGGAGATGATCGCCACGAGCGACTGAACCGCGCTGACCGCGATCAGCACCGCGGCAAGGATGGCCGGATTGAAGGGAATGTCGACGTCCGGCGTGGCCGCCGGCCTGCCGACGCCGAGTGCGCGCCCGAGTGCGATGAACACCACCAGCGGCATGACGAGCGTCCCGACGAACCCCATCGGCTCGCGCGTGAAGATCTTGGTCTCCACCCAGGTGAGCTTCCAGAATCCGCGCAGAAATCGAGGCCGCATTCAGTCCCTTATTCCGTGGCCCGTGAGCTTGAGAAACACGTCCTCGAGCGTCGGGATCTCGGTGCGGAAGCCACGCACGCGGATGCCCTCGCGCGCGACGATGTTGATCACATCGGTCACGAAGTCGTCGCCCGTTCCGCGAATCGTGTACGTCGTCACGCGTCCTTCGGCGCGCTGGACAGTGCCCAGCCTCTGCAGGCGCTCAGCGACGTGGGCATCATCGCTCGAGAAAACCACCGACCGCTCGAGGCAGTGCTTTTGTACAAGATCGTCAGGGGTGCCCAACTCGATGATGCGTCCGTGCTCGATGATGGCCACGCGGTCGCAGAGCTTTTCGGCCTCTTCCATCAGATGGGTGGTGAGGAACACCGTAGTTCCGCGATCCCTGATGCCGGTCACGAGGGCCCAGATCGCGCGACGTGCTTGCGGATCTAGTCCTGTCGTCAGCTCGTCCAGGAACACGACGTCGGGCTCGTGTATGAGCGCGAGCGCGATGAAGAGCCGCTGCTTCTGCCCGCCCGAGAGCGTCATGAACCATGCGTTGCGCTTTGCTTCGAGTCCGAGACGGGCGAGAAGCGCGTCAGTATCAACCACGCGAGTGTAGAGCGATCGCCAGAGGTCCACTGCCTCCCAGACCTTGATCCGCTTCTGAAGGTGTGCCTCCTGGTGCTGCACGCCGATCCGCTGCCTCAGCGCGTTGGCATCGCGACGCGGATCGAGCCCGAGCACCGAAATCGTTCCTTTGTCGGGAACGCGGTTTCCCTCGACGCACTCCATCGTGGTCGTCTTGCCGGCGCCGTTGGGACCGATAAGGCCGAAGATCTCGCCTTCGAACACTTCGAGCGAGACCTCGTCTACGGCGACAATGCGGCCGTAGCGCTTACCCAGTTTGGAGACCGTGATGACAGGAAGCACGAGGAATGTTACCAGCCGCGTTGACCGCGGCACAGGCGTTTCCTCGGAGAGTAACCCAAAAGTGCTATTGCATCCGCGTCTGTATCGTCAGCTCGTCGATATGAGCGGGATCACGGAAGACCTCGTCGACATCAAGACGAAGCGTGAGGCATCGAACGATCAATTCTTCGCCCCCGGCACTCGACGGGCGTGGGTCGCACCATCCGATTATTCGTTCGGAATGGCGCGGATGTACGCAACGGCGGCGGAGAAACAGGGCCAGGTCATTGGAGTGTTTCGAGTGAGAAGCGAAGCGGAGCAATGGCTTTGCACACCCGAAGGATGCAGCTACCGCTGGCGTGTCGCTGTCCGGACGAAAATGATCTCTTGTACGAGAAACCCTGGGAGATTAATTGCCGTTCAGATCGCAGGAACGGTCGGGACGAGGTGGGTCAGACATCACACTGAGGGCCGGAGAATCAAAGGGTTCGGCTGTCGTATGCCCAGTGCAGTAGCGCCTGTCGCTGGCGTCGTCGGCAATCCAAATCGCCGGCGACGCACCCTTGCCTGACCTGCGCAACATGCCTAGCCATCTGGCGCCATCGACGAATCTGACGCGCGTCATCCAGACACCGCCGTCCGCGATAGTAGCGGCAGTACCACTGGAACCAGCCGCGCGGGTCTTCGTGGTAGATCCATCCCTTCTTGCGCCAGACCGAGAGCGGCTGCGACGCGTTTACACCGAAAAAGTTGAGCGTCGGGTCGCGCTTAACGGCCGCGAGCTTCGCCGTTGCGTACCAGCTCGCGGGAAATTCGCCACGGCAGTCCGTCATGTATTTCCCGCCGAATATGCCAAGCGCCAGCAACTGCGGAGGAGCGAGCTCGGGACAAAACCCGGCATCGTAATTCCTGCCAACGGGTTCGGTGAGCAGATAAGTATATCCGCGCTGCATGCGGTCGTTGACCGTGACCCGCGTTGGCGTCATGCGGGCCATCAAGCCGTTTCTCGTTCAAGGCTCATCGCGTCGCCCGCTCAATGTTTGTCACAAAGCCACGCACGCGTCACCCCGCTTTTGTCGGCCAACCTTCGATGATAATCGTTGGGTAGGCTCGCTTACCTCAGAGAACGTGCCAGTCGGCAGAAAGCGGAATGACTCCACTGGGCTGACGAGGGCTCTCTTGTCGTGCGGCGGTGTCGTGAGATAGTAGGCTTTCATGTCGCGCATTGACGATCATCCTGCTTGCGCACCTCCGCGAACATTTTGCGCATCTGAATGGACACCACAACGGACCATCGCGGTTCAAACCAACGGGTGGTTCACTTCTGCGATTGCGGCTTGAGCTCCTCGAACCAAGGAAATCCTCTTCGTGCACCGGGGCAGCGGTGTCGTGAAGCTGGGCGATAAAACCGCGGCAGTGTCTGCCGGCGCTACCGTCTTCATTCCTCGAAATGTCTCAGTGAGTCTACGAAACACAGGCACGGAGCCTCTAAGCCTCGTCGCTATTTTCTCGCGACCCGGGTTCGAAGAATACCAGCGCGCGATCTCCGTCCCAGAGGGCCAGGCTGCGAAGCCGCTGTCGGTGGAAGAATTGTCGGCGATTCGGAAGCAGCACCGTCAGCACGTTACATACGAGCAGCCGTAGCCCTGGGTCGGGGACGTAGTGAACTCAGGGTGTAGAGCCGCCTAAAAAGGTCCCAACTCGCTGACCCCAAGCTGCCACATGCTCCTGAGCTCGAGCACCGGGTCAGGGGAACCACCACATCATCTGTTCCAATCACCCGACATTGAGGCTAGCGACTGGATCGTAGAGTACTTGATAGTCCACGATGACGATCACGCGAAGTGCGGCTCGGACGCGCTATTCGCCACAATGTCGCATCTCCACCTCTCAGAAAATCAGTATGACAGATATCATGACGCTGCCACAGATCATTCAGGGCGGCATGGGCGTCGCCGTATCGAACTGGCGGCTCGCTCAGGCCGTATCTTCGCGTGCGCAGCTTGGCGTGGTGTCCGGTACCGCACTGGACACGGTCTTTGTGCGCCGATTGCAGGACGGCGACATCGGCGGCCACATGCGGCGTGCGATGAGCCGCTTTCCGATAGTCGGAGTGGCGGAGGCCGCGCTCAATAAGTACTTCCGCCCGGAAGGGCGAGGGCCGGGGGAACCCTATAAGCTGCTCCCGCTACTCAAGCAGCGCGTCAGTGCGGCGCGGCAGCAGATCACAATCCTCGCGAACTTCGTCGAGATTTCACTTGCAAAAGAGGGACATAACAACCCGGTCGGCATCAACTACCTCACGAAGGTTCAGATGCCGAACCTCGCTTCGCTGTACGGCGCGATGCTCGGCGGCGTGGACTACGTGCTCATGGGCGCCGGGATTCCGCGTGAGATTCCCGGCGTGCTGGATTCGCTCGCTGAGCATCGCCCGGCGTCAATGCGATTCGATGTGGAGGGGCTAGCCGCGGGTGACAGCGAATCGCTCTCTCTCAACCCGCGAGAGTATGGAGCCGACACTGGAGTCCTCCTGGCGCGTCCGCGTTTTCTTCCGATCGTCTCCGCGAACTCGCTCGCGGCGACCCTGGCACGGAAGGCGAACGGGGCGGTGGATGGATTCATAGTGGAGGGATCGACAGCGGGCGGACACAACGCGCCCCCGCGCGGCGAGCCTCACTTTAATGAGAGGGGGGAGCCGCTGTACGGTGATCGTGACAACGTGGACCTGCAAAAAATGCGTGAGCTGGGTCTTCCGTTCTGGGTGGCCGGTGGAGCGGGGTCGCCTGAGGGCCTGTCCGCGGCGCTCGAGGTTGGTGCCTCCGGAGTTCAGGTCGGAACGCTGTTCGCCTATTGCGAGGAATCCGGCTTCGCTCCAGAGCTCAAGCACGACGTCCTCGAACACGCCACCCGTGGCGAATTGGACGTCATTACCGATCCCCGCGCATCTCCTACCGGCTATCCGTTCAAAGTCGTTCAGTGGGCTGGTGACACGGGCGATTCGCCCGAGCGAAAGCGGATCTGCGATCTGGGCTACCTGCGGGTTGCATACAAGAGTCCGGCTGGGCGCATCGGATACCGGTGCGCGGCCGAGCCAGTGGACGACTACGTGCGGAAGGGCGGATTGCCGGCCGACACCGAAGGACGAAGGTGTCTCTGCAATGCGCTCACAGCGAACGTGGGTTACGCCCAGTTACGGGCGGGCGGATACAAGGAGCATCCATTGCTGACCAGTGGTGACGATCTCAAGACCATGAGCATCTTTCTCGGCGGGCGCACCAAATACACCGCTCACGACGTCATTATCTACCTGCTTGGAAATTCGCCTCCTGGGCCTGGGAGGAGCTGAACCTCCGACCTCACGCTTATCAGGCACGGATCGTAGACGCTATGGTAGGACAATATGTCCGCATTTTCACTCTGACGGATCGCACGAAGTCCTGTGCAGCCTTAGCTAATGTCCGCAAATGTCCAGCCCCAATTGACACCTGAACTGACACCTCAACCGACACATCAGCGTGGGCTGATTGCTGAGGCGATCATGCGCTTCTCGTCCTGGTTTGGTTCGCGATGCGCGTGCTTGTGTTCTGAAGTGGCGTGAGCGCTCTCCGATTCCCCGCTATCGGTTGCGTGGAAATGTTCCCCCGCTTCGCTCTCGGGATCGACATGCACGATAACACCTGAAAGGAACTTGAGGTGTCGGCGCATTTCTGCCTCGACTCGCTTGGCAAGGTCGTGCCCGCTGCCAACGCTGAGGGTTGGCGCCACAGTGATGTTCACCTCGGCGCGCAGGCGATGGCCTACCCAACGAGCCCGGACATCGCTGACACCAAGCACGCCCGCGACGTGGCTTGCTGAGTGCCGCACTTCGTCCGACACCTCTGGATCAACCCCGTCAAGCATACGTGTAAAGACCGCTTTCACGGACTGCCAGACAATTCCGAGGATTGCGACAGTGATGAGTAGTCCGATGATCGGATCAGCCTTCGGGTAACCGAAGTACACCCCAACTGCGCCAACCAGCACTGCGAGACTCGTCCATCCGTCAGTCCGAGCGTGATACCCATCCGCGATGAGCGCGGCGCTGCCGATCTCCTTTCCGACCCGGATACGAAATACGGCAACCGCTTCGTTACCGATAAAACCAATGATCGAGGCAATGATGATGGCCGTGAGGTGAGTAACCGACTGCGGGTGTAGGAGGCGATGAATCGATTGGTACAGTGCCACCATGGCACTCGCGAAGATTGTTAGTACAACAGCCAGCCCGGCCAAATCCTCGACACGTCCGAACCCATACGTGAAACGCCGAGTGGCTGCCCACCTCGCGAAAAGAAAAGCGATCGCCAGCGGAAAGGCCGTGGCTGCGTCACCGAAGTTGTGGATCGCGTCGGCGAGTAAGGCGACGCTGTGCGAGAGAAAAACGACGGCGAGCTGTATCACGGCCGTCACGAAGAGACCGATGAAACCCCACTTGACTGCCCACAGGCCACGTTCGGTCGTCGTGAGTGATGGGTCTAGAACGCCGTGCGTATGCCCGTGGCCTTTATCACGATCGTGGCGCCCGTCTGCGTGATGCGGGTGATGCTCCCCCTCATGATCATGTTGATGGTCAGCCATCCCCTCTCCACCGCGAATTGTAGGTTGCTCGATAAACGGAGCTCATTTCTCTTTGCAAGGACGCCAGCCCAGAAGAGTACGACACTTTAAGGTATAGAGAATCGGACGGTGGACAAAGGCATCACCTTTTATCGATATCAGCGAGGCCTTTTTTTGTCGCGGCAATATTGGTTATCTCAGCGGCCTTCAGGCTTTGGGCGAGGTGCCTCACATCTGGCCGCTTGATCTTCGGCAGGTAGGTGTCGATCACTCCTGATGCATCTTGCTCGGCCTTGAGCGCCGCAGTTAGGAAAAGCCGGGGGTGATCCGATTCATGGTGTCGCAATGCGTCGGCGGTCGATCGCATCTCAGAGGTTGGCTGGGAAACATATCTGTCGTCGAAGGCATTTCTGAGCAGCGATGTGGTCGTGTCCAGATCGTGGCCATGTCGCTCCTCCATCCGTCTGATCAGGTCCTCGATCTCAGGTCGTTGGTTCCAATCGAGTGCGGCGTCGGAGAGTACAATGACGTTCTTTTCGTGATCGCTAATCGATCGCAGAAAGTCGTGGTCGTTGTTACCCGTGCTTACCGGGGGAGACGGCTGCACCGAACTGATTGGCCTGTTCTTCCCCTGAATTCGCTGCTGGGATTGGTAAATCTCGAACGGCGTCGGTTCGCCCGCCTGTTGCTTTTTTTCTTCCGAGCACGCTGACAACCCAGCGAGAACGGAGAGAGTTACAAGGCAAGACGTCAATCTTACATTCATACGGCCGCCTCATCCGCTTGGGCGCATTCTTCGGCGAGTTCACCGCGTTCGATCTGAATCGTCGAATGCGCGATTCGGAAGTGTTCCTTCAATTCTATCCTTGTCGTGGAGAGCATTGCGTCGCTTAGCCCACCGGGCGCGACCAAGTGCGCGGTAAGGCATGCCTCTGTGGTGCTCATCGCCCAGATGTGAAGATCGTGGACCTCTGTCACACCCTTTACAGATGCTAAAAAAGACTCGACAGCGTCCGGGTCAATATTCTCTGGCACCGCATCCATTGCCAGATTGACCGACTCCCTTAGCAGACTCCATGTCGCTACGGCTATTATGATGCCGATTCCTATACTCGCGAGTGGATCAAGCCACAGCCAACCGGTCGCCCGAATCAGAAATCCGGTGACAACGACGCCGAGCGCAATAAGGGCGTCGCCTGCCATGTGCGCAAAGGCCCCGCGAATGTTAATGTCGCCCTTGCGTCCGGACGCAAACATTGCCGCCGTTGCTCCGTTTACCAGGACCCCAAATGCAGCCACCCACATGATCGTCGTCACGACAACTGGCGCGGGTGTGAACAACCTTCGGATCGCTTCAACTGTTATGGCGCCGGTAACAAGCAGAAGCAGTGCTGCGTTTGCCAAGGCCGCAAGGATCGAGGATCGGCGAAGCCCGTACGTCCGGCGAGCGGTAGGTCGTGATTGCGAGAGCCTGATCGCGGCCCACGCCAAGAGGAGACCCAACACATCGCTCAGGTTGTGTCCCGCATCAGACATCAGTGCGAGCGAGTTCGCCGAAAAGCCATAGATGACTTCGGCGGCCACGAAGGCGCTATTGAGCCCCACTCCGATGATGAAGGCTCGATTGTAATCGGCCGGGCCGTGCGCGTGCCCGTGTGAATGATCGTGGCTATGGGCCATACTATTTACTCTGGGTTGAACGTTTCGAGCGCTGGACTTTACCAGAGAGGGTCACAACGCCGGGTTGCAGTCGTCGCAGTGTTTCGCTCGAACACCATCTATGCCCTCTTTAACGATTATCGGCACCATGACCAGGGCAGCTACCGGGTCGGCCCACCACCATCCAAGCATTGCGTTAAGCGCGACACCAACGAGCGCGATCAAGGAGAGATAGGCGCAAAGCGCTGTCTGCTTCGCGTCCGCCTCGAGCGCGCCACTTCTCATCTCAAGTGCGACGCGCCGTTTCGCACGGGCGAGCAAGGGCATAACGATCACCGACAACCCGAGTATGACCAGCCCAAAAACGCTTCGTGACGGCGCTTCACGACCGACGAGTGATCGCCCACTATCCACGATGATGTAAATAGCGAGCGCGATGAAACACCACCCGACGATTCTGAGAGTGGCGCGCTCAGCGCGCTCCCTGCTTGATGCGTCAACGTCGGATCGCAGGCGCCACTGCGCGGCTGCGCTCGATGTTACTTCGATCACGCTATCTATCCCGAAGCCCACGAGGGCCACGCTCCCTGAGAGGATTCCCGCTATGAGCGAGCCGAGAGCCTCGAGACTGTTATAGCTAATCGTGGCGTAACTCAGCAGGATTCCGCGCCGTACCATTTCTTGCCGTTTTTCAGCCACTGAAGTGATTGGCACCGCGCTCATAGAACCTTCATCAAAGGGGAAAACTCCTCAGTTATGCGCAGGGTTGGCGCCCAACGGATATATATACCTTGAGTGACTGGCATCTAGACTGCCGTTAGCGGGAATTGGGGCTTCCGCCAATGAAATGACACCGCGCATCCGCAAATCCGCACTCACCGCCCATGTCACGACGTCCGTTGGCTGGCTTGGAGCGGTGGTCGCCTTCCTCGTTCTTGGCGTCGTCGGTTTGACGAGCCGCGATGGCGAATCTTGTGGTGCGCCACGTCGCCCATGGCATGGGTGGCATTGAGCGTATGCCGAAGCTTAGGCCGGTATCGACGTCGTGAGCGACCAGGGGTCCAGACTGTCCGGGAGCGCCCCGTCGAGCTAGGTGGTTCCAACTATGATTTCGGTGAACGGACATTCCGGTCCGGTGGGAGGCGCTCACTGGACGCGTTGCGCGCCAGCGCCCCGTTCGTCGCATCGTTAGCTTCACCCGCGAGCAATGTCCGTCGAGACAGTCGAATCAGGAATTCAACCGACCAACGAGCGGCCCGCCGATCTCGCATCGGTTCCCCTCGTGCGTCCCGCGATCGCATATCCCATCCTGGTCGGTCTTCCCGCGCTCGGGATCTTGCTCGTGCTGAGAGTGGGCGCCACGCTAGCGCCGTCGTCGGCCGCGCCCGCGATTGCGATGAGCGGCACCTCGGGGCTTGCCGCGCGCGACGTCGTGCTCCGACTCGACACCTTCCTCGCGCAGATTGTGATCATACTGGCCCTCGCGCGAGTCGTCGGCCTGGCGCTGCGCAAGGTCAACCAACCGGTCGTCGTCGGCGAGATGCTGTCCGGAATCCTGCTTGGTCCCTCGGTGCTCGGCGCGCTGTCGCCAACTGCCTATCTGCTGCTTTTTCCAGCCGGGAGCGTACGGTTCCTCGCCGGCGTGAGCCAGCTGGGACTGGTGATGTTCATGTTTCTCGTGGGTCTCGAGCTCCGACCGGGCGATCTCCGCGGTCGCGGCTATGCCGCGATTCTCGCGAGCCACACGAGCATCGTGCTGCCCTTTTTCCTCGGCGCGTCGCTCTCACTGTTGTTGTATCCCTCGCTCGGCGCCCACGGCGTGAGCTTCCACGCTTTCGCCTTGTTCGTCGGCGCGGCGATGAGCGTGACAGCATTCCCAGTGCTCGCGCGCCTACTCGCGGACCGCGAGCTCACCCGCACGCGCCTCGGCGCGTTGGCGCTGGCCTGCGCAGCCGTGGACGATGTGACCGCGTGGTGCATTCTCGCTATCGTCGTGGCAGTCTCACACCCCGGCGTTCCCGCGACGAGCACGGCGTTGACGCTGGCGGGCAGCGTCGCATTTGTGGCTGCGATGTTCGTGGTGGTGCGGCCGCGGCTCGCATGGCTCGCCCGTCGCCACGCCGCGGAAGGCCGCGTCAGCCGCGAGCTGCTGGGCGCGATCGTCATCGTGGCGCTCGCGTCCGCGTGGGTCACGCAGGCGCTGGGGATTCACGCGCTTTTCGGCGCGTTTCTCGCGGGGGTCATCATGCCGAAGTCCGCCACGTTCATCCGCGACGCCGGACGTCCGTTCGAGGATGTGATGCTGGTGGTGTTGCTGCCGCTGTTTTTCGCCACGACCGGGATCCGGATGAGCCTCGACATCTTTCAGGGCGTGACGATGTGGATGTTCTTCGGACTCGTGCTGCTCGTGGCGTTCGCCGGGAAACTCGGTGGGTCGGCGATCGCGGCGCGCGCAGCCGGACTCTCCTGGCGTGAGTCGCTCTCGCTCGGCGCGCTGATGAACACACGAGGGCTGATGGGGCTGATCATCCTCACCGTCGGTGTGGACGCCGGGATCGTTTCGGAGCCGTTGTTCGTAATGATGGTACTGATGTCGATCATCACAACCGTCGCGACTACGCCACTGCTGTCGGCCCTAATGTCGCAGCAGCCGGCCCAGCACCGTCTAAGGGCTGCCGGGTAATGACCTCAAATTCAATGGGCCTGGGTAGAGTTGAACTACCGACCTCACGCTTTCCAGGCGCGAAAGTATAGAGCTAAGGTAGGACAAGATGTCCGCATTCACTCTGACGGACCGCAAAATGTCCTGTGCAACTTTGGCCAATGTCTGTTGATGTCCATTACCAACTGACACCTCAACAGACACCTACTCCACGCCAAAATGCCTTCAGTAGTGCCGCTCAAGCACGCTGCCATCTTTAGGGAACGAAGGGTTCATCATCATGTGGTGGGTCGGATGTCATGTCCGTCAGTGCCTCATCCTTCCTCGGCGTCGCAGCCGTGCCGTGCATCCTCATTGCAGACCGGAAAGGACGAAGGCGAACGAACACCAAGGCTCCGAGTGGAGTGCGCGAGCCATAGGCTGCGGACAGCGTCGATGGTACCAGGTTCAACGTTCCCATCGCCCCGAGGCCAAGCGTGCCCTTCCCGAAGCGCGCGAAGTCGCGGATGTAACCGAGGGATACCGCCGAAACGCTGAAACGGTGATCGGGAGCAAAGCCATATTGTGGAGTGTCGACTCCAAAGTCCGCCGCGCTATTCTGACCATACTCTGCGCGACCAAACACTGTGTTCCTGGTGTCAAGTATCGCCTCGGATTCCAGGGTTACAGCGTGCGAGAAACTCGCGTCGGTAGAGTGCTTGTCGGCGCCGTAAATCGCGCTAGTTGACCACTGCCCGTCGGTCATGAAGGTCGATCCGTGAAGCGCCGCCGCCGTCACGCGGTGCAAAGATGCCGTTGGGTCCAGTGCATCAGGGCTCTTGACGTAGCCGTAACCTCCGCTGAAGCTCCACGCTATGGTCGGGTTATAGGTAAGCCGAGCAGAGTACGAGTTCAGCCTGATCCGATCGAAGTCGAAGCGATACTGGTCGGGATCGCGGCCGTTGAAGACAGATCCTTCCAGCTTGAGCGTGTGGGTGAACAGCCCGGCACTCAAGACACCGAACGTGACGTGTGTTTCGTCCTGTCGGGGATGGCCGAGCGGCGCCGCGGGGATATCCGTGGCCGATGGTCGGTGCATGAACGCAACAGGACCCAGGGCGGGCTCGCCCGAGGGCGCCACATAGAGCATCACACCGAGCGAGCGCGTAACGGGACGCTCGTAGAGCGCGCTCAGCTCCATCCACAAGTCATGCGGATGTTGCCGGTCGTGGAGCGGCTGGCCATTGTACGCTTCGCCCGGTTGCAGCAATAGCGGGTAACCGCGCAGCGTCACGCCAATCGCATCCAGGCTCAGCATCGTTCGGGCCTGAAAGCGCCCGCCGGCGAGCGTGTGACTGGCCATCGCCATCATCCAGCTCAAGGACCCGAACTGGTCTCCTCCGCGCGGACCGCCCTGCCGATCGTACTGCGCAAAGACGAACCCGTGGGCGGTGACATCCCACTGTCCAGGTGCGGCGAAGTACAGCGAGGGAATTGGCGCGGCATCAGGCACCCACGTGGTGCCGGACCCCATGCGCTCCATCGAGACCCCCAGCGGATCGGGCGTCATCATCGTCCTGCCCCCCATGTCGCTCGCCTTCGGCTTCGCGTTCTCCTTTGGTGCGGGCTTGGGCTTGGAGTCTGTCTTGGTTGGCATTTGCATCCCCGGCATTCCCGGCGTGGGATTTTTCGTGGTGTCCTGCTGTGCGTCGGCTCGGCTCGCTGCTGCGAGGGCGACGAACGTCCCTGCAAGCGTGGCCCAGCGGATTGCGTAACTGGTGACTATTCGAGAGGGCTGCATTTATCGGATCATTCTCCTTTGCTTTCAATTGTAAATAATAGTGCATGTGAGGGTAATCAACACCTGAACTGACACCTCAGTCAGACGAACAAAAATCCCGCACTGGCCGAAGCTCCAAGCCGAGAGATACCTGTCACGAGTCAGGCCAAACTTGGCCTCAGTTGACTAGATTACCATATACTTGTATAGTTGTAGTGCGACACGTAGTACTATTATAAGGAAAGACGTTCAGTGAATCGACCGCTATTCGCATTTCTTGTGGTGAGCCTCTCCGGCGCCGGCCGCGAGAGAGCTTACGCGCAACTCTCGCTCCATGACGCGCTGCGACAGGCAGACCGATCCGCGTATGCCAACCGCATGGCGGCCGGCACTACGGCGGCGCAAGCGGCGGAATCCCTTTCACCGCTCAAGGGAATTCTACCCAGCCTTCGCTTCGAGGCGGGATACGTCCGAACCTCCGATCCAATCGGCGTCTTCGGCGCGACGCTCCGCCAACGCACGATCACGCAGGCCAACTTCGACCCCCAGCGTCTCAACTATCCGGGCGCCGTCGGGAACTACCAGGGAGGTATCGTGGTGGAGCAACCCATCTTCAACGCTGATGCCTGGACTGGTCGCCACGCCGCGCGCCGGGCCGCCGACGCGAGTCGAGCATCGGAGGAATGGACGCGTCTCTCGACACGCGTGAATGTGGTACAAGCCTACTACGGTGCGGTGCTAGCCGCCGAACGTGCGACGACGCTAAGATCGGCCGCTCGGTCGGCACAAGCCCACCTGAGGCAGGCCGAATCGATGGTGCGTCAAGGCATGGTCACCAAGTCCGACGCGCTTCTTGCCTCCGTGCGCTTTGGCGAGATCGACGCGGAGCTCGCCAAAGCGGACGGTGGCGCCGAAACTGCGCGCCGACAGCTCGCCGTCCTCCTCGGGGGAGACGGGAACGCGCTGCCACCGGTGGCGGCAGTGCCCGCAGTCCTGCCATCCGCCGATCGCATCCGCGCGGTGGTGGCCGCCGATACGGCCGGACTCCCCGCCGAACCGCGCGCCGACGTTCACGCTGCCTCGCGCGCGCTCGACGCCGCGCGGGCCGACGTGCTTCGCGCTCGCTCCGCCTATCTCCCTCGTATCAACTCGTTCGCGCGTTACGACTGGAACTCCCCCAATCGAATTTACTCCGGCGACAAGAACTGGACTGTTGGTATCATGACATCGTGGAGTCCGTTCGCCGGCGCGAGCGAGCTTGCCGATATGCAGGTTACGGCGGCACGCGCGGCTTCGGCTCGGGCGCAAGCGGAGGCTGCGCAGGCGAATGCGCGTCTCGACGTCGAGCAAACGCGCACCGTCCTCGTGGTGGCCCTCACGCGACTCAGCATCGCGGAGCGTGCGGTGGCTCAGAGTGCCGAGGCTCTCCGGATCGTTGAGCGGAAGTACGCCGGCGGGCTCGCGAGCGTCGTCGAGCTGCTCGACGCGCAAGCTGGAGAGACACACAGCGCGCTCGGATTCGCGCAGGCTCGTTATGACGCGATCGTCGCCGCGGCCGAGCGTCGCCGTGCACTTGGGGGAGATCCCGGGTCGCTCGAAGCAGTAGACGAATCCCGGCCCGTAGCGGTGAGCCTGCCACCCAACACGACGGTCAGCGCGTCACCTGACACATACAGCACTGAGCGAAGGAATCTCTCATGATGCTACGATCCTACCAATCGGCTCTCGGCGGTGCGCTGCTCATCGCGGCTGCATCGGCGTGCACGTCGTCGCCGCCGGAACCCGCACGGGCTAACGCGGTACGCGTGCCGGGCGCCGTTTACACCGTGAAGGACACGGTGGTGGGCGGCACACTCGAGGCATCGGGCACAGCGGCACCGGTTCGTCAGGCGACGTTGAGCACGAAACTGATGGGGACCGTTGACGCGGTGCTGGTCAAGGAAGGCGACGTCGTCGCGGCTGGCCAGGCGCTCGTACGCATCGACGCGCGCGACCTCGCCGCCAAACAGAATCAAGTCGCCGCGTCCATTGCCGACGCGGAGGCACAGCGGAGTGCGGCAGCAACCTTGGCGAGCCGCATGCGCGCACTCTACGCGGACAGCGCTGCCACGAAGGCGCAGCTCGAGGGCGCCGAGACCGGACTGGCCAGAGCAGATGCCGGCGTACGCGCGGCGCGTGCCACATCGCAGGAGCTCGGAGCAATGAGCTCTTACGCCGTGATTCGCGCGCCGTTCGCGGGACTCGTCACCAGGCGCTTCGTGGACCCGGGGGCGTTCGCGGCGCCCGGCGCTCCGTTGGTCGCCGTCCAGGACGCGCTGCAGCTCCGCGTGACCGCCAACGCCACGCCCGACGCGGTCGGCGGCATTCGTCGTGGCCAGGCCATCGATGCGATCGTCGAAGGGCGCCCGGTTGGCGCGATCGTCGAGGGGGTGGTTCCCTCCGCGACGGGCAACCTCTACGCGATCAATGCGCTCGTGGCCAATCCAGGCGGCCGCATCCTGCCTGGCAGCACCGCAACCTTGCTCCTCCCGACGGGTGCGCGGCACGCGCTGATGGTGCCCAATGCCGCGGTCTCGCATCAGGGCGACCTCGTGGGCGTCACGCTGCGCACGGCCGAGGGAGATCAGATCCGATGGATCCGGCTCGGCCTCGTCTCGACGAATATGGTGGAAGTGAATGCTGGTTTGAGGCCCGGCGATCGCGTAATCGTCCCGACCGCAATTGCTCCCGTGGCCAGGGGGAACTGACCGGTGGGTATCTCAGGCCGCGTTGCGCAGGCGTTCCTCCGCTCCAAGCTCACTCCCCTCATCACCGTTGCCTCGCTGGCGGTCGGGCTGCTCGGCATGCTCGCCACACCGCGCGAGGAGGAGCCGCAGATCTCCGTGCCGATGATCGACGTGATCGCGGCGCTCCCGGGGGCGTCTCCCCATGAGACGGAGAATCTGCTCGCGCGTCCCCTCGAGCAACGGATGCTCGAGATCCCCGGCGTCGACCATGTCTACGCGATGTCGGGCGACGGCTACGCGATGGTCACGGTGCGCTTCAAGGTCGGCGAAGATCAGGAGCGGAGCGTCACGAAGGTACAGGCGAAGCTGGCGCGCGCTATGGATCAGGCGCCTCCGAGCGCGCTGCCCCCGGTTGTGAAGCCGCATTCCATCGACGACGTGCCCGTGCTCGCCCTCACACTGCACGCCAGGGACTACGACGCGAACACGCTTCGGCAGGTGGCGGTGCACCTCGAAGATGAGATCCGAACCGTGTCCGATGTGGCCGAGACTTTCGTGATCGGTGGCCAGCCCAGGCAGATCCGCGTGACGATCGACGTCGCGCGGTTGGCGGCGAGCGGTGTGACGCCCGGCGAAGTAGCGATGGCGCTCAGAAGTGCCAATGCGCGACTGCAAGCCGGTGAGCTCGCGGCGGCGGACCAAGTCTATCGCATCAACGTAGGTGCACCGCTTTCTACGCCGGCCGAGGTGGGCAGCGTCGTCGTTGCCGTTCGTGGCGGAGCGCCGGTGTACCTGCGGAACGTTGCGACCGTCACCGACGACTTTGGCGAGACGACGACTTATGTGTCACACGCCGGTCGCACCGGCCCCGCGGAAGGCGCCGTCACGATCGCAGTGGCAAAGAGAAAGGGCGCGAACGCCACGCAGGTCACCAATGCCGTGATGGAGCGCGTGGTCGCAGCAAAGGGGCGGCTGCTGCCCGCCGACGTGCGGCTCGAGGTCACGCGCGACTACGGCGAGACGGCGGGCGACAAAGCGCGGGAGCTGATCCTCCATCTCTTCATCGCCACCATCTCCGTGACGGTGCTGATCTGGATATTCCTCGGCTGGCGCGAGGCCGCGGTCGTGCTCGTGGCGGTTCCCGTCACGCTCGCCCTCACCCTGTTTGCCTACTACGCGCTCGGCTACACGCTCAACCGCATCACGCTGTTCGCGCTGATTTTCTCGATCGGCATTTTGGTGGACGACGCGATCGTGGTGGTAGAGAACATCTACCGCCATCTGAAGATGGGCGATCGCAGCCCCGAAGCGGCAGCGGTGGACGCCGTGGACGAAGTGGGGAATCCCACGATCCTCGCGACCTTCGCCGTGATCGCGGCCATCCTGCCGATGGCCTTCGTCTCCGGGATGATGGGCCCGTACATGCGCCCCATTCCGATCGGCGCGTCGGTCGCGATGCTTGCCTCGCTCGCGGTCGCATTCATCGTAACGCCGTACCTCGCGTACCGGCTGCTCAAAGGGCACGTGAAGCCGACGGCACGCCGGAACGATCGCGCTCACGAGGACGAGGAATCATCGGGCTTCGCACGCTTCTACGCGCGGCTCATGACTCCGCTCATGGATCGCCGTTCCTTGCGCCTTGGCTTCTACGCCGGCGTCGTCGGGCTGTTGCTGCTGTCGGTGGGACTGCTCGCTGTGAAGGCAGTGAAGGTGAAGATGCTCCCGTTCGACAATAAGAGCGAGTTCCAGATCGTGCTGGATCTTCCGGAGGGAACGACACTCGAGACAACGAACGCAGTGGGGCAGGAGATTGCCGCATTTCTTCGCCACGTGCCGGAAGTGAAGAGCACCGAGGTGTACGCCGGGACTTCCGCGCCCTTCAACTTTAATGGCCTTGTGCGCCACTACTTCATGCGCTCGGGACCGAATGTCGCGGATGTGCAGGTGAACCTTGTGTCCAAGGGCGAGCGCTCGCGACAGAGTCACGCCATCGCGGTAGCCGTGCGCCCCGGCATCGACGCGATTGCGCGGCGCTACGGCGCTTCGGCAAAGGTGGCGGAAATTCCACCCGGGCCCCCCGTGCTCTCGACGTTGGTCGCCGAGGTTTACGCCGCGGACGACGCCACGCGGCTCGAGGCGGCGCGGCAGGTGAAGCACGTATTCGAGACTACGCCCGGCGTCGTGGACGTCGATTGGACCGTCGAAGCGCCGCAGCAGCAACGCACCTTCCGCGTGGATCGCGTGCGGGCCGCGGAGGCGGGTGCGAGCGTCGAGCAGATCACACAGACCTTGTACCTGGCGCTGTCCGGAACATCGGCGGGCATCGCGAGCTCGCAGACAGCGCGCGAAGCGACGCAGATCGTGCCGCGGCTGCCGCTGGAACAGCGCTCTTCGGTGGATGCCCTGCTGGCTCTGCCGATCGCGACTGCCGCGGGGCCGCAGCCACTCGCCAGGTTCGTGACCGTCCTG
Source organism: Gemmatimonadales bacterium (assembly GCA_038227135.1). Lineage (GTDB taxonomy): Bacteria > Gemmatimonadota > Gemmatimonadetes > Gemmatimonadales > Gemmatimonadaceae > UBA4720. The sequence goes on from JBBRQC010000011.1 coordinate 67,597, forward strand.
CCGGCCACGCGTGAGAGCAGCCGGGTGCGAAAGGACCTGCGTCCGGCGATCTACGTGACCGGCGACGTCGCCGGCGCGATCGAGTCGCCGGTGTACGCGATCCTCGCCATGAACAAGCAACTCGACGCCATCAAGGTGAGCGGCGCGCACATCGCGCGCTACAACGCCGTTCAGCCCGACCGCCTCGACGAGACCGCGATCAAGTGGGACGGCGAGTGGCAAGTGACGATCGAAGTCTTTCGCGATCTAGGCGTCGCCTTCGCGATCGTGCTGATACTGATCTATGTGCTCGTCGTCGGCTGGTTTCAGTCGTTCTCCGTGCCCCTCGTGATCATGGCGCCGATCCCGCTCACGCTAATCGGCATCCTCCCGGGGCACGCGCTCACGGGCGCGTTCTTCACTGCGACGTCGATGATCGGCATGATCGCGCTCGCCGGCATTATCGTGCGTAACTCGATCCTTCTGGTGGACTTCATCCAGCTCGCCGAGGCGCGCGGCCGAACCCTGCGCGAGGCAGTGCTCGAGGCGGGTGCGGTTCGTTTTCGCCCCATCGCGCTGACGGCCGCAGCGGTTGTAGTGGGCGGGCTCGTGATGGTGCTCGACCCGATCTTCCAGGGGCTTGCCGTCGCGCTGATGAGCGGCGCCGTCGTGGCGACACTGCTCACCATGATCGTCGTCCCCATTCTCTACTGGGAGCTGCGCCGGCGTGCGCCGGTCGCGATTCCCATTCCGGATCACACAGATGAAAATGCTGATGATAGTGTACAGCGGCTCCGCTCCGCAGCGGGTATCGTCGCTGCTTGATGAACATCCCGCGGGCGGCTACACCGAGTTCCGCAACGCGCATGGCGTGGGTAGCACGGGCAAGCGAGACGGAACGCGCGCATGGCCCGGCGAGTCGACGCTGTGGGTGAGCGTCGTGCCGGAAGCGCGATCCGGGGAGCTGGTGCGATCGCTTCGGGAGGAGGTGCCGCGACTCTCCGCCGGCGAGCGCCTTCATGTCGCCGTGCTGCCGACGGAGAGTTTTTTCTGACGCCGCTGTCGCCTTTGTCCTACATCACTTTTTCAGGAGTACTGCAATGTGCAATGACCAGATCATCCGCCGGTTCGCCGGCGTATTCGTCCTCGCGTCGGTAGCGCTTGGCTACTGGGCGCATCCCGCGTGGTTCCTCTTCACCGCATTCGTGGGGTTCAACCTGCTCCAGTCCAGCTACACTGCATTCTGCCCGCTTGAGCGAATCCTCGGGCGTGTGGGGTTCCCAGGGTGTGAGCGGCGGTGACGTGATCGATGTACGCGACCGTCGGAATGGCAGGCCGGTCATCTTCCCGGCGTTCCGAACATTCCGGTTGGATACCGAACCGACCACCTCGGCGAGATTCCAGGGTCGAAGCCGGTGGTGGTGCATTGCCAGATCGGAGCAAGCTCAGCCATCGCCGCCAGCGTGCTGCAAGTGCATGGCCTCACGAACGTGGTCAACCTCACCGACAGTTTCGCCGAGTGGCAGAAGCAGAAGTTGCCGATCGAGCGCGAAGAAGGCGCGGAGGAGCTGGTCGGGACCAGCTAGCATCGCTCGTCGCCGACCATAAACACAACTATATTACTGAGTAGCAATGGATGTTCGCGAGAGGAGATCAATGGCCGAATGCGCGTCACGCGCACGAAAACAAAAAAACCGTTGCGAGTCTCTGCGAACAATAAATCACAGTGAGGGATCACGAGTCCTGTCCAGAGGCCGGCTGCGCTTCGGCGATGACGTGGGTTGGCGCTAAACCGATTCCGGAACACGAATGCGATCGATGAAGCCCCGCGCTCCTCTCACCTGTCTCAGGTCTCTGACCACGTCGGCGTGAAGCGAAGCGCTCCGGACTGATCCCTCTGCGCGGAGCCAGCCATTTTCAACGACCACGCGAACGTCATCCGCGGCGCGGGAGCGCAGAGCCGCTGAAAGCTCATGGATGACTGCCCGCGCCAAATCGATGGGATCGGGCTGGAACTGGGTGGGAGAGTCAACCTCGATCTGTTGTACCAGCACTCGAACGGGAGGAATGCGAATGACGGCGCGCTCGATCTCCTCGGCATCCTGATGCGTCTCCACGACTCCGCCAAGTACGACGATTCCTTCCATCACCTCAACGCTCATCTTGCTGGTGTCCGCGCCGCCGAGGTTGCGGAGCGCATCCAGTACCGTGTTTCGGAGAGTGACATCGCTCTCGGCGACCGCGGATTCCGTGGGCTCTTCGTCGGAGCGCTCGATGATACGCCCGCCACTTGGGCTCGCGGCACGGCCGGTTATCTCTGCTGCGTTTATTCGGAACAGGTGAGAGCGAAAGGGAACGGGATCTGAATTCGTCAGTGTCGCGGGAAGCAGGTCGCGCAGCAGGTCTACTGCGTGATCAAAGACTGCGGCGTTCTCCTCGTTGTGCTCGATAATGTAGAATGTTCCGTGAACGACCACGCTGCGCCAATCGAATAGTGCTGCGTGCTCATCGACTTCGAAGGCAACGCGCCGGTTGCGCAGGATCTGGAGCAGCTTGCCACCGGGCGCAGTGCGACCGTAAATCCAGCTCTTTTCGTAGACGAAGTGAACCGGGACGACGTTAACGCGCCCCCGAACGCTGAAAGCCAGGCGCCCGACGCTGTTTCGCGCGAGAATCTCCTCGCTTTGTGGCACACTCAGGACCTCGATGAGAGGAGTGGGCCGCTCGCTCTCCAACACGGGATTCTCGCCAGGCATGGGTCTCATTGACGGTGGCTATGATTCGATACTCGCCTTCACATGCACGAAAACAAGCGCGGCGCTGAAGGTTAAGTATACCTTCGGCGCCGCAATTCGTAGAAGCATCCCGACGCCAGAGGCGCCATGGCTCGCGCGAAGGCGTTTTGGGTATCAGCTGGGGTGTCCCGGCGCTTGCCGTCCGGCCCAGAACGGGCTATATTACTATCTAGTAATGTATATTTCACGTGAGGAGATGGCAATGGGCAAGTTGACGCTTACGCCGGAAGTCTTGGTTCTCGTCGCCGAGCGCTTCAAGGCGCTCGCCGAGCCGGCGCGGTTGCAGATCCTGAACTGCCTCCGCGAGGGGGAGATGGTGGTGAGCGATCTGGTGGCAGAAACCGGCCTCGGGCAGGCGAACGTCTCGAAGCACCTGCAGCTTCTGCACGCCATGGGTTTCGTTCGCCGCAGAAAGGAGGGTCTTTTCGTCTATTACGCACTGGCAGACAAGGGGATCTTCCAGCTCTGCGACACGATGTGCGGCCGACTCGAGCGGGAGATGAAATTGCGCCGCAGACTTCTTGCCGGTTGAGCGTTCTTTCACGAATCACCGAAGTCTGGCGCCGGCAGCTTCGCTTCAAGCCGATCCTCTGGATCGGCCTCGCCACGTTCATCGGATACCGCATCTGGCCGCAGGTCGGCGCGGCCTTCGGCGTCGACTCCGGCAGCGCGGCTCATCCCTCCTTCCAGCTTACAACTCTGGACGGCCGCTCCATCTCGAGCGCGGAGCTCCGCGGCCGCGTGGTGCTGGTGAATTTCTGGGCGACCTGGTGCGCGCCGTGCCGGGTGGAGATGCCGGGCTTTCAGGCGATCTATGAACGGAAGCGAGCTGATGGGTTCGTAGTGCTCGGCATTTCCACCGACGCGGACGGACCTGACCGGGTGAAACGGTTTCTGGCCGACCACGGAATCGACTACCCCGTCGCGATGGCGGCCGATGGAGTCGCGCAGCGCTTCGGCGGCGTCAACGTTCTGCCGACCTCGTTCCTGATCGACCGCGAGGGACGAATCCGCAACGAGGTTAGCGGCATCTTCGCGTCCGTAGCGCTGGAGCAGGCGGTCAACCGGCTGCTCGCCGAGCCGGTGACTGCGTCAGCTTCCTCGCTGGCTTTGGCCAGCTTGTCAGGATTGAATGATGCTCGAACAACAAGCAATCCACTATATAGTAATATGATGTCCGGCCCGGTTGTTGCTCCCAGAAACTCAGTACCAGCTCCGGAAAACTTGTCATCTTCCGGTTTGTCCCCTTATCGAGCGGCAGGATGATTAAAGACTCGCACTCGTACTTTCAGAAACGGGTGGTCGCGCTGCCCTTCGAGCAGGCAATCACCAGAACGCGGGAAGCCTTATCGGCCGAAGGCTTCGGAATTCTTTCCGAGATCGACGTCAGAGCAACGCTTCAGAAGAAGTTGCAAGTGGAGTTCCGGCCCTATACGATACTCGGTGCCTGCAATCCGCCGCTCGCTCACAGGGCGTTGACAGCGGAGCGCGACATAGGCGTCTTGCTGCCCTGCAACGTCGTCGTGTACGAGGGAGATGATCCAGGCCAGTCCGTCATTTCTGCGGTGGACCCGGAAGTCTCGCTTGGAAGAGTCGGTAACTCCGAGCTGGAGCCACTGGCGAGGGAAGTCAAACAGCGCCTCGGGAGGGTGCTTGACGCGGTCGGCGCCAGCCTCCCGACAGGAAGAGTCGGCTAATACTCCACCCAATTTTTTTAGCCGAGGGATCAAATCATGGCTTTCCAGACTTCAGATTTCGCGCGCTTCATGGCGTCGGCGGCCGGGCGCTGGCTCCGTATCATCGCTGGAGCGGCACTCATCTTCTGGGGATGGTCCATGCGCTCAGGCACGGGGGTGATCGTCATGGTGGCGGGGCTCGTCCCGATAGCAGCCGGCGTCTTCGACTTCTGTCTTATCGCGCCTATCCTGCACGCGCCTTTCTGGGGCCGGCAAATCCGGGGCAATGATAATGTTTAACGTCACGATCAAATCTAGAGATTTCCTCCTTAACGCTTGTGGGCCACGCCTCAAGGCCGCGATGCTCCTTGTGGTATTCTCGTCAGCCGTCTCTGCTCAAGTTACGTCCGGTGCACGCGACACCCTTCATGTGTACGGGCCCGGCGGACCGTTACCCGCGATGAAGGAAGCGGCTGCCGAATTTTCCCGGCTTCGTGGTGTTCAGGTCGAGGTCGTAGGGGGGCCCACTCCCCAGTGGCTCGAGAAGGCGAAGTCAGATGCTGACATCATTTTCAGCGGCGCCGAGCACATGATGACGGACTTCATCGGACAACTGAAGGATGCGCCTGCCGGGAAAATCGATGTTGCAACCGTAGATCCGCTCTACCTCCGGCCCGCGGCGATTCTTGTTCGTCCCGGCAACCCCAAGCACATCCGCCGGTTCGAGGATTTGCTCAGATCAGGGGTGAAAATTCTAACCGTGCAAGGAGCCGGACAGACAGGAATGTGGGAGGATATGGCCGGCCGGACCGGAGACATTTCCATCGTGCGCGCGCTCAGAAGAAATATCGGGAGTGTCGCGCCCAACAGCGCAGACGCGAAGAAACTCTGGACGGACGACAACAGCTACGACGCCTGGCTGATATGGAATATCTGGCAGGTGGCGAATCCTGCCCTGGCCGACGTCGTTCCGGTTGCGCCCAAGTGGAGGATCTACCGGGACTGTGGAACCGCTCTCACAATTCGCGGCCGCGACAACACTGGCGCACGCGACTTCATGCAATTCCTCCGATCGCGAGGCGGCGCACGAATCTTCGCCAAGTGGGGGTGGATAACGCCGGCACAGCCTTCACCGGAAGTGCGTTGATGATCGAGGCAATACAACAATAGCGGTAGGAAAGTGGCGCCTGCGCTGCCGCGGTAATTATTTCTCCGAGACGGGTGTCGGAACCCGTGGTGCCTAAATGATTTTGACGCGCCGGATGAAGTCCTCAAGCTGATGACACAAATCGTGCGCTGTTCCGCCGATGAGGGCCGCTCGTTAGGAAATTACTGAGGTCGCGAGCAAGAGCTAAGGATCTGATGGCTTTGACATCGCCCCAGCCCCGAGGTCACGCGTGTTCAACGTGGTTTTCTGTTTCCGCGATTATGGGGCTTAACCCGACCGACGGAGCACACGCTCCTCGCCTGGGAGCCGGTCTAGATGGGCCACGATCCTTCCCGCGTTGCTTGGAAGTATTGTCTGTCGGGGCTCACGGAAGTCACTGGGGGAAATACCCTACATTGGAACTTGCCTCGGATGCCGTCGCGCATGGACAACCGCAGTGAAAAAAGGCCAAACACGCAGAGGCATGCTCATCGGGCGTGAGGCTCCATCGTCGCCCCGTTTTCCGTGAAATCCCCTAAGAACGGCGCTAGAAACGTCGCCGAAAACGTCGCCGAGAATTTTGATAGCGACGCTGGTGAGGATCCTCGCGGCTTGCCGAGAACCACGCTCATCGGGAGTGGGGCCCGTCCCATCAGCGGTTTTAGGCGCCCTCCTGCTCCATATCACGAGCTCGAACGGTATCACGTCCGTCGGCGTGAGTCCCGTTTCCAACCGATTCGGGAGCGCTGACAATGCGATGGCGATTAGGCTAACTAACCCATTTTGTCGCGAAATCC
>JBBRQC010000012.1:0-68615 GCA_038227135.1 Gemmatimonadales bacterium
AGGAAAAACCCGATTCCACCCATCGCCACAAAAATGACGGCGGTGTAGAGCAGATAGTTCACGATGCTGAAATCCGGAACGATCGTGTGGAGGATCCCGGATAGAACGAGCATCGCGACCACCACACCCACCATGTACACCAGGAAGAGCTGGGAGTAGTAGGCGACGGCACTCACCGGCTTGGAGAAAAGAAAACGGTAGTACCCCGACTTTCTGTCCGTAGAGACTATCCCGTTCACCGCGATCAGGACAGACAGTGAGACGATCGAGGACGCTACCGTGATCAGCAGCTGCCACGCGGGGGAGGACGGATTCATCGAGAAGGTTGGCCCCATCGCGCGGCGAAGCGGCTCGACCAGCGTGTACCCCCAGAGAAAACCGATTATCAGAATCGCGATCCCGCGCTCGACAACGAAATCCCGAAACTGCCACAACGAATATTTGTCCAGTCGTCCGCGATTCATGGCGATTCTCCGACAGCTTCCCTGAATTGCTGCTCGAGCACCGAGCGCTCGGGAACCACGCTCGCCACCAGCGCTCCCCTGCCGATCAGATCCGCGAGGGCAGCATTCAGCTCCTGTATGCTTCTAACCGTTACGTCGAACTCACCCCTGCCCGCGCTCTCGGCGAGTGGAAACGATTCGCGAATTCGATCGAAACCGGCCGCGAGCGTCAGTCGGAAGCGCGTCGCCGTGGGTGCGTCCTGTTCGTAGCCTGTGCTCACAACGCGTTGCAGGCGGCCTCGATCTATGATCGCGACGCGGTCGGCGAGGCGCTGAAGCTCGTCGAGATTGTGCGACGCGATGAGAATGGTGCGATCGGGGCGCCGCAGCTCTTCGACGATGCCACGGAATCGCTGAGTCCACACCGGGTCCAGCCCGTGAGTCGGCTCATCGAGGACTAGAATCTCATCGTCCCGCAGCAGCGCCTGCGCGAGCCCTAGTCGCTGAAGGTTTCCCTTCGACAGCGCCTTCACCTTCTTGTCGCGGTGCTCGGCAAGGCCAAGCTTCTCTATCACTTCGTTTACGCGGCCGGGAATCTCTGCATCGGAGATTCCCGCCAGCGTCGCGTAGCGGACGAGCGCGGTGTCGGCGCGCCACTTCGGAGGAATGGCAATCAGCTCGGAGAGATATCCGATGCCGTTGCGCTCGATATAGGTGCGGGCGGCGAGCCCGTTTATCTCGACCGTCCCCGTGGTCGGCCGCAGATACCCGAGCATCATCGCAATGAGAGTGCTCTTCCCCGCGCCGTTCGGGCCGGCGATGCCGAGAATCTCGCCTTCAGATACCTGCAACGAAAACTCCTCGACCGCTTTTACCGAGTTGCCGAGGAGTGATCTGTACGTCTTCCCGACGTTCCTGAATTCGATCACAAGGGCGGAGGCGCGGTAGAGCTCACAGGTTGGAGGCAGGCCTGCCAGGAACCGCTACCGGCCTTGTTGATGAAGTTGGTGGCTTCCTGCGCCCGACCCAGTCGCATCAGCGCGCAACCGAGGTAGCCCTGCGCCGGGCGATCCTGCGGGTTGGCCTGGACGGCGCGGACGAAGAACCTGCGTGCGAGATCGTACTGTTTGCTGGCGAAGAGTACGAGTCCCATCTCACGCAGGGCAATCGCGTTCTTGGGATCCAGGCGCAGCGCAGTGTCGAGCTGTGCACGGGCGGACGAGAGGTCTCCCTCATCACGCGAGATCCGAGCGAGGAATACGTGCGGGGTCGGAGCGTTGGGATCATTCTTCGCGGCCTTCGCGAATTCACCCCGCGCTCTCTCGCGCTGTCCGTTCTTCATCGCATCGATTCCAGCTGTCAATCCGTCGCTGCTCGTCCCGCCGCCTTTAAAGGCGAACCAGATTCCGACGAGGACAACGATGAGCACAGCCGCCCCGACGAGAACCGGCACGGACATTTTCGGCATGCGGCTCCGCGACTGCGCCGCGGCGAGTGCGTGCTCGACGCTGCTCCGACCGACACCGCCACCGCCCACGGCCCCGCTTCCTCCGGCTGGCGTAAATGAGCCGGGTGGTGGCTGCTCGATCGTCGGGGGACCGGACATTTTTCTTCCGGCGGCATACGGCGGAGGCTGTCTGTAGCCTCCACCAGCGGAAGGCGGTGCATAAGGAGATGGTGGAGGCTGTGGCGCCGGCGATTGGCGCTGCTGTTGAGAGCTCCGCGGGGTGTACACGGCCTGGAGCGGACTCGACGGCGTCGCGCGCTTCACCGGCGCCTTTCCGGTCAGCGCGGACTCCAATGCTCTGAAGCCTTCGAGGGCGGCGTCTCCATCCGCCTGCGTCGGCTTATAGGTGGTGCGATTCGCGCGATCGCGCGCCGCGAGAAACTCGAGAAGGGAATGCGCCTGATCGAGCGTTATCAGCTCTGCCTGTCTCGCCGCCCGGACAAGCTGCTGGCCGGTGAGCGACGAATTGCCGACGAGCGCCTGCAACGAAGTTTCGGTGCCCGTCCAGAGATCGATGACGTCCGCCGCGAGATCTTCGGCGTTGCGAGAGGTCTCGAAGTGCGTGAGAACAGGGCGCACCCCGTTCAAGGCGGTGAGCGCCGCCTGGGAGTTCTGCGGGCTCACCTTAGGATGCGCAAAAGCCCTGCATTCGCACTACGACGAATGAAGCTCTCCGCATCCTGCTCCGGCTTGGGAGTCTCCTTCAGGCAATTTGCATCGCGCATCTTGTCGACGATCTCTTCCCATGTTCCTTCGAAGGTATTCCCGTCTTCGAGCTTGATGCGGTGCGGCTCTGGCGTCGCCTTGACGTCGGCGAAGCTCGAGAGAAGCGCGCCGAACAGCTCGAGCTGCCCCTTCGCCTCGGTCTGCGAAGCGTCCATGTGCTTCGCCTCGATCTCGGCCAGCATCTCATCGATGTCGTCGAGCTCGCCGGAGAGGTCGCGAAGTCTGTCCTCCCATGGACGGATTTCCGGATCGTTGTCGCGAAGACGGTAGATCATCTTCTTCAGCTCGATCAGTCTCCAGATCCCGAGCTCGTCCCAGTGATCTTCGGGGGTGGACCGATCGAGATGGTAGAGCGCGGCTTCGTAGTCGCCGCGATCGTAGAAGATGTTGCCGAGGTAGATACGCGCTTCGGTGTGATCGGGGTCCATCTGCAGCGCACGACGCAGCGTGGTGATCGCCGATTCATCGTTGCCGAGCCTGTGCTCGGCGTAGCCGATGCACGAAACGGCTTCGGCGGCGTCAGGCGTCTGTTGCGCGGCAATCTCGAAGAACTGCTTCGATTCCTCGATCAGCCCTTCGCGGAAGAGCGCGCGCCCGATCTGAAGCATCAGCTCAACGTCGTCCTGGTATCCAAGCTCCAGAGTGTGCCGGAAGCTGCGCAGCGCCTGTTCCTGCTGGCCGAACTTGAGAAGAGTCTCTCCGAAACCGGCCAGTGCGTCCTCGTGATCGGGATCGAGAACTAGCGCTTCCTCGAAGCTCCGTCGCGCCCACGCGTATTCCTCACGCGCATGGTGTGCGTAGCCAACTCCAATGTGGAGCTCCACCGAATTAGGGTAGAGACCGAGTCCTTCGCGAAGTACGTCCAGAGCTTCGTCATACTGTCCTTCGTTGTACAGTTGATGTGCTCTCTCATCGTACTCTTCAGAACTCAAAAAAGGTGTTGGCATGACGACGCACCCTCCAAGGAGTCGAGTATTAAAGTCTATTGTACTCTTTAGACACTACTATGTTCAAGGGAGTAACATCCGCGGATCACGGCTCAGGTAACCACCGCGATCTTCTCGGAATACCGCTGCCAGCTCCCGCTCTCGAGAGATTTGTCGATCTCGTGGATAGCTTCCTCGAGCTCCTCATCTCGGGTAAAGAAGTGAGGGGCAATCCTGATACCAGCCCCGACGCGGTAGTCAACCAGGATGTCCTGTGAGAGAAGGTGCTGTGCCACTTCGTAGGCGTGGGGAACATCCACGGCGACCGTTCCACCTCTCCGCGCCGGGTCGCGCGGCGCGTTGACGCCGTAGCCGCGCTCGTCCGCCAACTCGATCAGCCTGGACGTCAGGCGGACGCTCTTCTCCCGAATGGCCGCAATCCCGGCGCGACGAAGAATCTTCGGTCCTTCGGCTGCCGCATAGAGGGCGGGAATGACGGGAGTTCCGTTCAGCCAGCGAAAGGCGCCCGAGGCGTACTCCATGGTTTCCTCGAATGCGAACGGGCGCGAATGCGCCTGCCACCCGGTGAGCGCCGGCTTGAGCTCATCGCGCACGGCAGCGCTGACGTAGAGGAAACAGCCTCCGGGTCCGCCACAAAGCCACTTGAGCACTCCGCCAGTCAGGAAGTCGACTTTGCTCCGTTTCACGTCCACCGGAACGATGCCGACGGCGTGGAAGGAGTCGAGCGAGACAAGCGCGCCCATCTCGTGCGCGCGCCGGCAAATCGCATCCGCGTCCATGAGATAAGCACTGCGGAAGAGAACGTGGGAGACGGCGACGATGCGCGTCCTCTCGTCGATCGCCGCAAGAATCCTGTGCGGATCGATGCTGAGTCCATCGTCCGATCGTACCACCACCACCCGCGCGCCAAACCTTTCCGCCATCTCGGCGTACGCGTAGCGCACCGAAGGGAAATCGAGCTCCGTCATGACGACCGTGTCGCGAGCCTTGGTGAAGTCGATCGAGGAAAGAACTGCCGTCTGAGCGATGGTGACGTTCGGCATCATCACCACTTCGCCCGCGCCCGCGTTGATGAGGGGTGCGATCTCGTTCCCGACGTCGACCGGCTTTTCCCACCACCCCTGTTTCCACGCCCTTACGCCGAGCTCACCCCAGTCGCGCGCGTACTCGGCCAGTTTTTCGGGGACGGTGCGCGGCATCGGCCCGAGCGAATTGGAGACGAGGTAGTTCGTCTTCTCGAGGATCGGGAATTCGTCTCTGAAAGCCAGCAGCGGGTCGCGCTGCCGGCTGCTGGCCGGATTCACTGCCAATCGGTGCCGCGCCTGATCACTGGCCCTTTCGAGAAGTTTCGCGAGCCGCTTTGAATTCCGCGTCGGTGTTCCACGTCGGGACCGTCCGGGCGTTTCCGATGGAGAGACCGAAGCGATACACGATCTCCGCGAGCTGCGCCGCGCCACTCAGATCGAAGTCGGACCGATACTCGTCAGACGGCTGGTGGTAGCGGTGCGCGGTGTAGTCTTCGGCCTGCTTGAGACCCCATCCCGCGGGACGACCCATGTAGTCTACGCCGCCTCCAATCGAAACCGACGGAATTCCTGCGATCGCAAAGGAGAAATGGTCCGAGCGGTAGAAGTGGCCCTGCTCGGGATGAGCGTCCGGAGACAGTCGGATTCCTTCCGATTTCACCATCTGCGCGAGGGCCGGACCGAGCGAGCTCTTGTTGTCGCCGGTGACATTGAGATCCCGTACACGGCCATTCAGCGGAACGATGTCCATGTTGAGGGCTGCAACGATCTTCGACGCGGGAACTGTCGGGTGCACACCGAAGTAGGCGGAGCCGAGCAGACCGGATTCTTCGGCTGTGACGAAGACAAAGAGCTGTGACCTCCGCGGCTTTACGCCCTCGGCCGCGGCGTGGGCTATCGTCAGGACGGCTGCGACCCCGGATGCGTTGTCCACCGCGCCGTTATAGATCGAATCTCCATTGACGACGGGTCCGACGCCAAAGTGGTCCCAATGGGCACTATACGCGACATACTCGTCACGCACCTTGGGGTCGATACCGCGCACGACTCCGACGACGTTGTTCGCCGACATGTGATGCAGGGTATTGCGCATCGTCTCGTCGATGATAATTCCGGTCGAGACCGGGCGAAAATCGCGAGATTCCGCTCGCTTGCGCAAGTCCGTCATGCTGAGGCCGGCCTGGGCGAGCAGCGCCGTGGCGGCGCTGTCGGTGATCCAGCCGCGCACGCCAATCGGAGGAGGTGCGGCGGGATCGCGCGGAAGCAGACGGTGCTCCGTGGAATTCGAATTCACCACCACGTGCCACGGATATCCGGCGCGCTCGGTCGTGTGCACGATCAACATTCCTGCCGCGCCGCGCCGCTCCGCTTCCTCGTACTTGTATGTCCAGCGGCCGTAGTAGGTCATCGCCTTACCGCCGAACAGATTCGGCTCGCCGGCGATGGCTGGCGGATCGTTGACTAGAACGAGCAGGATCTTTCCGCGCACGTCGGTGCCCTTGAAATCATCCCACCTGTACTCGGGTGCAGTCGCTCCGTAGCCGACGAAAACGAGCTCACCGCGCGCGGAGCTGCCATCCGTCGCCGAGCCGGGCCAGACGACTACATCATCCGTGAAGCGGAGGTTGGCACTGGCTTTGCCCGAAGCGGTGACCTTGATGGTGCTCGGGTCCGCTTTCACGACATCGATGGGAACGCGCTGGAAGTAAGAAGAATCTCCGACCCCTGGCTTGACGCCGAACGCCTGGAGCTGCGTGGCGATGTATTCCTCGGCGATTCGTCCGCCGCGAGTAGCGGGCGCGCGCCCTTCGAGGAGATCGGATGAAAGGAATCGGAGGTGCGCGTCGATTTCCTGAGGAGTGATACGGCTGGGGGCGCCGTCAGTCTGCGCGTTTGCTTTCGATGCGGAAATAGCCGAGATGAGCGCTGCTGCCAGCAGCGCGGTGGGACGGGTCATCGATTTACTCTGGGTGTGTGGTGTACGTCAGTACATTATAACTTCCCGTACCCAACCTTAGCATGCCCCGCCAGACTCCACGAAGCCTGAAACGAGCATCTCCCTCCAAGCAACGACGCAAGGCGCACAAGATCGCGCTCGTGCTCGGCGGTGGCGGGTTGAAAGGCTTCGCGCACATCGGCGTTTTTCGCGCGCTCAAGGAGCTCGGGATCGAGCCGACCGTCGTCGCGGGGACCAGCATCGGCGCGCTGATAGCAGCCGCCTACGCTCGGGGAATGGAAGTGCCGGAGATGGTCGATCGCGCCCGCGCGCTCAAGCGGCGCGACCTTTTCCGCCTCAATCGAATGGGTATGCTGCTAGAGCGGCAGCACTCGCCGGCGATCTATCTGGACGAGCCGCTGAAAAACGTCGTAAAGTCCGTGGCGGGAGAGAAGCGGTTCGATCAGCTGAAAAGGACGCTCCTCGTAAACACGGTGGACATCCAGCGCGGGTCACAGATCGTCTGGGGATTGCCAGGTCTGCGTGACGTGAGCGTGGCCGACGCGGTGTACGCATCCTGTGCGCTGCCGGGGTTCTATCCTCCGGGTGTGATCAACGGGAAGCTGTGCGTGGACGGTGGCGTGCTCGATAACCTCCCTGTCTCCATTGCGGGCCGCGCTATGGACGCCGTGATTGCGGTCGACACCGGCTCCAGCGATCTGGAACCCGAAAACGATATCCTCACGGCAGGCTTCGCGTCCATCTACGTGCGGGCCGCGACGACCATGATGCACGCACTACAGCTAGCGCCCTTCGCGAACTGGACGCGCCCGCCGATGATACTGATCCGACCCAAGGTCAATCACATCGGCTGGTTCAGCTTCTCGCACACCGAGGAGCTGCTCGAGGCTGGCTACACGGCGGCGATGGAGGCCTGCAAGCATTTCGAGGAATGCATCACCTGGGGCATCGGGGTCTTTCCGCGCAGGCCGATGCAGATCACCGTCGATCGGGAAAAGTGCATCGGCTGCACGCTCTGCACCGCGCTGGCGCCCGACGTGATGGCAATGGACTCGACCCAGAAGGCGTACCCGCTCACCCCCGTGGTCGAGTGGTCGCCGGCCGACGGTGATTTCGTGCACCACTGCCCTACGTTCGCAATCGAAGCAACGCGCCTCGACGCGAATGCTGCTCCCGCAGCGCCGCCGACAGTTGATCCGACCAACCAGCCCACGACCAGAAAGACAGGGTAGGCCTGGTGGAGTTTGAGCTGCAACTGAACGGGTGCGAGACCTTGCATCTCGATTCTCTGAGTTCTGACCGCAACAGAACGGGTGCGGTTAAAAACCCTGCTTTGTATTAGATTACATTCAGCCTGCCGAGCCCGGAAGCAAGTTCGGCAGTGGCTCCGCGCCTACGGCCAGCGCACTGACGCGGCCAAGTTCGGAAAACAAAACCCATGACACACCCGAATACCTTCGGTAGCCGATCAACGCTGGACGTTGCGGGTCGGCAGTACACGATCTTTCGGCTGGATTCCCTTTCCCAATTCGCGAACGGGAACGCGGACAGACTCCCCTTCAGCCTCAAGATCCTGCTCGAAAACCTTCTCCGAAACGAGGACGGCAAGTTCGTAAAGGCCGACGATATCCGCACGCTCGCGACGTGGGACATGAAGGGCTCGGTCGAAAAGGAGATCGCCTTTCGCACGGCCAGAGTGCTGCTCCAGGATTTTACCGGCGTTCCCGCGGTCGTCGATCTCGCCGCCATGCGCGACGCGCTCGCCCGACTTGGCGGCGATCCACGATTGATCAATCCGTTGCAACCGGTGGATCTCGTCATCGACCATTCGGTCCAGGTGGATGAGTACGGAACCGAAGCGGCCCTTCTCATCAACGCCGATTTTGAATTCCAGCGCAACCAGGAGCGCTACGCGTTCCTGCGCTGGGGCCAGAAGGCTCTCCACAACTTCCGCGTCGTACCACCCGACACGGGGATCGTGCACCAGATCAATCTCGAGTATCTGGCGAAGGCGGTTTTCACGGAAGTGGTTGGAAAGCAGACGTACGCATACCCCGACTCTCTGGTCGGCACCGATTCGCACACGACAATGATCAACGGTCTCGGCGTGCTCGGTTGGGGCGTAGGTGGCATCGAAGCGGAAGCGGCGATGCTCGGCCAACCGGTTTCAATGCTCATACCACCGGTGGTCGGATTCAAGCTCCACGGCAAGCTGCCACCAGGAGCGACCGCGACCGATCTGGTGCTCACCGTCACCGAGATGCTGCGCAAGAAGAAGGTCGTAGGAAAGTTCGTCGAGTTCTACGGCGTGGGCCTGTCGACGCTCTCGCTCGCGGATCGCGCGACGATCGGCAACATGGCGCCCGAGTACGGGGCGACGATGGGATTTTTCCCGATCGACGCCGAGACCATCAACTACCTTCGCTTTACCGGACGCGACGAGTCACAGGTACAGCTCGTGGAGGCGTATACCAGGGCGCAAGGGCTCTTCCGGACCGACGACACGCTGGATCCCGCGTTCAGTGACACCATCGAGCTCGATCTCGGCACCGTGGAGCCAAGCCTGGCCGGCCCGAAGCGGCCGCAGGACAGAGTCGCGCTCAGGCTGTCGAAGAAGATGTTCAAGGAAGCGCTCGCCGCGGACCTCGATCGCACCGGTACCGTATCGGCTATCGCGGCCGCGAAGCAGGCGATGAGCGTCGCCGCAGCGCCGCAGCTGTCCCCGTCCGTTGTCGCCACGGATCCCGAGGAGCAGGCCAATCAGTACGAGAGCATCCCGGTCGAGATGAATGGAGAGAAGTTCTCGATTCGTCACGGGTCGGTGGTAATCGCCGCGATCACGAGCTGTACCAACACGTCGAATCCGAGCGTCATGCTCGCCGCCGGCTTGCTCGCCCGTAACGCGGTCGAGAAGGGACTCACCTCCAAACCGTGGGTGAAGACGAGCCTCGCGCCAGGATCGAAAGTGGTGACCGATTATTTCCGGGCAGCTAACGTGATGGACGCGCTGCAGAAGCTGCGGTTCAATGTCGTCGGATTCGGATGCACCACGTGCATTGGGAATTCCGGTCCCCTGCCCCAGCCGATCGCCGACGCAGTCGAGGCGAACAAGCTCGTAGTGGCAGCCGTGCTGTCGGGCAACCGCAACTTCGAAGGTCGCATCAATCCACTCACGCGCTTCAATTATCTGGCGTCGCCGCCACTGGTCGTCGCCTACGCGCTCGCGGGTCGGATGGACATCGATTTCAACACCGAGCCGCTCGGCGTCGGCAGGAGCGGGCCGGTTTTTCTGCGCGACATCTGGCCCGCACCAAAGGAAGTGGAGGACGAGATCCTGCGCTCGGTGAAGGCAGAGATGTTCAAGGCGCAGTACTCCAACGTCTTTCATGGGGACGACAACTGGCGGAGTCTGCCGGTTCCCGAAGGTGACCTGTACGCGTGGGATCCCGCCTCCACCTATGTGAAGAATCCACCGTTCTTCGACGGGATGGCGCTCACCCCACCGGGAATCCGCCCGATCAAGGGAGCGCGGCTTCTGGGAATGTTCGGAGATTCTATCACTACCGATCACATCTCCCCGGCGGGCTCCATTCCGGCCGCGAGCCCGGCGGGCAAATGGCTGATCGAGCAGGGCGTAAAGACCGTCGACTTCAATTCATACGGGGCGCGGCGCGGAAATCACGAGGTGATGGTGCGTGGCACCTTCGCCAACATCCGCCTGCGTAACGAGCTCGCGCCCGGTACCGAGGGCGGCTGGACCACGCGGAAGCCGGGCGAGAAGCCGGTCGCGATTTACGACGCGTCGATGGAGTACCAGAACAACGGCGTGCCCCTTGTAATCGTTGCCGGCAAGGAGTACGGCACGGGCTCGTCGCGCGATTGGGCGGCGAAAGGCACGCTGCTACTGGGTGTGCGCGCGGTAATCGCGGAGTCATTCGAGCGGATTCATCGCTCGAATCTGGTAGGGATGGGAGTCGTTCCACTCGAGTTCGTTAACGGTGAGACCCGCGCAACGCATGGCTTCACCGGATTCGAGACGTTCGACATCGACGGATTGTCGGATTCGATGAAGCCCCGCCAAATCGTGACGGTTCGGGCGCGCGGCGCCGATGGAAAAGACAAGACATTCCAGGCGGTTTCGAGAATCGACACGCCGGAGGAGATGAGCTATTACCGGCACGGTGGCATCCTCCCCTACGTGCTCCGACAGCTTGTGGGGCGAAAAGAAAACTGAAGCGGCGAGCTATCGGCTTTGCAGCTGATGCCTAGAGCTTTTCGGTCGGGGTCGCCGCTCTCCCTTCGCGAGTAGCGTTGACCCCGTCCCTCTTTTTCCTCAGCACCTGGAACTGCGGCATCGACGCGCTGATCTGCTCGGCCAGATCCTGCTCCATCTTCTTGGGATCGAGCGGCTCCAGCATCGCTCTCAGCTCGGGATCATCGGCGAGTGCGAGGTTCAGACGTGCATAGAGACCCGCCACCAGGTGCAGCGTCTTCGTGATCTCCTCTTCCATTCGAAGATTGACCTGAAGCGTCAGCTCTTCGCGCAGCTCGCCGATCTTCGACTCCCGGCTCTGCGTCATGAGCACGAAGATGGACAGGAAGATCGCCTCGAGCGAGACGATCGTCGTGAGCATGCCGTACGGGTAGGGGTCGAACTTCTTCAGCCCCGAGAAAGGCAGATTCCAGTAGATCCAGCCGATGAAGATGAGTGCGTGGATTGCCAGAAAGGGCGTGGAGCTGGCAAACCCGATCATCCGGTCGGCCATGATCTCCATCTTCGAGCGATTGGCGGAGTGCTGTGCCTTGATCGCCCGGAACGCCTTGTTGATGCCGGCGCTCCGCCGCACCCGCCGCTCTCCGGCGACCGGTGTGCCCGGTCGAAGTTCCACCGACGTATAGTCCTCTTGGCCCATATCTCTACTGGAGACGACCACCTAAGCTAACGCAATCAGCCGGCCACTTCCTGTCGCGAGGCAACGCGTTAACCTTTCACTCATGGCCCCCACTTCCGCATTCACAGTTGGAATTATTCAGGAAGCCGTCACGAACGACGTCGAAACGAACGTCGAGCGGGCGATCGTTCGCATTCGTGAGGCAGCAGAGCGCGGCGCGCAGATCGTCTCCCTCCAGGAATTGTTCAACGCGCCCTACTTCTGCAAATCGCAGAAGCACGAGCGTTTCGATCTCGCCGAGCCAATTCCGGGGCCCACTATCGAAAGGATGCGAAAGGTGGCGCGGGAGCTCGAGATCGTAATCATCGTGCCCATCTTCGAGCGGCAGGCCGCCGGCGTATATCGCAATTCCGCAGCGGTCATCGACGCCGATGGCTCGCTCCTCGGCGCCTACCGTAAGATGCACATCCC
Organism: Gemmatimonadales bacterium; assembly: GCA_038227135.1. Classification (GTDB taxonomy): domain Bacteria; phylum Gemmatimonadota; class Gemmatimonadetes; order Gemmatimonadales; family Gemmatimonadaceae; genus UBA4720. Next base: position 11,969 of record JBBRQC010000012.1, read on the forward strand.
TGATGACCCTCTCTTCAATGAGAAGTTCTACTTCACGCCCGGCGACTCGCACGTCGCCGACGACGGCGATCACAAGGGCGCGAACGGATTCCGCGTCTGGAAGACGCGCTACGCGAACGTGGGCGTTCTTATCTGCTGGGATCAGTGGTATCCCGAAGCAGCGCGCATAACCAGTCTCCTCGGCGCCGACATTCTCTTCTATCCAACCGCCATCGGCTGGCATCCCTCCGAAAAAAAGGAATTCGGCGAGGCGCAGGTTGAGGCGTGGCGGACGGCGCAGAGAGCGCACGCGATTGCGAACGGAGTGTACGTCGCCGCGCCGAATCGCGTCGGACACGAGGACGAGCCGGGAACCGACGGCATCGAGTTTTTTGGCCAGTCGTTCATCTGCGATCCGTTCGGAAGGATTCTCGCCGAGGCGGGAACGGAGCCGGCGGTCCTGGTTGCTACGTGCGACAGGGCGCTGATCGAGAGCACGCGCCGCAATTGGCCGTTTCTGCGCGACCGCCGCATCGATGCCTACGCGCCGATTCTCAATCGCTACATCGGATGAGTAAGAAGGCTGCGAGTCCCAGGGCCAAGCGCAAACCGGGCGCCGCTCCAAAGGGACGCGGCGCTTTGACTATGGAGCTTTCGCCGGGCAGACGCATGCCCGCAGAATGGGAAAAACACGACGCGACGTGGATTGCGTGGCCGCATCACGAGCCGGACTGGCCCGGCAAGCTCGGGCCCATTCCGTGGGTCTATGCCGAAATCGTCCGCGCGCTCGCCGACTTCGACCGTGTAGAGATTCTCTGCCACGACGGCACGGTAGCGGAGAGCGCGCGCACGCTGCTGGGTGCCCACGGAGTGAAAGAGAGCCGCTATCGCTTGCACATTGTCGAGAGCGATCGGGTGTGGCTCCGTGATTCCGCGCCGACGGGCGTGTTGCGCTCCGACGGACAAGTCGAGCTGATCAATTGGGGGTTCAACGGCTGGGCGAAGTACGACAACTATAGGAGGGACTCCGCGATCGGGGCCGAGCTGGAGCGAATCACCGGATTGCCGCGGATCGTACCGATTCGACCGGACACTGGAGAGCGTCTCATTCTGGAAGGCGGCGGAATCGAGGCGAACGGCGCGGGCAGATTGCTCGTCACGGAAGAATGGCTTCTCACTCCGGTTCAGGTGAGGAATCCGGGAATGCTGGCCGGAGACTACGAGAAGGCGTTCGACGAGTATCTGGGCGTGACCGATACTATATGGTTGGGCGAGGGGGCGGTTGGCGACGACACTCACGGGCACGTTGACGACATCGCGCGCTTCAGCTCCCGTGACAGCGTGATTCTGGCCTACGAGCAGGATCCGGCCGACGAAAACCACGTGCGATCCGTGGACAATCTCCGGCGGCTCCAGTTGGCCGATAAGAAAAACCCTCTGCGGATAACGACAATCCCCTTCCCTCGCCCGGTAACGATGAACGGAGAAAGGCTGCCGGCGAGCTACGCGAATTTCTACATCACCAATGGCGCCATTCTTGTACCGACATTCAATGATCCGGCCGATCGGGTGGCACTCAACGGAATCGCTGAGGCGTTTCCGCGTTACACCGTGATCGGCATACACGCCGTCGATCTGGTGTGGGGACTTGGCACACTCCACTGCCTGACGCAGCAGCAACCGTCTGGCCTGGCCGCGAAGCGATGAAATTTCACCGAGATATAGAGTTCACCAGGCAATGAAGATTACTCTGAACGACGAAGAATCTCTCAGGCTGGAACCGACATCCAGTCCGTTGACCATCGAAGCACCGTCTCCCGATATCCAGTACTCGCCCTTCCACATGCTCGGCAGCGCGCTCGGGGCGTGTACGCTCTCGGTGCTGCAGAGCTGGGCGTCGAACAAGAATCTCGCTGTGGATGACCTTCGAGTCGACGTAAGCTGGCGTTTTGTGGAGGGACAGCACCGTGTCGGCTCGATGAAAGTCCGGCTGCTGTGGCCTGGCCTTTCCGCGGAGCTGTGGCCGAGGGCGATCCGCGCTGCCAATCTCTGTGGAATTCACAACACGCTGACACATCCGCCTGAGATTACGGTCGAGGCTGCGGGAGTGAACTCTCCGGCGATCGAGGCACCGGCGTGACGATGGTTCCGGTCGTCCGGTTCACCGTCGCCGGCCACGAAGCCCACGATCATTCCGTCGCGCCTACCATTGGTGGGCCGGACAGGCGTTACACGGTGATCTATGACGGGCACTGCAAGGTGTGCGGGCGGATGGTGAAGCTGCTTACCAGGTGGGACCGGCATCACGAGCTCGAGATCATTCCGTCGCAGGCGCCCGGTATTCGCGAGAGATTTCCATGGATTCCACCGCGGGCCTACGTGGAATCCGTGCAAGTAGTTCAGACGAGCAGCGGTAGAACGTGGCAGGCCGCGGCGGCGCTCGAAGAATTGCTGAAGATTCTCCCGAGAGGACGGTTGATCTCGTGGTTGTTCAAGATTCCGCTGGTGAGGCCGCTCGTGGATCTGTTCTACAGGTGGTTCGCGCGGAACAGGTACCGGCTTGGCTGTGGTGAGCATTGCCAGGTGCGCGAAGCCGACCTGGATTACGGCGACGAATGAAATGGCGTTCCACCACGTGGATCGAGATGGTGAACGCCGGCGGGGTTATTTATTGCGGAGGGCGCGAGTGAGCGCCCGATCGAGCGCGTTCGCGAACGCCTGCTTCTCGCGCGCTCCGTAGGCCGCGTGACCGCCCGTTTCCACACCGGTTGACCGGAGCTTGTCCATGAAGTTCCGGACCGACAGGCGCTCCCCGATGCTCGCGGTCGTGTACTCATCACCTCGCGGGTCGAGAACAACGACCCCTTTTGGAACCAGGAGCGCGGCCAACGGGATGTCGGCTGTGACGGCAACGTCGCCAGCTACAGCGTGTTCCGCGATGTAACGATCGGCAACATCCGGCCCGCCTTCGACTCGCACCGCCGACACGTGATCATACCCTGGCGGAATCGGAAGGCGCATGTTCGCCACGAGGACAATCGCAAGTGCGAGACGTTCGGATGCACGGAAACAGACCTCTTTCACGGGCTGCGGAGCGGCGTCAGCGTCGATCCAGAGTGTCATGGCCACGAGATTGTCCCTGGGTGTCGGGCAAGAGGCTGCGTTGCGGGCTGGCGGAAGATAGCCGTCGACGCGATAGTGGGCACACCATGATTCATCCTTGTCAGGGCGGAGGTTTTCGCGTCTTACGTGATTGGGCCCCACTCGCCATCGCCCTTCTCGTCACGGGTGCGGCCTGTGCGCAACCCGTGCGCGAAGTCCAAAAAGTGTCCCCGACCCTGAACCTGTACCCGCATGCGGCAGAGCCGATTGGAACGGTGCGGCAGATCTACGATGGAGCGCTGACCCCGGAGCTTGCGGTCAACACCTTCCGGAACATCGACCGGCTCTTTCCGACTCGCACCGTCCCCCGTTCGGCGAACCCGTACCCTTTGCCGCCGGCCTCCGCTCCACTCGCCCCAGTGAGTTTCAGCGATGGAGGCAAACGCTATAATCTCGACGATTATCTCGAGCTGAATCGCGTCGCCGGATTGCTCGTCCTCAAGGACGGCCGCATCAAGCTGGAAAAGTATCGGTTCGGGAACTCCGCGCGCACGCGCTGGATGTCGATGTCGGTCGCGAAGTCGATTACGTCGACCCTGGTCGGAGCTGCACTGAAACAGGGCTACATCGCGGCTCTATCCGATCCGGTTACCAAGTACGTGGCGTCGCTTCGCAATACCGCGTACGAGGGTGTCTCGGTGCGCGACGTCCTCATGATGGCGTCTGGAGTGCGCTGGGACGAGACCTACACTGACCCTCGATCCGACCGCCGGCGCTTGCTCGAGGCCCAGATCTCCCAGGTTCCGGGCTCTGCGATGGCAGTCATGACCACCCTCCCGCGAGCTGTTCCGCCCGGCACCATAAACAATTACAACACCGGTGAAACACAGGTGGCCGGGGAGATTGTGCGCAGTGCAGTGGGCCGGCCTCTCGCGACCTACTTGTCAGAGCGAATCTGGAGCAGGTTTGGAATGGAATCGGACGCCGAATGGTGGCTCGACTCGAGAGACGGTCATGAGATCGGAGGCAGTGGGTTCAGCGCCACGCTCCGCGACTATGGCCGCTTCGGGCTCTTTCTACTCAACGGTGGCATCGCCGCCGGCGAACCGATTCTTCCGGAGGATTGGACCCGCGAAGCAACAAGTCCCAAGGTGCTGCGGGGCGGCGCGCCGCTGGACTACGGATACTTATGGTGGACCGGCACGACGCCCGCTTCCCGTCGGGACGGTGCGTACGCGGCAGAGGGGATCTTCGGGCAGCTCATTTATATCAATCCTGTTGCGCGTGTTGTGATCGTGGTATGGAGTGCTCAGCAGAAGCCGACAGGAAGTGCCGTCATTGATGACTGGGTGTTCTGCGATGCCGTTGTGGATGCGTCGAGGTAGCCGCTGGCGCCGTCGCGGTCTTTGTGATCACTTAGGTGATGCCTGCAGTTAAACTCTCGGAGACGAGCCATGCGCCAGTGCGTCGTAATCATCGCCGGTTTCGGAGCACTTCTGCAGCCATTCCCGCAAGCCGCCTACGGCCAGGCGCCTTCGCCACAAGCCGCTCGAATATCCGCGACCGTCGAAGTCTCCTCGCACTACCTCGCAGTAGCAGAAAGTGCAGCTGCAGCACCCAAGGAACGCGCCGCGTGGCAACGCCGCCTTGACGCCTCTCGCGATACGCTTGAAAGCGCGCTTGGCTGGTACACGAGTAACGGCCAGGGCGACGAAGCGCTGCGGATTCTCGTGGCCTTGAGTCGTTTTTGGACGGGACCTTCGCTCGTGAGCGGGTTCGATAAAGCGCTCGCGCTTCCGGGTAGTCAGGCGATGATTCGCGCTCGCGCGTTGAACAGAGCATCTGCGGCGGCGTTCCGATTGAAAGACCAGGAGCGCACTCGCCGATGGGCGAACGAGAGCATTGGCATATGGCGGTCCCTCGGCAATCCGGCCGAGGCCGGCCGTGCGTACGAGCGCCTGGTGCAGGCGGCGCTGCGGGACGACGACCACTCGGCTCTTCGAGCGGTGGCTGACACTGGCGACTTGCTATGCGTTCAGGCTCGCGACGAAGACTGTCACGCATACTTTCTAAACATGCGTGGGGAATCGGCAAGAGTGCTGAAGCAATACGATTCCGCCGCTATGTACTACGATCTAGCCGGCGCCATTTACGAACGCGTGTCCCCTTCACCACGCCTGGACATCGCACACAACATGGGCTTCGCGCTACTCGCTTTGGGTCGCACCGGTGAAGCACGTCAGCGCTTCCGTGACGGGTTGGCTCGCGCGGTGGCGGGCGCAAACCGAGACTACTACGCATTCATGCTGGCTGGTCTCGCATCGGCCGACGCAGCGGATGGACATGCCGCGAGCGCCGCAAGGTTGTTCGGTCTCTCTGATGCATTACTCGAACACCTCCAGATCGTTGCTGATCCGGCGGACGCGGTAGAATACGAGCGCTATCGCGCGATCGCGCGTCGGCGGCTCGGCGTACCGGCATTCGAAGCAGAAGTGAAAATGGGTCGAGCTCTCTCGGCCGACTCTGTCATCGCAACTTTCAAAACGGGCGAACAATGAACCGACGAGCTTTCGTTCAGTCCCTCACCGCCGCAGCTGTTGGCGTCGGCGCCGCACCACACCACGTTCTGGGCGCCCGCCGTCTGGATCGCATCGGTCTGGAGCTGTATTCGGTGCGAAACGCCATGCGCAAAGACCCCGAGCGCACGCTCGCGGCTATTCGCGCCATCGGCTACACGGATGTCGAGCTGCTGTGGTCGTGGAGCAATTTCGGCCGGTCTCCGCAGCAGGTCCGGGACACCCTCGCGCACGAAGGGCTGCGGGCGCCCTCGGCGCACATCTCGCCGGCGACAATTCTCGTCGGCTGGGAGCGCAGCCTGAACACCGCAAAGATGCTTGGCCACGAGTACCTCGTCGTGCCCAGCCTCGAGGCCGATTTGGGGCTAACGCTGGACGACTGGCGCGAATGGGCGGACCGCTTCAACGCCGCCGGCGCGGTCGCTCGACGGGCAGGGATCTGGCTCGCGTTTCACAACGAGTCAGACCACATGAAGCCCATCGATGGCAAGATTCCTTACGACGTCTTCGTCGAGCGCACGGATCCGTCCGTGGTCCGGCTGCAGCTCGATACCGGCAACATGCTGCAAGGCGGCGGTGACCCGATGCAGTACCTGGCAAAGCACCGTGAGCGCTACTGGAGCTTTCACCTGAAGGACGTCGTCGCGGACAAATCCACCGACACCGAGCTGGGAACGGGGGTATTCGACTTCAAGAGCTTCCTGGCCGCGATTCCCGATATTGCCAGGAAACCGATCCATGTCGAGCAGGAAAACGGCCGCGACGAGCTCGCGAGCGCACGCGCTGATTTCGAGTATCTGCGGAAGCTCGATTTCTAGATCTCCGAAGTAAATTGGAGAACTCGTATGCCTGCCACTCCGTACCACTTCGGACCAGGGCTGCTGATCAAGGCCGCTGCGCCCCGCCAGTTCTCTATGGCGGCGTATTCGCTCACCCAGATAGTCATAGATCTGGAGTCCGGCTATTTCATGCTCCACAAGGATCCACCCTTTTATCGCCAGCTGCACACCTTTCTAATGGGCGGGATGATAGGCTTGCTCTGCGGATTGCTGGTTTCACGATTGGGTGCGTGGCTGACGCGGCCGCGTGACGTAGTCGGCGAGGCTTTGGCAGCCGAGTACAGGTTATCCATCGCGGTACTGAGCGGTGTCTTTGGCGGGTTACTGCACCCGGTGCTGGACGGAATCATCTACACGGACATCCGGCCCTTTCGCCCCTTCTCTTCGGCGAACCCGTTGTACGGACTCATCAGCGCTCGGATGGTGTACGAGTTCTGCGTCGTCACCGCGCTCGTTGGCGCAGCGTTGTTGCTCGCCTGGGAGCGGCGCCCGCGAAGGTTGTAGTGGACAGCCCGGGTCGGTCGAGCCTCCTCCAGGAGTTCACCACTCAGCAGAACGAAAACGCGTTCCTCAGAGCGTTCTCCTTCTCGACGATCCAGCTTCCGGTCGACTCCGCCTCGGATGTCGAGCTCGCCGATCGCGTCATCCTGATGGATGAAATCGGTTTCATCTTTCAGCTGATGGAGCGCGAGCAGAAGGTCGCGTCGAAGGCGGGCGATCTCGAGAAATGGGTCACCAATTATGTCGTCCGGCGCGGGGTGAAGCAGATCCAGAACACCCGTGATCTGCTCAAAAGGTACATGGGCCTTTCCCTCGTCAACAACTTCGGGCACCGGATGTCGATCTCCCCGGGAGACCCGGATCTGCTCGTCAGCGTCATCGTCTACCGGGTCCCGCCGAAAACGCGTGCGTTTCGGGCGGCACGATTCAAGAAAAACCGCAATGGCGGGTTCGTGCACATTCTTCGCGACGTAGACTACTTCGGGATCGTCCACCACTTCGTCACGCCCGCAGAGCTGACCGACTATTTCGGATTTCGCCGCGATATCCTGATCAACTGGGATCCTGCGGCAGCGGCCGTCAGCGAAGCGGCGCTCATCGGGCAGTATCTGCTCGAGGATTATTCTTCTCCTCCCGACGAAAGGTTCGCAAGCGCATCCCGGTCTCGCGGGGGACCGACGGCCTGCGAGTTCTCGTTCGTTCTCGACAGCCTGGCGACGTCGATCGCAGCGCAGGAAAGCGACTACGCCGACACCGACTGGTACGACGTGCTCGCCGAGCTGGCCCGTCTGGCGCGGTACGAGCTGCGGGCGCTCAAGCAGCAGGTTCGGCTCGCTCTCGAAGCGGTGCGCGCCAACCGATTCGAGCTTCCGTACCGACTGGCATCTGCCCACACCGGCGCCGGCTTTCTGGTGCTGCCCATCACCAAGGAGTTCCACGGCCGGGCATCGAGCGCATTGCGGAGCTTATCCCTGGCATCCAAGTACGAGCTCGATTTGGAGCGGCAGATCGGAATTGGGATGTGGCGCAGCAGCGAGTTCGTCGACATCGAATGGATCCTTCTGAACGGCAGAGACCTCCCCGACCCCGAGCTCGATGAGCGCCTCGCACACAATTACCCGTTTCGCAGGGCTAGCGAGCAGCGATTGCCACCAATATTCGTTTAGAGAACCGGGCCTGGCATCGTCGGGAACAAACTCGGCCCGAACCAGGTTTAATACGTATTCCCCTGCGCCCAGAGAACCCACATGAAACGCTCGGTCCCCGATTTTGTTGTTGCGCTCGTCATCCCCGTTGCGCTGGTTCTGTTCGCCAGGAGCGGTTCGTCCAGCCCGCTAGCCCAGCCAGCGGCCGCCCCGGCGCTCGACGTCGTTTCATCCGCCAAGGAAGACACCGCGGTTTTCGCCGGAGGGTGTTTCTGGGGAGTGGAGGCGGTGTTCCGCCACGTTAAGGGAGTCAAAACGGCAGTCTCGGGCTATGCAGGCGGTACCGTCGGCGGTCCGTCCTACGAGCAGGTAAGCACAGGCGACACCGGACACGCGGAGTCGGTCCAGGTGATTTACGATCCGTCGCAGGTGTCCTACGGCAAGCTGCTCCAGATTTTCTTTTCGGTCGTGCACGATCCAACACAGCTGAACCGCCAGGGACCCGATCACGGCACCCAGTATCGGTCGGCGATCTTCTACAACACGCCTCAGCAGCAACAGGCAGCGGAGAGCTATGTCAGGCAGTTGACGGCGGCGAAGACCTTCTCCCGTCCGATCGTCACGCAGGTGGTAAAGCTGAACGGTTTTTACCGGGCCGAGGAGTACCACCAGGACTATCTGGCGCAGCACCCGAACCAGCTCTACATCGTCATCAACGACAAGCCGAAGGTCGCGGCGCTGAAGAAAGAATTCCCGGACGTCTACCGAAACTAGATTCTAAGAAGGCGCGAGGGCGAGGGGCCAGCTCCCGCGCTAGCTTACCGGCGTGGACATCCAGATCCTCGCCGTTCCGTACGATTCCGGGAATCGTGGAGCCCGTATGGGCGCGGGCCCGGAGGCGCTCCTCGACGCCGGTCTGGAGAAAGCGCTCCGCGACCGAGGCCATACCGTCCGGACAAAACTCGCTGAGCTCACCAGGGGCTCCTGGAGCGCTGAAATCCAGACCAGCTTCGAGCTCATGCGAATGTTGGCGACCGAGGTTCGAGCCGCTCGACAATCAAGCCGGCTTCCAATAGTTCTGGCCGGTAATTGCAACACCGCGGTCGGAATTCTCGCCGGCCTTGGCGCCGACTCCACCGGCATTGCGTGGTTCGACGCGCACGGCGACTTCAACACCCCCGAAACGACGAATAGCGGATTTCTCGACGGGACCGCGGTTGCGATCCTCACCGGCAGATGCTGGACTCAGCTCGCTCGGACAGTTCCTGACTTCACACCGATCGCCGACGATCGCGTGTGCCTGATAGGGACGCGAGACGTGGATCCGCTCGAGCGGGATCTCCTTGAGGCATCGCTGGTGGAGGTCGTAAACCCGACGCACCTCCGCGAAAAGCTTGGACCTGCGCTGGACAAGATCAGACAGAGAGTCGAGGACATTTACGTCCACCTCGATCTGGACGTTCTGGATGCGAACATAGCGCGCGCCAATTCGTTTTCGCTTTCCGGCGGGGTCACCCTGGAAGACGCCGAGTACTCTCTCTCGGAAATTCGATCGCGCTTTCGGACGACGGGGGTAACCCTTTCCGCCTACGATCCGGCCGCCGACCAGGATGGTCTCGCTGCCGCGGCAGCAATTCGCCTGATCACAACCGCCGCTGGTCCGAGCGTGCGAATGGTGCGGGACTGAACCAGCGGCGGTAGATTTTCATCGCTCTTCCCCAACCGATGGAGGCTGCTCAATGCAGGTCCCCGCGGTCAACTGGCTCGCAGTTCTCGTCGCCGCAATCGTGATGTTCGTCCTCGGCGGACTCTGGTATTCTCCCGTTCTCTTCGTCAAACAATGGTTGTCGCTTCAAGGAAAGACAGAGGATCGATTCCACGTACTACCTCGTCTCATTCATGCTGGCTGGACTGATTCTCGCAGCCTGGAGATAGCAGCAATTCCCGTCATTCAGAGGAGACGCACCATGTTGCAATCAGGTGGCATCCGATCAACGGCAATAGCGTTAACGGCGCTGGCGCTTGCTCTCTCACCGAATGCTGGCGCTCAGGGGAAGGTGATCAAGCCTGCACGTGCCAGCGGACGTTTTCAGGTGAGCAGTCCAGATCTCGTCTCGAAAGGACGAATCGCGCTCACTCACGTGTTCAACGGCATGGGCTGCAACGGCCAGAACATCTCGCCAGCGCTCCAATGGTCGAACGCGCCGGCCGGGACCAAGTCGTTCGCGGTCACCATCTACGATCCCGACGCTCCAACCGGCAGTGGTTGGTGGCACTGGATGATCTACAACATTCCCGCGACGACCATGTCGCTTCCGGCTGGCGCTGGCAACGGCCGGGACGCTCCGCGTGGCAGTGTCCAGGGCCCCACTGATTTTGGAGAGAAGGAGTATGGTGGGCCGTGCCCGCCGGTGGGCGACAAGCCGCACCATTATCACATCACTGTATTCGCGCTCAAGACCGACAAGCTCGACGTGCCCGGAAATGCGACCTCGGCCTACGTCGGCTTCAATCTGAACGCCAACAAGCTCGCCACCGCACGGATTACCGGGTTGTACGGGCGGTAGTGGAATCAGGCGCCGGCCTGAGGATATTTCTGGCGACCACGTAGAAGTTCTCGTCGACGCGGAAATCCTCAGGCCTGCCTGGTTCGACTGAAGTCTTCTTCCATGTTTGCGTCGGCCTGATCCAGCCCAGTTTCCCCGGCGATGTCGTGACCTTGACCGGCATCGCGAAGCCTGGCACGACGTTCGTCCAGCGATAGGAAAGCTGCGAGCCTTCGAGCTTGTACTCGAGCGTCGGCACTTTCGTCGTGCGCAGGTACTGATCGAACACCTTGCCCAGGTTGATTCCCGAGCGTGAGCTCAGGTAGGCCTCGATCTGCTTGCCGCTCACGGTCTGGTGCCAGAAGGTCTTGCCCAGACCGCGCATGATTCCTCTCCACCGGGCGTCATCGTCCACGAGCTGGCGGATCGTGTGGAGCATGTTCGCGCCTTTGTCGTACTGGTCGGCTGAGCCTTCGTGATTCAACCCGTATAAGCCGATAATCGGGGCGTCGTTGCGTATCCGTTTCCGCTGCCCGACGGTGTATTCCGCGCCCGCGCGCTTTCCCTGCTGACATTCAGTGTAGAGCCCTTCCGCGTACGTCGCGAAGCTCTCGTGGATCCACATGTCGGCGGCGTCCTTCATGGTGATGCTGTTGCCGAACCATTCGTGGGCGCTCTCGTGGATGATGATGAAGTCCCAGAGCATCCCGTGTCCCGTGGCCGAACGATCGATGCCTCGATACCCGTTCCGGTAATGATTGCCGTAGGCTACAGCGCTTTGGTGCTCCATTCCCAAATGCGGAGTCTCGACCAGCTTGTAGCCATCCTCGTACCATGGAAAGGGGCCGAACCAGCTCTCGAAGCACTGAAGCATCGGCTTCACCTGCGGGAACTGTTTCATCGCGGTATCGAGGTGATAGTCGAGCGGCCAGAAGTCCAGACTGAGCTTGCCCCGCTCGCCCTGGAAGACGTCGCTGAAATGCGCGTAGTGGCCGGCGTTGACAGCGACGTCGTAGTTGTTGATCGGGTTTACGACAAACCACTCGTAGGTGGTGGTCCCGTCGGTGCCCGGTGTGGTGCTCCGCAATCGACCGTTGGACACGTTGATCAGAGAATCAGGAACCGTGATGGCGACGCGCTGGCTGTCGGGCTCGTCGGAGTAGATGTCCTTGTTGGGCCACCACGCGCTAGCCCCCAGTCCTTCGTTCGCCGTAGCGATCCAGGTGCGTGCAAGACTGTCTCTCCCCCAGATGTAGCCACCGTCCCAGGGGGGGTTGATCGCGACGACTGGTTTGCCGTGATAATAGACTGCCAGCTGCTTCCTGGCTCCGATCGGTTGGCCCGCGACGAGTCTCACGAAAAACGCGTTACCATCGCGCCGAGCACTCAGCTCGGCGCCGTCCTGGACAATGCTGTCGATCACCAGCGGAACCTGCAGATCGATCTGCATCTCGCGGGCAGGCTTCAGGACACGGTAGGTGATCGAGTTGTGCCCGACGATGCTGCTGTCGCGCGGATTGATCTTCACGTGCAGGTCATAGAAGACAACGTCCCACCAGGCCCGCTCAGCGGTATTCGAGCCGCGAAGTGTGTCGGCACGGGTGAACACCGGCACGTTCGATGGCACCGCCTGGCCGCCTGAGACGGCGACGAATCCACAAAGGGCAATGAAAGCGAAGGGAAGTGATTTTCTCATCGGGGCGCGTGGATGTAACAGATCTTCAAGCGATGCACACCATCACGGCACGCGCGATCGCTGCCGAGGCTTGATCTCGTACTCTTTCGGCGGCTCGGCGCCAAGCAAGTTCTTCACGAAGTAATCCCAGCGGCGACGAACCATGTATGGCTCGTTGCCGAAGCCGTGGCTGCGGTTCGGCAACAGGATGAGATCGAAGTCCTTGTTGGCCTTGATGAGCTCGTTGACGACGAGGAGCGTGTTGTACGGCGGGACGTTGGCGTCCATCGTCCCGTGAGCCAGCAGCAACTTGCCCTTCAGATTCTTCGCGTAAATCTGATTGGCTTCCCGCGTATAGTTGTCCGTTGGATCGGAATTTCTGACGAGAAGGCCCTGATACCTCTCACCCCAATCGTCCTCGTAAACGCGGTTGTCATGGTTTCCCGCTTCGGATATTCCGACCTTGAAGAAATCCGGATAGCGGAACATGGCGTCAGCGGCCGCGAATCCGCCGCCTGAATGCCCATAAATTCCAGCGCGATTAAGGTCGATCCATGAATAGCGCGCCGCCAGCTCCTTCATTCCGGCGACCTGATCGGGCAGGGTGTTGTCGCCCATTTTTCCGTAGTAGGCGTCGTGGAACGATTTGGATCTCCACGGCGTCCCCATCCCATCGATCTCCACTACCACGAATCCGAGCTCCGCCAGAGCCTGCGCATCCCCGCGCGCAGGTGAGAAGCTGCGACCGCCAACGCTTCCCGTCTGCGGACCCGGATAGATGTGATTGATGAAGGGATACTTCCGAGTAGAATCCACATTCGTCGGGACGTAAAGCAGACCATAGAGGTCCGTCCTGCCGTCACGCGCTTTCACCGTGATCGGCCGCGGCGGTTTCCATCCGATTGCGAGGAGACGGGAGATGTCGGCCTTCTCCAGCGTGAGCATGGTCTTTCCGTTCTGGTCACGCAGGACGGAAATCGGTGGAACCACGGGGGTCGAGTAGGTATCGACGAAGTAGCGGCCCCCCGGAGAAAGCGAGATGCTGTGATCTGCATTCTCCGGTGTGAGCAGAGTCAGGCCCTTCCCGTCCATACCGATCTTGTAGAAATGACGGAAATACGGATCTCTGCCGGGCTCCCTGGCGTTTCCGACGAAATAAAGCACGCGGTTCTTTTCGTCCGCGCGGAGAAGCTCCGCGACGTTTCCTTCTCCGTTCGTGATTTTCCCCTTCAGCGCACCGGTAGCCAGGTCGTAGCGATAGAGCTGTCCCCAGTCGTCGCGCTCAGAAAACCAGATCACTTCGTTCGATGCCGGAAGCACCCGCCAGTTCACCATTCCGTTTCCCGATTCATACTGAGTCGAGACCGATTCCCCTAGTACATCCCTGATCGCGCCAGTCGAGGCATCCGCCACGCGGAGCGTCGCCTTCTTGTGATCACGCGACGACGAGACGAAGGCGACGTGCGAGCCATCGGGATACCACTGGACGTCCGTCCAGCCTTCGTCCCCGCGACATATGATGTGATCGCAGAGAGTAGAACGGTGCTGATCCGCCGGCATCTGAAAGCGGATCACCCGCCTGGAATCGACGTCGATGATGACTCGTTGAATGGTCGTGATGATGCTGTCGCCGGGCAGCGGATACTTCCACGCCTGCAGCTCGGGATGCCCGACTTTCGTGTTGACCAGATACATCTCGCCGACGCCGCGCTCGTCCTGCTGAAAGGTGGCGATCTTCCGTGAGTCGGGCGACCAGAGGAGGATGGGATTGTCGCTCCGAATCCAACCGGCGTTGTCAGTCGCGTAGCCGAACTCCTTTACACCGTCAGTGGTGAACTGTGTCTCGCGACCGGTCGCCACGTCGCGAACCCAGAGGTTGTAGGCACGAATGAACGCAGCCCGTTTGCCATCCGGCGACACCGCCTCGGAAACCGTCTCCGCCCCCCTCTCGTCAAACTCGGCCCTCGCGCGCGCAGCTTCGCGAGCATCTATTGCCGCGCCACACCTCTCGGTGTCCGGGGTGCAGACGCTACGCAACGCGCGCGTGGGATCTACGACGATGAGATCCGATCCGCCGATCCTGGCGCGCCGATACCAGAATCGGTCGCCGCCAAGCCACTTCGGTTCCATACCGACGCCCGCGACGAGGGGCGTCACGTTGTCCCGCAAGAAGCGCTCGGCGCGCGCATAGTCCGCGGCGGTAAGCTGCGGAATCTGTTGCGCGCGAGCAGAGGCACTGATGACGCTTGAGAATGCCAATGCAGCGGCAAGACGATGGGCGTGGGTGCGCATTTGCTACCTCACCTTGATCATGGGTGGCGCCAGCACCGGGCGTGGCCACACGTTGTCGGTCGCATCGCGGTCGGGAAATCGCCCGTTCGGATCCAGCGTGATCCGCGTAATCGCGCGACCGCCGAAATCCAGAATCGCGTTGAACGTCCGGCTGCCGGGGAACCAGACCTCGACGGGATAGGTAACGATCGCCGTGCCCGCATCGAGCATCCGGCTGTTGGACATTGGCCTGATTGCCGCTCCGCTCGGTGCAAACTCCACCTTCAGCACAACCGGCGAGGGCATCTGGCCGTTTTGACGAACCGTCACCGTCGTGCGGCGGCCGGCAGTCTTCACGCTCTGTATGGAGCCATCGACCGACTCCGTGGTGAACAACCAGTAATTCCAGAACCAGCCAAGATCGCGGTGCAGCGCATTGTTCATGAAGAACGCGTAGTCCCACGGAGATGGGTGCTTGAACCGCCACGCATTCGCGTATTCGCTCATCGCGCGCTGTACCGCTGAATCACCGACGACACCGCCGAGGGCGGAGAGCATGAGCGGAGCCTTTTCATAAGCCGCAAACCCATAGAGTGGGCCCGCGTAATTCTCATTCCACATCAGGGTCGGCTCGCGCTCGTCGCCGCTCATGCCGCCGTAGGAGGTGCCGAGGCCATCGAGCTGAGCGGGTTTGTGCGCGTAGTCGGCATCGGACAGAATGTTCATGTACTGATTGAATCCTTCATCCATCCAGCCATACCAGGTCTCGTCGACTCCGACCATCATCGGCCACCACTGGTGTCCCGTCTCGTGATCAGCCGCGTACACGCCAGACATGATGAACATCGGATATTCCATTCCCAGCTCGGGGCCATCGACCATCGTAAGCTGTGGATACGCGTATGGCATCCATAGCTTGGAGTAGAACTCGAGAGCGTGCCGGGCGATCGCCGGCCCTTCGGCGAATTGTTGCGCGTGTCCGGGCAGATAGAGAACGTTGACGGGAACCACGCCGCGTCCGGGGATCGTCGCACGGGTTGCGTCCCACACGAATTGCCGGGACGTGGCCCAGGCAACGTCACCGACCGTGTCGGCGACGAAATGCCAGACGAGCCGATTGCCGGTCGCGGTCGACTGCCCGGGACCGCGCTCCGCCGCCGAGACAATCGTTCGAACCGAATCCGACGCGAGGACGTGCGACAGTCGCTCACGAGCGGTGGGCGTGAGCACCTCGGTGGGATTCTGCAGAACGCCGGTAGAGCCGACGATCCAGCCAGCCGGCACATCGATGCTCACATCGAAGCGACCATAATTATTGTAGAACTCCGCGTCGCCCAGATAGAGCTCGGTATCCCACCCGCCTTGACGCAGGTCGTCGAACACCGCCACTCGTGGATACCACTGCGCAACCTGATACAGGGTGTCGGCCCAGCGGCCCATCCTGTCCCCGCGACCCCTCACTGCGAGCGGCACACGAAAATGCCAATCCGCTTCCAGCGTTCCGGTGCCGTGCGCGGCAATCGGAGTCGGCAGCTGTATGCGAGCTGACGTGCTCTTGAGAATCGTAGAAAGCGGCGGCGCGCGACGCATGCTCCCAGGAATAGACGCGGCGACGGTATCAGAAACGTTCAACGCCTGACCGTTGGCCACTAGCCGGGTGATCTGCATGCCGTCCGTGATCTCGATAGCCGGCGACATCCGTGGAACATTGGCAGTGAAGAAATTCTGGTCGAGGCGGAGGACCACCGTGCGCATCAGTGAATCGCTGTTGTTGTGGATAGTCACCGTCTCGCGACCCGTCACAACGGAGGTCGCCGGGTCCAGGCTGGCGGTTATCTTGTAGTCGTTCCAGAGCTGCCAGTAGTTCCGCCCGGGGCGCCCCGTCGAATCCCTCGTGCCGGCGGCGAACGCGCGCTGGATCATGCGTGTCATCGGAATGTCGCGGCGCACCGGTCGCTCCGGGATCCTGGAAGCCGCCGGTTGCGCGTCCCCGCTGGGCGTCTGCCCGATCAAAGGTGCAGCCGCGAGCGCAAGGATCGTGGGAAGGCATGCGGCGCTGAGGAATCGTCCGATCATCCAAGCTCCTGAAGTTGGGCGGCAATCTTGGGCAGCCGCCACGCCGAAACTATTCGAACCAGCGAAAAGTAGTTGATGAATGCCCGCCAGCGTATCATTCCGCGGCAGGCATCAAGGAGAAAGAGATGGACTTCAAGCTCGAGCAAGCTATCCCCGTGCTGGAACGAACTCCGGCCGTGCTTTCCGCGCTGCTCAACGACTTGCCGGAAAGCTGGCTTGGCGCCCGCGACGGCCCCGAGGCGTGGAGCCCGAGTCAGATCCTCGGCCACTTGATCAACGGGGAGCGAACGGACTGGATTCCGCGTGCCCGAATCATTCTAAAACAGGAGAGCTATCGCCGTTTCAAGCCGTTTGACCGCTTCGCGGAGCTCGACTCGGATCGGCCACTGCGCGACAGGCTGGAAGAGTTCGAGCAGCTTCGCGCCGAGAACGTGGCCACGCTTCGCGGCTGGAATCTCAAGGAGAACGATCTCGACCTTACCGGCGAGCATCCCGGGCTGGGAACTGTGACAATGCGTCAGCTCCTCGCGACTTGGGTGGTGCATGATGTGTCGCACATTGCGCAGATAACGCGCACGATGGCGAGGGAGTACTCGACGGCGGTCGGACCGTGGACCGAGTATTTTCGGGTGCTTCAGAAGGATGGGAGACGATGACTCAAACTTCTTCGCGCTCTGCAGAGGGGCAAGTTCATAGTTCACTACATCACGACGTTCCCGGCACCATTCCGGGTACAGGCAAAGGCCTGTGCCATAATCCATTGAGTGACGTCCCGACGTTGTGAACTGACGCCTGGCAGCGGTGCTACTGACGGCTCGTACCCGTTCTGTTCAGTCCTTCAACGCAGGGAGCTTCGACCGTGTCTACCACTCCGAACCGTGCAGGGCCATCCGACCAGCGCTACCCATATGCGACTCACCTCGACCTCAGGTACCACGCGCTGGAGGTAGTCGATATTCAGAAGCTCGTCGACTCAGTCACCGACCGCTGGTACAATCAGACGCTGTGCAAGGTCAACGACTCGGTCGTCCGGCTGGGCGTGATGCAGGGCGAGTATCACTGGCACAAGCACGACGATCTCGACGAATTCTTTTACGTGATTGACGGCGAGTTTCTGATCGATCTCGAGGATCACACCGTAGCGCTGGAGCCTCGTCAGGGATTCGTTGTCCCCAAGGGAATCATGCACCGCACGCGGGCGCCGGAAAAGACGGTGATCCTGATGGTGGAAGGCGCCGGGATCGTGCCGACGGGAGATTAGCGGGTGGCTAGTTTAAAGTCGTGCTCCAGAACCATGTTGGCCGGTAGCAGCACCTTTTCCGTCACAGTGCCCCTTCCCGCCATTCCAACTTTAGCCGTGATCTGGGCACCGCGCGTGAATCCACACACCAGATACGATCCATCGCTGCCGGTGTCGGTCTCGACAGTGCGTTGCTGATTCGTCGATACCAGCCGTCCATTCTGCTCCACCCAGAGGATCTGCCACGTAGCCCACACGTGCGCGTTCGGAACCGGTCTGCCGGCGGCGTCCCTCACATAGCCGGCGGCAATGCCCTGAGATTCCGTGGCGGTCTCGTTCTGTCCGCACAGCCCTCGACGCAGCGTCCCGTATGAAGGCACCAGCACGTTTGCCTGGCCGCGCGCTCCACTCGGCAGCGAGATCAATTGCAATCGGGTCGCAACACGGTAGAGGCGGAGCCGGGGATGCTCGAAGACGATTGTGTCGGAGAGCGGGCCGTCGACGGCGAGCTCATAATGTCCTCCAGCGCTGGTGGTCGTCCTGAAGCGACCACCTGCCGTAGAGACCTGCACGCCCTGTAGCGGCGTTCCAGTAGTGCTGTCGTATACGACGCCGCTGATGAATGACTGTGCAACACCTGCTGACGCTTCGTCGATCGCGGGGGCGACCGCACTTTCAGCGGACGCTGGTGCCGCACTGCCGGCAGGCCTGGACGTGCCTCCGACTTCCTGATATCCCAGCAGGCTGTCCGACGACGTCATCTGCGCGACGCGTGGCATTCTTATATACCAGCGGGGGACTATCCATTGCCCGCTCGGAAGCTGCTGATACTCGATTCGCCCGGTAGTTCTGGCGACTCGCAGCGGAATGGGGAGATTGACGTAGTCAAAATTGAGCGAGCGGAGCGCGTTCGTTTTTGGATCGAGCCAGAGAATTCCGGTTAGCTCGGGTTGCGAGCCGACCTTGGCGGGCTTGAACTCGAGCCCGCTCATTCCTACCTCGGGACCGTACCCACGGATCGCCGCGTAGCAATGAGTTTTGACGAATTGCTCCGACACCAGCGTCGCTGCCTCGGGCGCACGATAGACCTCTCCGCCCGAAACCGCCCCGCGCCGCGCCGAATCGATCTGATCCCAGGAGATTCCGGTCGCGGGCCTTTTCGCGATGCGCGAGCGCTGTTCCTTTCTTTCGGAGACGACAGCGAGATTGCGATCGAGAGCACGCTCGTACAGATCCACATCAATCGGTACCAGTCCCTGCGCATCAGTCAGCGCGCTCGCGGTAAGGGCTTTCCGGATTTCGATCCACAGATCGCCGGCCGCGGTCCCCGGGGGCGTGAGGAGCTGACACGCGGTTTCGCTGCGCGCGACGACAGCAGATGGATTGCGCAGCGGGGCCATCCCCACGCGCACGTGAATCGGCGCGCCCGTCACATACAGTAAGACGGAAGACCAGGACTCATATCCTACCTTGTCGGCGCGTACCACGTAGCGTCCGTTGCTCGGTGCACGAAGCACGGAGTGCCCTCCCTGATCGCTGAAATTCCCAAACAGGCTCATACCGTGGTCGTCGACGAGCGAGACATTAGCGCCGACGATCGGTTTGCCGTTGGAGAGCTCAACGACTTCGACCAGGACTTCCTGGGCGGCGAGTCGTTTGCCGGCAACAAGCAATGCCGCAGCTACAAGGAATGGCCGCAGGTGCATGGGCTCAGTGTTTCGAATGGAGGTGACGGGACGACCCGAAGGGGTCTCGCGATCTACTTAAATGACGCTCCATCCGCCCCGGCGTTTTGCCCAGCGCGGGGTTTGCCCCTTATCGGGTGGACTTCGTCGTCGTTCGGGGCCGCCTATCGCGTTGCGGCGCGGGACTTTACCACGAGACTGTACCTGCTCATCATCGGGCAGCCCTGCGATTGCGCGGGCACGAATCGGCTTTCCGCTGCGAAAGCCACCGCGCTGCGCACGAACTCCGGATCGCTCGCTCCGCTGACCAGGACAGTGCTTGTGTCAGCTTGGCCATCAGGACGGACGAGGAACTCCACGTAGGCGCTGTCGCCCGGTCCGAGCACCGCGGGCGTGCGTGGAATCTGAGGGTTTCCGACGATGTGAGCCAGAGGAAGTGCGTCCATCGAAACGTATTTGGACACGCTGTCCGCCAACGAAGCGCAGGGCTCCGTCACCGTCAGCGCGGGGGTCGTTCTGGACGCGCATGCTGCGATCGTCAGCGCCGAGATTGCTATGAGGAATTGCTTGTTCATTGTAACAGTCTCCAAATGATCCACCGGATTGGCTAAACCGCCGCCTCGTTATCGACCTGACCGCTCGGGCGCGACTTCCTGCGGCTCGAATGAGGCGTCGAGTTCGCGTGCTCGGCGCGCTTTCTCTCGACGACCAGATCCTTTACCCACTCTTCCACGCGCTCGGCTTTTTGTTCGTCGAGGAACGTTTCCTCATGCTGAGTCGGATTCGCGGCCGCTCCCCCGCTCTCCTGTACCATTGCCTCCACCACACTCTCCCAGGTTCGCGTTTGAAGTCCGTCACCCACGGCACGCATTATGAGCCAGTCGGCGAGACTTGCGGGCCTGTCGTAGACCTGCACTTCGAAGCGAATCAAGTCAGCGCGCTGTTCCGCGTGGAATCGGATCGCACCGGCGAGCGGATGACCGGTGAGCGTGACGAGAGTTGCTGAATTCGGCACCCGTTGCTCTACGCGAACCTGCACGTTGCCGCGCCCTGGCAGCGCCATCGTCAGCGTATTGCCCTTCCCCAGAATCGCTGGAGTTCCCGGCTCCGCGTGCACATTAACGAACGGCGTCAGCTCGCCGAACCGAAGGCAAAAGCGAGCGAACAATTCCTCGGGCACCAGCTTGCTTCCGGCGATATCGACCCAGAACCGCTTCTGTTTCAGCATCCCGACGCCCTTGTCCGGCGTCTGCTCCGGCAACGCATCCGCGAGCTTCCTCAGTCCGCTATCGAGAGAGGTGGACTGCAAGTGAAAAACGCCGGTGAGCGCGTTGCCGCCGGGGGTCTTGATCACATTCCCTTCGCTCAACATCATCAGCTGGCTCTCGTTGACCGGCAACTTGGCTCCAAGTAGTCCGGCAATGGTCACCCCGCCAGAAGCGAGAAACGGAGGAATGGGAATCCGTGCCGGTGACCGGCCGGTAAACTCGCTCATTCGGTCCAGCAGATCGTTGAGGCAAGTCTTCTCTTCGCCCGCTACCTCCAGCACGCGACCGTGCAGATCGGTGCGGTGAACGCACTCCGATAGCACGGCGGCGAGATCTTCGACCCAGATTGGCTGGAACTTGTCCCCTCCGGTCCCGATTATGGGAACTACCGGAGACGTGCGCACCATAGTCAGCAGAAGTGACACGACTTCGTCCCCGGGTCCGTAGACGTTGCCTGGCCGGAGGATGATCCATCCCCCCGCGAAGTTGCGGACGATGTCCTCGGCGCGACGCTTCGATCGGTGATACGGGGAATCGCCAGTCTCGGCGCCGAGCGAGGAGAGATATATAAAGCGGCCAACCTTGGAGCGCTCAGCTTCGCGCACGATGCTGCGGGTACCGTCAACATTTATGCTCTCGAAGGTCAGGGAACCAGTTTCCTCCACGATCCCCGCCACGTGGATGACCAGATCGCAGCCCTCGGCGCAACCGCGAAGCTCGTTCTGATCACCAATGTTGGCCGGCCATGGCTCGACCCCGGCGGGCCACTGCTTCGCGTCTTCTGAGGCGTTTCGACTGAGCAAGCGGACGGTGTGTCCGCCGCCAAGGATTTCGGTGACAGCCGCCTGTCCGATTACACCGGTACCACCCGTGACCAGCACTTTCATCGTCAATATCCCCTTTTATTCTCAGTTGTAGGGGCAGATTGGGTGCCATACCCCGTGACGGCCCGAGCTTGGGCCTCGTCCTTCGATTGACACGAAGTCCCCGAATCGGGGGAGGGGGAGTTGTTGTCCAAAGCCGTTCCGTCGCTCGCACTGCTGGCACTTGCCGCCTGCGGGGGACTCAAAGAACCATACGTGGTGGGTGCAGCCGGGCCCTGGAAGCAGGGCTATGGACTACAGAACCTCCAGGGCGTGCAACTCGCGGCCGAAGAAATCAATAAGGCCGGGGGCATAAACGGCCACCCTTTCCAGGTGGTTACGCGCGACGATGAGGGCGACGGCACGGTCGCGGCGAAAGTGGCTCAGGAATTCGTGAGGAACCGCAAAATCTCGGCGGTGATTGGTCACGTTAACTCCTCGGGCATGCTCTCGGCGGCGAGGGTCTACGACGGACAGCTCGCCGCGGTCGCCACCAGCGCCACCTCCCCGGACCTGACCGGCATATCGAGCTGGGTATTTCGGATCATCTCGAGCGACTCCCTCAACGGGATCGCGCTCGCCACATTCGCCAACAAGTTTGCCACCCGCAACACGCCGGCGACAGCGGCGGTTCTCTACGAGAACAATACCTACGGTCGCGGACTGGCCGACTCGTTCAAGCGCTCCTTTCACGGGGAGCTGGTGAGCCTCGATCCGATTAACGCCGATCTGCCTTCGGCCGAGCCGTACGTAGCCTATCTCAAGACGAAGCGACCCAAAGTCGTGTTCATTGCTGGCCGCGTCGCGTCAGGCCTCAAGATCCTCCAGGAAGCGAAGCGTCAGGGCTTCAAACCCGTATTCGTGGGCGGCGATGGCTGGCAGGGCATTGTTTCCGACACGGCCGCCTCCGAAGGCACCTACATCGGAATGTCATTCACTCCGGAAGATCCTTCTCCGGCGGCGCGCGCGTTTGTCGCCGCGTTCGAGAAGAAATTCGGCACTGCGCCCGACGCCCACGCCGCGCTGGCGTACGACGCAACCAGGCTGGTTGCGCAGGCGCTCACCGAAAAGGGCGCGAACCGCAAGGCTATCCGCAACTATCTCCACTCGCTCACTCGTGAAAACGCCTATGCAGGCCTGACCGGCCCGGCGTTCTTCGAGGACACTGGAGATCCCGTCGGAATGCGGTTCCGGGTACTGCGTGTTCAGAAAGGGCTGCTGACCCTGGCGGATGCAAGATGAGAGTTTCCTACCGCTTCCAGACGATTCGTCAGGTCCTGACGGTCGGGTTTTCCTTCCTGATTCTTCTCCTCATCAGCGCCGGCGCGGTCGGTTGGTTCTCGATGAGACGGATGGCCGATGAGGTAACGAAAACACTGGCCGGAGCGCAGCAGGACGCGCGACAGGCTTCCGATTTCTCCAACGTCGTTACTCAGGAAATCCAGGCAGCAAACACGTACCTGAGCGATCAGGACGCCAAATCGGATGCCGATTTCCGTCGGCTCGGCTGGGAAGCGCACAGGCTGCACCGGAGCTTTACCGCCAGCCCCGACGCTCTCGCCGAACAGATCGTCAGAACCATTGCGATCGACACCACTCTCGCAAGAGTCGAAACTGCTTTCGCGTTGTCCCATCGTCTTACCGACCTGGGACGTCTCGATGACGCGCATATAGAGGCTCAGCGGGCGCGAAAGCTGGTGCCGTCCCTTCTCGAACAGCTGACCGGACTGGAGCACGCACGGGCGCAACAGCTTTCGGCAATGTCCGACAGTCTTCGCGCCCAGTCGGTCGCAAGGTCGAGGCTACTCGTCTCGGTGATCGTGGTGGCGACGCTCATTGCAATCATGATCGTGCTGCGCACCGGGCGCGCGGTCGGCCGGCCGCTTCGCCTTCTCGTCCGGCATGCAGTTCAGTTGAGTCACGGCGATCTTCAGCAGCGTACCGAGGGCGACATGCCCGGCGAGTTCCGCACGCTGGCGGATGCGATGAACCACGCGACGATCGCGCTGTCACGGATCGCCTCGGGGGCCGCCACGACAGCGGAGGAAGTCGCCCAATCGGCGAGTGATCTACTTTCTGCGTCCAAACAGATTTCCGCCTCAGCCGGCGAAGTTGCGGACGCGGTCGAGGAAGTATCGCATGGCGCCGAATCGCAGGTGGCGCAGCTCCGACAGGTGAACGAAGCGTTGGACGGGATTCGCACGCGGGGAGACAATCTCGTCGGCGGTGCGCAGGAAGTTCACAGCCTTGCCAGCGCGATCGAAGCCGAAGCGCACGACAAGCGCGTCGAGATCGACCGTGCTCTCAAGATTCTTTTCGACGTGCGCACGATCGTTGAGCAGGCAGCCGGCCAGGTACGCGAGCTCAATACGACGGCGACCGACATCAACAAGTTCGTGGTCTCGGTTGGCCGTATCGCGGAGCAGACGAACCTGTTGTCCCTGAATGCGGCGATCGAGGCCGCGCGTGCCGGTGAGGCGGGCCGCGGGTTCGGAGTTGTCGCGAGCGAAGTAAGAAAGCTCGCCGACCAGACGCAGGCAGCGGCGGACGACGTAGTGAAAATGACAGAAACAGTGACCATGCGGGTTGCAGCGACCTCGAAGGCGATGGAGCAGGGTGTGGTTCAGGTGGGTGAGATCGAGCGCGTGAGTCGCGAGCTGGACGCTGCTCTGTCGACGATCCTTGCCGCCGCGGAAAAGACGCGGACTGCCGCGGCCGGTGTAACGACTGCAGCGACTGAAAACGCGCGCGCGGTCGATTCCGCGGCCGCGAACCTCGGACTCGTCGCGCGAACGGCGGAGAGTCACGCCACCGCGGCGATGGAAGTGAGTGCGTCGACAGAAGAACAGAGCGCGGCGTGTGAGCAGATGAGCATGGCTTCGACGCAGCTGTTCCATGGCAGCCACGTGTTGAGGGATCTGGTCGGCGAGCTCAAGACCACCGGGCCCGTCACCGCTCTCACATCGGAGCCGAGCAAGCCTCCCGACTCGGGTACGGTCCCGAGGCCGCTGACAACTCCTCCTCATTCATCGCCAGCAGTAAAACGGGTCGCGTAAGCGACCCGTTTTCTTTTGCCGACTACTGCACGCAGGCCCCGTGCGGATCGGGCCTCGGCTTATCCACGACCAGGCGGTGATCCAGGTTGCCAACCCTGAGCGCGACGTCGTGTACCAGCTGCGAGACTTTGCGCATGTGCTCGTAATCGATGTACTGGGGCTCATCGGTCAGCTGGTGATAGTCCATGTGGAGGCCGGTCGTGAAGAACGCGATCGGAATCCCGTATCGTGCGTATTCGTAGTGGTCGCTCCGGCAGTAGATGCGCTCCGGGTGTCCATTTGCGTCGAACGCGTAATCGAAGCTGAGGGGAGTCGGCTCGCCGCGGTTCACGGCTTCGACGATGTCGCCGAGCTCCGTTGACAGCCGGCGGGATCCCACGAGCTGCAGATACGTCGGTCCCCCACGCACGAAGTCGAATGCGCCGCCGCGGCCGATCATGTCCACGTTGAGCTGTGCCACGATGGAATCGCGCGGGACCGTTGGATTGTCCGTGAAATAGTTGGAGCCGATGAGTCCGGCTTCTTCGCCGGTGTGCCAGACGAAGATGAGGGAGCGGCGCGGCTTGACGCCGGACCGGGCAAACGCTTCGGCGATCTCCAGCGCGCCCACCGAGCCCGAGCCGTCGTCGTCAGCGCCATTGTAGATCGAATCCATTCGCGCCGGCCTGATCCGATGCAGGCTGTCCACGTTCACGTGGATCGACGCCTGCTCGGCGGGTGTCAGTCCGCCACCGGGGGACCCCGGCGTCGCGTGGGTCCGCGCTTCCACGATCCGGTTCGCCATGATGTTGTAGGCGCGCAGGGAATCGTGGTCGAGAGGGCCCGCAAATCGGAATCCCAGATGATCATTGTGCGCACCGATCGCGACATACTCGCCCCGCAGCGCGGGGTCTGATCCTGGAATGATCCCGATCACGTTCCGCGCAGGAGCCTGCGACCGCGTGAAAGCCATCGAGGAGAAGCGGATCCAGCGGCCGGACGTTCCCGGCTTCAACGTCAGCGGATCGCCGCCGATCAGGCGCGAGGCAACCTCGGGGGAGACCACCAGATTGACTCGCGCCGGCGTGGTGTCGGTCGACAATGTGACGGTCCATGGACGCATCACACGCGGATTATTCGCCGTGATGATCGCTCGCGCGCCGGAATAGCGCGTGACAATCTGACCGGGATTGCGCTGCAGAGGAGTTCGAATGGCGAAAAGAAGCGCTTTTCCGACCGCCTGATCCGGCGGGATCAGCGACGTGGTGTCGGACAGATCCCCGCCGTAGACGACCTGGAGGCTGTCGACTGGAATCGCGCGTCCCGACGACGGGAAGCTGGTGACGTAGTCCTTCCCGAAAGCGAGCGGCGCCCCGTCGACGATTACCTGGGCGCGCGGCGCTATCGAGACCTTGTACGCCGGCACATCCTGGAAATAGCTGCCATTCGCGCCCCCGGGCTGGATACCGAGCCTTACCAGCTCATCGGCGATGTACTGCGTTCCCTTGAAATTGCCTTCGGTTCCGAACTGACGTCCCATCATCGAGTCGTCGGCGAATATGTAGAGACGGGTTTTCAGGTCCTGCGCGGTGATCTCCGGGCTGGTTGGGTCGCCGGCGCGGCTCTGCATGGCCGCTGCGCATCCCATCGTGAGAGCGGCAACGATCGCATAAGTATTTCTCGAGGTATGCAAGCCTGCTCCTGTTCGCTATAAGGGTAAATGCTGGTCGCGACGCTCGATTCGGAGTGTCGGAATATGAAAGCAGCGCGTCGTGATTATGGATATTAACTTGCTGGTATAGACTCTACTTCGCTGGTCCTGCCGCAGCCCGGGACTCTCCCCGCTGCCCGCCATTCCTCCCTCGCTGTGATGCATTTCGAAATCACGAATGCATGCGGCAACAGGCCGAAATGAAAATTCTGGTAGCCGAAGACGATGCCGTCACGCGGAAGATACTGGGCGCCACACTGGAACGCCTCGGCTGGGATGTAGTTACCGCCAACGATGGCGAAGCGGCGTGGCAGGTTTTCGAAACGCTGAGGGGAAAGGACGCACCCGATCTGGCAGTGTTGGACTGGATGATGCCCGGCGTCGAAGGAATCGAGATCTGCCGGCGCCTCCGCGCCACGCCCGGCTTCGAGTTCATCTACGTCATTCTCGTCACATCTCGCGGGGACAAGCAGGACCTATCAGAAGGGCTGGCAGCGGGCGCCAACGATTACATCACGAAGCCGGTCCACCCCGTGGAGCTCGAGGCGCGCGTCCGCGTGGGTGAGCGGATGATGAATCTCCAACGCAGCCTGGCTGCCCGCGTTACGGAGCTCGAAGCAGCGCTTGGCGAGGTTCGCGCGCTGCAGGGCCTGCTGCCAATTTGCAGCTACTGCAAGAAAGTCCGAAACGAAGCGAACTACTGGGAGCAAGTCGATTCATATCTCACATCACATTCAGATGTGAAGATCACTCACGGCATATGCCCCGTCTGCCTCGAGAAAATGATGGAGGAGCTCGATGCCACCCCGGTCTGAGATTCCAGCGCGCACTTACCGCGACGCCGGAGACCTGGATGAAGCTGCTCTGCTGATACTCGTTGACGGAGATCGCGGGCTGGCTCGCGAGCTGGCCGTGATCTTCCTCGAGGATCTCGGGCCGCGAGTGGCTGAGATCACGGAAGCGGTGACAGGGCGAGATCCCGATCGGTTGCGGGCGGGTGCACACGCACTGCGGGGATCAGCAGCCACGATGATGGCTAACAATGTCTCCGTTGCGGCGACCGCACTCGAGACAATGGGCCGTTCGGGTTTGCTCGACGGAGTGCAGCAAGCCCTCGAGGAGCTCAATCGCGCGCTTGCGCTTCTGCGCCCCCGGCTTGTCGCGCTCGCGGGACCAGGTGTGCCTTAGATTTCAGCGCAGAGGCCTCGCGTTGACATCTCCCTCCCCCTCCACTGCTCCGCCCGCCGTCCTTCTGCTAAGCGGCGGGCTCGATTCGACCACCGTGCTTGCAGTCGCCCAGCACGAGGGCTTTGCCGTGCACGCACTCAGCTTCCGTTACGGGCAGCGACACGCGGCTGAGATCGAAGCGGCAAGAAACATCGCGCGGAAGGCAGGTGTCGCGCAGCATCGCATTATCGACATCGATCTCACCGTGTTCGGCGGCTCGGCGCTCACCGCGCCTACGCCAGTACCGAAGGATCGCAATCTCTCCGACCTGGCATCACGGGCAAAGGAGATTCCGATCACCTACGTTCCGGCTCGGAACACGATATTTCTTTCGTACGCGCTCGCTTTCGCGGAGGTCGTCGGCGCCACCAACATCTTCATCGGCGTCAATGCACTGGATTACAGCGGCTACCCCGATTGCAGGCCGGAATACATTCGTGCCTTCGAGGAAATGGCTAATCTTGCGACGCGCGCCGGAGTCGAAGGCGGCACTCGACTGGTAATCCGCACTCCTCTCATCTCGCTGACCAAGGCCGCGATTGTCACGCTCGGGACCTCACTGGGCGTCGACTACTCCGCCACGACCAGTTGCTACGATCCGGAGGAGAGCGGCGACGCGTGCGGGAGATGCGACGCCTGTCAGCTGCGCCTGAAGGGCTTCGCTGAAGCGGGATTCGAGGACCCAATCGGGTACGCGGCTCCGCGGGGACGGGCACGTGCGGGCAAAGCAACGCGATGACGTACACCGTGAAAGAGATTTTTTATACGCTCCAGGGAGAAGGAGCGCAAAGCGGCAGAGCGGCGGTTTTCTGCCGCTTTTCCGGATGCAATCTCTGGTCAGGTCGAGAAGAAGATCGGTCCCGAGCCGTCTGCAAATTCTGCGACACCGATTTCGTCGGCACGGGAGCGGACGGCGGCCGGTTCTCCAGTGCTAACGAGCTTGCCGCTGCAGTCGACCGGTGTTGGGGGGGAGTTTCTGAGGGTGTTGCTCGAGCCGGGAAAAAGTACGTCGTCTGCACGGGGGGAGAACCTCTGCTCCAGCTCGACGAAAAGTTGATCGATGCACTGCACGAGCGCGGTTTCGAGGTAGCAGTGGAGACGAACGGTACTCGCCCCGCCCCTCCGACGCTCGATTGGATCTGCGTCAGCCCCAAAGCAGGAGCGCCCTTCGTGCAGACCAGCGGCAGCGAGCTCAAGCTCGTCTATCCCCAGGAGAACGCGCACCCCGAGACGTTCGCGCGTCTGGATTTCATGCACTTCTATTTGCAGCCGATGGACGGGCCCGATGTCGCGACCAACACCGAGCAGGCGATCGACTACTGTTTGAGAAATCCAGGCTGGCGCCTCAGCATTCAGACGCACAAGCTGGTCGGGATACGGTAGCTCTCAGGGTCTCATCGCCGGACCAAGCGCGCTCTTTCGTGGAGTTTTTCGAGTCTTCGAGTGTGTCTCGAACAATTCGAGATACTTGATGCCCGAGCCGGTGTTGAAGAGCACGACCTTCTCCTCCGGCTTCACGTCGCCGCGTGCCAGGAGCTGCCGGACCGCCGGCACGCACGCCCCGCCCTCTGGAGAAGCGAAGATGCCCTCGCTGCGCGCCAGCTCTTTCGCGCCGGCGATCAGCTCTTCGTCGGTGACGGTGACCGCCGTTCCGCCCGATTCGCGGATTGCGTCGAGGATCAGAAAGTCACCGATGGCTTTAGGGACGCGTAGCCCCGACGCAACCGTTGCCGCGTTCTCGAACTCCGCGGCGAATCGATCGCCCTTCTCGAACGCGCGCACGATCGGCGCGCACCCGGAAGCCTGCACCGAAATCATGCGCGGCCGTTTGTCGCCAATCCAACCGAGCTGCTGCAGCTCGTCGAACGCTTTCCACATTCCGACGAGTCCCGTTCCCCCGCCAGTCGGATAGATGATCACATCCGGCAGATTCCACGATAGTTGCTCGGCGATCTCGTAGCCGAGCGTTTTCTTTCCTTCCACACGGTACGGCTCTTTGAGCGTGGAGACCTCGAACCACCCCTCGCTCTCCTTCAGCCTCCCCACTTCTGCTCCGCAATCGGTGATGAGGCCATCGATCAGCCTCACGTGCGCGCCCGATACCTCGCACTCGATGATGTTGGCGCGGGGGGTGTCGCTTGGCATGAGCAGGTACGCACCGATGCGTGCGTGGGCGCAATACGCCGCGAGCGCGCCCGCGGCATTCCCGGCGGACGGCGCCGCCAGTTTCCTGACGCCCAGCTCCTTCGCCATCGAGACAGCAACCGACATTCCCCGAGCTTTGAAGCTCTGGGTAGGATTGAGCGATTCATCCTTGACGTAAAGTTCGCTCACGCCGAGCGATTCGCCGAGCGTCTTCGCGTGAATCAACGGAGTCCATCCTTCGCCGAGGGTGACAATGTTGTCCTCGCGGCGAACCGGAAGCAGCTCCCGGTAGCGCCAGATATCGGATCTGCGCGCGAACAGCGACTGCCGTGTCATGAACTTTGCAATACGCTTCAGGTCATAGCGCACCAGTAGGGGCTTGCCGCACTCCGTGCAGACGTTGTGTAGCCGCCTCGCTTCGTATTCGCGATGGCAGAAGGAGCACTCGAGGTTCTTTACGTGCATTCAGAAGTCGCTTCGGAGAGGAAGGAGTGGGCGGGCCGATGCGCGTGCTATAGCTTTACGAAAAGTTACATGCGCCTCCAACCCTTTGCCGAAGGGATGCCATCCCGATCGTTCGCTTATTCTCCGGGCTGCGCTCCGTTGGGGCACTTCTGATCGCGACACTGGTACCGCTTCTGATCGATCTCCGCGCCCACCGCTCGAGCCGCAACCGCCAATAGATGTACGTCGGACATGTGGGCGCCGCCCTCGGCGCGAAGCGCGTGCGCAGGAGCATCGGACTGCTCGTCCTCCTGGTCGCGACATATATGCCGGACTGGGTGGACACCGGTCTATGCCTCGCCGGCGCGTTCAGCCCCAGGGAAATGCTGTCGCACTCCATCCCCGCGATTGTGCTGTTCACGGCGATCGCGTTTGCTGCGTACGCAATCGGGACACGGGATTGGAGTGGGGCGCTCGTCGTTGCCGCTGTGATAGCATCGCACATGGTCCTCGACTGGATCACCGGCTACAAACCCACGTGGCCCGGCGGACCGATGATCGGTCTTCAGCTCTACGATCATCCCATTGCG
Source organism: Gemmatimonadales bacterium (assembly GCA_038227135.1). Taxonomy (GTDB): domain Bacteria; phylum Gemmatimonadota; class Gemmatimonadetes; order Gemmatimonadales; family Gemmatimonadaceae; genus UBA4720. The sequence continues at coordinate 42,887 of JBBRQC010000012.1, forward strand.
GACTTTGTCGCCGAGGCGGTGGTGATCGTAATCGGCGCCCTTCTTTACGCGCGAACGCTTCCACCGCGAAAAAGACCGTGGGTAGACGTGTCCGCGATGCTCGGCGCGCTGTTGTTGCTCCAGTTGGCAGTCGACATCGCAAGGCTGCTGATGAAGTCACTGCCCAAATGCTGATACTCCAGGAGCTTCATCCGGGTGCGCCGCAGGCAGACTTGCAGCTGGTCTCGACAAATCAGAGACGCGGATTCATAGATTTCGTAGAGTAATCGACAAAACAAAGCCAATCCAACCACGAATCAATGACAGACCCCTCTGCGCTTCCCTCCCGGTCCGACACCCTCGCGCTGGTGCACGAGTACACTGCCAGCGAGTCGCTGCGCAAGCACATGCTCGCCGTGGAAGCAGGCATGCGAGCCTACGCCGGCAAATTCGGTGAGGACGAGGAGCGCTGGGGAACGGCCGGACTCGTTCACGACTTCGACTACGAGCGGTTCCCCAACAACTCCCATTCGCCGACGGAGGAGCATCCGTCGGAGGGTGTACGGATACTGAGGGCGAAGGGATACCCCGAGGACATCCTTCAGGCGATGCTCGGCCACGCACATTACACGAACACCCCGCGCGAGACACCGATGGCGAAGACGCTGTTCGCGGTCGACGAGCTGACTGGTCTGATCACGGCGACCGCGCTTGTGCGCCCAACCAGGAGCGTCCACGAAGTGGATGCGAAGTCGGTGCGGAAGAAGATGAAGGACAAGGCGTTCGCACGTGGCGTGAGCCGGGAGGACGTGATCAACGGGGCGCAGGAGCTGGGCGTCGATCTCGACGAGCACATCGACTTCGTCATAAGCGCCATGCAGGCGTGCTCCGCCGATCTCGGCCTGTCCGGCTCTTAGCTCCGCCTTAGAAGGCGATGTAGTCGGAGCGAGGGCGAAGCGTCACGTGATCCTCAATCGCGAATTCGCGATGTCGCGAGCCGACCGCGGAGTTGGAAATCAAACCGCGGGAAGGAGGACGGGGACTGACCGCACAGCGATTTCCAGGCGACAATCTCACTCCATTGCGAATTCGCGATTGAAGATCACGTCGAACGCGAAGCTCTTGGGCTTGGTCTTCAGCTCCATCACCTGCGCAATGCGCTCGAGACGCGCCGGGATCCCCATGATCTTTTCCTGCGCCTTCCGACCGAGATCGTTCAAGCCGTCCATCGTGTCGATCGACCAGTACTTGATCAACTCCTCGACGATCCTGAGATAGTCGCGCGGACCATAGATCTCCGCGCGCCGCACCACGTCGGCCAGCTCACGGAAATGGGGCATATTCACGCCCGGCATGTCGATCGCGGGCATGATCTTCGCCGCGGCAATGAGGCCCTGATTGGGATCGCGCTCGAGAACCGCCTTGAATACCGAACGATAGAACGTGTAGTGGCGCGCCTCTTCCTTCGCGACGTTCGCCAGCACCGTACCTATCGTCGGCTCGTATTGAGACGCGTATTTGCCAGTGTTGGCGTGGGACACCTGGGTCGCCCTCTCCTGCAACGAGGTATAGACGAAGACACGGTATGGATCCTTGTCCCACTCCGGCTCGAACCCCGCCCTGATGTAATCGAACTGCATCTTCTCGATCACCACCGGGTCGAAGACGCCAGCGTCCCTCGTGTAGTCGTGGAGAATCGCGCCATGCCGGTCTTCTTCCGCCGTCCACAGGTTGTTCCACTTCGCCCAGATGCTGTCCGTACCGAGATAGACGGCGAGGAGCCGGTGAAAGTGCGGCAGCCCTTCTTCAGTGAGGAGGTTGAGTGCGAGCGCCACTCGGGCAGGATCGCTGATGCCCCTCGCTCGCTCCTTCAGGGCTTTGAGGTGATTGTCGGGATCTTCGCCCGGGGCGGGCTCGAGCAATTCCGCTGGGAACCAGAGCACGCGCTTGGCTTCGTGCGCCGTCATTAACTCCACTACAAGGGGCTCGAGGTCGGCGAGCACCTCGATCTTCGATAGCGTCTCGGCTTCGACTGGATTCACTGACCACCTCGGAGTTCTTTTGCCATTGCTTTTAACATAAGCGCTCACAGACGTGCGAGAAGGGAAGAAATCCACAATGCAACCCGATGACGGGGTTTCTACGTTCCCTCGAAATTACGGCCTGACGCTTGCGCATCAAATTATCCGGCAGACGACCGTTTCGCTCGACCAGCCCACCGGAAGCTCGGTGCAGGTCCGGTGGCGGCGTCGTTGAAACTCGAATATCGCGGCAGGAGACCGATAATGGCAGACGAGCGTGACAACCAGGATGAAAGGATGGACGAACGGAGCAGAAGGAGCGGAGTCGGGGATGGAAGCGGCGGAATGAGCGGGCGCAGCGACGAATCTCGCAGTACGAGCAACATCCGCAAGACACCTCGCGGATTTGCGGCGATGGACCCTCAGGCCCAGCGCGCGATTGCGGCGAAAGGTGGACGCGCGGCGCACCAGAAAGGAACAGCCCACGAATTCACCAGTGAGGAGGCGAGGGTCGCCGGAAGAAAAGGTGGAGAAGCATCTCGCGGTGGACGAAGGCCGAACGGAGAAGGTCAGGGCAGTAGCTGACCGACCCAGCCGGGACGGAAGCGAACGGGGGCACGGTGAAAGCCGTGCCCCTTCGTTCTTCTCCCTCGACATCGTTAGGCCCTGGAGTTGCAATATCTCCGTTTTGTCGAGCGCTCCCGCTCACCCAGGTGCCGGAATCATGGACCCCCAGCAGCAAGGCACGGTCGCTGAGGCGCGTGAGGCGCCGCGAAAATCAAGAGAGGCGCGCCCTCTTCAGGACATTCGCGTCGCGCCACGGGCAACTCAGCTCGCAGCTGAGAACCCCATTAGGGACGGCCTGCTCACCAGCGAGCGCAAGGAACGGGAAGAACCCGAAGTCTCGAGCCGCATCAACTCCGACTTTCTCGCTCTGCTGAGCCACGAGTTTCGCACGCCGCTCCAGGCGATCTTCGGCTACACCGAGCTCCTCGAGCGCGAGATTCACGGCCCATTGACCGATGCGCAGCGCCGCTATCTTCAGCGCATTCAGGAGAGCCAGCAGCTACTGCTCGGACTCATTACCACCATCCTGGACTTCGCCCGCCTCGAGAATGGACAGTCGACCGATTCTGTTCTTCATCCGATCGCAATACACGAAGTGTTGGCGCACATGAAAGCGCTTGTTGCCGCGCAGCTCGAAGAGAAAAATCTGAGTTACGCGTGTACCTGCGGAGACTGGTCGCTCGTCGCGAACGCGGACGGGGAGAAGCTTCAGCAGATTCTTCTCAATCTGCTCGCGAACGCAATCAGGTTCACGGATCGAGGAGGGAATATCTCGCTCCAGTGCGAGCTGGAGGACGATGCAGTCGCAATCCGGGTGACCGATACCGGCAAAGGAGTTCCGTCCGACAAGCTCGAAGCGATCTTCGAGCCGTTCGTGCAGCTGAAGCCCGGAGGAACGGTAACGAGCGGCACCGGGCTCGGACTTCCCATCAGCCGACGACTGGCGACGGACATGGGCGGATCACTCAGCGCCGCGAGCGAAGTTGGAAAGGGGTCGACCTTCACTCTCAGGCTTCCACGGGCGCATTGACACCTGGCTGCAAGTGAGCTGCTGCGAGACCTGAATCTCGGTTTATCCGGTAAATAGAGATGCTGGTTCGTCAACCGCGCCCGATAACCGACCCGACCCCCGCTTTACAGCAGTGCTCGAGCATCGATACAATCTCTTCCATCGTCGTCAGACCGCGATCCCTCGCGTAGAACGTCCGGACTTCCTTGTAGCGCTCCGCCTTCGGCAGGGATATTCCCTTCTCCACCACCCACTTCTGAAGCGCTCTCGGGCGGGGTCCCCACCACCCGCACTCCTCGTACTTCTTGTTCAGGAGAATCACGATCGGAATCGAGCGCGACGTGCCCGTCAGGTGGGTATCCATGATGTCCAGATTCTCGTCGCGGGCGAGAATGCGCAGATCCATGTTGCTCACCGAGTCTGCCAGCTTTGACACTATCGGCACGATGTTTACCGCATCGCCGCACCAGTCTTCGCTCAGCACCAGTAGATGCCAGTGTCCACCGAGTGCCTCGACGCGGGCAGAAATCTCGAGGGGAATAGAGACGCGGTGCGTTATCCCCAGCCATAGCGCGCGGTTGATGGTCTCCCGAGCCATGAACTCGCCGAACGTCTCGCCGTCGCAATAGCGGGCTTTTGTTATCACGATAAGGGGCTAGCGGATCATGTCCACGTGCATGATTCCATCCTCTTCATACGGCGCGGACACCGTCGTAAAGCCAAAACCCGAGTAGAACGCCTCGAGGCGCTGCTGCGCCGCGATCTTGATCTTCTGACCGGGCGCGAGCGCCTCGAGTCGTCGGAGGGCTTCAGCCATCAGTCGCCTACCCACGCCCGTCTTTCGCACTTCCCGTGCTGTCGCGACGCGTCCGATCGATCCCTCCGTGTAGCGTATCCCCGGCTCGAACACGCGGGCGTATGCAACTAGTGAGCGCTTGAGAGCGCCCTGGTTCCAGCCGAGCAGATGCCAGGCTCGCGGGTCCCGGCCGTCGGCGTCGGGATAGGGACAATTCTGCTCGACGATGAACACCGCTTCGCGCAGACGCACGATGGCGTACAGGTCGTCCGGCCGCAGCTCGCTGAATCGCGACCATTGCCAGAAGATGTCGGTCGGATCACCGGTCGCTGCGTCAGCAGGCGCGGCGACCGGCGCGCTTGTCTTGCTCACTTCCCGTCCATATTCTGAGCCGTTGAAACCGTCCACATCAGGATAACATAACATGCGAATCTCTCGTCTTCGCTCTTCGGCCGCCGCATTGGTGCTTTCGGCGTTGGCCGCTCCGCTTGCTGCTCAGCGAAATATCTCAACTTCCGCCGCGCCCGACGTCACGATGGGGCTGATCCGCGATCCCGCGCTGGCGGCGGCGATCGCCGAGATCTCGCCGGCTCGAATTCGGGAGACGGATTCGGCGCTCGTTTCCTTCGGGACACGCAATACGATGAGCGACACCGTGAGCAGCGTGCGTGGAATCGGCGCGGCCAGGCGATATCTGTTCGCGAAGCTCGACGGATACAGCCGCGCGTGCGGCGGATGCCTCCGCGTCGAGTACGATCCCGCGCTGATCGAAATGCGCAACCATCCTGATCATCCGATGGTGAACGTCGTCAACGTTGTCGCCTGGCTTCCCGGCCGGGACACCACGCGAGTGGTCGTGATGGGCGGCCACTACGACTCCTGCATTTGTTCGCGAGCGGACCTCGGTGCGCTGGCGCGATTCGAGGCAACGCAGGATGCGCCCGGCGCTGACGACGACGGCTCGGGCACATCGGCGGTGGTCGAGCTCGCTCGCGTTTTCTCGAGGCGGTTTCCGCGAGGGCTCCGGGCATCGGTGATCTTCGTCGCGTATGCGGCCGAGGAGCAGGGCTTGTACGGATCGACCCACCTCGCACAAAGACTTCACGCCGCCGGCTACAAGGTCGTGTCCGCATTCACGGACGACATCGCTGGGAATGTCGTCGCCGATGACGGAACGGTCGATTCGACGAGCGTCCGGATTTTCGGCGCCGACCCCGATAACGGACCGAGCCGCGAGCTTGCGCGCTATGCGTGGGCGACCGGCACCATCTACAACCCGCGATTTCGGATTCTTCCGGTGTTTCGCCTCGATCGCATCTCGCGTGGAGGCGACCACAGCCCGTACGTGAGCCTCGGAGATCCTGGCCTTCGTTTCACGGAACGACTCGAGAACTACAAGCGCCAGCATCTGCCGACGGACGATTTCGCCCACGTGAACTTTGGCTACGTAGCGAACGTGGCGAGACTCAACGCATCGGTCGTCGGATCGCTGGCCAACGCGCCCGCGCCTCCGGTCGCCCTGGCGCGGCGCGATCAGGCATCCGGCGGACAGAAGTGGATGGTGACCTGGCGCGAGATCCCCGGTGCGACACGCTACGAGGTTCTCTTCAGGCACACGACGGCGCCCACCTACGAGAAGATTTATCAGGCTGGGTCCGCGACATCGTTTCTCCTTCCCGATCAGCTGGACGACGGCTGGGCCGCGGTGCGGGCGGTCGGGGCGAACGGGCACCGGTCGCTGAGCAGCGCCGTACCGCCACCGTGCCCCGTTTTGGCCACCCACGCCGATTCAGTAGCCGCGGGAGACATCATCCGAAACTGTGTCCGGGCACCCGGGCGCTGAGGCAGGGGAAACAAGGGTTGTCCCGGGGCGTCACAATCGTCTTACTTAAAGAACCGCAGGCCGGTGAGCTGGCCCGGCGCCTCGTGGAACTCGTACCCTCTCCCGCTGGCTCATGAAGTCTTTCTGCTCAATTGCAGTTGTGTTGCTGATGGTGGGCGTTTCCTGCGCTCCGCCCCCACCCCCTGCTCGCATCGTAGCGGCGCCGACGCCCATCAAGTACGTAGCACCCCAGATGGGTCTCAATAACTCGGGGCTCGATACAACGCTGCCTTCCAAGCTCGACAAGATCGTAAAGACCGCGATCGAGGAAGCGGTAGCACCCGGTGTCGCGATCGCCGTCGGGCGCAATGGACACATCGCCTACATGAAAGGCTACGGTTACATCGATTGGAATCAGCCCGGATCCCCGGCCGTCGACACCAATACCCTTTACGATCTGGCTTCGCTCACCAAGGTGATTGCCACGACGACGGTGGCGATGGTTCTCGAGGAAGGCGGCCAGCTCGATCTGAATCGCACCGTCGCATCCTATCTGCCGGAGTTCAACTCGCCGGAGAAGGCGCAGATCACGGTCAAGCAGATCCTGACCCACAGCGGCGGGCTCGAGGCCGGCGCCAACATTTACTCGACCGCGCGCGGGCGCGAACAGTACCTGTACCAGATCAATGCGCGCCCGTTGGAGTACGCGCCTGGCACGAACATGGTCTACAGCGACTGGGACATGATAATTCTCCAGCTGGTCATGGAGAGAATCACCGGCAAGACGCTGGATGTGCTGGCAACTGAGAAGATCTTCAGGCCGCTCGGCATGACTGACACACAGTTCCAGCCTCCAATCTCGCTGCGCCCGCGAATCGCGCCAACGCAGGTGGATGACGCGCGCGGAGGCTTGTTGTGGGGAACCGTTCACGACGAAAACGCCTGGGCTATGGGCGGCGTTGCCGGCCACGCGGGACTCTTCTCGACGGCCCGGGACCTCGCGCTCTTCTCGATGATGATTCTGAACGGCGGCGAAGGTGTGAACGGGATTCGCGTCGTGAAACCTGCGACTATCGCCCGCTGGACCGCTCGTCAGGGGAAGGAATCGTCGCGCACCCTCGGCTGGGACTCGCCCGAGGGCGGCTCGAGCGCGGGGCAGTTTTTCTCGCCGTGGAGCTTTGGCCACACCGGCTTCACCGGCACGTCCATCTGGATAGACCCGGAGAAGGATCTTTTCGTCGTGGTTCTCACCAACCGTGTGAACCCCACGCGTAGCAATACCCGCCACGTACAGCTGCGGCGCGACGTCGCGGACGCCGTTCAGCAGGCCGTGCTCGGTGCGCGAATCGTGAACTGGGAAAACCGATAGCCTCCGGATTCCAGAACCGCTCGCACTGGCATCCAGGACGAAGGGTGAACACGGATGCTCCGGAAGAAGCCCGGATGCTCCGGATCGCATCTAGGGTGGCGCTAAGGCCCAATGCGCGGTGCCGTGATGTTTTTGATGTTCCTATGAGAGCCCGTGTGGCGCTTGGTAGCAACCCGAGCGGCAGCGTCCAAGGCGAGTTGCGCTTATCTTTCTTGTCGGTCGATTGACGCCTCTTTCCTACTACTGAATGCCAGCCTCCAAGGAACGAGTCCCCGTAGTTATCGTCGAGTACGATGAGATCGCCCGGACGATCGCCAAACGCATTGCCGAGATCATCAAGGGGCGGCGGCGAGAAGGAAGAGGCGCCGTGCTTGGACTCGCCACCGGCAGCACCCCGATCGGGATCTATCGCGAGCTGATCAAGATGCACCGCGAGGAGGGCCTCGACTTCTCCGACGTCGTGACCTTCAACCTCGACGAGTACTACCCGATGAGACCGGACAGCATCCACAGCTATCACCGGTTCATGCGCGAGAATCTGTTCAACCATATCAACGTCCGTCCGGAGAACGTTCACATCCCGCGGGGCGATGTCCCTCGCGACGACGTCGATGTCGAGTGCGAGGCGTACGAGGACGCGATCCGGAAGGCCGGCGGAATCGACCTGCAGATACTCGGCATCGGAAAGACGGGACACATCGGCTTCAACGAGCCGGGCTCGGGCTCGGACTCGCGCACCCGCCGCATCTCGCTCGACACGGTTACCCGTCGAGACGCGGCCGGCGACTTCTTCGGCGAGGATAACGTCCCGACGGAAGCCATCACGATGGGCGTGGCGACGATCATGGAGGCGAAGGAGATCGCGCTGGTGGCGACGGGTGAGCACAAGGCCGCGATCATCAGGCGCGCGGTGGAAGGTGAGCCGGATCCAGACGTGGCGGCGACGTATCTGCAGCGACATCCGAATGCGGTGTTCTATGTTGACTTCGCTGCCGCGGCCGATCTGACTCGCATTCGCACGCCGTGGGTGATCGGTGAGATGAAGTGGACACGAGAGAAGGAGCTCGATGCAGTGATCTGGCTGAGCGAGATCACGGAGAAGTCGGTCCTCAAGCTCGACGAAAACGACTACCGTGAGCACCATCTCAGCTCGCTGCTGGCCCGCCACGGCAAGGCTGGCCCTCTGAACGGCGAAGTGTTCAATGCGCTGATCGCGAAAATTCGCGGGCGGAGCAAGCTGCCTACCGGTAAGCGGGTGGTCGTGTTCTCGCCGCACCCGGATGACGACGTCATCTCCATGGGCGGCATGCTCAACAAGCTGCACCAGAACAAGAACGAGATCGTCGTGGCCTACATGACGTCGGGCAACATCGCGGTATTCGATCACGAGGTGCGACGTTACGCTGATTTCCTCCGCCGGTTCGGAAACGACTTCGACATCAACGATTCCACGGCCGGAGCGCTGATCGAAGAGGTCGAGGAATTCCTGGACTCGAAGCAGGTGGGAGAGATCGACGCATTTCCCGTTCAGGTGCTGAAGCGCGCGATCCGCGAAGCGGAAGCCGTGTCAGGCATCGAGACCTTCGGGATGAAGCGCGAGCAGGCGCGCTTCCTCAACCTGCCGTTCTATCAGACCGGAAAGGTGAAGAAGGATCCAATCGGCGCGGAGGATGTGCGCATCGTTCTCGACCTGCTCGAGGAGCAGAAGCCGGAGCTGGTATTCGTCGCCGGTGATCTCTCCGATCCGCACGGGACTCACAGGATGTGTCTCGAGGCCGTGAGTGGCGCGCTGGCGAAATACTCGGGTAAGTCGCCCGAGATGTGGTACTATCGCGGCGCGTGGCAGGAGTGGGAGATCGCGGAGGCGGATGTGCTGGTGCCGCTATCCGAGGACGAGCTGCGGGCGAAGAAGATGGCGATCTTCAAGCATCAGAGTCAGAAGGATCGCGCACCGTTCCCGGGCCAGGACGACCGTGAATTCTGGCAGCGCGTCGAGGAGAGGAACCGGAATACAGCCCACCGGGTGGATCGACTCGGTCTGCCGGAGTACTTCGCGATGGAGGCCTACGTCGTGCGTCGCGCCGGTGCGCCGATCGAGCACGAAATGGTGGCGACAAGTTCGCTCGCCGAGAAAGAGACCTCGCGCGCCCGGCTCGGACCGGCTAGAGTCGGGCGCTGAAAAAAGGCAGGTCGCTAAACCTTCGAGCTAAACCTTCGAGCTAAACCTTCAGGAAGATGTTCCGGCGATACAGCACGGTGAGAATCCCGTACCACAGGAGGACAAACGTGATCGCAAAGGCCAGCGACGCTACGCGGGGCGGAAGCCATGGCAGGAACACGATTTGATAGATCGCGTCCTGAACCGCGACCGATTTGCCATTATGGGTGACGTGCCAAAGCGTGTAGATCAACCGAGCCAGCACGCCGGATCCGACGAACGCCACGATCGGATTCACGCCGAACACGACTAGCGGCTTCGTCCACCACCTGACGTTGCAGTAGTCGACGAGCCACATGACGGTGGCCAGCGCCACGCCCGCCATCCCCGCCGTGAAGATCACGTAAGAGCTGGTCCAGAGATTCTTGTTGATCGGGAATGACCAGTTCCACATCAGCCCAAGCACCATCCCGACCGATCCCACGGCAAACAGACCCGCGATCCTCTCCAGCAGCTGCTTGTCGCGCTGCGCTATCCAGCGGCCGGCGAGCACGCCGAGCATCGCGGTCCCGATCGCGGGGATCGTCGACATCGGACCTTCGGGATCGAAAGTCACACTTCCGACCCAGGTGTGGTTCGTACCGAGAATGGCGCGATCGAGATAAGCCGCAAGATTTCTGTCTTTCGTGTGCAGCAGCAGCGCTCCGATAGCATTCTCGCGGGGAACCGGAATCAGCGTCATGGCGAACCAGTAGCCGAACAGCAGGCCCGCGATGATGAGGATCTGCTGCTTGACGGTGGTCTTGAGCGTCAGCAGCGCGGCGCAGACGTACACGATGGCGATCCTCGGCAGCACGCCGAGAATGCGCACGTGCTCGATACGAAGCAGGATCCTGTCCCAGGCGCCAGCGTTCGGAATCGTGTCGATCGTCCCCCACTGATAAAAGGGGAACATCGCCATCGCGAAGCCAAGCAGGTAGATGATGATTCCGCGGCGAAGAATCTGCCTGACGACGGCGGAGTCGTCGTCGCCCCGTGCGCGCCGTGCTGAAAGCGACAGATAGGTAGTGATGCCGACGATGAATAGAAAGAACGGAAAAATGAGATCGGTGGGTGTCCACCCATTCCATTCAGCGTGCTCGAGCGGCGGGAAAATCGCGCTCCATGTGCCCGGGTCGTTGACGAGCAGCATCCCGGCGACGGTCATCCCGCGAAACACGTCGAGCGAAAGAAGCCGCTCACGCCTGGGCGCAACCGGTGCGACGGTCGAAGTCGTTGCGTTGTAGCGCTCCGACGAACCGCGCGATGCCGCCGTTGTGGTCATGCGCCCTCTCAGAGTCGATGATTTGGGTGGTACTTATATATATACGAGCGGCCACTCACCGCGTTACCAGCTCAATCTCGAAATATCGATCAGCGGCGATTACTCGCCCGGAACGGATACTAGAAAACCGGCTTGAGCGGAGGAGACCAATCGGAGAGCCGTGCGTCGCCGGATTGGGTCAGCTGCCGGAGCCTGCCCGTCTTCTTGTCGAGCACCCAGATGTTGCGCTGCTCTCCGATGGCGCCGAGTCGCCGTGTGATCGAGAGGTGACGGCCATCGGGCGCCCACGAAGGATCTTCGTTCTCCCCTTCGGAGGTGATCTGGTGCATCACGCGATCCTTCAAGCCGATCGTCCACACCTGGAAATCTCCGTTCTGCTGCTGAAATGCGATCTCGTCACCGAGAGGCGACCAGTCGGGCCCCGTGCGATAGCTCCGTTTCCCGGGCACAACCGGCGTTAGCAGGCGCAATCCGGTTCCATTCAACCTCATCGTGTACAGCTGCGGCGTGAGCGGGACCGGCGACATGAACACCACCTGCTTTCCGTCGGGGCTGAAGCTGGGCGATGTGGTTTCGAAGCCCGTGCGCCCCACGAATGGCTTGGGCACCGAATCGTCTCCGGTCGCGCTCGCCAGGAATAGCTCGGCTGGAGAATCGCCACCGGCGGCCCAGACGATGTTCTTTCCGTCCTTGGTGTAGACGGGCGTAATGTTGAGTCCGCGCTTCGACGCGGAGAGAAGACGCGGACGCAGGGAGCGCAGGTCTATCTGCCCGATCCGGGTTCCACGATCGTCCGCGTCGACGTACACGATCGACTTCCCGGACGGATGCCACGCCGGTGAGAGCGCCGCGCCCACCGTGGGAAGGATGCGCTCATTGGCACCGTCGCTGTCGACGATCTTCATTACTTTCCCCTCGACGAAGACGATCTTCGTCGATGCGATCCCGCGCGTGCCGGTTATCCAGCGCTCCAGCTCGTCGCTCACGCCGTGGATGGCGAGGCGCCGCTCGCGCGCTACCGAATCGCGCGTCATGGAATCGCGCACCGCGATCCGCGCGAAGAGCGAGTCGTAATGCAGCGTGTCCTGTACGGCTACGGCGCGGAGCATCACGTCCCGCCGATCGAGTTCGCGGGAAAGCGAATCGCGTTCGGCTACGCTGCGGCGAGCCGCGACGCGCTGGCCCGGGCGCTTGAGAGGAACTGGACGGGTCGCTTCGCGCGCCAGACTGTCCCGCGCAGCCGAGTCGGCGGCCAGCGCTACATCCGTCGCTCGAGTGCGCATCCCCAGAAGGCGGGAGAGCGAGTCACGTACGGCGGGGAGCCTGTTGGGCGGGAGCTTGGGCAATCGGAAAAGACCTTGCTGCCGCAGCGTCCCTTTTGGGTCGAAGATCTCTACGCGTAGCCCGCTCGACGTGGGCCTTCCACGGACGACGAAATTGACGCGGGTCTGCGCAAGCGGAGAGAAATTGATTCGCTCGTCACCGGGGCTCCAGATATCGGCCATGGTGGTGCTGTCGAGGATGAGTGGCTGTATCCGATCGCCGTAATCGAAGTCGCGCTGGATGATGGTGCGCGTCGAATCACCACCCGTGGTATCGATCGGCAGCACCACGACAGCCTGAGGAACATCGATCGGCCGCTGGGGCTGTGGTCGAGCTGAGCGGACTTGTCCGTGCGCTGCGGGAGCGAGAGCGATAAGCGCCGCGGCTCCTCGCAGGAAATTGCGATAGGTCATCTGCGGTTCAATTTACGCGTTTACCGCGATGGTACACCGAACGCGGCAAAGCCGCGGAGTAATAAGACCTCCGCGGCTTTGTCGTGATCGGGTTGCTCGTTACTTCTGGAGATGGAACTGAAACGGCATCTGCACGAGCTGTTGAACCTTCTTGCCCCCGATCTGCGCCGCCGAGAATCTCATACGGGGGAGCGCATCTTTCACGGCGGCGGTGAACGCCGGATTGCTGGAGCTGAGGATCTTGAGGGAGCCGCCTTCATAGCGACCACTCTCGTTGACGACGAACTGCGCGAGAACCTGGCCCTCTACGCCCGAGTCCTTGAGCGAGTTCGGATATTCCGGGGCTTCGCCGCCGATCTTCACGACCGGCTTCTCGACCTGGAACTCCATGTAGGGTCCGTGATCAGCGACACCCGCCAACTTGCCGATATCGCCTTCCGTACCGGTCCCGCCCTTCACGCCCTTATCGGAACCTCCAGCGACGCCCTTGCCGCTGAAGTCATTCTCGTTCGTGACAGCCTTGGACAGATCAATCGTCGGCAGGTTGGTCGGAATGTTGACCGCTGGAGGCAGGACCTTGAACCCCTTTGGGGGCGCCGGTGCTACTTCCTTGGGGAGCTGCGGCAGGTTCACGACCTTGGGCGTTGGTGCCTTCGGCTTGGGTGCCTGCTTGGGGGGGGTCGGTTCGTCCTTTGGGGGCGGAGGCGGCTCGTCCTTCTTCATTGCCACGAAGCTGACCTTGGTTTCCCGCGGCTTCTCGGCCCGCCGGGCGCCTGCCCGGGCGGTCGCAAAGATCGCGAGAAAGAGGATGGTCAGATGCAGAACTATGCTGAATATCGTCCCCCCGGGGGACTTCTTTTTGGCGTCTGGTTTCGATTCGAGTAGTCTCATGTTGCTCCCCTGTTAAAGCTTGCCCTCCTACTATAGCAAACGGTTGGCCAAAGTGGCCTGTTTTAGGGCGTCCTAAATGCCATATTTTTGGCACGATTTTCCCTCACTGCTGAGCTTCGCAACGATCCCACGAAGACAGTGAATTTTCCGACGCGAGCGTGGCTGTTAAACGCAAAAAGGACGCGGGTTTAGCCGCGTCCTTGTCCCCCCGTTTCACGAACGATTTAGAAGGCGCTAGCCCTTTGTTGTCTTCTTTCTGGCGGTAGCCTTTTTCGGAGCCGGTTTAACCGCCGCTTCAGCGGCTTTGGTGGACGCGGGCGTGATCGCATTTATGCCCGCCTTTCGCGTGAGAATTCCGCACATGGATTCGAAGGCGTTTCGCCCCGCGGTTCCCGGTTTCGGCCGGTCCCAGACCATATGAGCCTGGTCGCGCGGATCGACCTCACCCTCATCCCTGACGAGGACATTGTTTCCGGCGTAAACAGTGCTCCGAACCCGCTTGACGCGTACCGGCGAGCACCTCACGTACGCCCGCTCTACCAGCCTGCTGTATTGCTTCTTGTTTTCGAGTACGCGCGGCTTGGTGTAGTCCCAACTAGTGACCGTGGTCCACGTACCGGACGACTGGAGAGCGATGCTCGCGGTGTCGAATATGACGGCGACATCGGCGTCCTTATAAACCTGCCGCCACGGAGCCTGGGCATGCGCGCCCATTGGCAGGGCGATGAACGCAACTGACAGAATCATTGAGCTGACAAAACGAATCATGAAATCTCCTGGGGCCTGCCACTTCTAGCCGGATGTAATCGAGGTGACAGCGGTAAGAACAATCTTTGTTGGCTTGGAGTATATACACCTCGAACGTGAAGATGCCACTCGCCAATGTCATGAAGTTTAGGGCCTCGCGCGTGATCGGCCCGGCGGCGATGGCAGGGGCCGTGGCCACCGCCCTCTACGTCCTCGATCGCGATCTCAGGCTGTACCGTTACCGCGATCTGATGCGGCAGGTCTGGGTGCTTCCCCACTCGCCGCCCTAGATCGCCTCGTCGCCAGCCGGTAGCCGCGAGGTCGTCTCCTCGGAGATCTCGCGCAGCTCCTTCTCGTTCATCGTCCGAACGATTGTAAGAATTGCGGCGAGGAGCGGCACCGCCACCAGCAATCCGAGAAAGCCGAACAGCAGCGCCATCAGGGCCTGAATCCCGAGAGTCATCGCCGGCGGGAGATTCACTCCGCGCTTCATGAGCACGGGGACGAGCACGTGGTTCTCGACGAACTGGATCAGGATGTAGCCGACCGCCACGACCAGCGCTTTGTGGGGCGAGTCGATAAACGCCATCGCAATGGCTGGAATCGCGGCGAAGATCGAGCCGACGATCGGAATGAATTTGGAAATACCGGCCAGGATGCCGAGAGGCAGCGCCGCTTTGACGTGAATCGACAACAGAAAGACCGTCGTGACCGCGCCGATCACGACCATGGCGATCAGCTGCGTTACCAGCCACCGCCGCAAAGTCGTTGCGAGACGGGCGAGTGCCAGCGCGGCCCGATCGCGCTCCCGGGACGGAACCAGCGCCAGAACTCCGCCGTGGTAGAGATGTGGATCGAGTCCGATGTACGCTGCGATGAACAGCACCAGCAGGAACGCGCCCGTGACGGCGAACGTGGACGTGAGCATGCGGAGAAACGAGTGCTGCGCGCCGGAAAACTGCTTGGTTATGTCGCGTCGGAGATTGCCGCCGACCACCACTTCGTTGCTGCGCGCTCGCCGCGTCTGCGGACCAGTCGGCGGAGCCGTGACCGTGTCGGTGAGAACCGAATCCGCATCCGTAATTCCCGGGACGGTGCCGGTATCCTCGCCCGTGCTCTCTTGGTTGAACAGGATGCCGAGCACTCCATTGGCGCGGTGCCCCAGCCAGGCATCTATCTTGTCCAGCGCCTCGGGGAGTCGCTGCTGCAGCTCTTTCGATTGTGAACGAAGAATGGGCGCCATCCCGATGCCGCCTCCGATCATCAGCCCAAGAAACAGGGTAAGAATCAGCGCGACACCGAGCCCGCGCGGAACACGTCGCTTCTGGAGCCAGTCCGTACCCTGAGCGATCGGAAGTCCGAACAGCACCCCGAGGAAAAAAAGGAAAATGACGGGATGCGCGATCCAGAGCAGGCGAACAGCTACATAGAAGCCAAAAATGAGCGCAAGAATTCTTACGATATCGCGCGTCGGGATCTTGATGGTCTCGCGGGCTGGCATGCTGGTATGCTAAACCGGCCCGACTGTTTGCGCGAGCTTGGCCGACAGCTTGACCTGATAAATCCGGACGCTAGGTTGAACAGAAGAGGCCGCGTCTTTCCCCGGACGCGGCCTTTCTCCTTTGTCAGCGAATCTCGGAGAAATGCATGCCCGCAACACCTGACGGACCGATCGCGATCTACTACGAGCACCCAGATTGGTTCAAGCCGCTTTTTGCCGAGCTTGATCGGCGTGACGTACCGTACTCGCGCATCGACGCGTCGTCGCACTCGTACGATCCGTCGGAGAGTCAGTCGCCCTATTCGCTCGTCTTCAACCGCGCGAGCCCCTCGGCGTACCTTCGTGGACACCAGCAGGTAACCTTTCACACTCTGAGCTGGCTGCGTCACCTCGAGCGCATCAGGGTTCCGCTCGTGAACGGTCCTGCCGCGTATCAGATGGAGATCTCCAAGGCGCTCCAGCTCGACGTGCTCGAGGAGCTCGGCCTCCCTTACCCGCGGGCCCGCGTCATCAACGACGGCGCGCTCGCTCCCGAGGCCGCGCGTGATTTGCGGTTTCCCGTCGTCGTGAAGGCGAACATCGGCGGGAGTGGCGCCGGGATAACCCGCTTCGACAACGCAGAGTCTCTTGCTGCTGCGGCAAGTGTCGGATTGATCGACCTCGGAGTGGATCACGTGGCTCTCGTTCAGGAGCTCGCCCCGCTGCGCGATTCGCACATCACGCGCGTCGAAGTTCTCGACGGACATTTACTCTACGCAATCAACGTCTACCCGGCCGAGAATTCTTTCAATCTTTGTCCGGCCGATGTCTGCCAGACCACGGACGGGCAGCAGCTGACGCGCGGAGCGTGCGCAGTCGACGCACCCCGGAACGGAATGAGAGTGGAGCAATACACTCCTCCGATGGAAATCGTCCGCCAGGTCGAGCAGATCGCCAGACACGTCGAGCTCGACGTCGGAGGAATCGAGTACCTCGTCGACGACCGCGACGGACAGCACTACTTCTACGACATCAACGCGCTGTCCAACTTCGTCGCCGATCCGAAGAACGTCGTCGGCTTCGATCCCTTCGAGCGTCTCGTCGATTACCTCGTCGAGAGGACGCGAGTCCTGGCGCCCGCTGGCTTCGGCCAGTGAGGTACGGATACTGGCTTCCCGTTTTCGGGGGGTGGCTTCGCAACGTCCCCGACGAAGGCATGAGCGCGACGTGGGAGTACGTCAGGAAGCTCGCGCAGCGCAGCGAGCAGATCGGCTATGACATCACGCTCATCGCCGAGCTGTTCATGAACGACATCAAGGGAATCGATGCAGATTCGCTCGACGCGTGGTCGACGGCCGCCGCGCTTGCGGCCGTCACCGAAAAGCTGGAGCTGATGGTGGCAGTCAGGCCGACATTTCATGAGCCGGCGATCTTTGCCAAGCAGGCGGCGAACATCGACCGCATCTCCGGTGGCCGGCTCTCGCTCAACGTCGTTTCCTCGTGGTGGAAGGACGAAGCGAGGCGTTACGGGATCAGTTTCGAGGAGCACGACGATCGGTACGGGCGCACCGACGAGTGGCTGCGAATCGTGAATGGAGTGTGGACCGAGCCGCGTTTCAGCCACTCGGGCAAGCACTACACCGTTGAGGAAACGATTCTCGAGCCAAAACCGCTGAGCAGCCCGCGCCCGACGATCTACGCCGGCGGGGAAAGTCCGGCCGCCAAGGAACTGATCTCGCGAACCTGCGACGCCTATGTAATGCACGGGGACCCGCCTG
The DNA here is from genome assembly GCA_038227135.1 of Gemmatimonadales bacterium. Lineage (GTDB taxonomy): Bacteria > Gemmatimonadota > Gemmatimonadetes > Gemmatimonadales > Gemmatimonadaceae > UBA4720. The sequence goes on from JBBRQC010000012.1 coordinate 60,564, forward strand.
AGCGCGTGGCGCCGAAGATCGCCGACATGACGGCTCGACGCGGCAAGATCGGGCTGGGCCCGATGCGGTACGGTGTTGCAGCTTACGCGATCGTTCGCGATTCCGAAGAGGAAGCGCGCCAGGAGCTGGCGCGCATCACCAACGTGCAGCCGGGCACGCCTGGATACCAGAACTACCAGGACTGGATCTCCCACACGGCGCTCGATCAGCAGGTGAGCCTCGAGGACTACTCGGTGTCGAACCGCGGTCTGAGAGCGGGCCTCATCGGAACGCCGGAACAGGTTGCCAAGCGGATTAAGGAGCTCGAAGCGGTCGGCGTCGATCTTCTATTGCTCCAGTTCAGTCCGCAGGCCGAGGAGATGGAGCGATTCTCCGAATCGGTCATGCCACTCGTGGAGACTGTTTCCGTCTCATAGCTCTGGCGTCGAGATCGCGACAGGATCAAACCTGCAACTCCGCGTCGCGACCCCGACGCCTAGGCGATCAGCTCCGCCTGTCGCACCCTGATCGTTCCGTAGCACTCGCAGGAAGCCTTCTCGAGTCCCGTCCGGTTCACAACCGTGATATTCCCGCGACCGTGCGCGATCAGTCCGGCCTTCTCCAGGATTCCCATCGCCACGGTCACCCCCGGCCGGCGTACGCCCAGCATCTCTGCCAGGAATTCCTGGGTCAGATCGAAGGTATCGCGTCCCACCCTGTCCTGTGACATGAGCAGCCAGCGCGCACAACGCTGTTCGATGACGTGGAGACGGTTGCACGCGGCTGACTGGGAGACGGTCTCGAAGACGAACTCGCTGTAGCGGTGCAGAAAACGCCTGAGAGCTGGAAGCTCTCGTGCCAGATCGTGAAAATTCTCAGCGTTAATTCGCAGCGCCGTCCCGCTGATCTGTCCGCAGCCTTTGTGCTTCGAAGTCTCGACTTCATGAAAGACCGGAATTCCCGAAAATCCGTCGTTGCCAATCGTCATGGCCTCGACCTGATCCCCGTCATCCATAACCGTCACGAGTGAGATTACGCAGTCTTCCGGAAAGTGAGCGTACTCGAGCTTCTGCCCGGGCTCGAAGAGGACCTGCTTGGACTTTATCTCGACGAGCTCGCTACGCTCGATCAGGACGGCGAGCTCAGCCGCCGGAAGAAGCCGGAGGATCTTGTTGCGCGGGGAGCCGTCCGAGCGGTGAATCCCGGCCGATGCGGTTGTCTGCGGACGGAGTATGGAGGGATCGACGCAGGAGACATCTCGGCCCGGTGGTTTCCCCCCACGTGGGGCGCGTACGTTTCAGTTAGCCGCGAACCTGGTGGGTCAGTTCGAAGCTCAGAGTATGACCGGATGTTTAGCAATTAGCAAACCGAACCTATTTTTCACCATTCGGACCGACGACCCCAATGACGAGAATGCCCCCGGGAACGAGCCGAATACCCGGTGCTATCCGGGTGTTATCTTGGGAGGGCGAAAACAGTCATTTATGGCCGCCTGCCGTCTATAGAGCCGAGCAGCCGATAGCTTGCCCCACCGGAAGACATGACAACACCTGCTGGGCCCCAAACCAACGAGCGAAAATTCCGCTTCAAGGACGAGTGGCTGGTCGCCCTCGTGGGGACGATGCCAGGTGTCACCCCTGAGCTGATCAAACGCTGGCGGTTTCAGGAGAAACCGTACGTCGCGCAGGCACTCATCGACGGCGACGTCCTGTCGTTCAAGGAAATCGCCGAAGTCGTGAAGGAAGCGTTCAGAATCGACTACGTCGACCTGAATCCCAACGAAATCGACAAGAACGCGATGTCGATTCTCCCGGAGAAGGTTTGCCGGGAACACAACGTCATGCCAGTAAAGGTCGACAGTCGAATGGTGTGGCTGGCGATGGCAAATCCGCTCGACCAGGAAGCGATACAGCGCGTGAGCTGGGCGACAAGTCGTGAGGTTACACCGCTTTTCTGCCCGCCTGGCCAGCTCGAGAAGCTGGTTTCCGAGACTCTTCGTCCGGACGCGATGATCTATGGTCTGATCGACAAGCTCGATCAGACCGTCGGCATCGAGCAGATCAAGGAGCAGGAGCAGGATGAAGCGGCGATGGCCCGCGTGCATGCCCCCGTGATTAAGCTCGTCGACGCGATAATCGCCAACGCCATCAAGCTGCGCGCGTCCGACATCCATATCGAGCACGACGAGACATCGACTCTCGTCCGGTTCCGCATCGACGGGCTCCTCAAGAACATCATGGTGCTGCCGAGATTCATCGGAGTCGGTCCCGTGGTATCGCGCATCAAGATCATGTCCGACCTGGATGTCGCCGAGCGGTTTCGGCCTCAGGATGGGCGCGCGAAAGTGAGAGTGGCGGGGGAAGATGTGGCTCTCCGCGTTTCCGTGCTTCCGACCCGCGTCGGCGAAAAGGTCGTGATGCGTCTGCTTAACGAGAAATCGGTGCAGGTCTCGATGCAGACGCTCGGCTTCATGCCCGAAGTTCTCGAAAGATTCAAGGCACTTCTCAACCGCGAGCAGGGAATTCTTCTCGTCACCGGCCCCACTGGCTCGGGAAAGACGACGACGCTCTACGCCGCCCTCAATACACGACGCGGCGAGTCGGTCAACATCGTCACCGTCGAGGACCCGGTCGAGTACCGGCTCAGCGGCGTCAACCAGGTGCAGGTGAACGAAAAGCAGGGCCTTACATTCGCGGGCGTTCTGAGATCGGTGCTGCGTCAGGACCCCGACGTGCTGCTGGTGGGAGAAATCCGAGATCAGGAGACGGCGACAATCGCGTTCCAGGCGGCGATGACCGGGCACCTCGTGCTGTCGACACTGCACACCAACGACGCGATTGGCGCGATTCCGCGTCTGTCGAACATTGGTGTCGAGCCGTTCCGGGTCGCAGCCGGCTTGATCGGTGTCACGGCTCAGCGTCTCGTACGGAGAGCGTGCCCGCACTGCCGCTATGAAGCCCCGATCGAGGAGCTCCACCCGATGGTCCGCTCGGCGCAGCAGCGCCTGTTCGGCAAGGCGCGCCACGTCAAGGCGACCGGATGCGCGGAGTGCGGCTTCAGCGGATACACCGGGCGTCTGCCGCTGATCGAGTTTCTGGAGATCACGCCGGAAGTGCGCGGAATGATCACGACCGGAAAGCTCGCGGACGAGATCCGCGCCACCGCCCTCCGCACCGGCGCGCTGCACACGTTCGACAACGACGCCCTCTGGCACATCGCCGAAGGCGATACGACTGCCGACGAAGTGATTCCGTACACCGAGTTCGAGCGACGCAAGACGCCGCGAACGAACACGCCGCGCATCAACCAGGAGTACGTCCCGGAGCTGGATGCAGATGGTGTCCCGAAGCCGTCGAAGGTGCTTCTCGCTGTCAGCGACAAGGCCGATCGCGTACGGTACAACGACATCCTGGTCGAGGCGAGGTTCGCAGTGCAGATCGCCAACGACGGCGCGGCCGCGCTGGGAATTCTGGCGCAGGATCCGCCGGATGCGCTGGTGGTCGGGTTGAAGCTACCGATCCTCGATGGAAGACAGGTAGTGCACGCCGCCCGCACGGTGGTCGGACTGATCGACATGCCCATCATCGTCATCGCACCCGCTGGCACCGAGAGCGAAACCGCTGATCTACTTTCGCAAGGCGTAGACGATGTGCTGCTCGAGCCTGTCGATGCCGGCCGGTTCAGGGCGCGCGTCACGTCGGTGATGCGGAGCCGCGGCCTCTGGGCGGAAACGGAAGAAGTGATGCGTCCACTCATTCCACAGGACGAAGCTGAGCGACTCGTCGAGTTCCGCATCGGTGCCACGATGGATCCACAAGCCGAGGAGCGGTTCGACAAGATCAGCCGGATGGCCCAACGCGTTTTCGACGTGCCATTCGCCGGCATCTCATTCGTGGAGGGCGACCGCCAGTGGTTCAAGTCGAAGCAGGGATTGCCGATCGCGGACACCACCCGCGAGATGTCGTTCTGTGGCCACGCGATCAACGGCGAGGAAGCGTTGGTCATCGAGGACGCGGCACTCGATCCGCGCTTCGCCCAGAATTGCCTGGTGCTCGAAGATCCGCACATCAGGTTCTACGCGGGACACCCTGTCAGGGGACCCGGCGGTCACAACGTCGGGACGCTCTGCATCATGGACAACCTGCCGCGCGAGTTCAACGAGGACGACAGGGAAACGCTGCGCGACCTGGCGGAGAACGTCGAGAAGGAGCTGAAGGCCGGGCCCAAGAGCAGCTCGAAGAAGAAGGTCGAGGCGCCCCCCGACTAGATTCCGGTGTCTCTTGCGGCTTGGGAATACCGGAGACATCGTTAGCATAGCTAACGATCCTGCCCGAGGTGAAGAATGTCAAAGGATTCATCGCCCGCCCTCCAGCGCATCAAGCAGATCGCGGTACCGGTACGCGACGTCAAGGAAGCCGCACGCTTCTACCGAGACACGCTGGGTCTGACGCACCTCTTCGACGCGCCGCCTGCGCTCTCGTTCTTCGATTGTGCCGGAGTGCGCTTGATGCTCACGGGCCCCGAGGCTCAGGGCGAGGACGGAGATGAGCAGCACCCGGTGCTTTTCTACGACGTCAGCGACATCAAGGCAACTCACGCGAAGATAAAATCGTCCGGCGCCGCGAGCATCGAAGAGCCCCATATCATCGCCCGCATGAACGGGCACGAGGTATGGATCTCTTCGGTTTCGGACGGCCATGGAAACGTCGTCAGCCTGATGAGTGAAGTCGCGGAAGCGTGAGCGGGATGCACTCGCGCTCGCCGAACAGCTTCACTCGGCGGCAATCCACCTCCTGCGACACCTGCGCACGGTGGACGACGCCACCGGACTCTCGGCCCCTCGACTCTCGGCGCTCTCGGTAGTCGTCTTCGGCGGACCGGTGACGCTTGGTGAGCTGGCGAGGGCGGAACAAGTAAGGCCCCCGACCATGACCAGGATCGTGACCGGGCTGGAAAAGGGTGGCCTGGTGCGCAGAGAGGGAGACGAGCGAGACAAACGGCTGACCAGAATCCGGGCGACCACCAAGGGACAAAAGGTGCTCATGGCCGGGCGCTCACGACGGGTCGAGCTGCTGGCGGGCGCAGTGGAAAAGCTGGATTCCACCGCGCTGGCGGACCTGGAACGCGGGGCTCAGCTTCTCAGGGAGTTGATTGATTCCATGCGGAGAGAAAAATGAGCCGACCCGGAACGGATCTCGAGGCGTTGCGTCAGGATATCCATCATGTGTATGACGGAAACCCGTGGCATGGTTCGTCTATCACCGAAGTCCTCAAGGGCGTCGACGGTTGGAACCGTGATTCGCGGCTTCCTCCAGCATCAGACCTACCACGAAGGGCAGATAGCAATCCTCAAGCGCGCCGTCGAGACCGCGCAAACATAGACAGTCTCCCTGAGGAAGAGAGCGCGGTCAGAAACCGCGCTCTCCCGGCTCAGTTACTCGGTGTAATACCAGACCGTTCCGCTGAAGTTGACCGACAGCGTCTTCGATCGACTATAGCTACCGCTGTTACCGATTGTAGCCTGGTACGCAGTGGTATTGTTCGTCGAGCTGAAGAACGGCGTGAAGGTCACGAGGGTGCCGCTCTGGGTCCAGTTTCCCGATTCCGAATACGAGCGCTGAGCGCCGTTATCCGTATAACTCTGTTGATCGCTATAGGTCCCGTCGCTGCTCAGGACATACTGATCGCTAAAAACGGTGAGCGTGTGTCCGGTGCTGTTGTCGACGTAGGAAAAGGGGAGGCCATTGTTGTTTACAGCCTGCAGATAATAAACGCCGTCCGCTCTGCTGTTGGCGCCGGTCAGGTCCGAGCAGGCGGTAACGCCTCCGACCAGTAGCGCCGCAGCCATAAGAACTGTTCGAGCCTTCATGGTTGAATCCTCAATTGGAGTACATGCCAGAGGCATAGAAAGAAAAGAGCCAGACCGCCCCGCTATCACAAATGATGTGACAGCTGAGCTTGCCCAATGTTCCCTGAGGGGCTGGAATGCTGCCGTCGTGCTGGCCCGTATTTCGCCTAGTCAACTGCAGACCCAACCCCGTACCAGGATGGATAAGCCTTTATGCTCGCATTAGTTACGACTCTGCGTGGCTTACGTCACGCTGATCGATTTGTCACACTGTCGCTGATGCTGGCGGTCGTTGGCGGCTGCAAATCGAAGGACACCTCAGCGGGCGGAAAATCCGCCAATGCCCAGACTTGGGCCCCGGACAAACTGACCTCTGTACAGGACGTCCCCGCGACGGAAATCGAGACACTGATCCAGAAAAAGCTCGATGGCCCGCGGTTGCCCAAGATCGACGACGATCAGTGGGGACATACCAAACGCCTGTACAAGTTGTACGGAAACAATCCGCTGTGGCTGACGCCCGCTGGCCTCCACAAGGTTCGAACGAAAGCGGTCACAGACGCCATTCTCGCAGCCAACACCGATGGGATGCGACTCGATGATTATCCGATTGGTGCGCTGGCGCAGGCGATTGGCGACCTGAAGCAGACCAAGACTCCGACCGCGGAGCAACTGGCGACAGCGGACGTCTTGCTGACCGCCTCCTACACATCTCTGGGCGAGGATCTGCTCACGGGACAGGTCGATCCGCGCACGGTTGCACAGGCGTGGCACGTCGATCCCGAGGAGGAGAATATCGACAGCGCCCTGGTCAGGAACCTTCGCTACGAACATCTCGACAAAGCGCTCGCCACCATGCGGCCGGCGGATGACGACTACGCCGCGCTGAGCCAGCAGATGCAGAATTACCGCACCCTGGTCGTGAAAGGAGGCTGGCAGAAGGTGCCCGCAACTGGAAGCGTCAAGCCGGGCGCACCAGCCGACCCGGCGGTGCTCGCCGCGGTCCGCAACCGACTGGCGGCCGAAGGAATTGTTCCCGCGAGTGGCGCCAACAAGGCGTCGATGCTTCCGGCGCCCTCTCAGATCAAAGCTGCGTCGGGAAGTATTTACGATCACGATCTCGCCAATGCTGTTGCCCTGTTCCAGATGCGACATGGAATCAACGTGGACAGCGCGCTCGGCAAGGAGACCATCGACGCGATGAATGTCCCCGCCGATTACCGCCTGGGTGAGATCGCCGCCAACATGGAGCGCTATCGATGGCTACCGAGGAGCTTCGGCTCCCGGTACATCTTTGTGAACGTGCCCGCGTTCAAACTCGAGGCGTACGACACCGGCCAGAAAGTTCTGGAGATGAAAGTCATCGTCGGCCAGGAATATCAGGACAAGGCAACCCCGGTGTTCGCCGACTCGATGGAAACCGTGGTATTTCGCCCCTATTGGAACGTGACGCCGGATATTGCCGCCAAGGAGGTCTTTCCCAAGGGGCCGGAATATCTCGCCCGCGAGAACATGGAGACGTATCAGGAGAATGGTCATACACGCGTTCGCCAGCGTCCCGGACCCAAAAACGCTCTCGGCTTCGTGAAATTCCTTTTCCCGAACGACTTCAACATTTATCTGCACGACACTCCGAACCACGAGCTGTTCAAGCAGGATGTCCGCGCGTTCAGTCACGGCTGCATCCGTCTCGAGAAGCCAGCCGAGCTGGCGCAGTGGGTTCTGGGCTGGCCGGCAGACAAGGTACAGCAGGAAATGCAGAATCCGCCCGACAACAAGTCGGTGAAGGTCCCGCAGAAAATTCCCGTTTTCATCACATACTTCACCACGTACATGAATAATGGTCAGTTGTTCTTCGGAAACGACCTCTACAGCCGCGACGACAAGCTCGTCCCGGTGGTGATGGCTGGCGCGTTGCCGAGCAAGGAAGTGGTGGACGCGGTCCAGGCGTTGCGAAGAATCGCCGGAGCCTGATTCACCGATTCTCAGGAGAGCACTAGGGTGGTACGACGCGCAGATGGCAAAGCTGGGCCCGATACTCCGAGAGCACGCATGGGCGTGCCTGGTCTTGACGGCATTCTGGGTGGTGGCTTGCCGACGAATCATCTCTACCTGTTGGACGGTGAACCGGGAACGGGAAAGACAACGCTCGCGCTGCAGTTCCTCATCGAGGGCGCGAAGAACGGAGAGCGCGGGTTGTATGTAACGCTTTCGGAGTCATCCGC
>JBBRQC010000013.1:0-67575 GCA_038227135.1 Gemmatimonadales bacterium
CCGAAGGAGCAGGGTGAGTATCTCACTTTCGTGATCGTCGGCGGTGGACCCACCGGTGTCGAGCTCTCGGGGGCAATTCCATTCATTGCCAGGAAAGCGCTGGTGTCGGAATTCCGGCGAGTTGACACCCGTCGCACCCGTGTAATTCTGGTGGAGGCCGGCCCGAGAATCCTTCCATCCTTTCCGGAGGATCTCGCGGAACACGCCGCGCGCGATCTCGCCGATCTCGGTGTGGAGGTTCGGGTCAACTCTTTCGTCACTAAGGTGGAGGTCGATGGCGTCTGGGTCGGAGGCGAAAAGATTCGCGCGCGCACAGCTTTCTGGGCGGCCGGCAACAAGGCATCGTCACTCGGCAAATTTCTCGGTGCTCCGCTGGATAATGCCGGCAGGGTAAAGGTGAACGATGATTTGTCGGTTCCCGGACATCCGGAGATCTTCGCCATCGGTGACCTTGCCACATTCCAGCAGAATGGGCGACCGGTGCCGTGGGTTTGTCCGGCGGCGAATCAAGAGGGAGCATTCGCCGCCAGGTCGATCATCAGGGACACGCGGCGACAGCCCAGAAAGAAGTTTCACTACTTCAACAAGGGCGATCTGGCGACAATCGGCAGATCGCGCGCGATCGCGGATTTCGGCAGAGTGCGGTTTGCTGGCCGGCTGGCGTGGTATCTATGGCTGTTCGTTCACATTATGTATCTCGTGGGGTTCCGCAACCGGATCGTAGTGTTCATCGAGTGGGCGTACGCGTACTTCACGTATCAGGCGGGGGTGCGGCTCATTACCGACGTCGAGCGGTACAAGCCGCCTCCGCAATCCTCGACAGTGGCGGGGACACCCGGCCACTAGCATAATTGACTCGCTCGTGCCGGAACTTCTTCCTCGGGGGTCGGTCAATGGTCAGTGACGCTGGTGCAGTCGGTGCTGCGGAGCCCGCGCCGCCAAATACGAGCTTGTGGGAAGATTTCGTAGACATCTTTTACGCACCGTCCTCCGTTTTTGCACGGCGAGCTGACGGAAAGTTCGGGAAGCCGCTGCTCTTTCTGGTGGTAGTGTGCGCGATCCTCGCGTTCCTGACGAAGAACGCGATGCAGCCAGTGATGGACGCTGAGTTTGCGCGGCGCAGCGCGGAGATGATGAGGAAGAATCCGAATGTGACAGCGGAGCAGATGGCATCCGGCCGCGGGTTTTTCGAGTCCCTTGGTCCGATCTTCTTCGCCGTCGGGATCACGATCAGTGTGCTCGGAACCGGCGTCGTGCTGTGGGTGGTCGGCAAGCTGTTCGATGCGAAGGAGTCGGTCGCGGCCGCGATCATGATCGCGACGTACGCGGAGATGCCCCGCCTCGTCCAGATTCTGGTGAACGCGGCTCAGGGACTCTTCATGTCGCCCGAGAAGCTTACTTCCATGTACAGCATTGGCTTGAGTCCGGCGCGATTCATGGATCTGGATCAGGCTTCACCGGTGATGCTGGCCCTGGCGAGCCGCGTCGACCCGTTCGTCATCTGGATCACGGTTATTCTGGCAATCGGGCTGCACGTGATCGGAAAGATTCCGAAGCAACAGGCGTATATCACTGCTGCGATTGTTTGGGTTGTGGGAGCGTTGCCGGCAGTTTTTGGTGCGCTGAGAGGGGGTTGATCGCGCGGTAACGAGTTCAGTGCTCCCCTCGCCCCGCTCGAGGCACGTTGTTGAGCCGGGTCTGCATTTGCTGCAAACACATTCGACGTAAGCAATGAATCGACGCCTATTCTACTGGGCGATCACCTCCGCCCTCGCCGGATTTCTTTTCGGCTTCGACACCGTTGTCATTTCCGGAGCCGAACAACGCATCCAGGCTCTATGGCATCTGAGCGCCGCCGTGCATGGAGTCGCGCTTGGCGCCGCCCTCTATGGCACCGTCATCGGGTCATTCACCGGAGGATTCCCCGCCAATCGGTACGGGCGCAAACCCACCCTGCTCTGGATCGGCGTGCTCTACATCGTTTCCGCAATCGGTTCGGCTATGGCGCCCAATGTTCAGATCTTCATCGCCGCCAGATTCATCGGCGGCATCGGGATCGGAGTGTCGACCGTCGTCGCACCGATGTACATCGCCGAAATCGCGCCACCCGCCGATCGCGGCCGACTCGCCGGAATGTTTCAGTTCAACATCGTCTTCGGCATCGTTGTCGCGTTCCTGTCGAATGCGCTCCTCTCCAACATTGGCGACAACGCCTGGCGGTGGATGCTCGGCGTCGCCGCAGTGCCATCAGTCGCCTACACTTTGATGTGTTTCGGCATTCCGGAGAGTCCACGCTGGCTGCTCACCCGCAAAGGAGATCGCGCGGGGGGACTGGCCGTACTCGGTCGCATCCAGCCTGACGCATCACCTCAGGAACTCGATCGGCAAGCCGCGGAGATCGTCGCCACGTCCGCCGATCAGAACAGCGCGAACGAATTCTGGTCGATGCGATTGCGAGTTCCGATCACGCTCGCCTTTCTCGTTGCCTTTTTCAACCAGATGTCCGGCATCAACGCCATACTCTATTTTTCGCCCCGCATCTTCGAGATGACGGGACTTGGCACACGGGCAGCACTGCTTCAGTCCGTCGGCATCGGCATCACCAATCTGGTCTTCACCTTCGCCGGTCTCTGGCTCATCGACCGGCTCGGCCGTCGGACCCTGCTGACGATCGGGTCCTATGGTTACATCGCCTCTCTCGGCCTGTGCGCGTGGGCATTCTTCACTCACCACTACGCGATCGTGCCCGCCTGCATTTTCGCCTTCATCGCGGCTCACGCCATCGGTCAAGGCACAGTGATCTGGGTGTTGATCTCCGAGATCTTCCCGAACCGTTACCGTGCAACGGGCCAGTCGCTCGGCAGCGCCACTCATTGGATCTTCGCCGCGCTGCTGACGACGTTTTTCCCCGCGATCGTCGGTACCTTTCCTCCCGGCTACATCTTCCTCTTTTTCTGCGGGATGATGACGCTGCAGCTCATTTGGGTGCGCACGATGGTACCCGAAACCAAAGGCGTGTCACTCGAACAGATTCAGCGGCAGCTTGGCGTCGAGGTATGACGCGCAAGCTGGTGATGGCAGGGATTGGCGAAGTGCTGTGGGACGTTTATCCGGATGCCGCGCGCTTTGGCGGAGCACCCGCGAATTTCTCCTGTCATGCCGCCGCGCTCGGTGCCGAAGCGTGGATGGCGAGTGCCGTTGGCGTCGACGAGCTTGGGCGTAGCGCGCTCGACACGCTTGAGACCGCGGGCGTACAATGCGGGACCATAGCGCGAGATCGAGATCACGATACGGGCCAGGTGCTGGTTACGCTCGACGACTCGAGACAAGCCAGCTACAAGTTTGCTGACGATTCGGCCTGGGATCATCTCGAGTGGTCAGCGGCGCTCGAGTCACTCGCGGAAGGGTGCGACGCAGTCTGCTTCGGAACGCTCGGGCAGCGCTCTCCTATTTCCCGCGCGACAATTCAGCGCTTCGTACGTTCGACACCGCCGCGAGCGCTACGCATGTTCGACGTGAATCTCCGCCAGCACTTCTTCGACGAGGACACGATCCACACATCATTGCAAATCGCATCGGCGGTGAAGCTGAACGAGGAGGAGCTTCCCAAAGTTGCGGAGCTTTGCGGCATCGACGGTTCGAAGCCGAGTCAGATCCTCAGGCAGCTTCTGGAGCGTTACGATCTTCGTCTCGCAGCGCTCACCTGCGGGGCGGAGGGTGCGTTATTGATGACGGGCGACGAGGAGTCCAGATCGCCCGCGATTCCGGCGAAGGTCGTCGACACAGTTGGAGCGGGCGACGCGTTCACGGCCACACTCGTTCCGGATTTCCTGCGCGGGCTGCCGTTAGCTGAGATAAATGGTCACGCCAACGCAGTCGCGTCGTTCGTGTGCTCGCAACCGGGCGCCGTCATGAAACTCCCCGATTACCTTGTGCAACCGGCGTGAGGGAGGCGCTCGTTGGTGTCTACAAGTGGTGGGTGGAGCCTGGCCAACCGCTATGTCGCGGAGTCCCAGGCGTTGTGGATGCCGACGAACAGCAGCAGGAGCGCGAATGCGGCGCCGCGAGCCTAAGGAGACGAAATAAAGCCGCGGATCGCCCTCATCACCCCTAGTTAGCGAACATCTTCCTATAGTGCCGGTACCAGTCACTTTGAAACATCTCTGAAGGATCGAGCCTGCGCTTGAGATTCAGGAATTCCGGGAATTCAGGATACGCGGCCACGACCTGCCTTCGCTCCGCCCACCGGTGGTACGTGAGGTAGTAACTCCCCCCGTACTGCAGTCCGCGATCGATCAGCCGGCGAAACTCCTGCTTCGCCCTGTCGATCCCCGCCAGGTCGGGCATGACGTGGATGTTGAAGATGATGCAGGCGTAAGGTTGCTTCGCCCAACGGAGCATCGTTTCCGTGTCGCGCTCTGTCAGGCGTATTGTCCCGTAAATCAGATCCGTCCTGTGCTCGAGAAAATCCGCGCGAACGTCCGCGAGGAAGCGGACGAGTGCGCCGCGCGGGACGTAGATCTCCGAGATCATCTCCGTCCCATGCGCAAACTCGCCGAGCCGGGGGCCGAGGGCGTCGTGGTAGTCGGGAATGTAGGTGCTCATCTGATGCTCGTCGGACCAGTAGTACTGGCCCGACGTCGTCAGGTAGTAGCTCGAGTACGCCTCGAATGCACGGGCGCGGTCCACGTGCGCGAGCAGGATCAGCTCGCGCCAGTTCTCGGGAGTGAGGTGGGCCCGGGTGGGCGGCATCGGCGTCGCGTCGTCCACCGGGCGGTAGCACGAGAAGACCCCCTTTCGAAGGAGCGCGTCGGAGTCGAGCTGCGTCGCGAACTGGGAATCGCCGTACTGGTAGCCGGCGGCGATACGTTGTTCGAACATTTCCGGGAGATCGTCAATGTCGATGACCTCGACCGTCCGCTGCACCTTGTGACGTCGCGTGAGACGCAGGCGCACGTTGACAATCGCGCCGAACAAACCATACCCGCCGATCGCCGCGCGAAAGATCTCCTGATTATCCGTCCTGGTGCACCGGCGTGCAGCGCCGTCGGGCCCGACGATCGTAAATGCGACGACGTCGCCGACGAATGGCTGGAGCCTCAACCCGCGCCCGTGCACGTTCGCGGCGAGCGCCCCACCGATGCTCAACTTGTCGGCTCCGGTCTGTTTCTGAACGAACGCCCACGGCTTTGCATCATTCACCTGGCTCGCGAGCAGGTAATGGTAAAGCTCCGGCCATTGAATGCCGGCCTCGACTTCGATCTCGCCACCGGTGCGATCGAACTCGATGACGCGCGTCAGACCATTCATATCCAGCAGCGTAGCATTCGTCGCGAACTGCTGGCCACCCATCGCGTGTCTGCCGCCGGCAATGCTCAATCCCCTTCCATCGCGGCGGGCCGCGCGAACGACCGACTCCACCGCATCAAGGGATTCGGGTCTAACGACGTCACGCACTCTTGTGGGGTTCAGGCGCGAATGGACGTCGTTGACAGCAATACCACCGGCTGGCGATCCCGGGGTCTGACGCGGAATGCAGCCGGAGAGGGTAGTGGAAATGCCAGCCTTCGTGGCCAGCTCGATAAAATCACGCCTTGATATCATGGCTCCTCCGAATTGGCGGCCAGGCACGCGCTATCGATCTCGCAGCAACAAAAACCATCCCCAGCGCAGCGCCCTGACGTGGGCTCGGTCATGCGTTCACATTACCCGCCCGGCACTTGGGGCACAGTACGCATTTGTACGTAGGAGGTCCTTTGAACCCGGCATTCCGCGGTCTACGTTGGTTGACGTATTCGGGTTATCAGGCCCAAACGCAGCCTGTCGCGGTTGGTGTGCCGGGACTGGTATCGCCTCCAGGCATTCTCGCCATCCCTAACAAACTTGGTGACCAGGGATAATGTTCCAATCGCCCAAACCGTCGGAGTCAGTCATGTCGCCGAAAACGACATTAGCGGTGATCGCTCCTCTCATGCTGTCTCTGTGTTTTCCGTCCGGCGCGGCGTACGCGCAGCAAACGCCAGCGGCGCCTCACCCAGCGGCGCAGCCCGCCCCACTGACGGCCGACGAGATCGCCAGGCGCCAGGCACAGGAGGAGAGGTTCCACAACGATTGGGCAAATCTTCAGAAGTACCGCGAGGCAAACGCCAAACTTTCTGCGCCCATGAAAAACGAGAATCGTGTGGTCTTCCTCGGCAACTCGATCACGGAAGGTTGGGCGCCCTACTTCCCCACAATGTTTCCCGGAAAACCTTACATCGGGCGCGGCATTGGCGGGCAGACGACACCGCAAATGGTTCTCCGATTCCGCCAGGACGTGATTGCGCTCAAGCCAAAGGTCGTCGTGATCCTCGCCGGTACCAACGACATCGCCGGCAACACCGGCCCATCGACACTCGAGATGATCGAGGACAACATCGCCTCGATGGCGGAGCTGGCGAAGGCGAACGGAATCCGCGTCGTACTCTCTTCGGTGCTTCCAGTCTGGGACTATCCGTGGAAGCCGGGCCTGGAGCCCGCGCCAAAAATCATCGCGCTCAACAAATGGATGAAGGAGTATGCGCGCGCGCACGGCGCGGTCTACCTCGACTATCACTCGGCAATGGCGGACTCGCGGAGCGGGATGCGCAGCGAACTCGCTTCCGATGGGGTCCACCCGAATGAAGCCGGCTACCGGCTAATGGCGCCACTCGCCGAACAGGCGATCCAAAAAGCATTGCGCGGAAAACGATAGTGAGGAAGTGCTAGTTGAACCGCGTCGTCCTCCAAAGCGCGGCGCCAACACCCATCAGCATTCCCAGCGTTGCCACCACGAGCACGGCTGCCCACTCCCACCGCAGCGATATCTGCGGTGCGCGCGCAACGAGCGCAAAACCGATGATCGTCGCCGTCGCGACACCAACCACCAGCCAGTCTATCCACGTGCGCGGACGAGGCGGCGAGGTTGTGTTCTCGCCGGCGATCCGCGATTGCGTGTATTCGGGATCGACGCCGTATCGCGCACCTTCTTTCGCCGCGGCCTTCTGCCAGCGCAGATGCTCGCTACGACTCACCGATGAAAGAGCGATGACACCGGCGCCAATCGCCATCACGATCGAGCCGCCGATGACTTGTGCCAACACGGAATGCGACGCCCCGCGCAGCTCACCGAAAACGAGAATTCCCCACAACAGTCCCCACAACTGGTTGGTGTTCGAGAGTGGAATTCCGCGCGTGATCCCCGCGTACTTGACGGCGTATTGCTGGAACAGGTCGCCGACCACCCACACGAAACCTCCCGCCAGCAGCCAGAAGAGAATGTGACGCGCGCCGGATAACTGGGCCCAGAGAGGGCCCGCGCCGCCGGAATAAGTGAGAGCGAGCACCGTCATCATTCCCAGCTCACCGACGGTGAAAAACGTGATAAAAGAGAGCGGGCTCATCCCCGTGAGGTAGGCTTTGCGGTAGGGGATGTACATCGTTCCCCATAGCACGCCGGCACCCAGTGCGGCCGCAACGCCGCGAGCCGCATCACGCGGTGGAACCTGCGCCGCTGATGCAATAGCCAGCGCTGTTGCTCCTGCGAACATCAGCACCGCGCCGCCAAGCACGCCGGCCCAGCGCCGCCAATCGGCACCGCGCAATTCCTGGAAGAAGAGTATGCCCCATAAGATTCCGAGCAGACTGTTGCTGTTCCAGAGTGGGAACGCGATGCTGAGGCCCACGTCGCGCACGGCGAAGATGGTCAGCGTATTCGCGACCGCCCACAGACAACCTGCGAGCACTGCCCACACGATGAGATGCGGTGCCTGACGCAGGTCTGCCGCGATGTATGACGTTCCCTGGATCAACGCGGGCAATGTCCACCGCGCGAGGAAGACGCCGATCACCATACCGAGCGAAATCACTACGGGAGACAATCCGAGCGTCACCAGCTTTGTCGGGGCTTCGGCTGCTCCCAGCCAGGCGCCGGCCGTGAGCCCACACAGCATCCCGACACTTTGTAGAGTGCGGAGACGACGGGCGTCGAGCCCGCCCGGTTCCGCGGCGCCGCGCGACCCCTCGAGTCTGATCGCGCTCAAGAGATCCACCGCAGCACGAGAAGTCCTCCAGCCAGCACGGCGACCGGCACCCAGAACTGCACGTCACGCAGGACAAGGCCCAGCCAGGCAGAGTGCTGCTCGCGATCGTCGCTCATTGGCTCCCCTCAGCAGTTGGCGGGCAATACTGGTCAGGACCGGGTGCCTCGCGCAAGGGCGCGTGTCTTTCGCTCTGAGCTCGTCGGTGAAATCCCAAACTGCTGTGTGCAGTTCCCTGGCTGACAGTGGGGTGTGGGTAAAGGCCGCGACGAACTGGGTGCGGAGCCGCAGACCGCCAGTCGAAGCGAACAGCGCACCGTCTCGGTGTGAACGTCGTTAAGTTGGACTCATCTCTTATCAATCGCGGGAATTCATTAAATGACGTGGATCGGGATAGCGTTCATTGCAATAGTTCCTGTATTCGCCTGCTCACGCGGTGAGCCGGTGTGCCGGTGCTGCTCAGCGTCGCGGACACGATTCGGCTCGAGATCGATTTTGACCTGATTCGGCAGCGTTAAGCGCGCGCTGATGGGGTTGCAGTTCGGAGTAGATTTCTCCATAGATTCGTCACCGAAGTCACCTACTTTGATCGCGTGCTGACACATGGCTGATTCAGACAAGCCCCTTGCCCCATGGACTGCTTCGCGGAGCGCGAAGGAGAAAAACGTCGTACAGCGCGCGGTTACCGCGCTTCTGGACCAGCTTGCGCCCGAGAAGGTACTCAAGCGGGGCGATACTCTCGCGCTGGACGTCGAGCAACACCGCACACCCAACGGCTGCGTGCTGCAGGCCTCAACAGCTGCCGTGAGTGTGTCGTGGTTTTCCAAGACCGGCAAAGACACGCCTCTGGGCGAGCTGCACGTAGTTGTGTGGAAAGGAGTCGTTTCGCGCCGCGGCAGAGCGGCCAATCCGGTTGGTGCCAAGGAAGTAAAGGAGCTGGTGTTGCGCCCGATCGAGGGGCCAACGGACGAAAACGTGTGGAGGGCGGTCGACGGCACTGAATTCGATACCGACGCCCTCGCCGCTCGCGTCATCGCACTCCTGGAAGAACAGGTCTGAGCGCCACGTTGATCGCTGAAGGCGACAAGGCCCCGAATTTCTCCCTCGAGGCCGATGACGGAACCACCGTGAGTCGCGATTCGCTCGCGGGGAAGAACGTCATCCTCTTCTTCTATCCCAAGGACGACACATCCGGTTGCACCAAGGAAGCGTGTGATTTTCGCGACGCGCTCCCCCGGTTCGGGAAGGTCGATGCGGTGGTGATCGGAGTCAGCCCGGACAGCCTCGACTCACACCGCAAGTTCAAGCAGAAATACCAGCTTCCGTATCGACTCCTCTCAGACGAGGGTCACAAGGTCGCGGAGTCTTTTGGAGTCTGGAAGGAGAAATCCATGTATGGGCGCACATACATGGGGATCGAGCGCACCACGGTGATCATCGATCGCACGGGGCGCGTTGCCCGAATATTTCCAAAGGTGAATGTCTCCGGGCACGCCCTCGAAGTCGAGAAAGCCGTGCAGAGTCTGAAGTAAGGACCCGTTTCAGGGTGATGCGACTGGCACCGGCGCTTTTCTTCCGTCGTCGATTCCCAAGCCGAGGATGATCGTGCCGAGAACCAGAGCGGCCGATGTGAAAAGCGGGATCGTTTTCCCGAGGTGATCGTAGGAGAAGCCCGCCCACAACGGGATGATCACCCGTGACAGGCCGCCGAATGTCTGCTGCACCCCCATGTACAGACCGCGCTCTCTGCTGGAGATCACGCGCGACAACATGGACGTCACGCATGGAAATGTGAAAGCCGTACCGAGCGGAATCAGGGCCACTGCAATTGCCAGCATGGCGTACCCGCGCGCGAGAGGAAGCGTCGCCAGGCCCGTCGCGAGAAGGGCCAGCCCAACCCGAGACAGCTGGGCCTCGCCATATCGATCCACCATCTTCCCCAGGATCCCGGCGCGCGTCACCACCGAAATCACACCGACATAGGTGTAGAAAATCCAGATATTACCCTTGCTCACACCAAATCTGTCGGCGAGAAACAACGCGAGGATTCCCATAAGTCCCGAGAATGCCCCCATCGCTATTGCGTAGATCCAGATCAGTCTCGGTGCCGGTTCTCCCGGATGGGTGATCACGTAGGCGATCACCGTTCGCGAGGTGCGTGGCTTGGCGACATGTGCTTCAGTCATGTCCCGCGATTCACGCAGGAACTTCCAGGCGAAGAAAATGTTCACCAGGCATAGACTCGCCGCGGCAAGCCCGGGGCCGCTGCGACCAAACCGGAGTGCCATTCCTCCGATCGCGGGGCCGATCGCAACGCCGACATTCGTTGCCGCGGAAAGCCAGCCGAGGGCCTTCGCGCGATTGTCTGGCTCGACCGAATCCGCGACGTAAGCCTGAATGACGCCAACGGTTCCCCCACCAGCACCCTGAACGATCCTCGATAGCAGCAACAACCAGATCGAGCCCGCGAAGGCAAAGACGACGTAAGCGATAGCCGACGCAGTGAGCCCAACGAGAAGAGCAGGGCGTCTGCCGTATCGATCGGAGAACCTTCCCCAGAACGGAGCGCTGAGAAGCTGCGCCGCGGTGAACGCACCCATCAGAATTACCACGACCAGCGCGCCACCTCCCATCTCGCGCGCGTAGAACGGCATTAGTGGGATGATCATCAGAACTCCCACCATGTCCACGAAGTTCGTGATGATGAGCACGAACAACTTCCCGCTTGCCACCTTCGATACCCGCCCGCCCACAGCCGAGGCTCTGCTACGCAGAGGAGACACCATCAGTTCTCCACCTTGCCGAGAGCGGCCGGAGGAACCGCCTTGCCGACTACGCCAGCGAGCGCGACGATGACGAGGAGGTAGGGAATCATTTCAATGAACTGAGACGGAATCGCGTGGTTACCCTGCAATTGTATCTGAAGTGTTTCCGCTGCGGCGAAAAGCAGACATGCCAGCGCGGCCCGAATCGGGTTCCACCGCCCGAAGATCACGGCAGAGATTGCAATGAACCCCCTCCCTGCGGTCATCTGATCGGTGAACTGATGCTGATCGAGCGCGAGATAAACGCCGCCGAGTCCGGCCAGAATTCCCGAAATCGCCACCGCGAGATATCGGATGCGATTTACGCTGACTCCAACACTTTCAGCTGCTTCCGGATGCTCACCCGCCGCGCGCACGCGCAGTCCGAACGGCGTTCTGTAAATGACGAACGCCACCGCGGGCGCGACCAGCAATCCGAGCCAGAGGAGAGGGTTGTCGAATCCGCCGGCTTTGATGTTACCGCCGAAGCCGGTCACTCTTGGAGAATTCGAGGAGCTGGCGAAGAAGAGTTTGAGGAAAAATCTTGTCACGCCGATTGCCAGAAGGTTGATCGCTACGCCAACCACCACCTGATCCGCTCGATAGCGAATCGTGGTGACCGCATGGATGGCCGCGAAAAAAAGCCCACCCAGCATTCCGCTCAGGACGCCAATCCATGGACTTCCCGAGTAATGGGCGCCGACGACCGCCGCGAACGCGCCCCCCAGCATGAAACCTTCCAGCGTCAGACTCACGATTCCCGACCGTTCTGCGACGACCCCGCCGCTTGCCGCGAAGAGATATGGAATCGCGATGCGGATCATCTGCGTAATGAACGAAATCGGGTTCACGCGTCGCTCCTTCTGCGCGCGCTCCGCAACGCACGCCGGACTTCGGGAACCGACGTGGCCACGGCTATGATGACGACGCCCTGCAGCACGTCCATCATCTGCTTTGGCACGAAGGCGTGTATGGCCAGGCCACCCTGCGAGAGGGTGGCAAAGAAAAAGGCGGCCAGCAGAACGCCGAAGGGATGGTTTCTGCCGACGAGAGCCACCGCGATGCCGAGGAAGCCAGCGCCGCTCGCAAACCCATCTTCATAGTAGTGCTTGTAGCCGAGTACGTAGTTGATGCCGCCCATTCCGGCGATCACGCCGGAGAAAGTGAGGGCTTTCATCCAGACGCGTCCGACGCTGATTCCGCCGTACTCCGCCGCTTCGGGCTGCAGCCCGACCGCTCGCAGCTCGTATCCGCCGCGCGCGCGAAAGAGGTAAAACCAGACCGCCGCGGCGACGAGCACCGCCACGACGAGCACGAGATTCGCGGCTGAGCCGTGGAACCTCGAATCGATGTCGGCGAGACGAGGCAGGACTCCGGCGTGAATCTCGGGAGTGTGCAATGTCTCCGGAACGTGCATATGGCCGGCGATGAACCAGTTCAGCAGGGCGAGCACGATGAAGTTGAGCATGATCGTCACGATCACTTCGTGCGCGCCGAACCTGGTCTTGAGATACGCGGGCACCGCCCCAACGATTCCGCCAGCGCAGCCAGCCGCGATCATGCAGAGAATGAGCGCAATCGCGAGTGGAGTACCCCCGGGCAGTACGAGACCAATGAGCGCCGCAGCGAACCCGCCAGCCGCGAGCTGGCTCTCGCCTCCAATGTTGAACAATCCGGCGCGCAGTCCGAATGAAACAGCGAGTCCGGTAAAGGCGAGTGTGGTCGCCTTGTAGAGAACCTGCCCGAATCCGTAGGCGTTTCCCCAGGTGCCTTCCAGCAACAAGCGATACACGACAGCCGGCGATTGTCCGTAGCTCAGGATCAGGAGATCGCCGCAAATGAGAGCGACGAGCAGCGCGACCAGCGGTGGGATCAGGGCTTCTTCCGCCCGTTCACGCCAAGGGGTCGCGGCAAACGTCGGCTTTGTACTGCTCGCTATCGGTGAAGCGGTCACGCGGCGTTCCCTTTCTTGGTGCCAATCATGTATTCACCGAGTACTTCTTCACTGGCTTCGGACGCGGGCATGACGGTAGCGAACTTGCCGCGATACATCACGGCTACCCGATCAGACAGGGCGAGCACCTCATTCAGCTCGGCGCTTACAAGCAGGATGGCTTTGCCATTTGAGCGCGCGTCGAGCAGCTGCTGGTGTATGAATTCAATCGCGCCGACATCGACGCCACGAGTCGGCTGTGAGGCGAGGAGAACGGAGAAGGTGCGTCCCATTTCCCGAGCGACGACGACTTTCTGTTGATTGCCACCGGAAAGTGCGCGGGCGGCGAGAACCGGATTCGCCGGTCTGATGTCGAAGGCGGAAATCTCCTGGAGCGCGTTCTCCATCACCCGATCGCTGTCGAGCAGACCCCCCTTCGAGAAATACTTCTGAACGCCGAGTATCAGGTTGTCCGCGACAGTATACTCGAGGATCAGCCCGCGGCGATGCCTGTCTTCGGGGATGTGCGACAATCCCGCATCGTGGCGAGCTGCCACGGGACGGCGCGTGACGTCTACACCTTCGATCAGGATGTCTCCGCTGAAAACCGGTCGCAGGCCAGCGAGCGCTTCGACCAGCTCGGTCTGACCGTTTCCTTCGACTCCAGCGACACCGAGTATCTCGCCTGGCTCGATGTTGAAGCTCACGCCATCGACGGCCCGAATTCCCCGCGAGTTGGTGACGCTGAGGTTTCTGACTTCCAGTCCCTTATCGCGTTGCGGAGTGGTCGGGCGCGAAAGCGGCTGGACGCGCTTGCCCGCTGAGAGCGAAACCTCGCGCCCAACCATCGCGCGGGCGATCTCCGCCGGCGTCGTCTCGGCAGTCCTGATACGCGCCACCGTCTCGCCGGCGCGCATTACGGTGATCGTGTCGGAAAGATCGACCACTTCGTCGAGACGGTGGGTGATCAGGACGATCGTCGCTCCGCTGTCCCGCAATCTGCGGAGTACCACCCACAGCTCCTTCACCTCCGGTGGCGAGAGCACCGCAGTCGGCTCGTCGAGCACGAGGATCTTTGCGCCGCGATAGAGAACTTTGAGGATCTCGACGCGCTGTGCTTCGCCAACGGAGAGATCCGAAACCAACCTGTCGGGCGCGATGACCAGTCCCGTCTCATTGGAGAGCTTGCGCACGTCGTCAGCTGCGCGATGGCGGTCGAGAACGAAGAAGCGGGTCCTCGGCTCGCACCCGAGCACCAGGTTCTCCGCCACGCTCAGCGTCGGAATCAGCATGAAATGCTGATGGACGATACCGATGCCGGCGGCGATCGCGTCGCTGGTGGACCAGCCTGTCGCGTCCCGCCCATTTACTTCGACGCGACCGGCGTCCGGCTTCATGAGACCGCCGAGTGTGCGCATGAGGGTCGATTTGCCGGCGCCGTTCTCTCCGACGAGGGCGTGGATCTCTCCAGGCATGACCTCGAGCGATGCACCCCGGTTCGCCCGGGTCGCACCGAATGATTTATCGATCCCGGTCATCCTGATAGCCGGGACAAGCTGGATCTGACCCGGAGCAGCGTTGTTCCCTGATGCGGCGCCGCTAGTCATCTGGTGCTGGGCACCTTGATGCGTCCAGCGATTATCTCCTGTTTCAGTTCCTCGACGCGTGCGTGTGCGCTTTCCGGAATGAGCGCGCGGTTGCGCTCGTCGTAGATGTAGCCGACTCCAGCTTCCTTAAGTCCGAAGGAATAAATCCCTCCCTGGAAGGTGTGGCTCTGGACCCTGCGAATCGCATCGAACGTCGCCGTGTTCACTCCTTTCACCATCGAAGTGAGGACATGTCCAGGCGCTTCGTCGTTCTGATCGGAATCCACTCCGATCGCGAGCTTGTTCGTCGCGCGGGCGGCCTCGAAAACTCCTTGTCCCGTGGAGCCAGCGGCGTGGAAGATCACCTCGACGCCCTGATTGTACTGGCTGAGCGCCAGCTCCTTGCCTTTGCCGGGATTCTTGAAAGCATCGGGCGTGACGCCCGCGTACTGCGCGATGACTTCACAATCGGGACACACCTTCTTCACGCCGGCCCGATAGCCCGCCTCGAATTTGTGGATCAGCGGAATGTCCATTCCGCCCACGAAGCCAACTTTCTTCGAATGCCCCACCAGCGCGGCCAGCGCGCCAACGAGATACGATCCTTCCTCTTCGCGGAACTTGAGCGCGGCCACATTGGGCGGCGGAGGGATGACGTTTCCGTTCTTGTCCGTCGCCAGAGCGTAGTCGATGCCGGCGAACGCAGTCCCGGGATATTCCTTCGCCAGATTCGCCAGATCGTCGGTGAAGATGAAGCCGACGCCGATGACGAGATTCATCCCTTCCGCCGCCAGCAATCTCAGTCCCGCCTCACGATCGGCGCCCTCGCCCGGCTCGATGAAGCGGATGTTGGAACCGAGCATCCTGGTCGCGCTGTCAGCGCCGGCGTAGGCGCCGTCGTTGAACGACTTATCCCCTCGGCCACCCACGTCGAGCACGATGCCGATCCGGGTCAACGACGTCTCCTTTCCCTCGGCTTTGGCATTCCGGCGGGTGAAAAGGAGAGCAATGTGTACGGCGAGCAGGAGGGAGGTGACGAGGATCAGCTTTCTCATCTGAACAGAAGAATCGCCCAGAACACAACGGGTTGCAAGACGAGCGTACGCTCTGGAAATCGCGCAAAACACCGTTTCGGCGGCCCCCTTTCAAACGCATCACGTCGAGCATTGATTTCAGAGCATGGTCGGCCGAATACGAACGCGCTTTCTCGTGGTGGGAAGCGGAGTTGCTGGGCTCCACACCGCATGGCGCGCTTCCGCGGACGGCGACGTGATGGTGCTTACCAAGAGGTCGCTGTTCGATAGCGCGACCGCGTACGCGCAGGGTGGGATCGCGGCGGCACTAGGCGCCGGAGATTCGCCGGAGCTTCACCGGCAGGATACCCTGGCCGCTGGGGCGGCCCTCTGCGATGCCAAGGCCGTCGAAGTCCTGGTCGAGGAAGGACCCGCGCGCGTTCGTGAGCTGGCCACCGCGGGAGCCCACTTCGACCTGGAGCCGGGCGGAAACTTCAAGCTTGGTCGCGAGGCCGCACACTCACGGCGGCGGATCGTCCACGCGCATGGCGACCAGACCGGCGCGGAAGTCGCGCGCACGCTGATAAAGCGCGTGAAGGAGAGCGACAACATCGAGGTGCTCGAGAAAGCACGCATTCTCGATCTCATCGTGCAAAATGGAGTCGCATGCGGAGTGCGCGCGACGGTTGCAGGCAAACCAGTCGAGATCATTGCCGACGCCACGGTGCTGGCGACCGGAGGATGCGGCCAGGTCTATCGGTACACCACGAATCCTCAGGTTGCGA
Source organism: Gemmatimonadales bacterium (assembly GCA_038227135.1). Lineage (GTDB taxonomy): Bacteria > Gemmatimonadota > Gemmatimonadetes > Gemmatimonadales > Gemmatimonadaceae > UBA4720. Next base: position 16,179 of record JBBRQC010000013.1, read on the forward strand.
CCGGTGATGGCTACGCCATCGCGCACCGCGCCGGCGCCACGCTCGCCGACATGGAGTTCGTGCAGTTTCATCCGACTGCGCTGGACACTCCCGAGAATCCGCTGCAGCTGATTTCGGAAGCGGTGCGCGGTGAGGGCGCGGTTCTACTCAACGAAGACGGAGAGCGCTTCATGCTGAAGCGCCACAAACTCGCCGAGCTCGCGCCGCGCGATGTTGTGGCCCGCGAGATTTTTCGGGAGAGGGCCGGAGGGAAGCGCGTCTTTCTGGATGCACGGATGCTGGGCCGGACCTTCGAGAAGAGATTTCCGGGAATCTTCGCCATCTGCCGCGCTCGGGGGGTCGATCCCGCAAACGATCTGATACCGGTTACGCCGGCCGCCCACTATATGATGGGCGGAATCGTGACAGACTTGCGCGGACGTGCCAGCCTCAATCGACTATACGCCTGCGGAGAAGTCGCGCGAACCGGCGTTCACGGGGCGAATCGCCTCGCTTCGAATTCTCTCTTGGAGGGTCTGGTGTTCGCCGAGCGGGTGGCGAGAGACATGATCCAGGTCAAGAAGCTGCCGACACCGCCACGCAAGAAGGCGTGGAGTGCGCCGGCACTGCGAGACCGGGGCGCCGCGCAAGTCGCAGCTGATACGATAAGACAGGTAATGTGGGACTACTGCGGAATCGATCGCAGCGCCAAGGGACTCAGGCTGGGGCTGGCCAGACTCGCCGAGCTCGAGTCGCGCCTGCCCGTTGGGGCGACCGAGGAAATGAATATGGTGCAGACGGCCCGTCTCATCGCCGACGCGGCGCTGTTGAGAAAGGAGTCTCGCGGCGGACATTATAGAAGTGATTTTCCGCGGGCCAAACGCAAATGGAGTGGCAAGCACATCGAATGGTAGATACGACAGCCAATCTGTACGCTGAGCTGCAGCAGGAGATCAGGAGCCTCGCGCGCGTCCGCAACGCGGTGATAATCGCGCACAACTACGAGCGGCCGGAAGTCCAGGACGTTGCTGATTTCGTCGGTGACTCTCTGGGATTGAGCCGCGAGGCGGCAAAGACGAAAGCCGATGTCATCGTGTTCTGTGGCGTCCACTTCATGGCCGAGACGGCCGCGGTGCTATCGCCGCAGAAAACAGTGCTGCTTCCCGATCTTGCCGCGGGATGCTCGCTCGCAGCCACCATAAACGCGGAACAGCTGCGGGATTGGAAGGGCGAGCATCCGGGAGCGGTGGTGGTGTCGTACGTGAACACGACCGCGGAAGTGAAGGCAGAGAGCGACTACTGCTGTACTTCCGGGAACGCTGTCGAGATCGTCAACTCCGTTCCCGCCGACAAGGAGATTCTTTTTCTCCCGGACATGTTCCTCGGCGCGCACGTGCGGCGCATCACGGGCCGCACGAACATGCACGTCTGGATGGGCGAGTGCCACGTGCACGCCGGAATCGATCCCGAGGACATCAGGCTCCAACGCTCCGCGCATCCGGGGGCCGAGTTTCTGATTCACCCCGAATGCGGCTGCGCGACGAGCGTGGTGGAGGCGGTGTCGGCGGGAGATATCGATCCGGTGGGCGTGCAGATCCTGTCCACTGAAGGGATGATCAAGCGTCCAAAGATTTCGGACAACGACGAGTTCATCGTTGCAACGGAGGTTGGCATTCTGCATCGGCTTCGTCGCGAGAATCCGACAAAGACGTTTCATCCCGCGAACCCCGAAGCGGTTTGCGCCTTCATGAAAGTGACGACGCTGCCGAAGGTGCTCAATTCTCTGCGGCGGATGGAGCACCGCATTGCCGTGCCGGAGGACATCGCCGCGCGTGCCCGCCTGGCGATCGAGCGGATGGTGTCGATCGGAGGTCAGACTCCGCTGTCTCCGGCTCCCCAGGCTTCCGTAGATCCCGGCGAATGACCGGCCGGCGGAACAGCGAGCTCGCTGCTCACGGATTCTTCTGGGAAGAAGGTCTCCACTTCCCGCTGACCGCAAAGGAAACACGCGCAATTGTCGCCGCCGCGTTGGAAGAGGACGATACCAAGCACGACATCACCACCGCCGCGACCGTGCTGTCGGATCGACGCGCGAGGTGCAGACTGGTGGCGAGGCAGCCGGGGGTGATTGCGGGCCTTCCGCTCGCGCGAGAGGCATTCGAGCAGCTGGATAAGGCAGTGACCGTGCGGATCGACCGCGACGACGGCAGCCGAGTGGATCGGGATGCGCCGGTGATGTTTCTCTCCGGACACGCTCGCGGGCTGCTATCCGCCGAGCGGGTGGCGTTGAATTTCGTGCAACACCTCTCGGGAATTGCATCGCTCACCGCCCGGTACGTGGAGGCGGTGGCTGGAACCCGCGCGCATATTCTCGACACGCGAAAGACCATTCCGGGACTGCGCCGTCTGCAGAAGTACGCTGTCCGAGCCGGCGGCGGATTGAATCATCGAATGGACTTGTCCTCGGGGGTGTTGATCAAGGACAACCATCTTGCCGCGGCGGACGGCGACATCAGGATTGCGGTCCAGCGGGCCCGTGCGGTCGGGCCGTCGGGGATCAAGGTCGAGGTCGAGTGCGAGACAATCGAGCAGGTGAAGACCGCCATCGACGCCGGGGCGGATGTGATCATGCTGGACAACATGTCGCTGGTGGACCTGAGAGAGGCGGTGAAGCTGGTCAACGGCAGCGCGGTGACGGAGGCGTCGGGCGGAGTGACGCTCGAGACCGTGCGGAGGATCGCGGAGACCGGGGTGGACTGGATTTCGGTTGGCGCGCTGACACACTCTGCACCCGCGCTCGATCTCGCGCTGGATTTCGATTGATGAACGCGGAGGTATGCGACGTCTGCGGCTCGACAAATGTAAAGGAGATCAAGTGCAAGATGATCTGCCAGAACTGCGGGACTATTCTAAGAAGCTGCGCTGACCTGCTTTTTTCTTCCGGAGAGGGGAATTATGGATCGTAGAGACTTCGTGCGACTCGGTGCGGTAGCGGGTGCTCTTGCTCTTCGTGGCAAATCGTTGCTGGCGGAGGCCATGACGGATGGCGTGAGTGGGCCGCTCGCTGCCAGTCGTTTTCCAATCGCGCCCTTCGCCCTCGAGGAAACGACTCTCGCGGATCTTCAGGCGGCGATGGCGGCCGGCCGCATGACGGCACGGGCAATAACGCAGCAGTACATGGACCGCATCCAGGCAGTCGATCGTACGGGCCCGACGCTTCGGGCGGTTCTCGAAATCAATCCCGACGCGTTGTCGATTGCCGACACTCTGGATCGTGAGCGGAAGGCGGGCAGAGTGCGCGGGCCGCTGCATGGAATTCCGATCCTGATCAAGGACAACATCGACACCGCCGACCGGATGACGACGACCGCCGGGTCGTACGCCCTCGCGGGATCCATTGCGCTTCAGGACGCCACCGTCGCGGCGAAGCTTCGGGCGGCCGGCGCGATCCTGCTCGGAAAGACGAATCTCAGCGAATGGGCAAATTTCCGGTCGACGCACTCATCGAGCGGCTGGAGCGGTCGCGGCGGGCAGGCGAAGAACCCTTACGTACTCGATCGAAACCCGTGCGGCTCGAGCTCGGGTACCGGAGCCGCCGTCTCCGCGAACATGTGCGCTGTTGGTATTGGAACGGAGACCGACGGCTCGATTGTGTGCCCGTCGTCGGTCAACGGAATCGTGGGGATCAAGCCGACACTTGGCCTTGTGAGTCGCGCGGGAATCATCCCGATCGCGCACAGTCAGGATACCGCCGGTCCAATGGCGCGCACAGTCCGCGACGCGGCGATCCTGCTCGGAGTTTTGGCGGGAGTCGACTCGCGGGATTCCGCGACATCGGCGAGCGGCGCACGTGGTCAAGGGGACTACACCAGGTTTCTCGATCCCAATGGGTTGCGGGGGGCAAGGATCGGCGTCGCGCGAGCCAAGTTCTTCGGCTACAGCGACGTCACGGACAAGCTCGTCAACGATGCGATCGAAGCCATGAAAGCGAAAGGCGCGGTGATCGTCGATCCCGCCAACATCGAGACGGCCGGCAAGTTCGACGACAGCGAATTCGAAGTGCTCCTCTACGAGTTCAAGGCAGATCTGAACAACTACCTTGCCTCACTCGGCCCCAAGGCGCCGATGAAATCGCTGCAGGACATCATCGCCTACAACGAAGCGCACAAGGACCAGGAAATGCCGTTCTTCGGACAGGAGATAATGATCCAGGCGCAGGCAAAAGGACCGCTCACCGAGAAGAAATACCTCGACGCACTCGCCAGCAATCTGAAGCTGTCGCGAACAGATGGCATCGATGCAACGATGGACAAGTACAAGCTCGATGCAATCGTGGCGCCGACGGGGAGCCCGGCGTGGCCCACGGATCTGATCAACGGCGATCATTTTACCGGGGCGAGCTCGACGCCGGCGGCGGTGGCTGGCTACCCGAACATCAACGTGCCCGCCGGGTTGTCACACGGGTTGCCAGTGGGCATCTCGTTCTTCGGGCGCGCGTACAGCGAACCCACCCTGATCAAGCTGGCGTACGCCTACGAGCAATCCACCAGGCACCGGCGCGCGCCTCAGTTCGTTCCTACGCTGGGCGACGCGGGATAGTTGCTTTTCGCCCCGGAAGCGCCACAAACCGGCGCGCGGCTACTCGTCCAGTATTGCGTCGGTGACGAAGTAGCCTTCGCCGCTGCGGACGGCCGCCGCGATACCGCGACGGGATTCGTCCACATCTTCCTCCCGCCCGTCGAGCCGGTTGCGATTCGCTCGGAAACGGCGGCCCGCCTCGATGCAGAACAGATCGCATAGCGCGATCTCTTTTTCGCAGGCTTCCAGCCCGCGCTCGTCGATCAGGCTCTGGGTCCGCGCAATCACCGACGCCGTTGCGAACAGATCGATCGCCATGTTCGCCAAACGCTCCAGTACCAGCTGCCGGTCGACGATTTTCTCCCGATGGCGCACGATCGCCCGGTCAGTGCCGGAGCCGAGCTCGGCTACGTGCTTCTCGAAATACTCCTTGTGCTTCTTGAGGCGATCGTGGACGTCGATGTCCAGCGTCGACGTCTGGCCCAGCCTCAGCTTCACCCGCGAGGTCGCGTATCCGCTGAGCAACCCGAGATTGCGCAAGGGACGCCGTAGCGCGGAGCCAATTTCCTTGAGAGCTTCCGCCGGAGCCTGGACTCCGTTCAGAGCGATGAAAAGTCGCAGTACCTCGTTGGCGCCCTCGAATATGCGATTGATACGCGAATCTCGAAGCATCCTCTCGTACGGATATGGTTTGACGTATCCCCGGCCACCGGCCAGCTGCACCATATCGTCAGCTGCGCGCCATACCATCTCGCTCGCAAAGACCTTGGCGCTCGCCGCCTCGAGTGAGAAATCGTTGTCGCCGCGATCGACCAGAGCCGCGAGAACGCCCAGCATCGCGTCGGACGCGTAAATGTCGCTCGCAATTCTGGAGAGCTTTCGCTGCGTGATCTCGAAATCAGCGAGTGGATGACCGAACTGCACCCGCTGCTCGGCGTACGCTGTCATCTCCTTGAGCGTGCGCTTGGTGCCGCCGGTGCAGCCGGCCGCGAGGGTGAGTCTCCCGGCATTCAGCACGTGAACCGCCACGCTGAAACCCCTGCCAAGGCTGCCGAGCAGATGGTCTGCCGGCACCTGCAACCCATCGTAACTGAGCTCGGTCTGGGTCGAGCCACGAATTCCGAGCTTGCGCACCGTGCCGACTACGCGGAACCCGGGCATGTCAGGGCGGATCAGAAACGCCGTCATGCGCTGGGTCATCTCACCACGACGCTGTACGAACGCCTGCGCGAAAGTAGCGATCACCCCGGCGCGATGGCCGTTGCCGATCCAGATCTTCCGGCCATTGAGGCGCCAGTGCGAACCATCCGGAGCCAGTGTCGCCGTCGTCTTGATGTTCTGCGCATCGGAGCCGATCTCGGGCTCCGTCAGAGCATAGGCGGCGAGGAAATCGCCCCGAGCGAGGCGCGGCAGATAGCGTTCCTTCTGTTCATCGCTTCCGTGCAGCACAATGGCTTTCGACCCGAGGCCACAGTGGACGCCCACGAGAACGGCCAGCGACGCGTCGATCATCGAGAGGGTCTCGAACACCCTGGCATATGCCGACGATGACAACTCGAGCCCGCCGTACTTCCTGGGGATGGTGAGTCCCAGCATCCCGATATCGGCGAATGCCCGGATGACGTTCTCGGGAATCGTCTCCTCGTCATCGAACTTCGCGGAATCAATGACGTCACCTTCCAGCCGTCGCAGCTCCTTGATCAGCCGGCGGACCGTCCGCGCCTCGTCAGGATTCCGTTCGTCGAGGGGGCGCGGATAAGGGAAGAGGAGCGAGTCGAGTACGACACCCGCGAATATCCCGCGGGTGAAAGACGGATTTTGCTCAGTCACTCGGACGTGGTAGTTGTGATGTTCGCTGCGGTTTCCAATTGAGTCGAAAGTGCCTGCGACTCCGTCACCGGTTTGTCACAGGTGTAGGCGCGACATACATACGCCGTGGGCTGCGCGTTGATGAGCGGCCGATCATTGAGAAGCTTCGCCGACGAGCTGGACGTCGGGGCTCCCCCGGCCAGAACGAGCGCTGGAACGTACCGTTCGGCTACAACTCTCTCCAGGGCCTTGAACGGTGCACTCCGAATGTCTCCGACCAGTGCGACCTCGACGGCTCCATTCACCTCCATGTCCGCGCATCCCAGCAAATGACCAAACGCGGTCGGATACCTCGTCATCGTGTCCGCGAGCGATTCCAGCGAGAAAGCAGCGCGCCGGCGGAATTCGGTGTTCTGCTGCAGCTCCGACAAATGGAACAGCAGCTCGATAGCCAGCGAAGTGCCCGACGGAGTTGCATTGTCGGTGACATCGCGCGGCCGGGCGATTAGCTGTTCCGCATCCTTTGCGGTGTCGAAGAACGCACCGACAGTATCATCCCAGAACCACTCGACCATTGCGCGCGCAATTTCCTCAGCGCGCTCGACCCAGCGCTGGTCGAACGTGAGCTCGTAGACGGCGAGAAAACCGAGGGCTGCAGAGGCGTGATCCTCGAGGAATCCACCGATTCGGGTGACGCCCTCCTTGTGGGACCGCATCACCCGTCCCTTGCTCATCATGGTGGTGAACAGGAAGTCGGCGTTTCGCACAGCGAGATCCCGGAAATCCTTGCGATCGAAGACGCGTGCAGCCGTCGCGACTCCGCGCAGCATGAGGCCGTTCCACGAAGCCAGGATTTTCTCGTCGCGCCCGGGCCAGACCCTCCTGGCGCGTGCGTCGTACAGGACCCGTCTGGCGCGCGCCAGGACGGCGGCCAGTGTCTCCTCGTCCACACCGGCGCGCCTGGCGGCAAAGCCGGGATCCGTGCGGACGAACAGAATGTTCTTGCCCTCGAAGTTTCCTTCGCGAGCAACACCATAATACACCTTGAAGACACGCGCATCGGCGCCGAGTAGAGAGTCGAGCTCCTCCTCGGTCCAGACGTAGAACTTTCCTTCATGTCCTTCGCTGTCGGCGTCGAGCGATGAATAAAAGCCGCCTTCGGGCGAAGTCATCTCGCGTGCGACCCATTCGGCGGTCTCGATGGTGACTCTCCGTACCTCCTCGTTCTTCGTTGCCTGCCATATGCTCGCCCCAAGTCGAACGAGAAGGCCGTTGTCGTAAAGCATTTTTTCGAAGTGCGGGACGAGCCACGACGCATCGACCGAGTAGCGCGCGAATCCGCCGCCCACCTGATCGTAGATGCCGCCGCGCGCCATCTTCTGGAAAGAATTGGTGACGATGTCGAGGGCGTGCGCGGTGCCTGACCGCTTCCAGTATCTGAGCAGAAAATCGAGCGCCATTGTCGACGGAAACTTGGGCGCGGTGCCGAAGCCCCCGTTCCGCTCATCGTACTTCTGGAGTAGGGAGCGATATGCTGTCTCGAGCAGCTTCGGCGAGAGCGTTCCCTCACTTTGCGCTCTGACCTTGTTGGTCTCGAAGATCTCCTTCAGCTGACCCGCGGTCTCGGCGACCTGGGGGCGCCTCTTCGTGTAGGCATCGCTCACAGATTCGAGAACACGGCGGAACGAGGGCAGTCCCTGGCGATCGTCCGGCGGGTAGTAGGTGCCGCCGAAGAACGGGCTCCCGTCGGGCAGCAGAAACATCGTCATCGGCCAGCCACCGTGTCCTGTCATCGCCTGCACGGCCTGCATGTAGATCCCGTCAATGTCCGGACGCTCTTCGCGATCTACCTTGATGTTGACGAACTTCTCGTTCATCAGGCGTGCCGTGTCCTCGTCCTCGAACGACTCGTGGGCCATCACGTGGCACCAGTGACACGCGGCGTAGCCGATGCTGAGGAGGATAGGCCTGTCCTCGCTCTTTGCCCTGTCGAGCGCTTCAGATCCCCACGGATACCAGTCCACCGGATTGTCGGCGTGCTGGAGGAGGTAGGGGCTTGTTTCCCTGGCGAGCCGGTTGGGCATGGTGCTCAGGTACCCAGGCGTGTCTTTGTACGGACTCGCTCGTAAACTGCCGCGCTCAGCGCTGCGACCAGGCTGCCAACGGCCCATCCACCGAGGACGTCCGTCGTCCAGTGCACATCGAGATAGACTCTACTCGCGCCGACAAGCAGTGCACCTATGCCAGCGAAAGCCTCGGCGACCCCCCGAGACAGCATGTCTTCCCGCCACAGGACATAGGATGCCGTACCGAAAACCGCGGCCGCTGCAGCCGCGTGGCCACTCGGAAACGCGTATGTCAGCTCGTGAAGGCGCGCACCGCCTTGCGGTCGCTTCCGTCGATAGATGCGCTTGACGGAAGAGAAGATCGCCAGCGCCACGGCCGGCGACATCACTACGGCGCCCGCTATGGACAACCCACGCTTCGACCAAAGCCACGCTGCCAGTGCGGCCGTGCATGGAATGATCACCGACGGTGCAGCGACACGCGTGATGACGAGAAAGGTGTCTCGCACGGCCGGAGCTTGGTGCGCCAGGACCCATTTGCGGATGGGCTCGTCAAACGGACCCGCCTCCTGATTGAATACATCCTCGCCGACCTTCGCACAGGCCGCGATCGCCGCGGTCGAGACGCTGATCAGGAGCACCGTGTGCGATTCTAGACCGCGCGGTCGGCGGCGGGGACGGAACCGCGTAGGACTCATTCGAGACCATCAGTGAGAATGTGAAAAATGCCGAGCCGAGGACACCAATCTGCAAGGTATCAGCCGCGAACTGTCTTGACCGGGTCCGCTCTCTCTTGTAGCCTTAGGTCAGTACACTGTGGCGATGGAGTTCGCCCTCAAATACCGCTGGAGAATCGGCGGTTGATGACTCCTGCTCGGCGCAAGCCGGAGCGGGAGTTTTTTTGTTTCAGACCGGCTCCGAATGTCACCGGAATTGCGACGAATCGCCGAGAGCGGAATATTCATGTTCGGCGACACCCCCTAAACTCGGTCCTCGATGATTCTTTTTCTGATTGCGTTGGGCGGGGCAGCGGGATCGCTGCTGCGATACCTCGTCGGCGGGGCTATCCAACGCACCAGCGCGAGCGGGTTTCCGATAGGAACCTTTTTCGTGAACGTCGTCGGTTGCTTTCTGATTGGCGTATTCGTGCGCTTCTTGCTGAACATGCAGACCTCCGCCGAGCTGCGCGCGCTTCTCGTCGTCGGTTTCTGTGGCGGCTTTACGACGTTTTCAACTTTCAGCTTCGAGACGGTTGGTCTGATCGAAGGCGGCGAATACGCTCGCGCCGCGACGTACATTACGGGAAGCGTGTTGCTGTGTGTCATGGCCACCTTTGCGGGTATGGCGGCGGCGGGCGCGATTGCCCGCAATGGGTGACCCGGCTTGCTGGTCGCACCTCTTTTCTGAAGACGATGACACCAATGAATCTTCGAGCATGAAAAACTCAAATACCGCGGTCGGGACTCCTGGGACGATCCCGTCAGATCTGGAGGCCTTTTTCCGCAAGAACGACTCGCGGATCCACGACGAGCTGTTCGAGTTTCTTCGCATTCCGAGCGTGAGCGCGAAATCGGAACACAACGCTGACACCAAACGCGCGGCCGAATGGGTGAAGAATTCACTCGACAAGATCGGGGTGCCGGCCAGGATCTATCCTACCGCTGGGCACCCGATCGTCGTTGGCGAGTGGAGGAAGGCTCCGGGAGCGCCCACTGTTCTCATCTACGGGCACTACGACGTGCAGCCGGCCGAGCCGCTCGATTTGTGGACGTCTCCGCCTTTCGAGCCGACCGTGCGGAATGGAAACATCTTTGCGCGTGGATCAGTGGACGACAAAGGTCAGCTCTTCCTCCACATAAAGGCGCTCGAAGCCCACCTGGCGGTACGCAAGAAACTCCCGGTGAACGTCGTGGTGATCGCCGAAGGCGAGGAAGAGATCGGCAGCGACAACCTGGCGGCATTCGTCGAGGAGCAGAAGAGCCTCCTCAAGGCTGACGCCGTCGTGATCTCGGATTCGGCGATGTTCGCGCCGGGACTGCCATCGATCCTGTCGTCATTGCGCGGGCTCGGCTACTTCGAGATCAACGTCCAGGGACCGTCGAGCGATCTGCACTCGGGAAGCTACGGGGGCGCGATCGTGAATCCGGCGATGGCTCTAGCGCGGATTCTGGCGACGTTCCACGACGAAAGCGGTCGAATCGCGATCCCCGGCTTCTACGACAAGGTGCGCGACTGGGATCCGAAGGTTCGTGAGCAGATGCGTTCGCTCCCCTACGACGAGAAGACGCTCATGGAAGAGACTGGCGTCGACGCACTCGGCGGCGAAAAAGGATATACGACGCTCGAGAAGTTGTGGATTCGTCCGACGTGCGAGGTGAACGGGTTGCTGAGCGGCTACACAGGTGAGGGAGCCAAGACGGTTCTGCCCGCGAAGGCGATGGCGAAGGTCAGCTGCCGTCTGGTTCCAGATCAGGACCCTGCCGACATCGAGAAATTATTGAAAGCCCACGTGGCGAAGGTTGCGCCGAAGGGTGTGAAGGCGCGCGTCGATGCGCTGCACGGCGGCCGTCCGTGGCGGGCCGAGCTCAATGGACCGATCTTCGACGCCGCGCGGAGAGCGCTGCGCGCTGCATTCGGGAAGGAGCCCGTGATCACTGGCGAAGGCGGATCGATCCCCGTCGTCGGAGATTTCGAGAAGATACTAGGGGTGCCAGTGCTTCTGGTCGGCTTCGGTCTTCCGGGCGAGAACGCGCACGCGCCGGACGAATGGATGAGCGACGAGAACTTCAGACTCGGAATGCGCGCAATGGCGACGCTGTGGGACGAATACGGCGGGAAGCTACAGGTCCAGTAGCAACTCGGCGTCCGCCTCCGGGTTCGGATACTCAGTCTGCTCGAGAACCTCGGGCGAGTCGTTGCGCGCGTTGTTGACGAGCTTTGAGATTGGAAAGAATTCGAGCTCGCCCTCCTTGCGGGACGCGGAGGTCTTGAGGAGATCGAGCTGGCCGCGTTTCCGCTGCGGATCGAGCCACTGTTCGTGGGATTCCGGCGCAAGGAGCACCGCCATCCGGTCGTGAAACCGGGTGTACCAGTCGTCGGCGTCCTTGACGATGACCGTGCACGACCACAGCTCTTCGCCGCTAGCGCTATCCATCCAGCGACTCCATAGGCCTGCCATCGCGAATGGAATCCGATCCCTGTGTCGAATGAGGTGCGGAATTTTGCGTCGCCTCTCTCCGACCCATTCGATGATGCCATCCACCACGACCAGGCAGCGCTGGCTGCGCCACGACTGCTGAAAGGTCGGCGCCGAGTCGACTGTCTCGATTCTCGCGTTGAAGGTCGAGTACTGGGAATCGAACGCCACGACTTTGTCCCTGCTCTCCAGCTTAGACGGGATGAGGTTCCAGTGCATCGTCCGGAGGACCTTTTCGCGAAGGAACGGATCGTAGTAGACCGCCGGGATATCCTCGTGCGGATTCAGGTTGTAACGCGGCTTCCAGTCGCTCGGCACGAACTTCCGGGTAAAGCCGTAGACTTTTTCCGTTATTCCGTCGGGATTGATCACCGTCGCGCGGCCGCACATAGGCCAACGGTACAATTCTGGTGAGCTAGAAGCAACTGAACGGCCTGGCATCTCCGTAAGTCGGGATGGCATGCACCCGTTCGGTTGCTCTTGATCCCGGGTCAACCAGGATGCTGGCACTCGCACCCGTTCAGTTGCAGGTACGCCTAGAAGCGCCACTCCCTAATAAGAAACGCCCCGAACGCGCTGGTCGTCGCGATGTTCTGGTCTCTCGAGAGAGTCGGCTCTCGAAGGATGTAGCGGGTATCCACCCCGGTCTCGAGACGATAGCCTCGCAGGCCTCCGAATCGGTGCACCACCTGCACGCCCGGGCGGACCAGCGCCTTAGGATCGAGCGGTGATTTCACCGCGACGAAAGTGTGCGACTTGACGTACTTCCCGAACTCGAACTGCGTCGCGCGAAGGAAGTTGCCGACATCGGTCTGCACGTCTGCCGGGGTGATCGTGAACACGTCCGCGCCAAGCGAGCGGGCCGCGCTGCCGGCGATCTGGTCGGCAGCGACACCAAGTGCCACACCCGCGAGCTGGCGGCTCGCCAGCGCGGCGCCAGCGCCCACCAGATTGGTTCCACCACCGCCGTTGGTGAGTCCGGTGCCCTCGAGCTGGATGAGCGAGCTCGATGACTGACCGAACGCGAGATAACTGAGCAGGTCGCTCTGCGGGATTGGCGGCTGCGCATCGCTCGTGAGCGAGATGTTCGGATTTCTCAGCGTCCCTCCGACAGCGATCTGAATGTTGATCGCCTCGCGGCTCGGCTGCCTCACTTCGTAGCCACCCGTCGCCTGCAGAATCGGATTCAGCTCCGTCGAGTTGATGAAGGTCGCCGACCCGCGCTTGATCGTGAACCTGCGCGTCATGAACACGTACTCTCCGCGCTCGGTCAGGATTACGCCGTCGAGGACCAGCGTCTCCTTGGCGCGATTGACGTGCACGCCGAGGGCTTCATCGCTGTAGATCTCGATGTTGGCCTCGCGGGAGCGGACGAAGACGTCATGATCGATGCGCAGATTCACATCCATTAAAAGGTTCGCGAGCAGCGGCGACTGGCTGGGAAAGAGCTCCTTGCTCGACATCACCGCCGTGTCCAGGACGTTGAAGAGCGCCGGATCGCCCGCTCCAACGAGATTCTTGTTGTCCGACGGAGGGATGTAGATCACGCCCTGCCGGATGCGCACGTCGCCGGTCACGTGGGCGCCCTTGAACGGGCCGACCATCGCCAGGTTGGCTCCCACGACCAGCTGGCCACGATCGTTGTTGAGCACCTGCGCGCCCGACGTGAACAGCTTGAGATCGAAGCTCGGTGCGGTCAGCGGTCTCAGTCCGATTCCGCCGGTGAGAAGGATGCGCCCCTTGTTGTTGGCGGCGATCGAGTCGATGACGATTGTATCGCCCAACATCCGGATCGACGCTTCGATCTGATTGAGATTGATGCCAGCCAGAACCGCGCGCGCCCGGCCCTCGTGCATCTGGAACTGACCCGTGAGCTGAGGCTTGTTGATACTGCCAGCCAGCTTGAACGAGCCGCTCGCCCGGCCGTGCACGTTGGAGAAGTAGTCGCTGAGCTGCGGCATCATGTCCAGCGGCAGGCTGTCGGCGGTGATGTTGAGAGCAATCTGTCTGTCGGCAGGAAACCGTGAACCCGTCACGCCGGACAGCGCGAGATTGATTGGAACCGTGCCTTCTGCTACGAGGAATGGCGGTTGCCCCGCGCGCATTGCTTCTGCACGTCCCGTGAGCGTCTGATTGGCGTACTGCAGGTTGCCGTGCAGCTCGGGCAGCGCGGTGCCGTTGTACAACAGGCTGGTGCCGCCGAACGCTCCCTTGAACGAAGGATTATCGAGAGTCCCGGTTCCATGCACATTGAACGAGATGAGTCCTTTTGCGTTGATGCTGCTCTGCAGCAGCGCGGTGACGTCGCCGATGTTCAGGTTGTCGACCGCGATGTCCAGATTGGCGCTACCCTGCTTCGGCAGCTGGCCATTGACGAAGATTCGGCCGGTTGCTCCATTCCGCAGCTCGAGGCTGTCGACATCTATGCCTGCTTGTCCCCAGTGAACCGCCGCGGCATGAGTGCTTGCCCACACACTGCTGGTGTCGAACTGCATCCTCAGGGTATTGAGATGAAGCTCGTTTCTGATCTTGTTGAGGGTGAACGCGGCTTCGGCGGTGTACTTCTGTGAATTCTCCTCGCTGACCAGTATCTGAAGCGTTCCGTTCGGCTTCTGATAGGTGAGCTTTGCCGCGACAGTGTCGAGGCTGAATCCTGCCGCGTTCAGCTCTATCGCCTTCGCGTTCACCCTCACCTGTGACTGTGGAGTTCGTGCATTGATCCAGTCGTAGTCGGCGACGAACGAGCCGATCGTGTTTCCGCGCGCGACGATGTTGGAGCCCGAAGCAGTCCCCTTGAGACTGAAAGTCCTGATGTTGCCCGTCGCTACGCCGTCCGCCTGCGCAGAGCCGGAGAGCTCGTTCTTGCGCACAGTCTTCGGAGTGTCGACGGCAAACGTCGGAAGCTTTCTCCCCGTCACCGCGCGCTCGACTTCGGTGGCGCGCGCAACTCTCGCCGAATCGGCTTTCGCGCGCGCGATGCGGCTGGACAAAATCCCTGGTCGTGGATTCACCACGCCGGTATCTCTGGAGATCAGGCCCGCGATGCGCGAAAGCGAATCGATCGCGACGTGATAGCTGAGGGTGCCGGTGCTTCCGGGCGCGAGCCCGAAAGTGCCCTTCGCTTCCACGATTCCCTGTGGCAGCTCCACCGCCAGCGTATCGATGCGCGCCATGCCATTGGCGGCTGCCAGCTTCACATTCGCACGATCTACCGACAACGTGTCGACGGTCGAGGAGCTTACGCTCGCGGTCAGCTGCGCCTGCATTGTCGCGGGGTCGAATCCGCGTCCGCGCGCTGATCCCACCGAGTTCAGCGATGTCGTCGGCGCTCTCGCGACTACGGCGTTGGCGTTGAAGAGGCGTGTAACGAAGTCGAGGTTGTAGCCAGTGGTCTTGCTGGCGATATCCATCGTGCCCCGCAGGTCGAGAAAGCCACCGTCGGGGAACGTGAGCTGAGTGTTGATCGCAAGATCGTTGATCGGACCTTTGAGCTTCATCGGACCGCTAGCGCTACCTCTCAGGCCCACGGTCGGCATGAATCGGCCAAGCGTTACGAGCGAGAGCGGGTGCATGCGAGCGTCGACGTCGTACCAGGGAAGGCCTTTCACTCGCATGGCAGCGCGGCCCGCCGCCCGTGAGATCGAGCCACGCTCGACGTGCGTCACGTCACCCTGAGCGGTCATGATGCCCGCGGTGGTGCCGTTGAGCGTCACGAGTCCGGTCAGCGTGCCGCCGATCTTGATCGATGGCGCGATCGCTTTGGCGAGCCCCATCTGCAACGGTGCCATTCGCACGCGAAGATCACGGGCATTGAAGATTCCGAGGGCCAGACCCATCAAGCCCTTTCCTATCAGCCGGCTGCGGCCCGAGAGCCTGTCGTCAACCGTGACATCGCCGTCGATCTGAAGCGAGTGCTCTCCTCCGTCGAACTTCGCCTGTCCCGTGAGAACGAGAGGCCGCGGGAACTTCATTGCCGGGAAGAGCTGTGTCAGTAGCTGAGTGTCGAGGTTGTTGAAGTGAAGATCAGAATTCTTGTAGGCGAGTGTATCAGTAACAGCCACTTCGATCTGACCCGTGACGTGTGACTTGACGAGGGTGACGTCCATGTTTCTGGCGAGGTACACGCTCTTCTTTCCGGTCCAATCGAGGCCGAAGTCCAGCTTGCCGGATCCTTGCTCCGGGAGCTGGATCATCGCCCAGCGGAGGTCGGCTGGATTTACCGGATCGCCGTGCAGGCGCAGATGCAGGTCGCCGTTGCCGAAGTAATAGCGACCATCACCGGAGACGCGTGTTTCCGGGAACGCGGCACGTGCGCCTTTCCACCACACTGAATCTCCGGTGAACTCGAACGTTCCGGTGAGTCCCCGTACGTCGGCGACGGGTGGTCGAAACGGCTCGGCGATCATCTTCAGCGCGGAGACGTCGATCAGGCGGGTCTTGTAAGCAGGATCCTCGAGCCGTACCAGCGGAAATAATCCATTGATCTTGTGAAAGCTCGAAACCTTCTGATATCCCCTGGGGCCCCTGACCAGTGCCAGCCTTCCCGACGGTCCGAATGCGCGGCGCACCGCGTCATTCTGCTCGGCCGGCGTCAGGGTCGGATCCGGATTCCAGGGTGAGCGAACCGTGACATCGCCGTCGAGCATCGTGACATCGCTGAAGCGGATCCACGTTCCCCAGCCGGTCTTCTTCGGACCCGATGGTGTCGTCGTGTCGCGCGGAAAAATCCTGTCGTAGTTCCACTTTCCCCCGGGCTGCTCGTCGAGCACTATTACCGGCTTGACGAGACGAACCTCGGAAAATTCGATCTTCCTTCCGCGCAGAGTTCCCAGGCTGTACTTGGCCCAGATCTCGTCGGCTTTCAGGAATGGCGCGCGAGAGCTGTCGGTGATCACGACATCGTGAAGTGTGAATCCGCTCAGAAGATTTCCGCTCATGCTGCCGATGTGCACGATGCCGTGACTGTTCCTCTGCACGATTCCGAGGACGTACCGGCGCACGCGCTCGCGTCCCCAGTTGCTGTTGGTGACGAGAAGCGTTGCCGCGACCAGCAGCAGTGCCACCACCGCGATTGCTGCGAGGAGGCGCGCCACCCACCTACGCATTAGAAAGCTTCGCCGATGGAGAGGTGAAGGACCATCCTGCCGAGGATGCCGTGCCCGTTGGTGGGAGAGTAGAGGCGGCGCTGTTGTAGGGTGACGAGCGTCTTCTGGCCATTTACGGTGTTCTCGGTTACAACCGGCAGGGACTCAGTTCTCCCGGGATTGAACCCTATATCGGCACGAATGGGGCCTACAGGGGAGCGGTATCGGAACCCGAACCCCGGGGTTACCGCCGTCGCCTTCTTGGCCAGGGCGGGATTGGTCCTCTGGCTTACCATTCCCGCGTCGACGAAGACAGCGCCAACGAGCTGCTGCCACACCGGGAAGCGGGCCTCCACGCTGCCCTCGACCACGAAGTTGCCGCCCAGCGGCCGCGGCTCGAAATCACGATCCTTGAGGTTGCCAGCATTGGGATCGCAGGCGGTGACGTCGGTTCCCGACGTACATGCCACGTTCAACGTGTCGTGCGATTGAAGGGCCGCTATCGGGATAGTGAGCACGCGCGGTCCGAGCTGATTCTCGCCGAACCCGCGCACCGAGTGCGAGCCGCCGGCGTAAAACCTTTTTCTGGGGTGCAGGACGCCGCCACCGATCGAGGTGGAAACGCCAACCGCCTGGGCGGTGCTCCCGAGCGAATTCACCCAGCCAATTCGTGCGTGCGCGCCGATCGAGCCGCGCTTTCTCACCGGCATGAATGCAGCGCCGTCGATCGTCGCCCGGTTGTAGCGGAAGTCAGAGAGAGTAAACGAGGAAGCGTGTTCAACGCTTCCGTTGGCGCGGAATCCCGTCGTCGGCGAGAACGGGTCGTTGGTGCGATCGATCGTCGACGTGATCGCGAACGGAGACAGCTTCTGGTTTCCGCGCAGTGCGTCGAGCGTCGGCAGGTCGCACACTCCGTAGTTGATGCAGAAATAAACGTCGCCCGCATCTACCTTGCTGATCTCGAACCGATAGTTGGCGCTCGTCGGCGCGCGCTCCGCGAATTCCCGCGTGAACGTGAGACTCGTCCCGTAACCGCGGTCGATGTAAATCCCGGGAGCGCTCCGACGGTGGGAGAACACGCTCAGCGCAAGCTCGTTGTGCGGCGAGCCAAACCAGGGCTCTCTCAGATCGATGCTCGCGTTATAGGTGGGAGCGAAGTACCGCCCGAGACTGCTGGTCTGAGGCACCGAGGCGTTGTGAAAAATGCCGCGTCCGTTGAGCGAGCTGGCGAGCAGGTTTCCAATCACGCCCTGAATGGCCAGCCTGCGGGCGGCGCCCAGAAAGTTGTAATGGGTGTAGCGGCCTTCGACCTGGAAAAAGTCGATGGTGTTGAATCCGGCGCTCAGACGCGCTTCGCGCGGCGGCGCTTCCTGCACGGTGACGACGACCACCTTCGCCGAATCCGGCGTCGCGATGTCGATGGGCGGCCTCGGCTCGATGGCCGCTCGGCGGAAGAGATTCGACTCGTACAACGCTCTCTGGCTGCGCAGGATCTCCGAGCGCTTGAAGATGTCGCCGACGTGGAAGGTGAGGGACTTCCTGATCGTGCGTGAGTTCACGCCTTCGTTGCCGGTGATGACGATGTCCTCAACCGTCGTCTTGTACTTCGGATTGAGAGTGAAGCTCACTTCGGCGGTGTGCGCGGCGCTGTCGACGACAATCGCCGTATCCACTTCGGCGTCGGCGTATCCCTTGTCGAACAGGCTTCCCTGCAGGAAGTAGCGGGAGGAATCCACCCTGATCAGATTGAGCGGCCCGCCCTTCGCGATTGACAGCCGCCTGTTGATCTCGCGTTGTGACAGCAGTGGTGAGGTCTGATTCACCACGACATTCGAGACCAGAATGGGCGGCCCTTCCTTGATGAAGAAAGTGACGCCCACCTTATTGGATCCACGCGCGACTACCGCGGTGTCGACCTCTGTCTCACGATAGCCTCGCTTCCAGTAGAAAATGCGGATGCGAAGGACGTCCCGCTCGAGCTCCTTGTGGTCGAGATATTTTTTCGTGTAGAAATATCTCGACTTGCTGATCAAGCAGAACGGCTTGAGGATGAAGCTGTTGCAGTACGACGCCGTGGTGTAGATGCTGGGAAGGAGATCCGCCGCCTTCATCGCCTTCACGCCCTTGAGCGTGAGGTTCACTACCTCGGGATGACTGGGTCCCTTGAGTACCGATTCCTGGGAAGTGAGCGCTGCCGGAACGAGTAAGAGCGCGCCGGCGAGCAGTGAACAGACGTGCGTGCGCATGGAGCGAGACGGGCTATAGACCTTCCAGCAGGGCGTCGTTGCCTGGTGTGGCCGCGATGCGCTTGATGAGCCACTCCATTGCCGAACTGGATGGCATTTGCTGAAGGCCGCGTCTGAGTGTGTAAACATGTTCTAGCTGATCGGGACGGAAGAGCTTGTCTTCACGACGCGTGCCGCTGGTTGAGACATCGATTGCGGGAAAGATCCGTTTCTCTGAAAGTGAGCGATCGAGCTTGATCTCGCAGTTGCCAGTGCCCTTGAATTCCTCGAAGATGACGTCGTCCATCCGCGATCCCGTTTCGACGAGGGCGGTGGCAATTATAGTCAGCGACCCCCCGCCGTGTTCCGGTGCGACCGAGCGCGCGGATCCGAAGAAGGCCTTGGGCTTGGCCATCGCGGAGGAATCGAGACCGCCGGACAAGGTACGGCCCGTGCCGCGCTCGACGGTGTTGTAGGCGCGTGCCATACGCGTGATCGAGTCCAATACGATGACGACATCCTTGCCTAGCTCCACGAGTCGGCGAGCCCGCTCCAGTACCATCTCGGTCACGTCCGTGTGGCGAACCGCGGGCATGTCGAAGCTGGAGGCAACAACCTCGCCATAGCCCCAGGTGATCATTTCGCTGACTTCCTCGGGGCGCTCGTCGACGAGCAGAACCAGGAGTGCTGCCTGCGGATGATTGATCGCCACGCCCTCGACGATCGCCTGGAGCAGCATGGTTTTGCCGGCGCGCGCGGGGGCCACGATCAGCGCGCGCTGGCCGTACCCAATGGGCGCGATGAGATCTATTGCCCTGCGTGTCAGCTCGGGTCCGCCCTTGGCGGGCCGGCCTGTTTCGAGCTTGAGCTTTCGCTCCGGATACGAAGCGATGAGCGATCCGAAATCTGGGCGACGTGCCGCTTCGTCCGGACTGGCGCCGTTGATCTCCTTGACGTCGACCACGACTATGCGATTGCGATGATCGTGTCCCGTCGTCGCGAGCACCTGGTCGCAGCGGCGCAGCATGAACTGCCGCATGACATTCGTAGGCAAGTACGCGTCGCCCGGCTCGGCGAGATAGCTGTTCGCGGCGCGGCGGATGAAACCGCCCTCTCGCTGCGGATCGAACCAGCCAGTGGTCTCTCCATCGGGAACGACGGGAGCCACCGGTGCGCGCGAAGCCTGTTCGGGGCGCGGCGCGTTCGGCTGTTGTCCCTGCTGTTGTCGCTGTCTTCCACGTCCACGCTGATTGCGGCCGCGTCGTCCGTTGTGACGATGATCGCGCTCACCGGATTGACGCTGCTGCTGGTTGCCATCGCGCTGCTGCCCGCCACCCGTTGTCTGCGGATTGTACTGCTGTTGCTGCCCGCCAGAATCGCCCGATCCATTCGCGGGAGGAGCAGCCGGCGGAGCCGAGTTCGATTCGGAGCTCGCCCCGGCCGCAGACTCAGGAGCATCGGGAGCTTGGGAGGGGGACAAAGGTGCGGAAGACGGAATTGCGGGTGAAGTCATATTGTCGCGCGCATCAGGAATCTGCGCGGCATCGGGTGTAGGTGTCGAAGGATCCATTGGCTCCAGATACGGATCGGCATCACCGTAGGATTCGGGAGAGACTGGTTGATTGCCGGACGGACGGCTGCGCCGGCCGCGACGAAAAGGACGTCGGGGTTCGCTCATGCAGTTGTGGTGTGGCTGAGAAGAAAAGTGCTACTCGAATGGCTCACGGGGACCGCGGACATAACTCACGCGAAATCCGGAACCCTCATTCTGTTTGGAATGGCGCGCTACCAGCGCTGCGCTCGTGCAAGAATGGTACTATCGACCATCGGAATTGTCCAGCAACAAGTGAATGGTAGGGCGCAGCGCACGGGTTGTCCAGCGTCCTGGATGATCGGAATTGAGACTCCCGTTAGCTTATTGACGCATGAATGAGCCGCACGCGTCCCAGCAAAACGAAGAACCTGTTGATCCAACGCCCGCACTCGAGAGCGCGGTGGCTGAGCGCCCCGACGACGCGAAGGCGCTCGTTGCGCTTGCCAACCACTACTGGCTGATCGGCGCGGGGCCGGAAGTCGTCGGCGATCTCGCTTCGCGGGCGATCGCGTCCGATGCAGACAACCGCGCAGCGTGGCACCTGTGGGCGCTGGCCGAGTCCAACCCGAGAGAGCGCGTGGCGCGCTGGCAGCAGGTGTCAAAAAGGTTCCTCACGGACGACCTGGCGAAGGCAAACCTCGCCGATAACGCCGCGAGCCTGGCCGGCGCCGAGCACGATTACGAGTCGGTGGATCTGGCGATCGAGACGTACGAGGATCTTCTCACCAGGGCTCAGCACGCCGATCAGCGGAGCGCGCTGGAGAAGGCGATCAGGACGCTCAAGGGGTGGAAGTTCTGATTTGAAAAAGAGCGAACGCCTTGACTGAGTTTTCAGCTCGCGCTGTGCCACCAGGATGCGGCTATAAGCTCAAAGCTTCGTACCAGCGGTCGCTCCAGTAGAACGAGCCGCAGGCTTGGCGATGACTGACGCGTTCCCGTCCGAGACGTACATGTTGCCGCTCGCCTCGAGCTTGTTGATCATGGACTCGATCGCGTTCCCGATCACCTGGATGCGCGGGGTCATGCCCGGGTTGAACGCCGAATCGTACGGGCTGCGCATCGGCCCACCAGCGACCTCGAACACCACCGGCCAATCGTAGCTCACTGTCTTGCCGGTCTTGGGGTTCGTCCAGTTCCCTTTGCTCGCCAGCGCGCGGTTCTTCGGCCACAGTCCCTGCGGCAGCGCCATCGATCTGATCTTGTATCCCGGCACCGCTGAATCGATCGCCAGCGCGTTGCGCGCGATCTGCTCCTGCACGAATGCGTCGGGATATTTGCTCAGCTGCGCGTGCCACAGCGTATGGTCGCATAGCTCGAAACCGTTGTCGGCGAGCCATTTTACTTTCTGCAAGCGCCAGTTGGATTTCTGTCCCTGGACGCCGCGATCGCCGAAGAAGTTGTGTCCCGCCGAAGCGCCGGAGAGCAGACAGTACACCGCCTTGTTGTTCCAGTCGGGATGCGACTTCCTGAAATCGAGCCAGATTCCCATACCGCTCGTCGGATCGATCTCCAGCTTGCCGTTGTTGTCGATGTAGCGGAACTGCTCCGGCGATGCGTCGTCGAACACGAACACGACGGGCGACAATCCGCGCGGCAGATTCAGCTTCTTGTCGAGCACGTCGGACATGTTCACTGGCCGGTACCCGCGATTGTAGAGCAGCTCCAGGTCCTTCCGGAACTGGCCGCGCTCGCGCGCGTAATCTCCGTTGTGGTCGGTGATCAGGTGATATTCGAGCACCATGATCCGTCCCATCTCGTTGGGAGCCCGATTGGGGTTCGGAGCACCCTGCGCGGAACTCCCGTTACCCCCATCCGTAGTGGGTGTGGGACCCGCGAGGACGCCGGCGGTGTTTGATGGTTGCGCGGTGCGGTCGAGCGCGCCCACAGCGGGGCCCGAGGCGGCATTATTACTGCTCGCGGCGGAGGCTGAGTTAGGCCCGCCCTTGCAGGCGGTCGCGGCGAGAAGGATCAAAACGAGGATATAACGATACATTTTTCCCGACTGTTGCAAGAGATAAAAACGAGACGACGAGCAATCCTGCTCGGCTTACTCGCAATAAGTATTCTAACGGTTTATTTCACCGATCTCTGGCTGGGCACCTGCGGTTTCGACGGTTGCCCAACGGCTCGCGCCATCCAAACCTTCCAGCCTGATCAGGGCGGCCGCATTCTGGACCGCTATAATCGGCTCATGGGACGGTTGGAAACCGTCCGGCGCGTAAATGTTCCGTTGAGCGCGGTTCCCGAATTCGTCCAGCAGGCGTTCATCGCCACCGAAGACAGACGATTCTACCAGCACGGCGGTCTCGACTGGCGCGGATTCTTCCGCGCCATAGTCACGAACATTCGCGCCGGGCGCACGCGCGAAGGATTCAGCACCATAACGATGCAGGTGGCGCGCAACACGTTTGCCGTTCGCAAGTATCCGGCGCGGTCGCTGCGGCAGAAGCTCACAGAGCTCAGACTCTCTCGTCTCATCGAGCACTCGCTTACCAAGCAGCAGATTCTCGAGCTCTACTTCAACGTCATCTACATGGGTAACGGCGTTTACGGAGTCGAAGCAGCGAGCAGAGATCTCTTCGGCCGCAGCGTCAATCAGATCAACCTGCCACAGGCAGCAATGCTGGCGGCGCTGCCCAAAGCGCCCTCCGCGTACACCCCGCGACGCCATCCGGATCGCGCCCTCACTCGGCGCAACCTCGTGCTCACCCTGATGGTTCAGCAGGGATACGTCTCAGCGGGCAGGCTCGCCGGATTGCAGGCGCAGTCGCTGAAAATTGCCCGCGACGAATTCAGGCCCACTGATCCGAACGATTCGTATGCACTCGATGCGGTTCGCGCGAAAGTGGACTCGATCATCCAGGGCGGAACCCTCGACATCATCGACTTGACCGTGCGCACGACACTCGATCGTAACGCGCAGATCGCCGCCGATCGCGCCGTTCGCCGGCAGGCGTCAGCGATCCAATCGGAGACAGGCCGGCGCGCCCTGGTCCAGGGAGCGATGGTGGCGATAGACCCGCGCAACGGCGACATCCGCGCGCTGAGCGGCGGGCGGAAATACGAGCGTGGCACGTTCAATCGTGCTCTGCTCGCGCATCGTCAGCCAGGTTCCGCGTTCAAGCCATTCGTATATGCCGCGGCAATGGCAGCCGGCTACACGCCTTCCTCGGAAGTGGACGACGATCCAATCGATGTAATTCAGGGACGGAATGTCTGGTCGCCGTCCAACTACAACGACGAGTACGCCGGGCGCATCACCTTCCGAAAAGCCCTGATCAACTCGGCGAACGGAGCGACGGTTCGCGTGAGTCAGGCGGTCGGGATCCCAAGAATCATCGACGTCGCGCACAAGAATGGAATCATCAGCCCGTTGCCGAACGTTCCTTCAATGGCGCTCGGCTCTGTCGAAGTCACCCCGATCGAATTGGTAACCGCGTACGCCCCATTCGCGAATGGCGGATTCAGAGTGAAGCCAAGGCTGGTGAGGAGTATAGAGTCCGCCGATGGAACCCAATTGTGGGTGCAGGAGGAGGGAACGGGGACGTCAGTGATGGATCCGCGCGACGCCTATCAGGTCACCTCCATGCTGCAGTCGGTCATCGACTACGGAACCGGCAAAGCAATACGCAGCTACGGAGTGCGCGGACTGGTCGCCGGCAAAACCGGAACTACGAACAGCGGCACCGATGTCTGGTTCGTCGGCTACACGCCGACGATCGTCGCAGGTTTCTGGTTCGGCTTCGACACTCCGGCACCGATCTCAGGCGACGCATCGGGCGGACGGCTCGCCGCGCCAGCATGGGCCGAGTTCTATCTGAATGGCTGGCGTGAGGCATCGCCGCTAAAGGCGTGGAATCCGCCGCCGGGGATGACAATGCGAGTCATCGATCCGACGACGGGATATCTCGCGACGGAGTGGTGCCCGGTGTCGAGGAACGAATACTACAAGCCCGGCACCGAGCCGACGGTGCAGTGCCCGAATCATGGACCGGACTCGGGTGACGAACAGAATCCGGACTGGCCGAATCAGCGCGATTGGCAGAACGATTTCGGCAAGAAAATCAGCAAGGCACTCGGGCGGATCTTCAAGTTCTAGCTTTGATCTTTGGGCGGGTCTGACATCGTGCGCCTGGTAGTGTGATTGGGGGTGAAGTAGCCGCTAGCCGGCGCTTGGGGCGACCCCCGCATGAAATTGGGAGATGGGTAGCGACAGGTGCGCTCTCGCATCCTATATTAGGCCCTCCCTGATTCGACTTTTCTTCCCACCGACACAAACGATGAACCGACTCGCCAGACCGGCGTTCTTACGTTCGGTCCTCCCTTCGGACCTCAAAGGAGCTCACAGGAGGATTGAGATGACGTTCCCGCGTACTTTACTGTTCACATTCGCCCTCGCCGTGCTCGGACTGCCAGCCTCGGCCGGAGCCCAGGCATTCGGGCTCAACGAGATCGGGTCCTGCGCACTTGCCCGCGGATTCGCCACGACCGCCGTCCCATGCGACGACGCGTCGAGCATCTACTGGAATCCTGGCTCGCTGCCCAAGACTCCCGGGTTCTCATTCTATGGTGGCGCCGCGATCATCGCGATCAACGGCGACTTCACCCGCGACACGAGCTTTACGACGTACAACAGCGATGTTCCCAACGCTGTCGTGCCGCACGTTTTCGTGAACTATCGCGGCGCCGGAAGGCTGGCCTTTGGAATCGGCGCTTACGTTCCCTATGGATTGACGTCGCAATGGGCTGACGATTTCCCGGGCCGGTTCTCCGCAAAGAAGGCATCGCTGCAAACGATTTACGTGCAGCCGAACATCGCTTTCCAGCTGAACGACAACTGGTCCATCGGCGGGGGTCCGATCTATGGACATTCTTCGGTCGAATTGATCCAGGCGATTGACCTCGCTGGAGTGCCGACGTCAGCCGGCGGTCCCACCTTCGGGCAGCTCGGTATTGCGGCCCGCACGGAATTCGCCCGCGTTCGCCTCAAGGGATCAGGCAACGCCTTCGGGGTAACAGTTGGAGTGCATGGCAAACTCAATCCGACCTGGGAGATGGGCGCGCGCTTTCTCTCACAGCTCACCTTCAAATACGACAACGCCGACGCGACGTTCGAGCAGCGCCCGACCGGGCTCGTGCTTGCCCCGCAAAACCCGTTCAATCTTCCGGCGGGTACGCCTGTCGACGCGTTGGTCGCCAGCCAGTTTGCCGCGGGCGGAGCGCTCACCGCGCAGAAGGCCAGCACCAAGATCCGCCACCCGGCGCAGGTCCAGGTCGGGTTCGCATACACTGGTCTCGAGCGGACAACTGTGAGCCTCGACTACGCTTACGTTGGCTGGAGATCATTCCAGAAACTGCCGGTAACGTTCGCGGGCAGTGCACCATCCAAGGTGATCCAGGAGGATTACAACAACACCTCCTCGATTCGCTTCGGAGTCGAGCATCGCACGATGGGCGGATTCGCTCTGCGCGGCGGTCTCGCCGCCGCGTCGGCAGCAGCCCCTGATGAGACGGTCACACCTCTTCTTCCGGAGATGGACCGCGGTTATGCCATGTTCGGTGCGGGTATCCCGCTGATGGGGCGGTTCGCACTCGACGCTACGTACGCGCATATCTTTACTTCCGGCCACCGCGGCCGCATCGATGAGCGCGCCGCCGGAACGACTACCGCGCAGGCCCTCGCCCTCAACAGCGGCTTCTACACCTTGAGCGCGAACATCTTTTCGCTCAGCCTGAAAGCCACCTTCTAGCCCACGCTCGGAGAATCAATGATGGTTAAAATGACTACTCTCATCCGCGTGGCGGCCGTCGGCGCCGTCATGGCGCTTGCAGCCTGCAGCTCTGACAAGAAGCTCCTTGGCCCCACGACACCGGTCGGCGGAGACATCTTCAAGAGCTACGTCGCCCTCGGGAACAGCATCACCGCCGGCTTCCAGAGCGGTGGTATCGTAGACTCCACCCAGCGACAGAGCTACGCATTTCTGCTCGCGAGCAGGATGGGGACGCAGTACCACTACGCGTCGCTGGCGAAGCCCGGCTGTCCGGCGCCGATCATCAACTTCAACACGCAGGCCCGTCCCACCGGCGCTCCGCCGTGCGCCCTTCGCTCCACCAGCTCGATAACGGACATCCTGAACAACGTCGCCGTTCCGGGCGCGAGCTCGTATGATCCGACGGCCGTCAATGGAACGCCGTTCTCGAACGCGCTGACGACGTTCATTCTCGGGGGAAAGACACAGGTTCAGCGGGCGCTCGATGCGAACCCGACGTTCGTGAGTATCGGGATCATCGGCAATGACTACCTGAGCTTTGCGGTTCAGGATGGACGCACGGCCGCGCTGGCCGGCATCACGCCGGTGGCAACCTTTACCGCCAACTACGACAAGACGATCGCTCAGCTTCTCGCCGGCGCGCCGAATGTGAAGGGTGTGATCATGGCCAACGTTCTGCCGACGACTCACCCGATCATGTTCGCGGCGGCGGCGATGTCGAATCCGGTCTTCAAGGCCGGCTTTGACGCGCAGGCCGGAACGACGACGACGCTCGATCCGAGCTGCACTGCTGGTGGCGCTGGCGCCACTTCGTTGATCAACACTTTCCTGGCGCACCAGATTCGCGTTGGCGCGCATCCGCCGATCGTTGCCTGCGTTCCAGGCGGCGCCAGCGGCACACTACCCGCGCCGATCGGTGATATCCTCATTCTGGATCCGACCGAGCAGGCGACCATCAACGCGATCGTCAGCGGGTACAACACGTACCTCCAGACCAAAGCGAACAGTATCGGCTTCGCGTTTTACGATCCGAACACGCTGCTGACGACGCAGAAGGCAGCGGGAACGGTCATACGGTCGACGCCCAATTACGCGAGCCCCACCGCGCCTTTCGGCTCGGGGATGTCGCTCGATGGCGTGCATCCCGCGCTGGCCGTCCATAAGTTGATCGCCAACGATCTCATCGGCGTGATCAACACCAAGTATGGCACGTCGCTGACGCCGGTTCCCTGACGCGCGGCGCTTACTGAGTCGCATTTACCCACGTTTCAACGACAAATCCCCGTCCCTGGCGTCGAGCTTGAGCGCCAGGGCCGGGATTTTGTTTCGCAGTGGGATCAGGAAAGATTGTGGATCGCGAAAGCCGCGAGAGATGCTATCCCCACGAAAAAGCCGCCGAGTCCTGCGGTTATCGGAAGCCACCCCACCCAGCGCGTCGGCATTTGCGCATGGAGACTCAGCTCGGAGTCCGTGTCGAGGACGGCGAGCGCGTACATGACGGCGCATCCAACCACGGAGACTGCAAACCCGCTCAGCGATACGTCCACCAATTCCTTCCACTCCGGGTTGGGGAACACCTTGACCAGAAACGTCGCGATCAGCACAACGGACGCGGTGCTGAGCGTCGTGAGATGCTTGTAGAAGTCTCGTTCCGCGCGATAGGATTCGAGCTTACGCTTGAATTGGCGGTCGCTCATGGCCGCGTCGATGTCGATTAGCGCGTCGAGGGTATCCGGCTCGACCATTCCTTTTTCGGTCATTGTGACCTCTCCTGTCACGGCAAAAATGCTTCTTAATTGCGACATTCGTTAGGCATCGGCCGCCTCGGACTGTTGGGCTCAGATCTGCGAGTAGGGTGTCGGCTGAAGGATGATATCCGAGATGGCCGAGACGTTGTCGCGATACAGCGCGTCGCCGGAGAGGCTCTTCCACTCGGGGTCCTGGCTGAATTTCGCCCACGCCGCGTCGCGCGTTGCCATGTCCGGGAAAGCGAGCATGTAGGTAAGGCTGGGCATCTTCGCTCCTATGACCGTCTCGCCGAAGAAGACGGGCGAGAGACCCGCCCTACGAAAGATCGGCACCTCGCCCGCGTTGAACATTTTCAGCTTGTTGAGCGCCGCCCGGTCACTGTGACTCTCATACGTCCGGAGCTCGAAGATGCGGGATCCTGCCGTGCCAGCGGAGCCCGGCGCTTCCAGAGTCGGCATCGCGTCGAAGGCCCGCAACAGGCTGCTCTCGGCGCGGACAAACGCCGGATTCGACATTGGCGCGTCGAGTATCGCCGCGCCGGCGCGAACATACTCCGCGTCAGCGGCGAGACGGTCGCGCAGAGAAACCACACTATCCAGCGTCTGATGGGAGAGGACGAGAAGCAGTGACGGCTCGTTCTCGCCGTACACCACCGTGAATGCCCCGACTTTGACGACTCCCGCTCGATTCATTGCGGGAATTGCTGCATTGCCAATAAAGTCGGTGAACTCACGCTGCTTCGGGCCGGGGAGCAGGTGGTAGCGCCGCAGCTCGAAGTACTGACGGAACGCGGTTTGGCCCGAGGCGTCGAAATTCGTCCGCGGTGAAAACGCGGTGAGGGCGGTAGCCGCGAGAAATTCACGTCGGTCCACGAATACCTCCGGGAGAGTGGAGTATGAGTAGAAGAGCAATCACCGCTTCGAAGCCATTATTCCAGTTTCATCTGTCGCAGAAGCGCCCGAAATCGTGGATGTGTGTGCAAAGGCTTCAGCAGGAACGACCCCTTGATGCTGTACACCGGCCCGGTCCGTTCCGCCACCGCGCGCTCCAGCAAATCCAGAGCCCGATCATACTCGCCGAGGCCAGTGTAAACGTAGGCGAAGTGATAGGGCGAGACGAATGCGGTCTTCGCCCTCTCCTCGAGCTCTCGAAGTATATCGCGCGCTTTATCCGCGCTGCCCGCCATTGCGTAAGCCTGACCAAGTTGGCCCAACCACATCGGGTTTCGTCCGGAGACCGACACCGCTGCTTCCAATTCGATCAAACCCTCGCTGTGCATTCCAGTGAGGAAGTAGGCCCACCCGAGTGTTGCCCGAGCGCGATCGTAACCTGGGTCGAGCTCAGCGGCGTCCTTACCCTCGGTGACGGCCTGATCGTACCGGCCGGCGCGTATCAGTGTCGTGACACCATCCATTCGGTGAGCCAGTGGGTCAAGCTCCTGGGCGCGATGCTGAAGCGCGATCGCCTCGTCGTAGCGACCGAGTCCCGCGCACAGGCGTCCGTAATAATCGTAAGCGTCGGCCCCGCTCGGGCTCAGCTCCAAGGCGCGTTTGAATTCCCGCTCCGCGCCCAACCAGTCGAACTCTCGGACACCCTTCAGGTAGCCCAGGGTGCAATGCGCCTCCCCCAGCTCCGGATCGAGCCTGAGCGCATTCGCTGAAGCTTCCGCCGCGCGTTGATAGGCGACGCCGGGCGCTGTCATTCCCATCTCAGCCAGCTCGGTGTAAATCATGGCCAGGTTCGCGAAGGCGAGCGCAAACGAAGGGTCGCGCGCGATCGCACGATCGAAATACTCGATCGCGCGCTCGTAGGCCTGCGGCGTGTACTTGATGAACCACTGCCGGCCCTGAAGAAATAGCTGGTAGGCCTGCAGATCTTTCGTCGGCTCCTTCCGCACTCGAGTGCGCTCGGACGGGGAGAGCTCGGCCTTGAGCGCGGCGGCAATCTGCAGTGCGACATCTGTCTGGATCGCGAAGATGTCCGTCAGCTGTCTGTCGTACGTCTCTGCCCATAGATGCTTGTCGGTCCGGACATCGATCAGCTTCGCAACGATGCGTACCCGGTCTCCCACGTGTCGAATGCTTCCATCGAGCAGTGCGGTGGCGCCCAGCGTAGAGCCGATCTCCTTCGAGCTGCGTTGTCGGTGCTTGAACGGCATCACCGACGTGCGAGAGATCACCCTGAGCGCCTGAATCTTGGAAAGATGCGCGATGACATCCTCCGTAATTCCGTCCGCGAAATACTCGTTCTCCGCGTCGGCGCTGAGATTGAGGAACGGCAACACCGCAACCGATGGCAATGGAGCGTCGTCCACAAGGGTCGCCGCTGGCTGACGCCTCGCTGGCGCGTTGCGCAGCTGTTTCGCCAGCGCCATCAATTCAGGATCTGGCTCGAGGTCCAACTCCGAGCGCAGGCGCTGCGCATGCTCGCTTGCGTGCTGGATCGCGCCAGCCCGGTCGCCCGCCGCGTCGAGCGCGTGCATCAAATCCCGCGCATACACGGCCGAGTGTGGGTCAGCGGCGACGAGACGACGACAAGTACCAATTCTCCCGTGCACGTCTCCCGATTGCTTCTGTCGCTCGGCCAGCGCGCGCAGAGCGTCGACATACGCGTGTGAGAGCTCGCTTCGCCGTTCATCGAGCCAGTAGCCGAAGTCGGTCGAGTCATCGAGGTGAAATCCATCCAGCAGCGAACCGGTATAGAGGCGCGCAATGCGTTCCGGTGCGTCCGCCGCGATGGCCGTGCGCAGCTCGTGCAGATCGCACGTCAGGCGGGATGGGTTCAGCAGCAGTCCATCGCCGGTCGAGGCGATCGCGTCCTCGCCGAGGGCAGCGCGCAGGACGTGCACGGCGAGGTTGAGAAGCCGGCGCGCGTTGGCTGTGTCCCGCTCGGGCCAGAGGAGCGCCATCGCCCGGTCGCGGGGCAGCGGCTGCGGCCAGGCCGAGACGATAAGCGTCAGAAGGGCGATGCGGTGGCGCTGGGCCGGTGGTCCGTTGAGGGGGGCATCTCCGGAACGCAGGTAGGCGCCGCCGAGCAGTTGGACAGTGATCATCGTCTTGGTCTGCCAGCTAATTCTTGGCTAACTCCGGGGGCAAGAAGCAGTTAACCGTCCCTTCTCATGTTGCGCGTGGTTAGAAGATCACTTCCATCACACGAGGCCACAATGAGACGAACAGTACACCTGCTTGCCGGAGTCGCAATCCTGGGCGGATGCGGCGGCGCGCAGACCCCCACCGAATCCGTCGCCCGATTTAACGCACCGACCGCGAACGCGTCGCTCGGGGCAGACGTCAACAAGGAACTGGCGCTTCTGCGCCAGGTGACAGCCTCTTTCCAGCAATTCGACAACGCGACTGCCGCCGGATGGAAAACGCGGATCACGGGATGCATGACGGATGCGGGCGGCGCGGGCGGAATGGGCTTCCACTACGGCAACACCGATCTGATCAACGGCACAGTGAGCGTTGACAAGCCGGAGCTGCTGCTGTACGAGCCGGAAAAGAATGGACGCTTGCGTCTGGTCGCCGTGGAATACATCATCCCGTACACCGAGCACAGCCGCGAGTCGGAGCCGCCGGTGCTGTTCGGTCAGCGGTTCAAGCAGAACGATACGTTCAATCTGTGGGGACTGCACGCGTGGGTGTGGAAGGATAACCCGAGCGGAATGTTCGCGAGCTGGAACCCGAAGGTGACGTGCGAGAATGCCACCGACGCTGCTGTGATGACCCACTAGTGAAATCCCACAATTAACCGGATAAATCCAATGCCGAAATACATCATCGAACGCGAGATCCCGAACGCGGCGGCAATCTCCGCCGCGGACATGAAGGGAATCGCGCAGAAGTCATGCTCAGTGTTGAAGCAGCTGGGCCCCAGTATTCAGTGGGTGCAAAGCTATGTGACCGAGGACAAGATCACCTGCGTTTACATCGCTCCCAACGCTGACATAATTCGCGAGCACGCGAGGCTCGGAGGATTCCCTGCCGACCGCGTGCTCGAGGTGGCGACGATTATCGATCCGACGACGGCGGAGTCTAACGAGCTCGCTGCGACGGCATGAGCTCCCGCAAGGCAATGACTTCCGCCATCATCGCCGTCTTGATCGTCGGCTCGCGGTCGGGCGAGAATTGCGACGAATGAAGTGACGGAAGCAGCGTCCCGGATTTCATTGCCGCGTCGAACTTGGTTGGCTCGACGGCCCCCACGCGGAGCATCAGCGTGGGGATGCCGGCGAGCTGAAACTCGGAAAAGTCTTCGCTGACCATTTCCGGGGGCGAGTCCTTTGCTCGTGCCGGCCCGAGCTCACGCACCAGCGCAGCGCCCACGCGCTGAGTCAACGCCGTATCGTTGACCAACGCGGTGGCTGGCGCTCCATACTCGAACAGCGGTTCACGCGGTGCGCCCGCGGCCGCCGCCTCCGCCTTGGCGATGCGCTGGATACTGGCCAGCAGATGCTGGCGCACGGGAGTCGTGAACGAGCGGACCGTGAGCAGGAGCTTTACCTCATCGGGAATGATGTTGTTCTTCGTTCCGCCGTGAATCGCGCCGACGGTGATGACGGCTGGATCGAAGGGCGAGATCTCCCGCGAGACGATGGTCTGGAGAGCGAGCACGGTGCGGGCGGCGATGACGATCGGATCAACTGTAGTCTCCGGACGCGCGCCGTGTCCCCCGCGACCGAAGATCGTGATAGTCACCGCGTCTCCGTTGGCGAGGAGCGGGCCCGGATGGTAGCCAACAATGCCGGAGGGGAGACGCGCGTCGTCGTGCACGGCGAGCGCGAAATCCGGTCGAGGAAATCGGGTCAACAGGCCATCAGCGATCATTGCTTTGGCGCCCGAAACTATTTCTTCAGCGGGCTGTCCGATCAGCACCAGTGTCCCGCGCCAGGCCCCACGATTCGTCGCCATTATGCGGGCGGTGCCTGCCCACGCCGCCATATGAGCGTCATGGCCGCACGCGTGCATCACGCCGACATCGTTGCCGGCGTCGTCCTTGGTGCGCACGGTGCTGGCGAACGGCAGTCCGGTGTTCTCCGTCACAGGTAGCGCATCGAGCTCCGTTCGCAGCAGCACGGTCGGCCCGGCGCCATTCTTCAGAACTCCGACGACGCCGAGGCGTCCAACTCCCGTGGTGACTTCGTAACCGAGCTGGCGTAATTCGGTCGCCAGTCTGGCGGCGGTCTGCGTTTCATGAAATGAGAGCTCCGGATGCCGGTGCAGATCCAGGTAGAGAGCCTCGGATCCCGGGTACGTCGCCTGAACCTCGGCGGTGACACCGGGTCTGGTCTGCGCACCGAGGCTGGACGCGAGCAGCAACACCACCGCGCACGAAACGCGGGGAAGGGCGGAGCGAATCATGGACATTCTGCGCTTACCTGGTTGGGGCCGGTGCTGCTATTGGGTGACGGAGTCGAAGATTCGCACCGTGGTCCAGAATCCGCCACATTCTTCGCGGAAACGATCGTGGACGGGATGCACCTGATAGGCGTCGTGCGCCGCCTGATTCGGGAAGATGAGCACCAGCGAGCTCGAATAACCGCGCTCGATTACCGGCCGGTCGGTCGGTGCTGGCACTCCGATGTAGCCGTCCCGGATGCCCTCGATCGCGCGAAGCGAGCGTAGACCAGCGGCGAATCGCTCGCGTTCGGCGGGCTTCAAATTCTGGCGCAGCCAGAAATACACAGCGTGGATGAACATCTCGAAAAATTGCCTGCCCGCCGGAAAATTCGGTAGGTGCTGAACGAAGGCGAGCCTGATGCCGCCCTTGACATGCAACCAAAAGGTTGCCATATTGTCCCCACACCAATATGCAACCTGGAGGTTACCTATGCAGGATCGGATCGAAAAGAGTATAGAGCTGAAGGCACCGGTATCACGCGTCTGGCGCGCAATTACGGACTACCGGGAATTCGGCCAATGGTTTGGGGTTAAGCTGGACGGGCCGTTCGTGCCTGGTCGAGTCACGAACGGCAAGATGGCTAACCCCAAGTACGAGCACCTGAAATTGGAGGTGGCCGTCAAAGAGCTTCAACCCGAGTGTCTTTTCTCGTACACGTGGCACCCGTATGCCATGGATCCGAACGTGGATTATTCGAAGGAAACTCCCACGCTCGTCGAGTTCCGCCTGGAAAAGATCGCGACCGGCACCCTGCTTGTGGTGACGGAGTCTGGATTCGACAAGATCCCCGCCAACCGCCGCGAGGAGGCCTTCCGTATGGACGATGCTGGCTGGACGTCACAGATCAAGAACATCGAACGCCATGTCGCGAAAAACGAGTAGCGCGGTTCCCCGGCGCCGGACGTACGCGCCGATCTTCGCGGCGCTGGCCGATGAAACGAGGCTGGCCATCGTCGAAAAACTCTCCGAAGGCGAGCACCGCTCCATCGCCCAGCTCACCGAAGGCACGCGGCTAACGCGGCAGGCTGTCACCAAGCATCTACGCGTGCTGGAACGAGCCAAAATCGTGCACAGCATTCGCGCCGGCCGCGAGAACCTGTTCGAGTTCGATCCCACGCCGATCCGGCAAGTCAGAGAATACGCTGACGTCGTTTCCGAGCATTGGGATCAGGCTTTGGCTCGACTCAAGGCATTCGTGGAGGACTAGTTCTGCGGAGCGGAGACTGTATCGATTTTTATAGTTCCGCTCCGCGTGTCGGCTTCGACAACGATCGACGAGCCAGAGTTAATTCGATAAGAGATGTGGAAGTGACTCGGTGACCGCCACTTGATCTCATCAAAACTGACATCGGAGGGGTAGCCTTCTGAAGGCGAAGTCTGCGCAACCACGGTCATGCCTGGCCATGAACGTATTACCGCCCAGGTCTGACCCGATTGAACGTGCGCAACATAGGCGACGTACTTCGCATCGCTGCTTAGTTCCGTCTCGTGAAAGAAGCCGCTCACCTCGGCTGGGAGCGGAAATACGGTGAGCTTTCTGGTGAGCGGATCGTAGTCATATCCGTTTTCCCCTACTCTTGCCGGTATCATTGCAAGCCCGTGAATCAGCCCGTCGTCGGTAACGATTGGGGTAAATACGGTCGTTAGCCCCGGGATCGTATCAACGCCGCGTCCAGTCGTGACCTCTATCTTCGCCACGGGATCCTCCATGATCCCGGGTACGACGAAATCGACAAGACGTACCATCGGTTTGGGCCCTCTCGGTATAGAGCCTTCGGAGACGACAACAGGTGATCCGGGCGCAGAATCTCCGGAAACGAGCAGAGGGGATACCGCTAGAGAGTCGACAGAAGCGACCACACGTTGGCCGCGAACGGTGTCCCCACTCGCTGATACTTTGGTCGAGTCGGTCTTGCTGACGCAGGCGATAATCGCGGCAGTAACCGCGACGCATCGAGGGTCGAGGAGGCCCTTCAGCCTAGTCAGGATCTTCCCATAGGAGGCAGGAGACTGAATCGGGACGAATTCGGCGAAAGCGGGCGGCGACGGTATCGACCAGCCAGGCAAGACGCGGACGCATCCAGTGCATTCGGGTGCTATCCGGCACCACACCCATTAGGAGCTCATTTCGCCTGCGTGAGCCGAGCCTGCATTCGGACCCAACCCGTTCAGTCAGACCGAGTCCGGCCACAGCAATGCTATCGCTCGGTTTGACTTCGGAGAGATTTTCAGCCGCTTGCCCCACGGGCGACCTCTCCAACGTCATGATCAAAGCTCCGGACGAATAGCGGGTAAAGTCGACTGAGAATACCGATCTGCCGGCGTCCGCATCCGCGTCTCTACCCAAACGCATGCTGGAACCCTGCAAATTCGTAACATCGGTTTCGTCCGTCGGAGCTAGCTTGACCGGTTTCGTGTTGGTGTCGTTGGGTAATGCGAGCGACGTTAGAGCCAACCAATAAGCACTGTCTTCGGCTGCAGATCTCGGCTTTTCCCGCTGATTTAACGAGTCTCCGCGCAAAGGCATGGGCTCCCAGCCAGCAACCACATGCCGGGTGTCGCTCATCGTCCCAGGTGTTCTCGGACCCGACTCTGGAGTAGCAACCTTGCATGCGAGAGCAAGGCAGGGGATTATGGCCGCCCCGCCTAACGCTAGGAGCGCGTTCCTCTTGGAGATTTTTGGCATTATGCGAATGAGTGGTATTCTGGGCTCGACCGGAATAGACGACTCAATCACAAGAAAAATGACGCCGGTTCGCGTTTCCAACCGTATGCTTGGGGAGTCACATAGGTAGAACTCGAAAAACCTTTTTCAGGAGCCGTCTAGTCTGCTCCTGCAGTCTGTCACGTATACAGGTCGATGGAGCGAGCGTGGAACAGCGCAATTATCTGAAGCACGGAGTAATCGGCGCTTTCGCCCTGATCCTGGCAGGAGCCCGTCTCGTTCCCGGCGCCGACTCGCACGGCACTGGCCTCCTCGGCGCAGCACCACTGAT
Organism: Gemmatimonadales bacterium; assembly: GCA_038227135.1. Lineage (GTDB taxonomy): Bacteria > Gemmatimonadota > Gemmatimonadetes > Gemmatimonadales > Gemmatimonadaceae > UBA4720. Next base: position 52,626 of record JBBRQC010000013.1, read on the forward strand.
GGCGGCGAATCGGCCTCCGACAAGAGTCAAAGAGACGCCAGTGGACGGTCTTTTGGCGAAGAGCACTGCCGCGGTTCGCGCCCTGGCGGCCGCCGTGCGGCCCTTGAGTCATCCAAAGGCGCTCGAATCCGCGTTTCGCAGCTATTTCGCCTATATGGCGGCGCACCCCAATGAAGTGAAGAAACCGGTTCTGTACTTCGTCGATTACGGCCTGCCGAGCACCGAGCCCCGCGGATATGTGTTCGACATGAAGACGCTCAAGATTCTCGAGGGTCCATTCGCCGTCGCCCACGGCCGCGGGTCGTCGCGGACGCAGTACGGCGTTCCGACCCGGTTCTCCAACGCTCCTGGAAGTGCCGCGACGTCGCTCGGCCTGTACCTCGCCGAAAACATGTACAGCTTCCACGGCCACACCGGCGGGCGGTCTTACAGCTCCATCGGACTCCGCCTGAAGGGCGTGTCACAGAATTTCAACGACAACGCTCTGGCGCGCGGTGTGGTTGCACACGGCGCCCCGTATGTCACGGCAAACAAGGCCGGACGGAGTGAGGGTTGTCCCGCCATGGAGCAGGACCGCGCTCGTCGCGTTCTCCCCGAGCTGGCCGAAGGCGGTATGGTGTTTCTCTTCGCGCCCAATCAGAAGTGGATGACGGACGATCCCTGGGTTGCTCGCAACAGTGACTGACTGCGGACTGCGGACCAACGGCATTGCGGACTGCTGACTAACTGCGAATTGGGGGACTAACTGCGGACTGCGGAAACTCCTCGGGAGTCCCCAGTAGTCCGGAGTAGTCCGCGGTAGTCAGGAGTAGTTCGGAGTAGTTCGGAGAGGTCCGCAACCGTCCGCAGAGTCTACAGCGCTTTCGACAGGCAGACGCTTGTCGTCGGCGATGATACATATTCCCCGTACGCGGGGATTCCAGCAAAACCCGCGCGTTTGTAGAGCGCCAGCGCCTCCGGGGAGCGATTGCCGGTCTCCAGCACCAGCCGAGCGAGCCCCAGTTTTCGCGCTTCCGATTCAAGACGGTCGAGCAACGCTCGCCCGATGCGTTTTCCTCTCAGGTCTCGCGCGACGTACATCCGCTTCAGCTCTCCGACCCGCGGGCCCAGCTCGCGCGTGAGCTCGGGATCACGAACGCAACGCAGCGCGCCGCATCCAACAGGACGTCCCTCCCAACGGGCGACGACGAAAATTCCGTTGCCGGCAGAGACTTCATTGGGATCGAGTCGGAAGTGAGTGGTGCCCGGCTCGGGATAGGCCTCGGAGAGGTCCCTATTGAGGTCGGCAATGAGAGACGCCGCGACGGCGCTTGTCAGCGCCTCGGGAGTTATGTCGAGCCGATCCGATGTGAGGTCGTCGACCACGGGTGCGCGGGCTAAACTGCTACAAGTGAGCCGCGCGCTCGACGCTGAGGCCCGGGGCGAGAGACCGAGACCGGCTTCGCAGACCGCCGATTCCTTGCGTCGTACGCTGCTCGCGCGGCGTCTACTTCCTCGAGGTGCGCGCCTGACCAATCGACGAGTCCGCGCACCAGCTGGCGGACGGTTCTTCCGAGTCGTGTCAGCGCGTACTCGACGCGCGGCGGGACTTCGGGATAAACCTTGCGCGTCACCAGCCCGTCGCGCTCCATGCCGCGAAGAGTCACCGTCAACATCCGTTGACTGATCCCGTCCACTCTGTTCCGCAGCTCGTTGAAGCGCAGTGTGCCGGCGTCGCCGAGGACGTGGATGACGTACACCGACCACTTGTCCCCGACGCGCGCGAGCATCTCACGCGCGTGGCAGTTGGCGGGCGTATGCTCGAGGTCCGAAGGGCGTGTTGTCGCTTTCTTCGCCATGGTTACTCCGAGGTGACTCAGGCACGTTCGCGTGCCTTCTTTTTTGCAGCGAACGGGCGTTTTAGGTTGTGACAGTTACTATCAGTAACCTATATTGAGAGAAGGAGCTTTACCATGGGTACCTGCGCAGGAGATCGGCTTTCCAGGTTGTACACGGAAGGCAGGATGCCGCGCATCAGTGAGCTCGCACAGTCGGAGGAGCCGAGTGGAAGTCGGAATTGATAGCTTCGCCGCGGCGCACAACGAGTCCAGCCGGGCCGTCAGTGAATCGGAACGCCTGCGCCACCTGATCGAGGAGATCGAGCACGCCGATCAGGTTGGTCTCGACGTCTTCGGAATCGGCGAACATCACCGCAAGGATTTCCTCGACTCGGCGCCTCCCGTCATTCTCGCCGCGGCGGCAGCGCGAACCAATCGTATACGCCTCACCAGCGCTGTAACAGTCCTCAGCTCGGCGGATCCCGTCCGCGTATTCCAGAATTTCGCGACACTCGATCTCATCTCCCAGGGACGCGCGGAGATGGTCGTCGGACGTGGCTCGTTCGTCGATTCCTTTCCGCTGTTCGGGTTCCGGCTCGTGGACTACGACTCGCTGTTCGCCGAGAAGCTCGATCTGCTGCTCAAGATCCGTGACAACGAACATGTGACGTGGTCCGGAAAGCATCGACCTGCGCTCACAGGGCAGGGCGTCTATCCGAGACCGATGCAGAATCCGTTGCCGATCTGGCTTGGGGTCGGCGGCACGCCGGGATCCTTCGCTCGCGCCGGTACGCTCGGGCTCCCCTTGATGGTCGCCATCATCGGCGGGGAGACGCACCGCTTTCGTCCGCTGGTCGATCTCTACTGGGAAGCGGGTCGCCGCGCGGGCCACTCGCGCGATCAGCTCAAAGTCGGCGTGCACTCGCTCGGCTATGTCGCCGAGACAACGGAGGAGGCGGCCGATGATTTCTTTCCCGGGTATGCCCGCGCCTTCACGGATATCGGGAAGGAACGGGGCTGGGGCCCCGTCACTCGCGCCGCGTTCGACGCGCAGAGGGGTCCACGCGGCGCGCTGCTCGTCGGGAGTCCGGATGAAGTCGCGGAGAAGATCATTCGACACAGCGAAGCGCTGGGTGGCGTTTCGCGCTTCACTTTTCAGATGAACGCCGCGTCGCTTCCCCATGCCAAACTGATGCAAGCCATCGAACTACTTGGAACCCGCGTCGCGCCTGCCCTGAAAAAAGAGCTGGCGGATTCAGTATCGAAGTAGGGCCATATCGTGGCGGAACGGTGTCGTTCCGCCCGTCGCTAAGGCATCGTCGAGTTGCTGACGAACGCCAGCCGTTTTCCATCTAGTGACCATGAGGGAACGTTCATCGTTCCCTGGCCGCCGTACAGGTAAGCGATCACTCGCGCCGGTCCGCCACCGATGGGCATCAGTCTTAGCGTCACGTGCTTGTAGAATGGATGATCGTCCGCGGCAACTTCAGGCGGTGGCGGGAAGGCGATGTACACGACCCACTTGCCGTCGGGCGATATGTGGGGGAACCAGTTGTTGAAGCCGTCGTTCGTGATCTGCTGCTGCTCGCTCCCGTCGGGAAGCATTCTCCAGATCTGCATCCGCCCGCTACGCACCGAGTTGAAGTAGATGTACCTGCCGTCGGGAGTGTACTCGGGACCGTCGTCCAGTCCGGGCGTCGAGGTGAGACGGACTTCCTCGCCACCATCGACCGGAATCTTGTAGACGTCGTAGTCTCCATTTCGCTGCCCCGTGTAGGCGAGCCATCGGCCGTCGGGTGACCAGCCGTGAAAGTACGAAGGTCCCTTCGCAGTCACGCGTCTCGGCGTTCCGCCAGTCACCGGAACGGTATAGACGATCGAGACCCCGCTGTCCTCCGCAGCATGGTGGCTGATGCCGAGCATCCGGCCGTCGAACGAAAGAACGTGATCGTTGTTGTTGCGCGTCGCGAAACCGGTGTTGATCGGCTCGGCTACCCGTGACGCGAGATCGAATCGGTAGAGGAGACCTTCCTGCGCGTAGATCAGCGCCTTGCCGTCGGGAGTCCAGTTGGGCGCCTGAAACGATCCGTGGTACTGGTGCACGACAGTGGCATTGCCGGTGGCCAGATCGAGGACCTCGAGATTGCTGCCGAGATACTCGTGGTATGCGACGAGATCGCGCTTCGCAGGCGTGGTGATCCGTACGTTGCTGAACGAAGCCTGCTCGACGACCGTGTCGTTGTGCGCGCACACGAACAGCCCGACGTACACAGTGTCAGGCAGCGACACGTCAGCGATCTGGCGAGTGACGAGTGTGTCGCCGAATCGCGCGACGGACATCAGGTAGATCCCATCCCGCCGCTCGAGCTGCAGAACGGCGTACGAGCTGCCCGGCAGACTGTCGCGCGAGCTGCCTTCTTCCGTGATTCCGCCCGTCGTGCGACGGAACTGGAGCGACGCGAGTCCGTCGCCGTGGAATGCGGCGGTGACGTGCGCGCTGTTCGAATCGAGCGAGGGGCGAATGGTCCAGCCGATCTTCCGATGCGGCTCGACCCCCGCGCCAACGAAGCGCGCCCGCGTGGAGAGGATGAAGTTGCCCGCCATCCGCTTCCACACCAAATGAAAAGCGTCGTGGGCGTTCCACATGTTCTGGCCCGAGCCCGCAATCGCATACGACTGAAGCTGCGGATCGTAAGACACGGATCCCGGAGTCCTCACGCGGCCCACGTCCGTTTGCGCGTCGAAGATTCCGACCGGCGCCTGGGCTCCAATCTCGCTGGACATTGCGAGGCTGATCACGCTGGTGAGAATGAAGTAGCACGTAGCTGAGCGCATCGCATGACTCCGTTTAGTTGCAGTTCAGATCCCTGAGCAAAGTCGAAATCAGATGTAGCTCAGCCAAGTATCCGTCCTCCGCTGCTTGAGCGCCGCGTACCACCTGCACAGCGGGTACATGATGACCACGACGAGAATCCAGATCAGGTACACAAAAGGCAGCGAGTATCCCCAGCCCGGCGGTGGGCTGAACGGATAGTGTCCGAGATCCGGCGACTCGAACATCCAGTGAGCCGATCCGTATCGCGCGTAACAGATGATGACGGCCAGCAGGTGTATCAGCGCGAAATGCAACAGGTAATAGAACAGCGGCACCTTTCCGATCACGAGCGCGGGAAGAAGGGCGCGCGGCGTTCCGCGATCCACTGCCCACAGAAGAATCATTGCCGGACCGAGCGTCATCAGCAGGAACAGCAACGATGGGGGGTACTTGGTGTTGTTCAGGAACGAGAGCGCGGTGAACAGCGCCGTCTTCTGATGCGTCCAGCGCGACGGGTCGCCGTAAATATTGATTGCGCGAATGACGAGAAATGCCAGGGTCAGCCCAATGCCGAGGCGCAGGAGAAATGCGCGTCGGCGTTCCACGTCCCAGCTATAGATCTGTCCGAGCCCGTATCCCACGGCGGTGACGCCGATCCAGGGAATGAGCGGATAGGCCGCGAACACCACGTGGTTCGGATTGTTCACCACGAAGCCCGGAGAATGCAGGATTGACCAGAGCGGGCTCGCCCACCTGACCGAGTCCAAAAGGTTGTGACCGGCGATCATGATCACGCCAAATGCGGTCACAACGGGCGCGGGCAGCCGGACTAGCAGTGACAGTGTGATCATTGCCCACCCAAGCGCCCACAATACCAGAAGCATCGTCACCCGGTAGTCGAAATTGAACTGGTAGCCCAGGCACCTGATCACCACGAGCTCCAGGAAAATCAGCCACGAGCCGCGCGTGAAAAGGAATCGGGACAGCTCACCCGGCGATTTCCGCCGCAACGACAGGTACGCGCCCGTGCCTGTGAGAAGGAAGAACACCGGCGCGCAGAAAAAGGTGATCCAGCGCGTGAGGAACAGCGCGGCACTGGCGGTGGTCAGGTCGGTGGGATTCTGTCCGGGTATCCCGAAAAAATCCCTGGTGTGGTCGAGCGCCATGATGATCATGATCACGCCGCGGACGACATCGACCGCTTCGATACGGGTCCTGGCAGCTCGATTGGCCTGGGACCCGACTGCAGCTGACCCGATGCCGGATCTGGCATCTCGGTCAACCTGGGGTCCGACTGCAACTGAACGGGTGCTAGACGTGAGAGGCATAGAATCAAAATATGAGTTCACCACGCCCAGACCTTACTGTTTGGCGAAAAGGCACCAGCAGTTGGCCGGAATGCAACAGAGATAAGTCAGCGGGTAGTGAACCCGCAACTCACACCTACGCCACTAACAACTCGCACCCATTCAGTTGCATTACGCGCGATCCCATTACTTCCACAAGACCTGATAGACAAGCGCGCCGAGCACTCCACCCACGATCGGACCCACGACTGGAATCCAGGCGTACCCCCAATCGGAGCTTCCCTTACCCGCGATGGGAAGCACCGCGTGGGCGATCCGTGGCCCGAGGTCCCGTGCGGGATTGATCGCGTAGCCGGTGGGGCCGCCGAGCGAGAGACCGATCGCCATCACGATGGCGCCGACGAGAAGGGGCCCGAATCCTTTCGCGAGGTCCGAACCCGGCACGAAATTGCCGGGCGAAAGAACCGCGAGGAGCGCGAGGACCAGCGCGAACCCGCCGATCACCTCCGAGAGCAGATTGGCGCCACGCTGACGGATCGCGGGCGTGGTGGAGAATACTGCGAGCTTGCTATCTGGATCCGGCGTCACCTTCCAGTGCGGCAGATACGCGAGCCACACGATGACGCCTCCGAGGAATCCACCGGCAATCTGGGCGACGATGTACATGGGAACCTTGGCCCAGTCGAAAACACCGATGGAAGCGAGTGCGATCGTGACCGCCGGATTGAGGTGCGCTCCGCTGATGCTGTTCACGCAGTAGACGGCGATCGTGACGCCAAGGGCCCACCCCGCCGTGATCACGATCCAGCCGGAGTTGTGTCCTTTCGTACGGTGGAGCACGACGTTGGCGACGACGCCATCGCCGAGTACGATGAGGATCGCGGTGCCGAAGACCTCGGCGAGGATAGGCGACATGACGATCGAGTTAGGGATCTGGTCCTTACGCTCGACTCATCCGGCAAAGCAGTAGCCGCACCCCAGCTCCTGCGCCCGAGCGACGCCTAGCACACCGGACGGCACGACTTGCACGCCAGGCAGCAGGCCAGCAATCCACTCCCTCTTCACTGCATCGGGCTCGAGACCCATCTTCTTGGCCGCGCCGCTGCTGTAAATCGTGAGCGCGATATCACACGCTCCAACGAGGACGCCCGACTTGAGCAGCTCGGAAATACCCAGGCCCGGAATCGGAAGCCCGGTAATGGTGGCGTACGGATTCCGCTTGGCGGGGGCGTCGCCCTCCTTGATCCCGAACGTTTCACCGATACTGTACTTGGCCCAAATGGGGTCACTCAACGCCAGGGCGAGTGCCGCGTGCCGCAGGATAACGACGGCCGTGGTTTGACCGGGCCACGTGGCAGCCATGCTGTTGAGGTAAATCCGGGGCCAGATGGCCACCATGCCGCTATTCGGCTCTGGCGCGTCAAAGATCATACGGTGCTTTCCCTTGATCTTCCCGAACCAGGCGTCGAGAGCGGCGTCGAGCGACCTATCGCCGGGCGCGTCCTCGGCGGCGAGGGGCGACGGGAGCATGCCGCTCAGGCCTGCAGCTGCCGCGACAGCGGCGATGCGGCCGAGGAAGCCCCGGCGCGGCGTTGTTGAAGTCATGAGATCATGCATGTGTAGCCTCCCGGCCATTGGCCGAATGAAGTTGTTATCGACGCCAAGGTAGCATGATTCCAGGAGCGCGGAAGTGCGGAAAATCAAGTAAAGCGGCGCGCAGTGCCCAAATCCGCGATAATTTTCAACGCATGGCGAACAAACCAACAATCGCGATTCTCACCGGCGGCGGCGACGTCCCCGGTCTCAATCCGGCGATCAGGGCAATTACGATTCGCGCGCTGCGCGAAGGGTATCGCGTCGTCGGCATTCGACGCGGCTGGGCGGGATTGGTCGACTACAAGCGTGAAGCCGGCGTCGACAACTCAGAATGCGTGCAGGATCTGACAGAGGCCGAAGTGAATCGCGCCGGCCGCACCGGCGGTACTTTTCTCCACACCTCTCGCACCCGGCCAAGCCATCTGCCGCGCGCTCGCGTTCCATCGCATCTCACCGGCTATGACCAGCCGATCAACGACCTCACCAGGGATGTGCTCAGGAATCTCGAGCACATCGGAGTCGACGTGCTGATCCCGATCGGTGGCGACGACACGCTCAGCTACGGCAAGCGCCTCCACGACGAAGGAGTGAACGTCGTCGCCTGCCCGAAGACGATGGACAACGACGTGTATGGCACCGACTACTGCATCGGCTTCAGCACCTGCGTCACGCGCACGATCGAGCTCACGCACCGGCTGCGCACGTCGGCGGGTTCGCATGAGAGATTTCTCGTGATCGAAGTCTTCGGCAGATACGCCGGCTTCACGGCGCTCCTGCCGACGATGGCCGGCGCGGCCGACCGATGCCTCATCCCCGAGTACGCGGCGGATGTCGAGCATCTCACCGAGTTGATGACGTACGACCACAACAGGAATCCCAGCAAGTATTCGGTGGTGCTCGTATCGGAGGGCGCGACTCTCAAGACGCAGGAGGGAATGAGCTTCGAGAGCGAAGAGACGGATATGTTCGGCCACCGGAAGCTCGGTGGCATCGGTGACAAGGTTGCCTCGGCGCTCAAGGAATACTCGCCCAAATACAATAACGGCCGCCGGATAGACGTCGTCAGCCAGCGGTTGGGCTACCTTGTCCGCTCGGGTGATCCGGATGCGCTCGACTCGATCGTGCCGATGGCGTTCGGGAATCTGGCGCTGGACCTGGTGATTAAGAAGCAGTTCGGACGGCTCGTCAGCGTGCACAAGGGTTTTTACGACAGCGTTCCGATTACGAGCGTGACGTCGGAGAAGAAAATCGTGGATGTAAAGAAGTACTACAATACCGACCGCCTGCGCCCGATCTACGAGTTCGACGGCGCGCCACTCTTCATCATGACGAGCGACTAATGACAAACCCACTCTCCAGCGTGCGCAGTCTTTCCATCTTCGCAGCCGTGTTCGTGCTGAGCGCGTGTACGGCCAAGCCAACCTTCGATGCGGCGGCAGAATCCGCGAAGCTCATGCGTCGCGATGCGGAATGGGCTGATCTCGCGTCGGCGGGCAAAAACGTCGACAGTGTCGTCTCGTACTGGACCGACGACGCGGTCGTGATCGAGCCAGGCCAGCCAATCGTCGAGGGCAAAGCGGCGATTCGTAATTTTGTGGCCGAGAGCTTCAAGACTCCTGGCTTCAAGATTCATTGGGTGTCGGAGAAGCCGACGTTTTCGCCCGACGGGAAGCTCGCGTACATGCGCGGCACCGACGAAATGACGGTGCCCGGGCCAAAAGGAGCGCCGATGACGCTCCACCTCCGGGGCTATTCGATCTGGCGCATGGAGCCTGACGGAGTGTGGCGATGCGTCGTGGACATTTCCAACGAAGCGCCGGCGCCGGCCGCCTAGGAAGATTTCGGGGGGACCTCGTAGTGCAGCTCAGCGAAACGGGTACCGAGCGCTCTGACTGAAATCAGTCGGAGCGGAGGCGTCGTGATGCTTCGCGGGAGTTACTCCCGCTCGAATTGATTGACCCACGTAGCGCGCTCTTCTTTCGTCAGCTCGGGCACCACTCGGCGCCCCTCTTCGTCCGAGCGGAGAGCGGCCGCAATGATAGCCATGACCGTGGCACCTTGCTGTGGCGGAACAGGATTCGGCACTCGCCGGTGCAGCGCTTCTCGCAACGCGACATAGTATCCGCGCTGATCACCACGCGCTGCCTGGAGCGCGCGCGTATCGCTGGTGGCGCCCTCGTAGAGCACCGCATCGTCCGGATCCAGCCCCCAGTCCGCGGCGCCCGGCACCATGCCCGCGCGCAGCTGATCCTCCTGGATATCGGGGTGTTGCTTCACGACACTCGCCTTTTCCCCATGTACGGAGAAACGCGGGCTACCGCCGGACACGAGCGAGCCGGCACCGAGCGTGGCGACCATTTCGCCGTACCGCAACACGAGCTGGAAGAAATCATCGGTTCTCGCGCCGCGGCGTTGCTTGGCGAGCGTCGCCTGAACGCTGTCCGGAATTCCGAATAGTACCAGCGTCTGATCGATGAGATGCGGACCGAGGTCGTAGAGGAGTCCCGCGCCCGGTCCCGGAACCTCGCGCCATCGGTCGCGGACATCCGGGCGATAGCGATCGATGCGGGATTCGAACAGAACAATTCTTCCCGTTAGATCCCGGCGTATCGCGTCCTGGATGGTGAGAAAATCGCTGTCCCACCGCCTGTTCTGGAACACCGAGAGCAGGACGTCCTTCTCCTTTGCGACAGTCGCGAGATGCCGCGCTTCCGCGACGGTGATGGTAAACGGTTTGTCCACCACGACGTTGTTGCCGGCGCGCATCGCCAGCTCGGCGAGCGGCGCGTGCGTTTCATTGGGGCTCGCGATTACTACGAGGTCGATATTGGGATGCGTCGCCAGCTCCTTCGGGTCGGACACGACTTCGACATCGCCCAGTACAGCCGAGACATCCCCGGGACGGCTGGACGACACCGCGGTGATTTTGTATCCGTCCGTGGCGTGGAGAAGAGGCACGTGAAAGGTTTTCGATACGAAACCGAAGCCGATCAGGCCGACGCGAATCGGAGGGCTAAGCGCCAAGAGGCAGCCCCGCCTGAGCGTCCATCAGCTTGTTCTCTCCATGCGCTTGTTTTTCATCCAGGACTCGCGCAACGTATGCTAATCGGAGGAATCACCATGAGACGCACTCTTCTCGTAGGATTGCTGGCGCTGCTGAGCCTTGGTTTTGTCCGGGCTCAACGCCAGTCGTACCGTGTCGTATTCGATCTCACCAGCCGGGACAGCCTTGAGCAGAAGGCGGTGCTGCGGTGGATCAAAGAGGTGAGCACTTCGAGCCCCAATGCGCAGATGGAAGTCGTGATGTATGCGAAGGGGTTCGATCTCGTCATGCCGGAGCGGTCCTCATACGTCGCCGAGGTGAAAGAGGCCATGAAGAATCCGAACGTGGCGTTCAAGGTGTGTGCAATCGCTCTGAGAAACAACAACGTTGTCAAGGCCCAGCTGCTTCCGGGGGTGCAGACCGTGCCGGACGGTATCCACGAGATCGTGATGAAGCAGCAGGATAACTGGGGTTACATCAAGGTTGTGCACTGATGGCCAGGCACGCGCCGTAAGCGCTAGTAGGAAGTATCTATCATGTTGAGCTGACGACGGAGCGTATTCCATGCGTTCTGCAGCTGCGCCGAAGAGCGCGCAGCAGGAATTGCGCTGTCGACCCGACGCGCGGCGTTCACAAGCGCATGGCCCGCCAGCACCGCGCCATCGCGATTCGTGCCGCTCGTCACGATCTGCTCGTAAATGGATGCGTTGTCCGCGAACGCCGACAGAGCAAACCACAGATCCAGATCGTCCTGAGCGTACGCGCGCGCCGGATCCAGACGACCGACTCCGGACGCAGTCAGCTCGCTGCGATATCGAGAGACCATGGTCTGCGCGTCGCGGCGGACGGCGGAGGCCTGCGCTGTGGTAAAGACGGACCCCGACGGGGTTGAGCCGTCGGTTGAACCCGATCCACCGGCAGCGACATTGATTCCAAGAGCCTGCGCGGTACGGCCGTCGAGATTTCCCGTCGCGCTCAGGCCTCGATCCACCTGGTACTGAAACAGCGCGCGACGCGTGTCGTCATCGAGCTGGCCGGATATGGGCCCCCGATAGTAATTCTGTTGCGCCAATGCCTGCTGCGCCGCGCTTATCCGGTCGGCCGCAGTGTAGAGACCGCCTGCCGATGCGTATTGCCATCTAAGGCCCAAGTTCAGCCGCGAGCATCATGCCACCAAGCGCAGTAAAGATTTTCGCGCCGCAGGCGCGACGCTCAAACGGCGAGAAGCCCTTTTGCTTCATTACATTCGCGCTCGTCTCCTTAGGGTGCCCGGTTTCGCGCTGCCGAGCAAGCGGCGGGTTCGATCGATCATTAGGTTCGCAGCTAAGCATCAAGGCGCAGCATTGCACACGTCGCCGGCGGAATAGCGCCGCGCCGTTCAAGGATTTCACACACCTCCACATAATCGTCGGATGTGGCGAAATCGATTACGACAAAATCGGTTCGCGGTCCGGGTCGAATGCACGAGGCATCCCATAAGTCGATTCGGCCGCATAATTCGCCGATCCGTTCGAGAACCTTTTCGGCGCGACAGATAAGTGGTTTAGGAAGGTGAGCAATTTTGGACTCTTCGCCCGTGATCTTTTCCAAGCGCAGTCCGCAATGCTGTACATACGGCCCTTTCTCGAGGTCTTGCCGAATACCAAACTGAAGCGGATCGACTCGCCCGTAGTAGATGGGCACAAACGCTTTCACGTCATCGTGAGATTGAAGCCGCTCATAGCACTCGGCCTCAGTTCGCCAAAGCAACCGTGTAAGCCTATCATGATCGGTCCAACTATCGAGTGGACCTGGTGCATGTCGTTGGCGGCGATAGGCCTTAATGACGGTCCCGTCCCCAGCATCGAAGACATCTGCAAACGCGCCGGATCCTAGTAAAGGAAAAGTATTCATAGACGCCGAGTGCAGCGTAACGCCTTAGTTCAGCGCAAGCACAGCTACCACCAATGCGCCGTCCCGGTTACCAGTCATTTTCCTCAAGCCAACCCGTGACCATTGTACGGTAGTCTAAGAAAGACATCTGGCGAATATCAAGGCCCGCTTGGTTGCACATCTTCGGCAGGTCACGACGGAAATTTACGTAACGCTCGGCAATTCGTTCACCGCCGGGAATTTGCGCAGAGCCCGTTCGTGCGCCGCGTAACCAGTCGCGGACCGCGATGATGGCGTCCTCAACCCTGTTGTTGTGAGCACGAATGTCTTGGCCTGCTATATCTGAGCAGAAAATCTGATAGCGGTAAGGATCACGTTCGAGAATGAGGCACGATTTGCGGCGCTGCTTGGGATTCCCGTAACGCTTGGCACCGAGAAAGACGCCGAGCTCTAACGGCATGTTGAATCGCGGTAGTCTATTCGCTGCGTCTGGAGTCGTGCGAGACAAGTCGTGAATGCCAAACCGACATTGCTCGATGATTTTGTAGAGCTTCTCGACTCTTATCTGGCTGCTATCGCCTTCTTCTTTCGCGCAACGCGCGATGAACCCGCAATCATGTACGGCGAAAACTAAGGCGTCAAATAGCTTTTTGTATCTTCGATCAAAAGGGACGTTGATGAATACACCATTGGCGTAGGTGCTCATCAGGTCTTAGGAAGCTCGACGGAACCCTTTCTTCGCAGCCGACCTTGATCCTGAGGTTCCTTGTGAGTGGGCATCTTTCGTCGTGCCACCGCCGAAGTGGCCCAGATAGCGTTCGATAAAAGAGGACTGAGTCGAAGACTTCCGGGCGCTTGAGCTGCGTTTTTTTGCACTTCTTGACGTGGACTTCACTGCCGCGGCTGCTTTGCGGGCCTGGAGTCGAGAAATCTTTCCGGTCTTAGAGGATCTTGCGATCGGTCTGCGACTCATAATCCGCTCAGTGAGAGGAATCCAGTTGCTTCTGATAAAATAACACTTGGAGGCTATCTAACGCCCTGGTTCAGCTGCAAGCACACCACCACCATTGCGGCGAAGCCGCATCCGAAGAGTGCTTGTCAGCTGCAACGTTCGTTCGGTGGCGGGAATACCACGAGACCGCCCGTTTCAGCGTGGATCACAGGGAAGGCCAATGCGCGAGACGAAGCACATCGTGTCTATAACCTGCCGAGCGTCACCCCGTGCAGCACTGTCCAGTCGGGCGAGGGAATCCAGTGGTTCACCATCCGAAGTGACTCTGAGCGCAGCTTGGTTTCTGAGTGACGCATAGCGGCTGGCGGCGACAATCGCGATGACCACGACAACGGCAAGCAGAGCGAGCGAGTAATGGCGACGCATCGGGTGCGCTCCTGGGCTTTAGAGTGCCAAAGCATACAGTGCGCGCGTCGACGCAACATGACCCTCAGATTAAGTGTACATGAAAAGTTTGGTAGTTCACCGAGCTGAAGCTCACCGCCGGGCGAGAAAGGGTGTGAGGTAGGACTACGCCTTGCGTACCGGGTAGCGCAGGTGTGTAACGCCGACGCCTTGGATCACCGTCGGGTTGCCAAGGACGATTGGCGTGCCGGCGAGGCGGTCGAAGAGTCGAACTCCGGAGCCAAGAAGAACCGCCGCGATGTCGACGTGGATTTCGTCGAGGAGTCCAGCATTCAGGCACTGCTGGATTGTGTCCGCGCCGTGGACCCCAACGGATTTCCCGGCGGCGGCGGTTTTGGCTAGGTTCACGGCGCTTTCGATGCCGTCGGTCACGAAGTGTACAGTCGAGTTGGGTCGCGGCCATCCGGCGGGGACGTGGTGGGTAAGTACGAATGCTGGTCCCCAAGCGTGATTTCCGCCCCAGCCGTGGGCGACCTCGAAAGTGCGTCGGCCGGTGAGCACGGCACCAAGTCCGGACCAGAGACCGCGAAGGTGCTCGGCGCTCGGCCCGGACACTTTGAACGTCATGGAGTCCGACCCCCCGGTGTGGAACTCGACGTCCCCCGAGGCGGAGTACCAGTCGAACACTTCGGCCACGCCATCGTTGAGGTCGGCGACGTAGCCGTCGAGCGACATGGACATGATTGCGACAACCTTCGACATTGCTTGCGCCTTTCGAGGGGATGGAGACTGCGTTCAGGGGATCGCGCGGTTACTACGAAAGAGCTTCAGTGGTCGGCGACCTCAGCGGGGCGTAGGAAATTCGAGCGAGTTTCCAAGCAGAACGGATGGCAGGTTTGGTGCGCGGATTTCCGAACATCGCTGTCCTCCCGGATCGTCCGCCCAACGCCTTAGTTCAGCTGCAAGCACACTATCACCAATGCGGCGAAGCCGCATCCGAAGAGTGCTTGGGATCTTGCACCACTTTCGTTGACACGGATGGTTTTACGCCGCCTGCCGTTCGAAGGCAAGAGGTGATTGGTAGTCGAGTCCTGAGTGCAGCCGGATCGTATTGTAGTAGCGGATGTAGCGCACCAGCTCGTC
>JBBRQC010000014.1:0-60232 GCA_038227135.1 Gemmatimonadales bacterium
ATCCGCGTCTCACTGCCGCGACAATGTCGGCACCTCCGCGCTCGATCATTCCTTTCGGCATCCCCTTGATCGCGCTCAATTCCGACACGTTCTTCGGGACGCGGCGAGCGAGCTCGAACAGGACTTCGTTGCCCATAATCCGAAACGTCGCCCGATCCAGCTGCGCCGCAACAGTGTCGCGCCAGTTAGCGACTTCACGAAGCACCGCCAGCTCCTGTCGGGACAGATCTCGCGCGCCCTTCAGCCTCAGAAAGCCTTCCATACTCTCCTCGGCTTCCCAGCGAGTGCCTTCGAGCCTGGCGAACTCCTCCTGGGCCCATTGCAGTCTGCCGCGACGCGTCAACTCTCCCTTCATGTGATCCTTCAGCTGCAGCAGATACCGTGTGTCGTGGGCGGCGTATTCCAGCATGTCCGGGGTGAGCGGACGCATCGACCAGTCGGCGCGTTGATGTTTCTTGTCCAGCTTGACGTCGAAGAACTGCTCGAGGAGCGCGGCAAGACCGAACGACTTGATCCCCAGCAGCTGCGAAGCGATCCGGGTGTCGAAGATGTTCGTGACGTGCCAGCCGTAATCCTGGTGCAGGAGGCGCAGATCGTAGTCCGCGTCGTGGAAGACGACTTCGACCGATTTGTTCTCCAGCAACTGGCCAAGTCCCACGGGTGAGCCTATGGGAAGCGGATCGATGATCGCGCTGCGCTCGCGCGTGGAAAGCTGGATGAGATAGATGCGGTCGAGAAAGCGGTGAAAGCTCGCGCCTTCGGTATCGAGTGCGAGCTCCTTAACGGCTGATATTTCGGTCAGGAAGCGGTCTACCTGCTCGGGCTTGTCGAGGTAGAGCGCGCCGTCCGCGCGGGCTGGAGGCATCGTCGAAATCTAGCGCCTGAATGGTGTCGCGCCCCGGGCGGGTTAACTTTCGTGGGCGACGACTTTCCTTCTCTCCACTCCTGATGCCGGAAGATTTCAAGGTTCATATCTACCCGAGCGACTGCGACTCGGTGGGGCACGTGAATCACGCCCACATGCTGGTTCTGCTGGAGCGCGCGCGATGGCAGGCTCTGGAGAGGCACATGTCGTACGACGAGTACATGAAGACGAATCTCTGGGCCGTCGTGCGCAAGGTCGAAGCCTCGTACCAGGCGCAGACATTCCCCGGTGACGATCTGGCCATTCGTACCGGGATGCTCTCGGTTGGCAACACGAGCTTTGTCGTGCGGCAGGTCGTGCGGAATCAGCGCGATGTCGTCGTATGCGATGCGTCGATTGTCTACGTCACGGTCTCACCGGATGGAAAGCCCATCCCTGTTCCAGACCAGTGGCGAACGCTCTTTCCCCCGTGGGAGGAAGACGCTCAGCCTGCCTCGCCGCGTCGATGATCCGCTCTCAATCTGAGCGCGTTCTCAATACGTGACGACTCCCACTCCCACACAAGTCAGCACGGCCGAGCAATCGGTCCCCGCACAGATCGGAGCGGTGCTGTTCCGCCATCGCGGCTGGCTGCCACTCCTGTTCCTCGGCATTCCGCTGGTCATGCCGGGCACGACGTCTCCGTTCCGCTGGGAAGTCGGTCTGGCATTGATCGTCATTGGCGAGGCAGTGCGTCTGGCGGGCGTCGCGGCCGCCGGCACCGTCACCCGTCGCCGCTCCCGCGCCGTGCAGCGACTCGTCACTTACGGAATCTTCGCCTGGGCAAGAAATCCACTTTACATAGGCAACTTTCTCATCTGGATGGGATTCGTCACCATCTCGGGAGTGTTGTGGTTCCTGCCAATCGCGGTTCTTCTGTTCGCGCTCGAGTACGAGCTGATCGTGCGCTACGAGGAGGGAGTGCTCGAGTCTATCTTCGGACGCGAGTATCTGGATTACAAGCAGGAGACTCCGCGCTGGATCCCTCACCCGCCGCGCGGCGAACAACCGGCCGGCGAGCACCACTGGGGCGAAGCCTTCAAGAGCGAGATCAGCACCTTTCTGCAGTACGCAGTGCTGCTCGCCGCGTTCTGGATCAAGAGTCAGATTTTGGAAGGGAACGCGCACGCCGGGGCGGTGGGATTCTTCAAGCGGTTCTAGTCTAGTCTCTGTCATCGCGGTTAACTGAGATCTGACGACAACAGAACGGGTGCGAGTCGCCAGTAGCGTAGGTGTCAGTTGCAGTCAGGCCTCTGATCGGCCAGTATCCAGCCGGCACTCGACGCAGACGGCCCGATCACTCGAGAATCTCACCTTCATCTTCTCGAAAAAAGAGCCATACAAGTGCGAATCGCACAGCGCCCGTTTGCATTGAGCGCACACCCCGCCCTTTCCGGCTCCGAAAAAGACTCCGCACTTGTCGCATTGCCATTTGAATGCGGACGGGCGGAAGATCGGCACTTACACGAGCGCCAGAGTCTGTGAGCCGACCCACGAAGCGCCGGGTTTGACCTCCACCGGCGAGCCGATCTGGGCCGCTTCCACGCAAACCATCCTCATGTAGTCGTCGGTGTCGAGTCCGATGAAGCCGGTAACCTTCTCGGCCCACGGATTCCAGACGACGGCATCCTTGAATCCCGCAGCCCGCACTTCGATGCGGCGATCGTTGCCGCGGTCCTCGACCTCGACCTTCTTCGGGGCCTTGAGGTAAACGCGATCGGTCTCGTCCGATATCACCAGCTTCTTGTCCTCGTCCTTGGTCTCGTTTCCGCCCTGGGTCTTGTCGAGGTACCACTTGCCGGTGAATCCGCGGATGGCCGCCTCCCTGATATCCGCAACAGCAAGGTAGGTGTGCAGCGCGGAAGTGAAGCTGAACACCTCGTCACCGGTATTGAACACTTCCAGCTGGACCTGAAGCGACTTTTCGTCGATGGTCGCAACGAGCTCGGCCCGGAAATGGAACGGCCACAGCTCTCGACTCCGATGATCGTCGACGAGGACGAGCTTCACCGAGGACGGATCGTCCGATGCGCCGGCTTTATCCGCGAGCTGCCATTCGGACTTGCGCGCAAACCCGTGCTGTGGGAGCGGCCCCGTGTTGGCGAACTGGGGAAAGACAACCGGAATTCCGCCGCGGATCGGATCTCCCGTCGCAAAAGTCGCCGTCTTCCCCATGAACAGCACTTCCTTGCCGCCCGCCGGAATCCAGGAAGTGACGTGGGCGCCGTTGAGATAGACATCCGCCGAGCTGCCCGAAGGGTGCGAGAGCAGGACGGTAGGCATTCCGTTTTTTCCGGGAACGATGGGAGGAGTCATGGGATCACGATATTGATATGCGAGCAGTGGATCCTGCCAGTCGCTCGCACTGGATGGCTACCGGTTGGGCCGTCCGGGAGGGTTCTCTCCCTTGAAGACTTCGCGATTGATCTGAACGTATTCCTTCAGGTTCGAGGGCACATCCTCCTCGGGGAAAATTGCCGTCACCGGACATTCGGGCTCACACGCGCCGCAATCGATGCACTCGTCGGGATGGATGTACAGCTGGTCCGCTCCCTCGTAGATGCAGTCCACCGGACATACGTCTACGCAAGCGCGGTCCTTTGTGTTCTTGCAGGCTTCAGTTATGACGTAGGGCATCTCTTTCCCGATAGTGCGGCGGGGACTTCAGTGCCGCCAGAGGTGTTTCCTTTGCGAAAAATAGACTCGCGGGGTTGAATATCAACAGCGACCTTCACCACTTGAGGAATCCAACGGAGAGGCCGATGAAAATGAGGACGAGAACCGAGCCGACCATGAGCGCGCGCCGCCGGCGATTGCGTCGGACGGCTCGCCAGACTTCCTCGTCGAGATAGTACAGGCCGGGTGCGGCTTCGCGAATCACAGCGCTGTCATGCAGGCGTTTGACCGCGCGCGTCTCTCCAAAACCCATCGCGGTGTACGATTGCGCGGTCGAAGGAGTGAGCGCGCCCGCCGCGCGAAAGTCGTCGACGACTTCGCGCTCCTTCATTCTCATGATTGCTATGGCTGCGGCTGCGCCCATGCATTCGCTCCCGTTGAAGTGATTTTCTCAACCACCGATTCTTACTTTCGCCACGGCGGAACGGCGCCGCGCTTCTTGTCGAAATCCGGATTCTCACGAAAAAACGTAGCCGTGTGTCCAATCACCTGCACTACAGCGGAGTTCGTCGCCAGGGCCAGGGCGTTCGCCACGTCCTTCGGCTTTGCGTCGTCCTTGTTTCCCAGCTTCACCTTCACCAGCTCACGGGTGCGCAACGCGTCGTCCAGGGAGCCGATCACCGCCGGTGTAAGACCGTGCTGGCCGACGTGCACCGTCGGGTTGAGATGATGCGCTTCCGCGCGCAGCCCCGCACGCTCCCTGCCCTTCAATTCCTCATCCGTCCCGGCTTCGTCATGAAGCCCCGTACATCAATGGGCGTACCATTCCAGTAATTCGCATCGCTGCGCATCACCTGAAAGTGAAGATGCGGCGCATTCGGGGGCGCGTTTCCGGTAGTCCCGACAAACCCGATCACATCGCCTTCCCGAACCGCCAGCCCTTCGATTACGTTCGGGGCGTAGCCCATCAGGTGCGCGTAATAGTGAACATAGCGGCCACTCGCGTCCGCAATGTAGATCGTTATTCCTCCAGCCCCTCCGTTCGCGAGCTTGATGATACGCCCGTTCGCGGCAGCTAGCACCGGCGTGCCACGCATCGCCATGATGTCCGTCGCCATATGGATTCTGCTACCGCTCCGGGCCTCGTGGAATGTATCGGTGAGCTGCGACGGCTCACCCCCCTCGATCGGCACCATCAGAGGATGCGCGCGAAAGTATGCCGAGTCCGTTGACAGCATCGGTCTCATGTCCGGCCGCACAGGCGCGTCCGCGCCGGGGCCCGCGACCACCACCGGAGGCATTTTGCGCGGACTGGCGTCGCTCGGCGCGCGCATGTTCACGCACATCGTCCCGCCGACGACGGCGGAGAAGAGCGTTGCGGACAAGCGCGAGATGCGAGCGACGCTGTTGCAGCGCGCGCAAAACCGCTCGAGCTCAGCTCGCTGAAGCACCAGCCAGCTGTTGTTCGTGCTCCAGCTGCTTCCCTTCCTCCGCCAGTTCCGCTGCCATCCTCGCGATTCCCTCCTCGATCGTTCTGGAGTGGTGCATCGAGCAGAACTTGGGGCCGCACATCCCGCAGAACTCCGCGCTCTTGAAATACTCCGCCGGCAATGTCTCATCGTGATACTCCTGCGCCCGCTCCGGATCGAGACTCAGACGGAATTGCTCCTTCCAGTCGAAGTTGTAGCGCGCGCGGGATAGCGCATCGTCGCGATCGCGCGCGCCCTTCCGTCCACGCGCGAGATCGGCCGAGTGCGCGGCGATCTTGTAAGCGATGACGCCCTGCCGGACATCTTCGGCGTTCGGAAGGCCGAGATGCTCCTTTGGCGTGACATAGCACAACATGTCCGAGCCGAACCATCCGATCATAGCCGCGCCGATCGCGCTCGAGATATGGTCGTATCCCGGAGAGATATCGGTCACCAGCGGCCCGAGCGTATAGAAGGGTGCCTCGCTGCAGACCTCTTTCATCCGACGGACGTTCATCTCGATCTGGTCCATGGGGATGTGCCCGGGACCTTCGACCATCACCTGCACATCCTTCTCCCACGCCCTCTTCGTGAGCTCACCGAGCGTGTCCAGCTCGGCGAATTGCGCGCGGTCGCTGGCGTCGGCAATGCAACCGGGCCGAAGGCTATCACCAAGTGAGACGGTGACGTCGTACTGACGGAGAATGTCGAGGACGTCGTCGAATCTCTCATATAGAGGGTTCTGCTTGCGGTGCGCCATCATCCACACCGCGTGGAGAGATCCGCCGCGACTCACGATTCCGGTGATCCGTCCGTGCACCAGCGGGAGATGCTCGATCAGAATTCCCGCGTGCAGCGTCATGTAGTCGACGCCCTGCTTGGCCTGGTGCTCGATCATGTCCAGCAGGTCGTTGGCGGTGAGCTCCTCCAGCTGCTTGTCCCATTTACCGTCCGGTCCGCCCTGCACCGCCTGGTAGATCGGTACCGTGCCGATTGGAACGGGCGAGGCAGCGATGATCGCGCGGCGGATCCCATCGATGTTCCCACCAGTCGAGAGATCCATCACCGTGTCGGCGCCGTACTTCACGGCAATGCGCAGCTTGTCGATCTCCCCATTCACGTCGGACGAGACCTGGGAGTTGCCGATGTTGGCGTTGATCTTCACTCGCGAGACCTTGCCGATCGCCATCGGCTCCAACGCGCCGGCGAGATGGTGGATATTGGCCGGGATGATGAGGCGGCCGATGGCGATCTCGTCGCGGACAAGCTCGGGGGACAGCTCTTCGCGCTCGGCGACGAAGCGCATCGCGTCGGTGATCTCACCGCGACGCGCGTAATGCATCTGCGTTGGCATTTTTCGACTCCCTACGCCGGTATTAACCGGATCAGGTTCTGAGGGACTTTCTCAGCCGGCGCTGCCGCCTCGATTGCGAGGCTGCGATACAAGGCGTCGGCACCCCTGTCTTCCGAACAATCTAATGCTTGTTGAGGACCGTAACTGCAACTGAACACGACCAGCCGGGGCGCTCAGCGGGCCGGCGTTTGACTACACGCGTTTGCCCTGCTATACACGTTTGCTCTTGACGTCACATCGATTGACGCCGACACTGCTCCGGCTCTGGCGCAACCCATCCATATCCCAAGCGAGGATAGCATGGCCATCAATACCAAGAAGGTGCTGCTCGGAGGCGTCGTTGCCGGTGTCGTGCTCAACGTCATCGATTTTGTGGTGCAGTACATCCTCGGCGCGCGCATGAAGGCGGAATCGGATGCGTTCAAGCCCGGCATGGCCGACGCGATGATGACGGGCTCAGCTATCGCTACATCGGTTGCCATGGATCTCGTACTTGGAATTGCGCTGGTGTGGACTTACGCGGCCATCCGCCCTCGTTTCGGTCCCGGACCAAGTACGGCGATGTATGCCGGACTTTTGTTCTGGGTGCTCGCCTCGATTTTCTTTTCTGGATTCATGCACATGGGAATGATGTCGACCGGGCTCTGGTGGTCATTCGCGTTTCTCGGGCTGGTGAACTTTCTGTTGTCAGCCTGGGCCGGGGCTAAGGTCTATTCGGAGGACGCAGTCGCATAGCGATTTGGTTTTCCGGCGGCGGGGAGTGCCAATCCGCCGCCGCCGTTCGTCCTTTATCTATGGGCAAGCTCCTCTCCTTCGTCGGCGCGACAGTCGGCAGCTACGCCGGTTGGGCGCTCGGCGCGCCAGTGGGTCTTTTCACGGCCTTCTTGGTGAGCATGGTGGGCACGGGGATCGGCATCTACTTCGGCCGTCAGCTCGCCAAAAACTATTTCGACTGACAGAAGAGGCGCGCTCATCTGAGCGCGCCTTTTTTATTCCCTTGTTATCGAATCAGACCGACTGCTGGACCTGCATCGGCTGATTGAGCTTGAGCGATATCCGTCCACCGTTCGGAACGCAGCCGTCGTACTTGCCCGTAGCCCCCGCGACCACTGCACCAGCGGCGGCGCCAGTGGCGGCACCGATCACGGTGGATTTCGTGTGGTGTCCGAAGATTTGTCCAGCAATCGCGCCAATTACCGCGCCCGTCGCAACCTTCCTCGCGTCGTTGCTGGCATCCCCGTTGCGCACCTTGTCCACCTGCGCCGATGTCACGGTGGAGCTCACGGGGTAGGTCGTTCCGTTGAACGCAATCGATCGCACCACGAATTCCATCGTGATGTTGTCATTCGCGTTTTCGCTGCGCTTGAGTGACGTCACCTCGATCACTGCCGTTGCGCCAGCCGGAATGGCGACGCCGTTCGAGCCCTGCACCGATTCAGCCACACTTGCCGTGAATCGATCTCCCACCGCGTAGGTATTCGTGCAGACGCGCTGCCCTGAATAGAGAGAGATCTCGGACCCGGTGGCGATCGTTCCCACGGCTTTGGCTGAGGCAGCGCCCGCAGTCGGACTCTCCGTGACGGTGTTTCCGCTCTCAGTCGTGACGGGCGCCTTCTCCACCGGCTCAGGCTTCGTCTGCGCCGTCGTCACTACGCGACGCGGCTTTCTGCCTGGCGTGAGAATCTGTGACGGGGTCTGACGCTGCACGACTCTGGGGGCCGGCGCGACGGGATTTACGACAGGAGCCGTGGTTACCGGGACGTCCTTGAGCTGCGGCTGCGCCATGGTGTCGGCATTCGCCAGAGTCAGGTCGTGCGCCAGTGAGGTGTCCTGAGCGAGCGCGTCCTCGGGTCGGTCGCCTTGCTTGCAGGCGCTCAGGGCAATCGTAACGGCAAAGAGGAGCGGTGCGGCGATCCTCGAGAAAGTGACTTTCATCGTGGTCATCTCAAAAAAGCAAAAGGGTACGGCCGGATGGGGCCGCACCCTAGTTGCCTAGTGCCCGCCTCTCCGGGGGAACGTTCCACCGCTATTGACTCGGCCCATGACTCCCCCGCCAATCGGGAACGGGATCTGGCGGTTGACCGAAGTGCGGTTGCCACCACGTCCGTCAGTGCGCGGATCGCAGGTATCGCCATCGCCACCCATTACGACTCCGCCACGAATCACAGCGCCCAGAATCGCTCCGATCACGGCGCCCGCGGACGAGCCGCGACTCACGCGACCGTCGTCACCACCAGACGACGGACCGCTTGGATAGGATACCGCGACCGGCTGTGGGCGCGGTGACACCGGTGTCGGATCGGTGGCGACCGGTTCCGGCGCTACCGACTGAGGCTCGGTCTGAGCAACTGTTGCCGGAGCTGTGGTCTTCACGACCTGTGGCGGGGCCTTGGGCGCTGCCTTGTGATGCCTGACGCGCGTCGAAGGAGCTGCCTGGCGTGGCGCTGGAGCAGTACGCTCAATGGCCGAGATCACCTGCTGGCCCGCATTGGGGGAGCTGTTGGCGAGGTCGATCCCGTCAGACGACGAGGCAAGCGCCAGGTCGTTCTTGAGATCGTCGTTCATCGCCACCTTCTTGTCGCTGCCGCAAGCGGCCAGAAGCACGGTACCAGCTCCTGCAAGCAACAGATAACTCTTCCGCATAAAAAACTCCTTCCCGATGACCGGGAAATGACTGCTGTGCGACGTTCATCCGCCGGGCATCAGACCTCCGGCGGCATCTATAGAGGCAACGGCCGCGCCGGACGTTTTCCCTATGAAACGAGGCTTAACGCAGTGTTCCTTTGCACCGTGTCCCCAGCGAGAGACAGGGGTTGTCTCCATTAAGAGACGGCGCGGTCTGTCGTATCCCACGATACCTTTCGCTCATGAGCGGTTTTTCACCACCCTACCGGCCGCGCTTTTTCGGTCCGTTTGCGTGCCTCGGAATCATCGGCGCGATGGTCGTCCTGTTCGCCTGCGGGCCACAGTCGGCCTCGGACCTGTCCGCCGCCGAGAAAAAGGCGATTGCGGACAGTCTCAAGCACCTCGTCGCCAACACCTACGATCTGTCCAAGCCCGATCCGGTGAATCGGCTCATGAGCCTCTACCCGGCCGAAGGTCGGGTGATTTCGGCAAGCGGCGGAGTGACTACGACGACGCGGCCGCAGCTACAGCAGGCTATCCAGGCGTTTTGGACCTACGTAGGCCAGAACATGCGGCAGCCACGCTGGGAATGGACCTCGATGACGGTCGACGTGCTTGCACCGGACGCCGCTGTGATGACGAGCACGTATCGAATCCCGCACCTTACGCCGATGGGGATGAATCACGTCATCGGCGGGGCGTGGACGGCGGTGTTCCAGAAACGCGGCGGAAAATGGGTGATCATTCAGGAACACCTGTCGGATGTTCAGAACA
Organism: Gemmatimonadales bacterium; assembly: GCA_038227135.1. Classification (GTDB taxonomy): domain Bacteria; phylum Gemmatimonadota; class Gemmatimonadetes; order Gemmatimonadales; family Gemmatimonadaceae; genus UBA4720. Next base: position 9,743 of record JBBRQC010000014.1, read on the forward strand.
ACCCGAACCTCCAGACCAGCCCGTGATGACTACTCCTCCGAATCTCCGCCCGTTGCGTTGACCGACGATTTGAGCTGCTGACCCATCTCGGCCTCGCCGCTTATGATCGCCCGCCAGGTCATCTCAGGACCTCTGCGAAAGCCTTTCTGCGTCACTTTAACGCCTTCAGGAGAAATCGCGACCATGTAGGCCTTGCCGTCGATCGTGATTTCGCGCTTCAGGGTTTTCTCGAGTTTTGTCGCCATGCCCCCTCCGGGGAGTTGAATTGTGGTTCGCGATAAAATACTCCGAGACGGCCCGACCTTCGAGTCCCACCGTCCCGCTAGGCGCTTAATGTAGCCTGCCAGAGCCCTCGCTCGTCTATACCTCGACGGAGATTCTATGGCTTTTATGGCCTTACAAGCCCCGGGCGACGACAGCGCCCACCTCATTTACGAGTTCGAGCGACGCGCCTATCCAGTCAGGAATTCACTTCTGACGATCGGACGCGATGCCGCAAGCCATATTCTGATTCGCGAGCCCGCCGTGTCACGCAACCACGCTGAGCTGAGATCGGAGGATGGCAAATTCGTTCTGCACCCGTGTGGCGTTAATCCAACCACCGTGAACGGAACGACGCTCGCAGAGCCACGATCCCTCGTCGAAGGCGACAGGGTAGAAGTCGGCTCGGCCATCCTCACCTTCACGACCAAGCGTCTTCCGCTGGGCGTCGCGGTGATCGAGCCAGCCGGCGCGAGCAAACGCGAGAAGGACATCGATACCCGCCGCAACACCATCAAGCATCCCATTCTAGCGGGTGATCTCGATCCCGATTCTCCGAGACGGGTCCCGACGAACGTGATCATCATGGCGGTGATGGTGATCGTCGTGGTGCTGTACCTGCTCGGCAGGTAGACGCGGCGCTCGACTCGCGCTGCGACTAGGCCCCGGAATCCGCGAAACGGGAGAGGACCATTCTCTCCAGGTGCTGCTTCACCGGCTGTAGCTCGATAGTCTCCAGAACATCGGCAGCGAAAGCGTAGGTCAACAGCATGCGCGCCGTCTCGCGACCGATTCCGCGGCTGTTCAGATAGAACATCGCGATTTCGTCGAGTCGTCCGACCGTCGCGCCGTGCGTGCACTTCACATCATCTGCGAAGATCTCGAGCTGAGGCTTCGTATCCACCCTGGCGTTCGGCGACAGCAGGAGATTGTTGTTGCTCTGCTTGCCGTCGGTCTTCTGAGCTTCCGGGTGCACGTACACCTTGCCGTTGAACACGGCGTGTGACCGGCCGTCGAGGACGCCCTTGTAGATCTCGTGGCTCGGACAATTGGGCGCGATGTGCTCAATGCTCGTCTGATTGTCGAGGTGCTGGGCGCCGTCGGTGAGGTAAAGTCCGTTCAAGGTGCAGGTCGCGGCAGCTCCGTCGAGCGAAGTGTAGATGTTGGTCCTCGCCAGTGACCCGCCGACCGCGAACGAAAACGAATGCAGCTGGCTGTCGCGCTCCTGCCGAATTTGCGTCGTGCCGACGTGGAATGCTTTCTCGCTTTCGCGCTGAATCTTGTAGTGATCGAGGCGCGCGCCTTCCCCCAGCGCGATCTCCGTGACCGCGTTGGTGAAATAGCAGCTGTCACGGATCGAGACGTAGCTCTCGATTATCGTCGCTCGGGAATTCGGCGCGGCGACTATCAGATTGCGGGGATGCGAGGCCGCTTCGCCCTCGCCTTCCGCCACGAATATCAGATGAATCGGCCGGTCGACAACCGCGTCGGACTGCAGCTCCACGAACGCGCCGTCGCGAATGAATGCCGTGTTGAGTGCAGTAAAAGCGTGACCGTTGAACTCCGCGATCTTCCCGAGGTGTCGCTCGGGACGGCCGATTCCCGAGCGAATTGCCTTGGCGAGACTGTTCACCCGAACTTTTTCTCCGAGCCCGGCGTAGGACGACAAATCCGGAGAAAACTCACCATTTACGAAGACCAGCGTGTGCCACGCGGGCTGGTCGAATGTGAAACGCTCAAGGTCGGCGCGCGCGACCACTCCCGCCGTGCTCCCTTCCGACGAGATGCCGGCCTCACTCGTCATCGCGACGTGAAACAGTCTCTCGGCGATCGGCGCGACATTGGTGAAGTGCCAGTCCTCGTTTTTGGTCGTCGGGAATCCGAGTGCTTCGAAGCGAGCCATCCCCTGCGCGCGCAGCGACTGAAGCCACTCCGGGGCCTCGGGTTGATGCGCAAAGTTCATCCGGTACGCATCGATCGGAGCAAGCGCGCGCGTGTTCACGGAATCAGCGCCATTCTTGGCGGCAGAAACGTTGTCACGAGAACCCTTTCTGGTCGCAACGTCGCTCAAACCGCTGCTCCGGCACCGGCGTCAACGTTCTGTATCCAGTCGTAGCCCTTCTCCTCGAGTTCGAGTGCGAGCTCCTTGCCTCCCGACTTCACGATGCGACCGTTCGCCAGCACGTGCACGAAATCGGGGACGATGTAATTGAGAAGCCGCTGGTAGTGCGTGACGACGATCGTTGCATTCTCCGGCGAGCGGAGCGTGTTGACTCCCTGCGCGACGATCCGCAGGGCGTCGATGTCGAGCCCCGAGTCGGTTTCGTCGAGGATCGCCAGCCTCGGCGCGAGAACCGCCATCTGAAAGATCTCGTTACGCTTCTTCTCGCCGCCGGAAAATCCCTGATTTACCGAGCGTGAGAGCATCGATTCGTCCATGTCGACCAGTTTGAGCTTTTCCTCGACGAGATCGAGAAATTCGAGAGGATCGACTTCTTCCATTCCCTTCGCTTTGCGGATCTCGTTGTACGCCGAGCGCAGGAAATACGCGTTCGATACGCCGGGAATCTCGACGGGGTACTGGAACGCGAGAAAAATTCCGTTCTGCGCCCGCACTTCGGGGGCCAGCTCCAGGAGATCCTGCCCGTTGTAGCTGATGGTTCCCCCGGTCACCTGGTACGATGGATTTCCGGCGAGCACCTGCGCGAGGGTGGATTTTCCGGACCCGTTGGGTCCCATCACTGCGTGAACTTCGCCCGCATTTACGCGGAGGGAGATGCCTTTGAGAATCTTCCGATCGCCGATGCCGGCGTGCAGATCATTTATTTCTAGCACGAAACCAGTGATTGAATGTTGTTTGGACGCCGTATATCGCCTGACTGAAAAGCGTCCAATTTGCAGTGAAGGGATATCCCGGGGTCCTGGGGCCGGAGCGGAGCCAAGCCCAGGCAGCGCGGATTCTGTCGTTGAGGTTGCGCAAGGCGAATGGGTGTCAGTGAATCAGCCTACGCTTCCTTCGAGCGTAATGCCGAGGAGCTGCTGCGCTTCGACCGCGAATTCCATCGGCAGCTCCTTGAATACTTCGCGGCAGAACCCGCTCACGATCATCGACACCGCGTGCTCCGCGCTGACTCCGCGCTGCTTGCAGTAGAAGATCTGATCCTCGCCGATCTTGGACGTCGATGCTTCGTGCTCCAGCGTAGCAGTGTTGTTCTGCACCTCGATGTACGGGAACGTATGCGCCCCGCACCTGTTGCCGATGAGCATCGAGTCGCACTGCGTGTAGTTGCGCGCTCCCTCGGCCTTGGGCAGCACCCGAACGAGCCCGCGATAGCTGTTGTTGCCCTCGCCCGCCGAGATCCCCTTCGAAACGATCGTGGACTTCGTGTTCTTGCCGATGTGAATCATCTTGGTGCCGGTGTCCGCCTGCTGTTTCTTGTTGACGACCGCCACCGAGTAGAACTCGCCGACTGAGTTGTCGCCCTGAAGGATCACACTCGGATACTTCCAGGTGATAGCCGAGCCGGTTTCGACCTGCGTCCACGAGATCTTGGAGTTGACACCCGCGCATTTGCCGCGCTTGGTGACGAAGTTGTAGATGCCGCCCTTCCCCTCGGCGTCGCCCGCGTACCAGTTCTGCACCGTCGAGTACTTGATCGTCGCATTGTCGAGCGCGATCAGCTCTACGACCGCTGCGTGGAGCTGGTTCTCGTCGCGCTTGGGCGCGGTGCATCCCTCGAGGTAGCTGACGGAAGCGCCTTCGTCAGCAACGATCAGGGTGCGCTCGAACTGTCCGGTATTCGCGCTGTTGATGCGGAAATAGGTCGAGAGCTCCATCGGACACTTCACGCCCTTGGGCACGTACGCGAACGACCCGTCGCTGAAGACGGCTGCGTTGAGCGCCGCGAAGAAATTGTCGCTGTGCGGAACGACGGTGCCGAGGTACTTCTCGACGAGCTCCGGATGGTTCTGAACCGCCTCGCCGAATGAACAAAAGATGATTCCGTGTTTGCCGAGCTCTTCTCTCATGGTCGTTCCGACCGAGACGCTGTCGAAGATCGCGTCGACCGCAACGCCGGCGAGGAATTTCTGCTCGGTGAGCGAAATACCGAGTTTTTCGTAGGTGCGCAGAAGCTCGGGATCGACCTCGTCCAGACTCTGAAGCGGCTTGACGCTCTTCGGCGCCGAGTAGTAGACCAGAGAGTTGTAGTCGATAGCGGGGTACTTGACGTTCCCCCAGTGCGGCTCCTTCATCGTGAGCCAGCGGCGATACGCCTTCAGTCGCCATTCCAGCATGAACTCGGGCTCGTTCTTCTTCGCCGAGATCAGGTGGATGATGCCTTCATTCAGCCCGGCCGGGACGGTATCGGTTTCGACGTCTGTAACGAATCCGTACGCATACTCACGGTTGACCAGCGCTTCGATTCCCGAGCCCATTCCTACTCCTTGGCGTTTCTATACTTCCCTTCGTAGATTCAATCTAAAGTAATCCTGTCGGGATAGTCAAGCTGACTCGGACAAGACTTATGTTCTTGTGTCGTCAGCACTTACGTGACTGAAGATGTGCGCAGCGAGCAGGCTTCCATTCATTGGATCAGATCAGGATTCGTCGTTCGAGGCCGTCGCTTCGCTGGCCGAGCTTGCGGACGGGACGGTACTGCAACGCGTGCGATCCACTGGCGACGCCGTCTGCCTGGTACGCCAGAACGGTGAGATCTCTGCTTTGAGCGATATCTGCACCCACCAGCATTTTTCGATGTCGCAGGGCGACCTCCTCGAGGATGGGACGCTGCAGTGCGCGTGGCATGGCGCCAGGTACGACTGCAGAACCGGAGAGGTGAGGCAGGTACCCGCCACCAGCCCGCTACCTGTGTTCGAGGTCCGGCTGGACGGAGACAGAATTCTGGTTGGTCCACGCTGTCAGCGGATCGATGGCAGGTACGAAAAGTCGACCGTGCGGGTGCCATGACGCCCCGCCCTAATTCGGAGCTTCACTCGGACCTGAGGCTTCGGCCGGATTTTCCACTTCTGGTGAATAGTCCGGGCCTTCACTACCTCGACTCAGCCGCAACATCCCAGAAGCCGAAGGCCGTTCTAGATGCGTTGCGCGATTTCTACGAGACGTCGAACGCGAACCCGCATCGCGGAGCTTACTCGCTTTCGGTGCGAGCGACCGAGTGCTATCACGATGCGCGGATCCGGATAGCCAGGTTCCTCGGTGTGAGCGATCCCGACTGTCTCATTTTCACGCGCGGCACTACAGAGAGCCTGAATCTCGTCGCCGGATCATGGGGTGAAGCGAACGTCTCGCGCGGGGACGAGATCGTAGTGACCGCGCTCGACCATCACGCGAATTTCGTCCCGTGGCAGGTGCTTGCCACGAAGAAGGGCGCGAAGTTCAAAGTCTGCGAGCTGACGCCCGACGGCCGGATCGATCTGGAGTTTCTGTCAACCTTGCTCAACGGGCGCACGAAAGTCGTCGCATTCAATCACGTATCGAACGCACTGGGGACGATCAATCCGATAGCGGATATCGTGCGGCTGGCGCGTGAGAAAACCGGCGCGATCATCGTTTGCGATGGCGCCCAGAGTGCTCCTCATTTTCCCGTCGCGTTCGACTCGCTCGGCGTCGATTTTTACGCGTTCAGCGGACACAAGATGCTCGGGCCAATGGGCATCGGCGGACTGGTCGGAAAGCGCGAGCTCCTCGAGGAGATGCAGCCATATCAGACCGGCGGCGACATGATCGAGTTCGTATTAGATGACCGCACGACCTGGAACGTGCTGCCCCACAAATTCGAGGCTGGTACCCCCAACGCCGCCAACGCGGTTGGCTTGGCCGCGGCTGTCGAATATCTCGACCAGATCGGAATGGATCGCGTGCGTTCGCACGAGCGCGCGCTGATGTCGGTTGCGCAGACGCGGCTCTCCGCGATCGAAGGACTCCGCATCTACGGACCTCCGGCGGGAGAGCGCAGCGGCGTAGTGAGCTTCACGATGGCCGATGTGCATCCACACGATCTGGCGACGATTCTCGATGGCGAGGGTGTCTGCATCCGCGCAGGGCACCACTGCGCGCAGCCGTTGATGCGTCGGCTCGACGTGGCCGCGACCGCGCGCGCCTCCTTTTACGTGTACAACGACGAGAGCGACATCGAGGCGCTCGTCACCGGGATAATGAAGGCGCGCGAGATCTTCGGCTATGTGCCGGCTTAACCGACATCGACCTGCGGAGCGACATGTCCCCGCCTAAGACCTCGGCCGAAATCGGTGCCTTGTACCAGGAAATGATTCTCGATCACTACCGCCGCCCGCGCAACAAGGGCGCGCTCGACAATGCAGACGCGACGGTGGAGATGAAGAATCCGTTGTGTGGTGACGAGATCACTTTGCAGGTAGCCTTCGAGGGCAACAGTGTCTGCGATCTCAGATTTTCCGGCCGTGGCTGCTCGATCTCACAGGCGTCGGCGTCGATGATGACGCAGCTGGTGAAGGGGAAGACCACTGAGGAGATCGACGCGATCAGGAAGCAGTTCCGGGATCTGATGCTCGGCAATGCTTCTGCCGCGGACGACGCTCAGCTCGGCTCACTCCGCGCTCTTTCGGGCGTGGCGAGATTTCCTGCCCGTGTGAAATGCGCGCTGCTGGCGTGGTACGCGCTCGAAAACGCGCTGGCGGAGAGAGCGTCGGGATAGGCAGCGGCCAGCGGCGTCACAAATCGCCCGCCCTCCTCACTCGCATTTTGTCGGATTCGCTCGCAACTTAGCCGGCGTGTCCAGGCTGCGTCTCAAGATCTCGATGTCGCTCGATGGGTTCGTTGCGGGCCTGAACCAGAGCGTGGAAAACCCACTCGGAATTGGAGGCACGCGACTCCACGAGTGGGCTTTTGCGCTCGCGATCTTCCGCGATCAGCACGGAATGGAAGGTGGTGAGATCAACGAAAGCACCCGAGTGGTCGAGGAGTCGCTCGCCAACATCGGCGCCACTGTGATGGGGCGCAACATGTTCGGCGGGCACCCCGGCGGTTGGAACGCAAAGAGACCGTGGAACGGTTGGTGGGGGAACAACCCGCCGTTCCATCACCCGGTGTTCGTGCTCACGCACCACAAGCGCGACCCACTCGTGCTCGAGGGCGGAACGACTTTCAGTTTTGTCACGAGCGGCATCGAGGCAGCGCTCGAACAGGCGCGCCGAGCCGCCGGTGGCAGGGATGTATCGCTCGCGGGGGGAGCCAAAGCCGCGCAGCAGTATCTCGCTGCCGGACTGGTGGACGAGATGGAGATCAGCCTCGTGCCGACACTACTCGGCAGCGGCGAAAGGCTTTTCGAGAGCATCGGCGACGACCTGCACGGCCTCGAGCTCGTACGGACGGTCGCCGCACCGCAGGTAACCCACCTCAAGTTCGCAAAACGCTGAGGAACTATGGATAGCTCCAACAGTCGGACAGTAAGGGCGTACCTCCTGGTTACCGGCGCAGTGTTTGGCCTGCTGACTCTGGCGCACGTCTGGCGGGTTATCGAAGAAGGCGGGCAACTGATGACGAACGCCCCGTGGGTTATGATCACAATTGCCTCGGCAGCGCTCTGCGTCTGGGCTTTCAGTCTGCTTTGGGGCTCGCCCCGCTCATGACGCGTATGGCTTCGTCCGCGCCGGGAGTCGTCGCCACCGCGTTCGCGTTCGTGTTGAGTGCGTCGCTCGTATCCTGCAGCACGCCATCCATCGTATCGACGCTTCCAACCACCCCATCGACGCCCCCAACGACAACAAAGTGGGTTCAGGTGTGGAGCGACGAGTTCGATGGAGCCGCCGGATCACGCGTGGACGGCACGAAATGGAGCTACGAGACGGCGGATGGTTGCCAGCAAGGGATCTGCGGCTGGGGTAATAGCGAGAGAGAGTATTACACCGACGCAGCCGAAAACATCGCGCTCAACGGCCAGGGGCAGTTGATGATCGTTGCCAGGCGCGCACCGGCCGGCCTTACGTGCAGCTACGGTCCGTGTCTGTACACGTCGGCGAGAATCACGACCCGAGGCAACATGCTGGCGGCGCCGGGAAGGGTGGAAGCACGCATCAAGCTGCCCAAGGGACAGGGGCTTTGGCCGGCGTTCTGGATGCTGGGACACACTTCTGCGATCACACCATGGCCGGACTGCGGAGAGCTCGACATCGTGGAGAACAAGGGCAGCCAGCCGAGCACCACCAGCTCGGCGGTACACGGCCCGGGCTACTCCGGGGCGACGCCCTTCGCCCACTCGAATAGTCTGGCGGGCGCCGTCCTGTCCGACGACTTCCACATCTTTGCGGTCGAATGGGATTCTGCTGGCGTCGCGTTCTTCGTCGACGGTACCGCGCATTACGTCGTCACCCGCGCTGCGATACAGCAGTATGGGAAGTCGATACTCGACCAACCGTTCTTTCTGATGCTCAATCTCGCTGTCGGCGGGCATTTCGATGGAGATCCGCAGTCGGACGCGATCTTCCCGGCGACGATGCTCGTCGACTACGTGCGAGTCTACTCGCGGCAGTGAGATGAAAACTCGCCCATCCTCGCAGAAGGACGCCAAAGGCGATGGGATGGAGTTGCGGGCGTACTTTGCATCGCTGCCGCCCGATTCCAGGAGGCGCCTCAAGCAGCTGCGAGAGGCCATCCGCGCGGCAGCTCCTGGCGCCGCCGAGGGTGTCAGCTACGGAATTCCGGCCTTCAGGCTCGATGGGCGAATACTCGTTTGGTACGCTGCCTGGAAGAATCACAGCAGCTTGTACCCGATGACCGCATCGGTGAAGCGCTCCTATACACGCGAGCTCAAAGGATATGAGACATCGAAGGGGACGGTTGGATTTTCATTGGAGAAGCCACTTCCATCCGCGCTTGTGAAACGACTCGTGAAGGCCCGCATTGCCGAGTTACCACGGAAAAGGAGCAAAGCCAAATGAAGAAGAAACCGCGCCCGGCGGAGTCCCGGTCGGTTTCTCTGGCCCGTAAGCTCTGGCATGGAATCCGCTTCTTGCAGAGCGTCTAACTTCAATTCCTCCCGCCATGACTACTCCAATTCCGACAGCCTCCGAGCAGTATTCGCCCTCGCCTCTGCCGCGCGACACATTCCGGACGCTCATCGCGCTGGCGATCATCGTGCTCACCATCGGCGGCTGGATTTACGTGATGATGATTCCGGTCGATCGGTTCGCTCTCAGCTCCCAGACGCGTTTGTGGTGGATCGAACAGGTCGTGAGCTTCGTGCTCGCCCTCGTCTGCGTCGGAATCGTAATGCGCAAGCGCTCGGCTCTTACCGCGGCGTTCTGGCTGACGGTTTACTCACTGGTCTTCGATGTGATGCGCTGGATATTCGAGTTCAAGGAAGGACAGCTGAGGCTGCCGATCGCGCTCATCCTCTATGCGCTGTTCATCTGGCGCCTCCAGCTTGCCCGCCGCGCCGTAGCGGGCGAACAGCACCCGGTCGTCGTCTAGCGGTTGAGTGCGGTCATACGTCTTACGGCGCTTCTTCTGAAATTCGCTCACGCCTGACCCCGAGCGACAGGATCCGCATCCCGTACCGGGCTCTCGCGTTCGTGCTGATCGTGACCGCGACATCTCCCTGCAGTTCGTCGGCGCAGAGCAGGCTGCAGGAGAGACCGCTTCAGAACCGGCAAGCCCTCGTCGACTCGAGCCGGATCTCCCGGCGTGCGCACGATCTCCAGGCCCGCTTCGAGAGTCGGCGCCGGCACATGCTCCCAAGACTTTCCCTGGGCCCGGCGGATCGGTGCCTCATCGTCGGCAGATTTTGCGAGTGGCATGCCAGATCCCACGACTACGTTATCCCCGATGAGGGTGAAGACATCCGTCGCGCGCGGTCCGAGCTGCTGGGCGATCTCGAAAAGGCAGGCAACTCCCTTCCCGGCGACGACTGGATCGTAGGCCAGCGGGTCCGCTACCTGATCGAGGGACACGACAGCTCCGCTATCAGCGCTGCCCGTTCGTGCAGAGCGACCAGATGGTGGTGCGACGCGCTGGCGGGACTGGCGTTCCACGTCAGCGGGAATTTTGCGGCGGCTGACAGTGCCTACTCTGCCGCCCTCGATGAAATGTCTCCTTTGAGACGCTGCCACTGGTTGAATCTCTCGCCGCTGCTCGACGACGATTTGCGCGGCACCTACCGGAAGATGTCGTGCGCGCAGCGCGAAGCCGCCAATGCGCGCATTTGGTGGGTCGCGGATCCACTCTACATCACGCCCGGGAACGAGCGTCGCACCGAGCACTTCTCGCGAGTGCTGCACACGGTACTGCAGGAGGACGCCGCCAACACCTATGGCTCGAGGTGGGGCGGCGACCTTGCCGAGTTGATTCTTCGGTTCGGTTGGGCCGAGAAGTGGACCCAGCAGCCAGTGGGGAGCACCTACCTGGGATCGGAGATTTCGGTCACCGGACACGAGCCCGAACCCGGATTCCATTTCTTCCTCCCCCAGCGGCCGCCGGACACCCTGGCCCTCATCGCGGATTCGCTGTTCGAGATCAATCAGTTCCCGCCGAGGGAAGAGTATGCTCCTCCCTATGCGCGCTCCTTCACGGGCCTCGACGCGCAAGTCGCGCGCTTCCGTCGTGGCGATTCGACGCGCATAGTAGCCGCCTACGACGTGAGCGCGGACACGATTTTCGGCCAGCACAAATTCGCGGCTGCGCTCATCGCGATGGGAGACGAAGCAACGCCACCTTCCATGAGTGTAGTCGGCGAATCACCTGCGAAGAACGTGATTACCGTTTTGACGCCGTGGAAGTCCCAGCTCATCGGAGTCGAGCTGCTGGCGAAAGACAGCGCTGGTGCAGCGCGTTGGCGTACGGGCTTCGCGGAGATTCCACTCGAATCAGGGACGATCAGCGTGTCTGATCTGCTGTTCGTGGATGGAAGTCCTTCACTCCCCTCGGATCTGAGCGAAGCCATCACACAGGCGCACGGCGGCACGAGATTCAAACGGGACAAGCGGATCGGCCTGTTCTGGGAGCTCTATGGCAAGACTCCAGCGGACAGCGCGCTGCCGATCTCTCTCACGATAACTCCAATCGATCAGGGATTCATTCGTCGCGCGTTCAGGGCGCTGCGAATCGTGCCCCAGGTCACGCCGCTCAATATTCGTTGGCAGGAGAACGGATCGTCGGGCGTGCTTTCAGCGAGATCGGTGCTGCTCGACCTCTCGCTCCTTCCTGCGGGGAAGTATGCGGTCAAGCTGCAGGTCGGGAGTTATCCACTGGCGGTGGCGTCGCGAACCATCGAGGTTGAATAGCAAATGGACGCTTCGGTCTGCATCGCCAATATCGGCCCGCGAGAGCGCCGCAAGCGGCTTGTTTTTGGAATCGCGGCGCTCGTCGCGAGCGTCGTCATCTCCTTCCTGTTCGTGTTCTATGGAGTGCGGCCGGTATTCCGACTGTCGTTGTTTGTCCCTCTCTTTGTCGGCGCGTTGGGTTTTTTCCAGGCACGCGATCGAACGTGAGTGAAGCTCGCGTCGCGCGGTCAGCGCGACATGGATACGGGTCCCCAGGCAATCGCTGACAAGGCAGAGGCCGATCAGATCCGGCGGCAGGCGCAGGCCGTCTACACCAAAGCGCTCATCTCAGCCGCGATCCTTACGGCGCTCGCTCTCGTTCAGTAACCTTCGAGCGATGATCGTACAGCCGACTATACCGAGGAATTAAATGCGCTCAGGATTCGTTTCAGCTCTTATTGGAATCGGAGGGATCTTCCTCTGCTTTTCAGTCGTGGTCTTCGTTCTCGAGCTTTTCGCAAGGCGTAGCGGCGTCGGACACCAGATAGCAACAATGAGCCTGTTGACAGTCGCCACGTTCGTGCTGGGCGTCATCCTCGTTGGGCTTGGGTACCTCCTGAACCGAGTTGGGCGCACCACCCGGAACGACGCGGTCACAAGCCGTTAGCGTCTGGAATCCAGCTCCATCAGTCGTCGTTCCAGGAAGCGACGCTCCGGTTCCGGACTGGTTTGCTCCGACGAACTGACCGCTATCCTTGATGCTTTCGCTAAAGGCCATGTACTCCGCCCATGTATTTGTCCTGCACATCCTTTGGGAATTTCTGCCACTGCTTCTCGTCGTCGTAAATCAGGCACAGGTACTTCATCGTGAATCCTCCTCCGATTGGTTGAATGGACTTCTGCGAGTAGTCGTTCGGAGAGGGTGCATTTCGACATCTCGCGAATTCGTGGGTCAGGTTGGCGAAAAGCGACAGCTGAAGAGTATCCGCGGGGGCTGGGGACCCTCCGCGGTGGGCGGAACGCCAGTTTCGGGCTACTACGTCATTTGACGCATAGAGGTCTCCCGGCTTCGGGGGCGATCGTAGAGCAGAAATAACCGCTCTAGCCCGAACGGAGGCCCGATGAACCTCGACCAGCGAACCCGACCGACCCTTAAAGAGCGCTTCGAATTTGCCCTTCAGGCGCCCTGCGATTGGATACTCAAAGCCTCTTGCGTCAAGTATGCCAGCTTTCTTGCGATGTTCAGGCTTTTGCCGCCCAGCTATCTCGCGTGGGCGTCCCGCGTCAAAGCGCGAGGAGCCTATTACCGGGCACTGGCCCAGGTGCCTGCGTATCGCCAGTTCCTGGCAGCTGAAGGCGGTGTGCTTGTCCCGGAAACGGACAAGGACAACTACATCAAGCCCTACGAGACGGGTGCCCGTTGCGTCGGTGGCACCTTCCTTCACGGCCGGACTATGATCGACGAATCTTCTGGGTCTACCGGGACGCCATACAATTGGGTGCGCAGCGAGAGGGAGCGCCACGAGAGCCACACCTTCGTGAGCTACTTCGCGACATACTGCTATGGCCGCGAGCCCTGGATCACGATCAACGGCTTCAGCATGGGTGCGTGGGCTACGGGAATCAACATGGGGATTTCCCTACAGAAGAACGGGATCGTCAAGAACACCGGTCCCGACATCGCCAAGATTCTTCACACGCTTCGCTTCTTCGGCCCGGGACACACCTACCTGATCACTGGCTACCCGCCGTTCCTCAAGCACCTCATCGACGTCGCCGACGAAGAAGGATTTCCTTTCGAGAGCTACAAGCTGTACGGCCTCGCCGGGGGTGAAGGCATGTCGGAAGGACTGCGCGATTATCTGCTCCGACGTTTCACGAAGGTCTACAGTGGTTACGGCGCGACCGACCTGGAGATTGGCATTGCTGGTGAGACACCGATATCGGTCGCGATCCGGCGGCTTGCGCGCGAGCGGGAGGACGTGAAGCTCGCGCTTTTTGGCTCCGACTCCCGGCTGCCGATGGTCTTTCAGTACAACCCCGTCATGCATCACGTCGAGGTCAACGAAAACGATGAGGTCGTCTTTACGATATCACGCAAATCGCTCCTGTCGCCGCGCATACGGTACAACGTCCACGATCTTGGTGGCGTTCTCACCAGCGACGAGATGGCGGAGCGACTGGCTTCGGTCGGAATCGACGTAGGGAAGCTCAGACGCGACCACGGAGACGGGAACGTGCGCCTTCCTTTCCTGTGGATTTTCGGCCGGCGAGACTACACGATCAGCGTCATGGGCGCGAACATCTATCCGGAAGACATCGAGCAGTGCCTCTATCACGACACGGCGCTCGCCGAGATGACGAACTCGTTCTGCCTCTCGCTGGCGGAGAGTCCGAACGGCGACGTGCGCCCACGGTTCCTGTTCGAGGTCTCGAGAGATCCGGATGATGAGCTCGCGCGTCGTTTTTCGGCATCGATCCTCTCGCGTCTGGTCGAATTGAACGCGGATTTCCGCGAAGCCTGGCGGGAATACCCGGAGACACTCGTGCCCGAGATCCAGCTTTATCGGATTGGCGAGGGGCCGTTCGCTGGTGACGCGGGGAAGATCAAGCAAGCGCGTTTACTTCCTGCCGCCTGAGGCGGCACGCGATGCGGACTCTCATTCAACTGGCGCTCCGTCGCCCCTGGCTCATCATCTTCGCATGGATTGTCGCTCTCGCGGTGGCGGCGCCTTTCGCATCGCGGCTGGCCGGCGCGCTCCGCGGGAGCACTGACGCAGTACCCGGGAGTCCCTCGGAGCTCGTGTCGCGCGATCTCTCCCGCTCTTTCGGAAAAGGATCCGCCTTCGTCTTCCCCGCGGTCCTGACTTCGTCCGCCATTGCGACAACCGACGCGCGTTTCGCCGCTGTGGCGTCGCATCTCGAGCGAGCGCTCGATTCGGCAGGAATGCTCGACGTGCGCCATTACTGGAACACCGGCGACAAGACCCTCCTTGGACGCGACGGGCATTCCGCGCTCGTGCTGGTGAGACCGAATGCGGTAACGTTTTTCGAGGCCGAGTCGAGCGTTGATCAGATCAGGAACGCGGCGCGGGAATCCCTGCCTGGCTCGGCGTTCGACGTCAAGGTGACTGGCATGATCTCGCTCTTTCACGACTTGGACGTCAACGCATCGGACGACCTGTTGCGCGCGGAGCGCATCGGCATTCCGCTCACGCTGATCGTGCTGCTGATCGTGTTCGGTGCGCCGATCGCCGCGGGGCTGCCGCTCGTGCTGGCTCTGGGGACGATCGCGATCACGCTGGCCGTTCTGTACGCGCTGTCCCGCGTGATGCCTGTAAGCGTGTTCGCGCAGAACGCCGTGACGATGGTCGGCCTTGGTATCGGTGTCGACTACGCACTTTTCCTGGTGAGCCGCTGCCGGGAGGAGTTGTCGCGCGGTGCTTCGTTTCGGAGCGCGGTCGAGACTGCTGCCGACCAGGCAGGGCACGTGGTGCTGGTGTCGGGCCTCGCGGTATGCACCGGATTCCTGGCACTCTTTCTCGTGCACATTCCGTTTCTGCACACGTTAGCACTAGGCGGCGTTGCGGTGGTTGTCACGTCCGTGTTGATGACGCTGACCCTGCTCCCCGCGCTGCTGCTGCTGATCGGCGAGAAGCTGAACTGGCCGGGAAGGGTATCGCGTCAGGCACACAGCGAAGGCGGATTGTGGGCGCGATGGGGGCGCGAGACGATGACGCGACCGTGGCGCTACCTCGTTCCCGCGGTGATAGTGCTCGGCGTCCTTATCGTTCCAACGCTGAGGCTCAAAGCCTGGAACATGGGAGCGGACGACCTGTCTCCGGCGATGGAAGCCCGGCAGGGTTACGACATGCTCGATCGCAATTTTGCCGCGGGCTGGATGGGGCCGATCGCTGTGCTGGTGAAGAGTGGCGAGAACGGGAGTCTCCGGACGGGCGAACGCCAGGCGGCGGTAGCAGCGATTTCCTCGCGCCTCGCATCCGACCCCCGTGTGCAGGTAGTTGGTGGCTATCCGAGCAGGGACGGGCGATCGGCGCTCGTATTCCTTGTTCCGCGATCTGCGCCGGAATCGGACGAGGTGATGACACTCGTGCGCGAGCTGCGCGCCGATCCGTGGCGAGCCGCCACCGATGCCGGCCTCGCGATCCAGATTGGCGGCTTCAGCGCCAGCATACTGGATTTCGACGCCGAGCTTTTCGGTAGTCTGAAGCGGGTGATTCCAGTCGTGCTCGGGATCACGTTCATCGCTCTGGTTTTCGCATTCCGCTCGATTGTGGTTCCGATAAAGGCGATCACGATGAATCTGGTCTCGGTGCTCGCGGCCTATGGCTTCCTGGTGTACGTGTTTCAGGAAGGCGTTGGCGCCGGTCTGATTGGTCTCGTGCCTCCGGGCGGACTCAACTCATTCATTGTTCTGATGCTGTTCACGATCCTCTTCGGTTTGTCGATGGACTACGAGGTGTTCCTGCTCAGTCGCATCAAGGAGGAGTACCAGCGCACGGGAGACAACAAACAATCGGTTGTGAGCGGACTCTCCAGAACCGGCGGACTCATCACCAGCGCGGCGCTGATAATGGTGGTTCTGTTCGGCTCGTTCGGATTCACGCGACTTACTGCGACCCGCGAGTTCGGACTGGGCCTCGCCTTCGCGGTCGCCCTGGATGCGACCCTGATTCGGGTGGTGCTCGTACCGATCCTGATGGGATTACTCGGTCGCGCCAACTGGTGGTTTCCCACTTCGCTTCTGCGGAGTGAGAGCCGCGCCACACGAGGCCCCGCCGTGGAGCGACGAATCCATGAGAGCGTTGGGATGTAGATGACACGTTAGCTTACGTGGCACGCCCTCGTTAACAGGTACCTCGTGAAGATTTTTCGGACATCGTTCGCAATCTGCGCGCTCGTTACTGGAACGCTTGGTGCGCAGGCGACGCGACTCTCTATCGCGCCGGTTCGTCCGCAGCCTGGCGCAATCGTTCGGTTGACGCTCTCAGCCGCCGCACCACGACCGGACGCGATCGTATCGATTCACGGATCCATGGCGGGTGAGCCCCTCCACTTCCTTCCGTCAGCGCCAGGAACCTGGCACGCCATCGGCGCCGTACCCGTCGATGCGACTGGCATTCTATCGGCAGATGCTGAAGTCCGTCACGCGTCGGGGAAAATCGAATCTGTTCGCGCGCGGGTGAGTCTGCCCAAACTTCCACCTCCGGTGGCGCAGCCGCTTGCCGTGGACAGCAGCTTTTCGCGCCCGCTCGATGCAGCTACGGCGGCGCGGGTCGAGCGCGAAAACGCGCGTGCCCGCGAGATCGGCAAGCGCGCGCACGATTCGCCCGTCATGTGGACTACCTCGTTCCTGCTTCCGCGGGCGTCGGCAATTACGAGTGAATTCGGATCGGGCCGTTTGTTCAACGGAAGGGTGACCAGTCGCCATCTGGGCGTCGATTTCCGGGGTGCGGCCGGCGAGCCCGTGCGCGCCGCCAATCGGGGAGTCGTTGCACTGGTCGACAACTTCTTTCTCGCCGGAAACGTGGTCTACATCGATCACGGCGGTGGCGTGGTCACCGCGTATTTCCACCTCAGCAAGACGCTCGTGTCAATCGGGGACACCGTTGCCCGCGGGCAGGTAATCGGCCTGGTAGGCGCCACCGGTCGTGTGACTGGGCCACATCTGCATTGGGCGGCGCGTTATGGCGCGACCACGGTGAATCCACTCGATCTCATTTCGCTCAACCAGAATTGGTACGGCGCTTCCCTTTCGCGGGTTCAGGCGCGGACATCTCGAACGTCGGAAGCTCGGTAAAAACAGGACGGCGTCAGCTCCATACGATCTGAATGGCGGGTCAACTTCTCTGATGGGATCTGAGCAGCTTGTCAACCTCCTCGTAGCCTGATGGAAGCCTCACCTTGCTCGCCTGCGCTCCGGCACGGAGCAGGGCATCGACCGATTCCGGCGTCCGGCGTTCTGTCCAGTACGAGTCGACGCATGCCTTCACAGCGAGCATAAGTGGTGTGCGTCCCTTTCCGTCGGGAACGTCGATCGGCGACTCGCGCTCGATCAGCAGCTTGACGGTTCCATGATTCGCTCGCCACGCGACGACATGAATCGCCATGCTGTTGGGCGCGACGTCGAAATAACCATCGCCTTCCCTGTAGATCGATCCGACGTCCACGCAGAGGTCGAGGAGCTGACGGACGCCGTTCGTGTTTCCCACCCCCGCGAACTGAGCGAGGACCCTTCCTCCGTCCGCCTGCAGTTGTCTCACAAGCTGTGGCTCGTCACTCGCAATTGAACGGACAGCCGGCGTATCGTTGCGCGCGCACGCGGTGAGCAGCAGCTCTACACCGTCGAGCACGATCGGAATTCCGCGCTTCTCGAACATTTCGAGGACATCTCCGCGACCTCGGCGCGCAGCAATCGCAACCGCGGATTTGCCCGGCGATCCTGTGCTTCCCCTATCCGGCCGCTTGGCCACCAGCGTAGGGTCGGCGCCGTGACCGACCAACAACTCGATGATCTCGAGATCGTTGTCGCTCAACACCGCGTTGTGAAGCGCCGTCTTGCCCCACCTCGAGGTTCGGTTCGGGTCGACGCCGTGCTCGAGGACCAGCTTGATTCCGTCGTAGTCGTGCCAGTCGGTCTTGCGTAGCAGGATCGTCGTAAGGCTGTCCTCATTGAGCTTCCCACTCTCCAGCAGAACCTTCATCGCGGCGTTGTCCCATGTCTCGGGCGCGTGATACGGTGTTTCCTCGTCGTTCGGATTCGCGCCGCGCTCGAGCAACAGGCGTGTGATCTCAGCGTGGTGCGCGATTCCGGCAGCGCCATAGATTGCGCTCTCCCATTCAGCGGTGGGCTGGTGATTGGCCTCGTACCATCCGGTGTTCGGGTTCGCGCCGGCATCGAGCAGGGCCGTCGCTGCTCTGACGAAACCGCCGGACCTGCCTCGGTCGAGACGCAGGTATCTCGAGAAGCACAGATACGTGAGTGGATCCCAACCGTGCGGCCCACCTTTGGCGGTTGCTGCCGCCGGATCCTGGTCGAGAAAATGACGAACGGCTTCGTCGTCGCCGAGTATGGCAGCCGCGTGAATACTGCTGCTTGCGACTTCGGGGTGCGCAGCCAGAATCGATTGCGCGCGTTCCAGGGTTCCCGAATTGTGCCCTGAATCGAGCGGAACACCCGCAGCCTCGATGAAGGCCGCAGCGGGATCAACGGCATTCATCACAGAATCAGCTTGACTCCGGCCACGATCAGTACCACGGACAGCAGCTGTCTCAGAACCGGCGCGGGCGCGCGCTTGCTTCCGTAACTAGCTCCGATCCAACCGCCGAGCAACGCAGCCGCGCCCCAGATCGGAATGTTCGGCGGAAGCTGCGATACGCTCGAGAAATGACCGAGCAGCCCCGCCATCGAGTTGACCAGTATGAAAGGCGCCGCAACGCCGGAAGTCGCGCGTGTCTCCGCCCAGCCCATGTAGAGAAGCAGCGGACTCAGAAATATTCCGCCACCAACTCCCGTGAGTCCCGACAGGAATCCGATCGCCAACCCGGCCGCGGCTGCTGACCACACAGGAGGCGGGTGTGGATCGCCGCTCAGCGGTTTGCGCGACGAGCGAAACATCCACACCGCGGCGTAGAGGAGAACCACGCCCACGACGACCTGATACCAGCGTGCCGGCAGCATCATCGCTCCCCCGAGAAACGCCGCTGGAACCGACGCGATGGCAAATGGCCAGAACAGAGACCACGAAAAGAGTCCGGCGCGATAAAACTTCACGGTCGCGACGGCAGCCACCAGGATGTTGAGCGCGAGAGCGGTCGGCTTCATCACCTCCGGTGCGAAACTGAACAATCCCATCACCGCCAGATATGCTGACGCACCCGCATGCCCCACCGACGCGTACAGCGCGGCGGCGACAAGAAACAAAATCCCGATGATCAACGTCTCCGGAACGGACATTCTCTTTCCACGTATATTTTGTTTCCGCGCGACCCACACCCGCGAAAGTACATGACCGAATACGCTATCGACATAGTCAACGTCACGAAACGGTACGCCGAACATGCGGCGGTGCGTGACTTGACGCTTCGAGTCCCGACCGGAAGTGTGTACGGATTACTCGGCCCCAACGGCGCCGGAAAGACGACGACGATCCGGATGATCCTCAACATCATCGCGCCGGATTCGGGCACGATCCATATCTTCGGCCGTCCGTCCAGCGATCCAAAGGTCACCGAAAGGATGGGATACCTGCCCGAGGAGCGCGGCTTGTATCGCAAGATGCAGGTGAAGCGCGTTCTCAAATTCCTCGCCGAGCTCAAGGGTGTGAAGGGAAGCGAAGCGGAGAGGCGCATCGACGACTGGCTCGAGCGCCTCTCCCTCAAGACGGCCGAAAAGGATTGGGGCCTGTCCAAGGTCGACGAGCTTTCGCGTGGAATGCAGCAGAAGGTGCAGTTCATCGGAACGCTGCTGCACGATCCCGATCTCGTGATTCTGGACGAGCCGTTCAGCGGACTCGATCCGATCAACGCCCAGGCACTCAAGGACACCGTCGTCGAGCTGAAGAAGCGCGGCAAGACTGTGATCTTCAGCACTCACCTGATGGACAACGCCGAGCGTCTATGTGATTCGGTCTGCATCATAGCTCGCGGCGAGAAGGTGCTCGACGGAACTGTGACCGGCGTGAAAGAGGAGCACGGCCAGCGGAACGTCGCTCTCGCTCTCGAGGGCGATGGAATGCAGGGGATTGCTTCGATCCTGAGCGACCATTCTCTGGTGAAGCGCGCCGACGACTCGAACCGCTTCTTCGAGATCGAGCTGGTTCCGGGCGGGGATCCCCAGACGCTCCTCCGTCGCATTGTCGAGTCGGGTGCATCGGTCCAGCGGTTCGAGATGATTCAGCCTTCGCTCCATGAGATTTTTCTGAAGAAGGTCGGGGCCACCGGAATTGAAGAGGGGATGACGGGACATGGCTAAGCTCTGGGCGATCATCAAGCGCGAATACGTGGAGCGGGTCCGGTCCAAATGGTTCGTGATCGCGACTCTCTTCGGGCCGATTTTCTTCAGCGCCATCATCATCGTGCCGGCGTGGCTTTCATCCCGGAGCAAGGCGACGAGCGACATCTACAACACCACGATTCTCGACGCCACGGCAAACGGATTCGGCCATCGTCTCGCCATCAACATCGCCGGTGACAGCACGATTCCGGGACGGGTGCCCGAAGTCAGGGTCGTGGCGCCGAGCATGCTGACGCGCGCAGAGAGCACGGCGACGCACGAGGTGATGGATAAGGAGAAGACCGGCTACGTCGTCGTCGACCAGCAGACGCTCGCGGGTGAGTCCGCGCGGTACGCCGGCCGCAACGCGACGTCGATTGCCGACATGGCCCAGATCAAGAGCGCGATCCGGGAGACGATCCTTGCATCACGTCTGGAGAAGGTCGGTCTCGACAACTCTCGAATGAAGGAGATCACGTTCATCCCGCTCGACTTCAGCACCGAGCGAATCACGGAGAAGGGCCGTGTAGGCTCGGGGATAGCAAGCGTGATGTTCGGCTTCGCGATCGGATTTCTGCTCTACGCGTCAATTGTGATCTATGGTCAGACGATCATGAGCGGTGTGCTCGAGGAGAAGACGACGCGGGTGGCCGAGGTCGTGATGTCGAGCGTGCCGACCGACACTTTGCTTGCCGGCAAGGTCCTGGGCGTGGGCGCGGTTGGGCTCACCCAGCAGATAATCTGGATCGTGACGACTTACGTGCTGCTCCAGCTGAGAGCGCCGATCATGGCCAGGCTCGGAGCGCCGACAATGAGCTTCACGCTGCCGGACATCTCGCTGGGGGCGGGTCTGATCTTCCTGCTGTTTTTCCTGTTCGGGTTCATCTTCTATTCGTCACTTTTCGCGGCGGTGGGCTCGTCGGTGAACAGCGAATCCGAAGCGAGACAGGCGGCCAGTCCATTGATGATCATGATCATCAGCACCGCCGTCTTCATCCAGCCGGTGCTGCTCAATCCGACTGGAACGACCGCGAGAGTGCTGTCACTCGTTCCATTCTCGTCGCCGATCATCATGCCCATACGGATGGCGGTGATAGGGATACCGCCGCTCGAGCTTGCGGCGAGCCTTGGCCTTCTCGCAGTCGGGTGCGTTGCCGCGTTGTGGCTTGCTTCGCGGATCTACCGCGTCGGGCTGCTCATGTATGGAAAGAGGCCATCCATCAGGGAAATGGCTCGATGGGTTTCCTATTCCCGCTAGCCCCATCGGCGACTGCGAGCGTCCCAATCCGGACGCCGGGGCAGTTATTATACAGGCAGGAACCAAGTCATTTGCCAAAACCGAGGCTACAGCCTATGTACGACGAAAGATTCGTAACCCCGATGCGCCAGGAGCTTACCCAGCTCGGCGTTGAAGAAATGCGCACTCCCCAGGAAGTCGATGCCAAGCTCAAGGATGCGCAGGGCACCACGCTCGTGGTAGTCAACTCCGTCTGCGGCTGCGCCGCGCGGAACGCGAGACCCGCGGTCGCCAAAGCGATCCAGCACGACACGAGACCCGATACGCTGACCACCGTGTTCGCCGGACAGGATGTGGAGGCGGTGCAGAAAGCTCGCAGCTATTTCACGGGCTACGCTCCGAGCTCACCGCAGATCGGACTGCTCAAGGATGGCAAGGTCGTCTTCATGCTCGAGCGTCATCAGATCGAAGGCCGATCCTCGGATGACATCGCGCAGGATCTCGTCGGCGCATTCGACAAGTACTGCGAAAAGACTGCTGTTGCTTAGGTCGGGACGCCACCGATCGCGAGCTCTGGCCGCGAGGAGCGAGTCTAGACTCTAGAGCTCGTTGCGCTGCCTTCGCTCGATGAAGGGCTGGCCATCGGGAAGCGTCTGCGGCTCCACATCTCTGCCCGTGTCCTTGAGGACGCGGCCTCGAATGAACGAAACAGTCGTGCCGAGCAGCAGCGCCCAGAGGCTTACGCCAAGCACGCGCCAGAACACCACGCCGGTCGCCATCGTTTGCCAGTCGACGAACTCCGCGCGGGCGGTGCCCCACGGCTCGCGGTGCAATGCGATGAGAACCAGACTGACGAGCATTTCTCCGGCCGTCTCGAAAATCGCGAACAGGGGCGCGCGCCACGGCCACTCCCGTACGGGAAATCTTCCCAGATGGAGCGTTGCCATTCCGAGCAGGAACAGCGTCCCCAGCACGAGCGACGCGACGAGGTAGGAGTTGGTAGCGGTGCCGTGAGTGAGGACGACGGCGCGGAAGAGGCGAATGATGACACCCGTGATCACCGCCAGCTCTACCGGTGATCGCGCAATCCGGGTGAACGCTGCAGGCTCTTCGAAATCCCATTCGCTCGCCTTCAATAGCCGGCGGCGCCTATCGACGGGATGGGGCTTCGTCACGGCCTCCAATGTATCTCCCGAGTGAATGTCGTCCATGGATTGTCCTGCTGAGGCTCAGGAGGAACGGCTGCTCCTCCCGATTCGACGCCGATACCCGGCGATCGGTAACTACTTTATCCAGTGCCCGACCCTGCTCCACCTGATATCGGTGAGCATCGGCACCGGGCGATCGCTGTCGTCCGCGTTGTAGGAGTAGTACACGAAGAGCGGCTTGCCGCGCACGTTCTCCCTCGGCACGAATCCCCAATAGCGGCTGTCCTTGGAGTTGTACCGGCTGTCGCCCATCATGAAAAGTCTGTGGGACGGGACGACGAACGGACCCCAGTTGTCGTGGCTCGGCTGCGCAGGCGCGGCTCCGAAGCGTGATGACTTGAGCCCTACTTTCGTCTGCCAGCTGAACAGCGGATCGACGGAACTGGCCATGGCGGGATCGATCTGAGTTGTCACGCCGTATCCCTGACGCTGCGCGATTCCGTTGACGTACAGCAGTCCGCTACGCATGAAGAGCGTATCGCCCGGAGTTCCCACCAGGCGCTTCACCAGCGTTGGCGTCGGATCCCGGCCCGCCGAATCCTCGTCCGCCTGATACGGAGAGACGAATACCACCACGTCACCGCGCCGCGGCGCTCTGTACGCGGGAAGGCTGGTGCGCGTGAACGGCACGTGTGCTCCGAAGACTGCCTTGTTCACGAAGAGCCAGTCGCCCACCAGCAGGGTCGGGATCATGCTGCCCGACGGGATGCGGTAGGCTTCGACGAGGAACGCCCGCAGGAGGAGAAAGATCGCCAGAGCGCCGACGATCGATTTGAAATTCTCCCACAGGTTTTTTGTGCGGGACTGCTGCGAAACGGGGCGCGCCTTTTGAGCGCGCCCCGCATTTGACGGAGTTGCCAAAGGAGCTTAGGGGTTTCGAAGGTGTTTGTTTACCAGTCTGGTCATCTCGAACATGGAGACCTGACCGCGGCCGAAGATTGGACGGAGGTTCTCGTCGGCGTTGATCATGCGGCGGTTCTTCGAATCCTGGAGACCTTTCCGCTTGATGTACTGCCAGAGCTTCTTGGTGACTTCCGTGCGTGGCATCGGTGAGCTGCCTACCACCGAGGCGAGGTCGCTGCTCGGTTGCATCGGCTTCATGAACGCCGCGTTCGGCGTGCGCTTCTTGCCCGAGGATTTCCGGCGGCTGCTTTTCCGGCCGGCTTTCTTTGTCGTTTTTCTAGATGACTTCTTGGCCGAAGACTTCCGGGACGAGGACTTCTTCCTTCCTTTGCTCTTCTTTTTTGCTGCCATCTTGTCTCCTGGTTTGGTGATCGGATGCGAGTTGCTACAGAGTGAAAAGCGCCGTCCGTCAGGGGAGCAAACTATAGCGCCGTAGGGCGAAAGCAATAGGGAAGTCAAAGACTTTCCCTATGAGAAACACGGAATCCCAGAGGGGAAAACCTGATTCTTCCGCCGGCCACAGCCCGCGCGACCTACTCACTTCCCTGCCCAGCCCGTCAGCAGCTTCATCATTTTTACGTCGTACGGGTCGGGCGAGTCATCGTCATCGGCTATTTCGTAGTTCTGCTGGGGCGTCTCGAGAATGAGTGGAATCCCACTGCTGCGCGGATCCCGCATGAGCCACTCGAACGCCTGCTTGCCGATGCGTCCGTCCCCTATGAGAACGTGCCGATCCTTGTTGGATCCGAGCTCGCCCTCGCTGTCGTTCAAGTGGAAGAACGAAGGCGGCTCGCCAGTGGCTTTCTCGAAATCATCGAGTACGGCGGTGACAGCCTGCTCCGACGCGGTGATGTCGTAGCCCGAGGAGAAAAGGTGGCAGGTGTCCAACCCGTACCCGGTTCTTCCTCGAAGAGATTTCGGAACGTGGGACAGAATTTGTCCAACCTCCTGCGCCGTTTTCCCCATCGTCTTGCCTGCTCCCGCGGTGTTCTCAACCAGGAGGCGCGTGCCCGAATCGATCGACTCGAGAGCCGCTACGATCGCCTTCGCGATTCGTTTGGCGGAGTCGGCGCGGTCGCTCGTTCCGGCCGAGCCGGGATGGAAGCAGACGGCTCCGACACCGAGCGCG
The DNA here is from genome assembly GCA_038227135.1 of Gemmatimonadales bacterium. Lineage (GTDB taxonomy): Bacteria > Gemmatimonadota > Gemmatimonadetes > Gemmatimonadales > Gemmatimonadaceae > UBA4720. The sequence continues at coordinate 34,753 of JBBRQC010000014.1, forward strand.
CTCGACCGCTCCAGCTCCTTGGCCAGGCCCGCGCTCGCTCTCGCCCACTTTTCGTCTTCGGGCGTCGCGACGCTCAATACGTAGGCGGCGTGAACCACAACATTGGCCGGCTCGATCCTGGTTTTCGCCAGCGCGGTCTTGAAGCGCGCCACCCGCTCCGGCTTGATTGTTGACTTGTCACCGTAGAAGCGGGGGATGGCGGTGAAAAGCTGCAGCGCGGTCATCCCCGCATTTCCCGCGCGAAGAACGGCCATGTGAATGCCGCCGTTATCGATGGTGTGCGCACCGAGATAGCGAGTCATGTGGGTCGCCGTTGCAATTATTCTACCGTGAATCCGCTGCGCAAATCCCATTGGGTGTTGCGACTGGGTGCGCGTAGTTTGATAATAGAAACCTATATTTCGCTCGACCATGCGAGACTCGACCGTTCCATTCTGCATCCTCTGCCTGATACCCGCGGCGCTTCGGGCACAGGCTACTCCCGGGAGCGATATCCTGACGGGACACGTCACGGATCTCACGGGCAGACCCGTGGTGGACGCACAGGTCGGCGCGACTTCCCGTCGTACCGGCGTGACGCGCTCGCACGTGACGGATGTCGAGGGTCGCTACAAGATCTATTTCACGGAGACCGCGCCTGAGTACACGCTGCTGGTGAAGCGGATAGGGTTCAGTCCCGTTCAGCGGACGATCACCCGGCGGTCGGCTGATCCCGAAGAAATGACAATCGATATTCAGTTTGGCGGGACACCGTTGGCTCTTTCGGTGGTGGAGATTTCGGGCTTGGAGGCGGCGCCCGCGTCTCGACCGGAAGAGACTCTCAGTTTCGACGCAACAGTTCCGAATCCCGTGTCCGAAATTCTGGCACTCAAGGACTCTCTGCATCTGACGGCGGTCCAGATCGTGGGGCTCGGCGGTATCGCCGATACTCTCCAGGCGAGGAACAGCCGAATCTACAGGAATATCAGAACGCTCCTCGCGAAATCGCAGGAGGCGGGCGATGCAACTCTGATGGCGGGTAGCGTCGCGATGATGCTCGAGGAAGCGTCGGGCAATACGGCGCGCGCCGTGAGCGGAGCGGAAAAGTTCCTGCGACAGGAGCAGTGGGTAGTATTGCCAGCGGCTATCAGAGAACAGCTTGATGGGTCGAACACTGCACGGGCTTCCCTGAAGCGATAGCGCTTTCAGCATTGTCTGGCGCGGGCCCTCTCACCGCCAGATTCCGACGCGGTACCCGATGCGCTTCCCGATGTTTCCGGCAGCGTTCTCTCCCGGCTTCCACCAGACAGTAACCTTGCGATGATCCAGTGTGACCCATGGCCCGACGGCCGGCACGTCGTCTGGAGTCACATCGGCGCGCGCCTCGAAGATGTGCCCTGTCGAGTGGGAGAGCACCATGCCGATCCTCGGCGTCATCGCATTCGGATCTTCAAAGACGACCGCGACGCTGTCCCCATTCGCCGCGACGCTGGCCGCCACGGGCAGGTTGCCGTAGACCACCGGGACGGGCGAGTGAAACATCCTGCCCTTGTCCATAGAGTGGGCGAAGAAAACACCCGCGCCGTCTTTGGCCTCGATGAAGTAGACCAGAAACACGTAACCTCGTGCCGGGTCGTAAGAAATGGCCGGCGCCGGTCGATCACATCCGCGCCTGCCGCCGTCGCGCGCCTCCACGACGGCGGCAGGTTCCCAGCCAATGCCGCGGTTCCGCGAGTGCTGCATCGACAGCACGACGCTGCCGTCCCTCCGCGCAGCCCACCACACCCGAAAGAGATCCGAGTCGGCACTCGCGGTGCGAATCGAGCGTACACACTGACCGGCGGTTGCAGTGACTGCCGGAAGATCGGCGCTGAGGACCGCGCTTCGCGCGTCGGGATCACCCAGCTGCGATCTTCGATAGGAGACGTCACCCCATTCGACGGGCTCGGCCACACACGCAGTCGTGAGCAGCACGGCCAGGCAGGACAACCGCAGGATAGCCGGGCGAGCTGCCGCGCACATCAAGCCAAATCTCATTAGCCCACATTACTCGCGTATAGCAGGAGGGAGAAGACCAGCGACTTCCCTGCGCAGGCATCCGGTTGTGTGCGCAGGCCCAAGGGGTGGGTTTTGAGACAGCAAGCCGTATCTTTCCATAATAGCTCCGCCCGCCATCTCAAGGAATTCAGGAATGTCCGCCTCTGCAGTCCGACCCGCGCGCCAGACTTCCGGCGCACCCAGCTCGCCCGGTGCTTCCGGCAATGACGACAAATCCGGCGCTGAAAGCGTTTCGCCCGAGATCGCGGCGCGAACCCTCACGGGGTTCAACGGAAATCGGCGAGTCCCGTCGCCCGTCAACGAGCCGATAAAATCCTACGCGCCTGGATCACCCGAGCGCGCGGAGCTCAAGGCACGGCTTCAGAAGATGTCGAATGAGCGAGTCGACATCCCTCTGATTATCGGCGGGGGCGAGGTACACACCGGCGCTCTGGCCGAGTCGGTGATGCCGCACAACCACCGGCACGTTCTGGCCAGCTGGCATCGCGCCAGCCCCGAGCACGTGGACATGGCGGTAACGGCCGCGCAAAACGCGGCAAGAGACTGGGCAAATTGGGCGTGGGAGGATCGTGCCGCCGTCTTCCTGAAAGCGGCCGAGCTGCTGGCGACAACCTGGAGAGCGACGCTCAACGCCGCAACGATGCTAGGTCAGTCGAAGACGGCGTTCCAGGCAGAGATCGATGCCGCGTGCGAGCTGATCGACTTCTGGAGATTCAATCCGCACTACGCGCAGAGTCTCTACGACGAACAGCCGTATAGCGACCGCACGATGTGGAATCAGCTCGACTACCGCCCGCTGGAGGGGTTCGTCTACGCGGTGACGCCGTTCAACTTCACCTCCATCGCCGGAAATCTTCCGACCGCACCGGCGCTGATGGGTAACACCGTAGTCTGGAAGCCCGCGTCGAGCGCGATGCTGAGCGCCTACTACATCATGAAGCTGCTCGAGGAGGCGGGGCTTCCTCCGGGCGTCATCAACTTCGTTCCGGGCGATGCGGGGATGATCTCCGACAAGCTGCTGTCGAATCGGGATCTCGCCGGCGTGCACTTCACGGGCAGCACGGCTGTCTTCAACAGCATGTGGAAGACGATCGGAGCCAGCATGACGCGCTACAAGTCGTATCCGCGCATCGTCGGCGAGACCGGCGGAAAGGACTTCATCATCGCGCATCCCTCGGCGGACCCGGCCGCGCTCTCCGTCGCCATCGCCCGGGGCGGGTTCGAGTACCAGGGCCAGAAATGCTCCGCGGCGAGTCGAGTCTACATCCCCGAATCCATCTGGCCGGAAGTGCGCGACCGCACGGTCGCCATCATGAAGGAAATTAAAATGGGCGACGTCACTGACTTCCGAAATTTCATGGGCGCAGTGATAGACAAGAAGGCGTTCACCAGGATTGGAGAGTACCTCGATCACGGTCACAAGAACGCTACCGTCGTAGCCGGAGGAGTCGCGCGGGGCGAGGACGGTTATTTCATCGAGCCCACACTAATCGAGACAAACGACCCCGGTTATCGGCTGCTCTGCGAGGAAATCTTTGGACCGGTGGTGACGGTGCACGTCTACGCCGATTCGAAGTGGGCCGAGACGCTGAAGATCGTCGACGAGACATCCCCGTACGCGTTGACGGGCGCGGTATTCAGCAGGGATAGGCAGGCGATCAGGCAGGCCGCGCTCGCTCTTCGCAACGCGGCCGGAAATTTCTACATCAACGACAAGCCAACGGGCGCGGTTGTTGGGCAGCAGCCGTTCGGGGGCGCTCGCGGATCCGGGACGAACGACAAGGCAGGGTCGAAGCTGAACCTCGTCCGCTGGGTCAGCCCGAGAAACATCAAGGAGACGTTCTCTCCGCCGACTGACTATCGCTATCCGTTCATGGCGGAAGAGTAAAAGGCGGCGCGACGCGCTGCGCCGCGATCCTGGTGGGAGCGGCGTCAGCGGCCTGCGGGGGGAATCCTCCTACCAGCACGAACGGCGCCCACTCTGACGGGTGCGCACTCCTTCCGCCGCTTCCAATCCTCCGTTGACGGATGGTCAGCATGGCGTCGGCAGCCGAGCGGCCTCCACGCAGCTCGCGGTAGAATTCCTCCATGTAGCGGGCGGCAACCTGGTCGTTCACCCGCCACAGCGACATCACGACGCCGTGCGCTCCCGCTTCCAGAAACGCGTGCGGAAATCCGATGACGCCTTCGCCGCGAAGCTGCTGGCCGAGCGCGGTTTCGCAGGCGGAGAGCGTGACAAGATCCGAGGAAAGGCGAAGGCGGCGGACTCCGTCGAGGTCGAGTCGGCCGTCAGCCATCATCAGCGCCGTTCTTTGTGGCCGCTCGTCGTCGAAGAGAGTATGCGTCGCAAAATGCAGATAGCGATAGCGCGCCGGGTCGAGCGATAGCCAGCGGGCAAGCGTCGCCTGATTTCCTGTAATTGCGTCGCCACCGAAAAGCGACGCGATATTGCGCGCCTCCGTTGCTGCGGCCGGCAAGTCAACTAAAAGGGAATCCTCAGATCGCTCACGCTGCGCGGCGAACCTCGTACGAGTCACAGCGGTGCGCGCAGGATTCCCCACCGCCAGCACGCCTTTCGACCAGCGTCCCGATCGAGGTGAGCGCTGAAGCGCGAGCAGAACCGACGCCGACGGCCCGTAGATGAATCGGCTCGTTGCGCCCCACGGGATTTCGCTTGGAGGAATGAACGTCTCGAGCGGAATGTAGGCGAGCGGACCATCGGCGACGATCAGCACCTCGCCGGCCGGCGTCGGCGAGAGGGGGGCCACTAATCTCACGAACGCCCTCTTCGCTGCTGGCTGCCACGCCGGCCCCGCGTCGGACCGCGATAGAGCGCCTCTCAGAAATTCGAGCGTAGCCGACAGCGAGTCGGCCGCGCCGAGTCTCGCGCCGCGGATGCTCTCATGCGTCATCCACCACCCGTACACATCGCGCTCGCCCCAGAAGAACATGAGAAGCGCGCGATCCGGCTGAATGAGCCCTCCACGCAACTCATTGATGGTAGCTGGTGCGGGATACGCGACACCTGCCCGGGCGTCATGGGCCCTCGCGTCGCGTTCGAGGGAGTCCAGAGATCGGGTAAGCGCGTCGATCTCGCGATCCGCCACAACCGCGGCAACTCCCTTTGCCTCCTCTCGACTCGCGAACTTTTCGCGCAGCATCTGTCGCAGCGTATCTTCGCGCGATCTCTCGGCGTTCTTGACGTCGCGCTCAGCCATCAGCTCCAGCAGGAGTCTGGCCCTCGCACGCTCTGCAATCTGAAACGCCTCTTCCGTTTGCCCGCCCGACATGAGCGTCCGGATTGCTCCTTCGTAGACTTCGAGATGTGAGTCCGCGACGCCCATGCGCAGATCGCCAAGCGTCAGCCGACCGCGCCACGACTCGAGAAGATTGATTGCCGAGAGGTAGCCGGCCGTAGCTTCGTGGCTTCGTGCGGCTTCGAGCGCTACTCCCCGCGCCGACCGAGCCTCGAGCTGGGCCGCGGGGTCGCCGAGCGAGTCGGCAATTCGCACCGCCTGGCCTGCCCATATCAGCGCCTGCTGTCTTGCGCCCGTAGCCGCGGTTGCGCGCGCGAGTGCTGAGCGCGTCGAAGCACGCTCCTGTCCGTACGGAGCGGAATCGGCGATCGCCAGCGCGGCGCGAAGGGTCGGAAGCGCCTGCGCAGGATGTCCTTCTCCCAGATCCACGCGCCCGATTCCCTCGAGGTTCTGTACCTCGCCGTATGGAAGCTTCGCCACACGATTTATCCTGAGTGCCTTTTCGAAATGCTCGCGCGCGGCGCTGTATGCGTGGGCACGGAAGTAAAGATCAGCGAGACCACCGTGAATGAACGCTACACCTCGAACCTCACCGATCTGCTCGGCGCGTCCAAGAGCGTCGTTGAGCAGTGTGAGGGCTTCGTCGGGCTCGCCGGTCGCCATTCGTATCGTAGCGAGGTTGAACTCGACTCTTGCGATGCTTTCAGGATTGCCTTGCTGACGTCCGATCTTGAGGGCTGAGTCATAAGCGGCCACTGCATCCGTGAATCGACCGAGGTGCCGATAGTCGATCCCGAGCTCGCTCAACTCGAGGGACGTCTCCCGCAACGTGGCGCCGTAGGCGTTTTCTATTTCCAGAGAGCGCTGGTTGCTGGCGAGCGCATCCCGGTAGCGGCCGGAGAGCGAATAGATTCTCCCCATCGCGTGGTAAGATCGAGCCTCCAGCTTGGGATCGTGCGTCTCTTTTGCGATTGCCGCCGCGCTGGATGCTTCCGTGAGAGCTGAATCGAAATGGCCGATCCGGTCCATGAAGATGCTCCGCACGTACCTGGTCCATCCGACACGATTCGTGTTTCCCGTGGCAAGCCCGGATGCTTTCGCGAGCTCGGCGAGGCCGCTGTCCCGTTTGGCCTGACGAAGCAGGCCTTCTGCCAGCCAGAGCTGTGCGCGCCACCATAAGGCAGTGTCGCCAATAGCGGCGAACGAATCACGCAGCGCCAGATAACGCGGGGTGGATGACGCGGCTCGTCCTTCGAGGGCGAGACTGTCTGCTGCTGCGAAGGCGGACGATTCCGGCGCCGGCTGTCGTGGCAGCTCGCGGCAACCGAGAGCGCAAAGAAGAGCCGCGGCAACGCCGAATCGCCGGGCAGATTCTCGGCTCACGGGGGACTCGGAGAGGTCTGTGCCTGAACGACCGATGATGTGGCGACAACAGACCGCAACGCGTCGAGTGCCTGTACCTCCCAATAGAGGGGCGTTTTGTCCCGAACGAGGTCGCGAGAGAGCATGATGCTGGTGTCGGAGGTCTCGCGCTCGAACAGAAGCGTACCATCAGTGCCCAGCAGCCTGACACGGTAGCTGCGGGCGGCAGAAGGAGGCGACCAGGCCGCGACGAGTACGGCACTGGTTGCATGCGAGGTCAGCGTGATCGACGGAGCAGCTCCACGAGCCGCATTCGCGGAAGAGCGAGACCCGCTGATTTCAGGTACAGGGCCCGGGGCAGACATCTCGCGAACGCCGAACGCGACGATGACGACCGCTGCCGCGGCCAGCGCTGTGTGCCAGGAAGCGAATCTTCGCCGGCCTTTCAGGATCGGCGTCACCCCCGCCTGTGTCCGATCGGACACATCGGTCGCCGCGAGCGACATCGCAGCGCGAATCTCCAAGCCCCGCTTGACTGCATCGAAGCACCGATCGCACCCGAAATAGTGCTCCTCGAAGGCTTCGCTTTCCGTTGCCGACAACGCGCCGGCCAGGTAGCGGGCGTCGATGTCGGAATCGGCGCCGTATGCGCAGGTCGTTTCCTGTTCGGGCATCGTATAAGAGTTCCCGCTGCACCGGATTCATTTCCAACCGATTTCGGCGAGCTCGGCGGCAAGCCGTTGCAGGGCTCTATGTTTTCTCACCCGAACCGTCGACCTGTTGATGTCCAGGCGCGCCGCGATTTTGTCTGTGTCGAGACCGTCATAGTAGATCATCGCCAGCAGGCGCCGATCCTCGAGCGCCAGCCGATCGATTGCGCGCCTTACGGCGTGGGCTCGCTCGGCGGAGACGAGGTTGGCCAGTGCATCAGGGCTTTCGGATCCAGCAGCTGATTCGCGCTCGAGCCGAGCAAACGCGGATTTCTCGCGGGCCGTGGATCGCACCCAGTGCATGCAGAGGTTGCGCGCCGTCTGAAAGACAAAACCGGGGAGCGCTTCGATGTTGTCTACGCGATTTGCCCGGATCGCCGCGAGTACTCGCCGTAGAGTCTCCTGCGCTATGTCTTCGGCCGCGGCCGCGTCATTGAGGCGCCGGGATGCGAAGAAACGCAGCCGCTCCGTGAACCGGAGGGCCAGCTCATCCTCCGAAAGTCCGGGAGGAGGCTCGATGGATGCGGCGTCGGGATTAACCGCGGGCAAGCTTCCTTCTGCTGGCGACGTACGGACCTCCGGATTTCATGGAGTGCAGCGTCCACGAACGTGCAAAGGGGATCGCTAAGGTAGGGCTACCGGAAGGAAGCGGCAACTATAGACGAGTATCGGAGGCAGGCGATGTAACGCCTCGCTGACAGCGGGAACTCCACGGTGCACGCATGGCCGCCACGAAAGCGGAACATCAACGGAGGTCCACCAATGTTGCAGCGTCTCGTCGCGCTCACCCGCGCACCGGCAATTACCGCCCTCGTCCTGATCGCATCGATCTCAATCCCCTCGCAAGACGCCACTGCGCAGCGTCGACCGGTCAAACCGGTGTCGGCACCAGTGGTGAGCTCGAATTCGCGCGTCAAGGGGATCTGGGAGTCGGTCAGCTACAACCAGGACCTCGAGCTCACGAGCGTGTACTTCGTCACGCCGAAGGTCGGTTGGGTATCGGGCCAGGGCGGTACCATACTCAAGACGGTAGACGCCGGAGCTCACTGGACGGCGCAGCTCGGTGGTGATCCGTCAGGCGCGGCGGCGACGATTCGCGATCTCAGGTTCGTCGATCAGCGTCACGGCTTTGCGGTGCAGAACAACGGAGGCTCCGACCCTGCCCTGCTTCGCACCGTTGACGGCCAGACGTGGCGGGCAAGCGGAACGGTTCCACAGCACCGCGGCGACTACATCTTCACGACTCCGACCATCGGCTTCACGTCGACACATAACGAGATCAGGAGAACCCGTGACGCCGGACGCTCGTGGCAGAAAGTGATGGACTGCGCCATGAACATCAACGTCAACGGATTGTCGCGAAACGTCCTCTGCGAGATCGAGAGTATCATGTTCCCGACACCACAGATTGGCTACGCCGCGGGCCAGGCACCGGGAGGCATTAACGGAGTATTCCTCGCCAAAACCACTGACGGTGGGAACACGTGGGCGATTTCGCACGTGCTCGATGAAGAGGCGATTCGCGGGGGTTACATCTTTTTCACCGATCCGAACACAGGGTTCGCCTGCACGTACGGCGGAAAGTTTTTCTCAACAACAGATGGGGGAAGAAACTGGGATGGAGTAGCAGGCGTGTTCTGCGGCGGTGGTGTCCACCACGCGGGGTTCGCGGACCCGCAGACCGGTTGGACCCTCGAGTCCCGCCGCTGGAATTACACCACGGATGGCGGTAGGACGTGGGGTTCTCGCGAGATGACTTTCCCCGCAGGAGTGAATGGATTCAGTCTTCCGCGTCGCGATCGCGGCTATGCGGTCGGCGATCACGGCATGGTGTACCGCTACAGCATCGTTCCCGTCAGCTACAGCGCCCCCAACTCGATGGACGCTCCGGTTGTAGGATCGTTCGATTCCCCGCTCGACAACCAGGTAGAAGAGTTCGTCTCTGAGGTCGAGGCATTTTCGGCCGAGAGCGGCGGGCCAGCTGGGGGGGGGAGCGGGGGAATGGGCGCATCGGGTTCCGGGAGCGCGAACGGGTCCAACGGAGGCGACGCAAACAGCACCGGCGGAGGCAGCGCAGCGGGTGGCAACAGCGCTGACGCCAGTACTGGTGGGAGTGCGTTCGATGCCGGCGCTGGCTCGGCCGGCGCGAGGGGCAAGTCAAAGCGGGGCGGGAACAGACTCGGAAAGCTCCAGGCCCTGCTGGATGCGATAGGCACCACCATGCCCGATTTCCTCGGACGCTACCGCAATCTCAATCTGCTGTTCGAGGGAGCGCGCACGACCGCCGGCTTGCCGAACTGGCTGCAGACAGTGAAAGGCGGACTGGCTGCGTTTCGGTCGTCGACTGACAAGGCCTCCGCGGCCGCAGCATTGGCGCAACTCGTGGGAGCAGCCGACAGTCTGAAGAATCAGACGCGCGTCGCATTCATGCAAAGCTCGTTTACACCCGGACCGGAGGACGCTGGATCTGGCTTCTCGTCCTCGGCTCCTGCCGCTGTCGGTGTAAGCGCCGCCGCCGCTCCCACAGGATCAGCGGTTGATTCAGCGAAGTCGGCTGTAGCGGATTCCGTCGCCAACGCTGCGAAGGAAGCTGCGAAGAAAAAATTGGGCGGGTTGTTGAAGAATCCGTTCGGGAAGCACTAGACAGCGCGGAACCCACGGCTCACACGACTCAGCGCAACCGACCACACAATCCAGGCCCCCAGTCATGATGGAATCGCGCTTTTCCTCAATCGCATTGATCGTCTCGATGACACTCTACGCTCCGGGAGTGTATGCACAGAAACCGAGCGACCCGTGCTGCGCCATAGTCGCTGTCGACGCAGGTAGCGGCCTTGTAACCGCAAAGATCAGCGCCAGCGGAAATATTTTCGAGTTCAAGCCGAACAACCCCGCGATTCTGGCCGGACTAAAACCCGGCCAGGGCGTGTACGCCAATTTTGCGAGACATCAGGCGTCGCTCGACGGCCGAACCCTGTGCTGCACCATTATTACCGGCCCTCAGCCCGCTGCCGCGACGCCGATCGTTCGAGGACCCGTTACGCCGGCTCAGCCCACCACCGCCATGGCTTCCTCGGGATCCGCTTCCAAGAATCCATTGAGCGCGAATACGCGTCCGTTGGCGACCACGATCGAACCCATTCGACTGCCAAGCATCAGCTACGGCACACCCCAACCGGCCCAAACCGGGCGGCAGCCCAACGACGTGTCGGAGTTGCGTCCGATGACGGCACGCATTGCGGGACGTGACGTGACGAGCAAGGTGCTGCGGCTTCGCGGGATTGCCGGCATCGAAGGGGCATCGCCGCAGGACCTGCCGGAAGGTGCTCGTCGCCTTCTCGCCATTCACGTCCGCAAGCTCGCGGCAAATCAGTCGCAGGACTACATCGTCAACACCACCCTCGCCGCACAGTGGATGGCCACGCATCCCGTGCCTGCGGATATCAAACCGCCTGAGTCCGGAAACAGTCATTCCGGCTGCAGCTCGATCTCCATGAAATGCGCCTCGGAAGCAGAAAAACACGCTGTGGACCAGGGTTCACAGGAGTGGGAGAAGCTCAGACAGCAGGCCCAGGGCGTCTGGGATCACGCGTCCGACGAGTTGACTCACGACTGGAACATGGCTCAGGACTGCTTCGCCGATGAGACGCTCCCGCTCAACGGGATCCCGGTGAAATTCTCGATCACACCGAATCTGACCATCCCGCTCTCGTCGGTCGCGAACGGAGCCGGCATAAAGTCTTCGTTCAGCGCTGGCGGCGCGTCTGGCAAAGTTGACGGAAGCGTTGGACTCGGATTCCCGCTCGAGGGGGACTTCGTAGCGCAGCTCGACCTTTTCTACATCCCGTGTCTGCCCTTCGTCGTGCGGCCGAAGTCAATCGCAGCCGATGGTACAATGCTCGTCGGCGAAAAGCTCACTGCCAGTGTGACCGCCACTGGAGCGTTCGACAAGACATTCAAGATTCCGCCGACCGGCGGGCCGAAGATTCCCATCCAGATGATCCCTATCGTAATCGCGGGAGTTCCAGTCGCCGAGCTGGATGTGAGCGCCTACATCGAGGGGAACATCGAAGTTGGTGGAACTGGAAAGGCGGATGGGCATTTCGAGCTGAGCGATCCCCATAAGGCGAGCTTTTCATTCGCCTGCGACGGTGGCGGGTGTACGTCGCAAATGAGACCCGTCGCCGATCCGACGACCGTGATGGAATCCGCCGAGATCAAGGGCCAGGTATTCGTCAAGCCGTCCATCTACACGGCGCTGCAGCTCGACTTCGACTACGATCTCCTCAGCGCGAGGGCGGGGCCGCAGCCATACCTGCTCGGCATGGCGTCAGGGTGCGTGGAAGGATCCGCGCAGCAGGCGAGCAACGGTACATCCACGTCCGAAGAAAACCATGCGCTTACCGCTGATCTCGATTGGGGGATGGAAGTCCGGGCCGAGGCTCTCGTTGCGGAGCATATCGTGGGCAAGCCGTACGTCCATTCGGTCACCGGAGACAAACACCTCTGGTTCCGTGATCTCGCGCCTGGTGGCTCGACTGCTCTCGTTGCAAACGTCCAGAGTTTAGGATCGGCGGCTGCGAGCAAGCCCGCGTCGTACAAGCTGAAGATGCCAGCGTGCTATCCCTACACGAACAAGATTCAGTACCGCGTGTCATGGACCGGCGGAGCTACTCCCGCGCCGAACTCACTCTGCAAGTGGCAGGACAAGGGTGTCGGCACTTGTCAGGCGGATCCGACCAAGGATCTCGTGATCAACCTCACGTGGCCCGTTGCGGGCAACTACTCACTCACTGTGGTCCCGGTGACGGATGAACACCACCGCTCCTTCTCCTCCGCTCCACAAGTCGTTCCGGTGACGGTGGCAGCGGCTCCAGGCGGGGGATGAGTCCATGATGAACAGGACGTTTTTCACCCGGGTCGCATTGGTCACGAGCTTTGCGCTGGCGGTCGCGACCAGGTCGAGCGCACAGTCAATTCCCCCCGCGTGTTGCCACATTGCCGCGATAGACGTGGCCAGCGGAATTGTCACCGCGAAACCGATCGAAACGGGCGCTGCCTTCAAATTCAAATTCGATTCAGGGGTGCTACCAAACACGCTCAAGGTGGATCAGCTGGTCTGGGCGCGCGGAGGAAAGGTCTCACTGAACGGAACCACGAACTGCTGCACGATTCTTCCCGGCTCCTCCAAGACGCGAGGCCTGCTCGGAATCGGGAGCTCGCGAAGTCCAGAGACATCGTACTCCGCGGAATCCACGTCGCACGTGCGAGAGTGCGACCAGATTGCCCTTCGCAGCTCGCCGCGTGGCGGACAGAAGTGCGTTCCAAAATCGACGATGATCTCGAGCGGCAAGAATCCCGATGGATCCGACGCTACCTACAGCTGGACGTGCGTTTGTAGCTAGGCCCGCGCTGAACTTCATTGCTTCCACCCGCACGAGACGAAATCGCGACCGCCACCGTACACCATCCCGAACTGGAGATCAGATGCTTTTCAACACAGAAACAGGCACAGCAACAGGGTCTCGCATTGGGCCCAGGCTCTCCTTCATGCTTCTGCTGGTCTCGTTGTTCGCTGTCGCCGGCGAAGTGGGCGCACAGGGCGGAGGATTGCCGAGCAACCACACTGCCAAGCCAGCGGACAAGCCGACGGTCACCCCGAAGAAGCCAGTAACTCTCGACAACATCAACCTGCAGTTCAAATCCATCGAGGCGTCAGAGGGCTCTACGGCGCAGGCGATGCGCGGCATTATGTCGTCCCCTAACGAGAATCCGGGTGGCGAAAAGGACGCTCCCTTCGTCGCGCCCGCTCACAGCGCGGCGGTGGCGGGACTGCGGGTCGCAAGAGCGGACATGACCAGCTACAAGGTGAACGAAGTCAGTCGCGACCCTAAGGCCCAGGACTACCTGAACGCAATCAGGTCCGCGCTCGGGGGATTCGAGATCAAGACTGCTTTGCTTGCAGGACACAAGTACATGCTGGCCAGCTGCGTCGGCATCAAGGTCAGCGCTGGCGAATTCTCACTCAAGGTGCCCGATCCCGACGTGCGAATCGAGAATACCGGCATCGTGGTCACCTTTGCCATTCCCCACGTCGAGATGTCGGCAGTCAAGTTTCGCTTTCGGCCTGACGTGACCGATGCCGTGCAGCCGTGCCATTTCAGCGGAAGGTACGGGATCGGAGCGAGCGCCGATAACGTTGCGCTAGAGCTTCATTTCGATCCGATCCTCGATGCCGAAAAATGCAAAGTCGGAAGCCTGGGCCACGTGTCTACCACCTGGAGGATTGGCCATCTGCGCATGTCGCCGCTGCCGCCGGATGTCGTGGACCTCGGTGCGGGCATCGTGGAAGATGCACTGAATCTTGGAAGCAACTTCAGCATTGTGGACCGCATTGTCGCCGGTTTGAATGGATTTGCGGGCACCCAATGTCACAAGTGAGGCGCGGGTGGAGAGCTAGAACCGCGCCTCGACGTACAGATTCGTGCGCACCGCTTTCTCAGGATAGATGCCTTTCGCGACGTCGATCCGAATCAGACCGTCCATGAATGACGCGCCGATGCCGGCGCCACTCAGCGGTCGTCCCGGGTGGGCGAAGTTCGTGCGGCTCCCCGCCCAGCCAAGGTCACCGAAGACGATCTTGCGGAACCCCGGCCAGCCCGTGCCGAGCTCGGCGCTGGTCATCCAGAAGGAATCGCCGATTGCCGCGCCAGCCCTCTGGCCGCGGACCGTCTGAACGCCGCCCAGGAAGAATTGCTTCTGTATCGGGAGATGTCCGCCCGATGTGCCGGCGCCGAGTGTCAGAGCTCCGTCAACCGAACGATCCAATCCGTGCGACAGAGTCGTCTGCACTGAGCCGCGAGAGTAATCGAACGTTCCGGTTCCACCCTCGGCCTTGATGTCGGTCAACGCGCGGAATCCGTGAGGATCGAGCCCGTACGAAGAATGATGCGCTGCTGCCAGCCCAACAATCTTTCCGTTCATCGCATCGATATTCGTGAGTTTGCCATTCACGCCGCTCGGATGAGCGATCGAGAATTCCGTCCCCACGGTCGCGTCGAACTGCTGCTCGGCGAAAAGCCGCCAAGTGTTGATGAGTCCATAGTCTTTCTGCCCCTTGAGCTCCGCGCCCCAGGTCCGATAGTAAAACCCTTCGTCGCGCCCGAAGAAAAGCGCTGACAGAGAGCTGCTGAACCCAAGCGGGTCACCCCAGTCGTTGGATGCGACGAGACGGCGGTAGGCGCCGCCACCAAAGGTGCGCCGGCCATCTGTGCGCTCGAGCGACAGCTCACCGTTGGGAGAGAGATCAGCCGCACCCAGTCGAAAGAGCGCGTGCGCGGAATAACCTCCTCCCAATACCTGATCGGCCGCTATACCCGTCGAAAAGCTTTCGACGCGATTGAAGCGGGTGTAGGGCAAGCCGTAGGAGATATCGATGCGCTCTGGTGCGAATCCCGGTTGCGCCCCGAGCGTCAGCGCCTCCGACACGAGCGCATCCCGCTCGGCGGATCCGAACACGGCTTCGCCGTCGTCATAGATCGATTTCGGAAGATCGGGCGAGCGCGCGAGTGCGATCGAGTCGCACGGAGTCACCACCCGAACGCGCAACGTCTCATCCGACCTGTACTGCGTGCGGATCCGCTCCGTTCCGTTCTTGCATTCGGAGCTGCGTCGCTCGCGCCGTGCTGCACGGGAGACTGAATCCCTCGCGGTGTCCGCGACTGCAACCGTCAGGTCGGGCATCGGATTCGTCCCGTTCACAGTCGCATAACTGAACCGCTGCTCGAGCTTGAACGGGATGTGCATGAAGCTGACCTGCGCGTCGCCTTCGACTGTCTGCGCGCGCGGCAGCCAGAACCTTCCTTCGTGCAGCCCGTACTCGACTGTTATCGCGCTCACCATCGCCTTCATCGGCGTGATCATCGGTTTCACCCAGCGCGGTATGTCGTCGTCCGTGTCTGTAGAGCCTTTCGAGTCTTCGCTCGCTTCCTTGGCGACGGCCATGATGTCCATCTCCTGCGCCATGCGGTAGACGGCGCGCACAAGGTGCGCTGTCGATACGTCGAACCAGAGAGATCCGACCGCGACATTCCATTTCGGTTGACGAGGGCGAATCAGCAGCTCGCGAAGCTCGATGCGCTGGCCGCCCGGCAGCTGAAAGCTCACCGAATCGCCCGATGCATAGGTGTAGTAGGCTTCCGCCCCAGCGGCGAGCGGATGAATCATCTCATCTTCGCTGACGTCCGCCTTGGCGAGTCCAGACCCGATCCAAAGCGTTTCGCGGCCGGGGTAATACGGAATGTCACCGGCCGAGCCGAGGTTGATGTCTCCGTCTCCGACGCCTTCGATCATCGGGAAGGCGCTGCGCTGCCCCTTGACCTCGACGATTGCGCCCTTGTCGCGCTGCCACATCACATGCGTCGCCCGCTCGGCGCGCATCAGCAGGCGGTCGCGACCGATGCGCTTGAATCCCATCCCGACCGACATGCGCTCATAGGCGCTCGCATCATAACCCGTCAGCGTTGAATCCTGGGCGAGCCTCGCTTCCCGGGCCTGGAGGAGGAGATCTCGGGCTCGCGGATCCTTGAATGCCGACGCAAGAACGGCCGGTGTAACCGGAGGACGTCTCGCGATGCGAATGGCCTTCCGCGCTGAGTCCCTCACTCGCGCTTTCGCCATCATCGAATCCCGGCGCTCATCCCGGCTGTAGGCTATCGAATCGCGTTTCGCCCGCGCCATGCTGTCCTGTTTTTCCTTTCCGATCCGCAGTGTGACGCTTGACTGCGCGAGGACTATGACGGCGAGAAGAGACAGCATGATCTAGTGTCCTGTGCTCCCTGGGACGGCGAGCTGGAATCCGAGCTGCCAGATGACCATGTCCGTCTTGCTGCTCCGTGGATGGAGCGTGATCGATCCGTCCGGATTGTCGGTGATGTCGCCCCTCGTCAGATATGTCGCGCGTCCACCGTAGTAGTATTTGCCGCCGAAATTGAAGGCTCCGCTCGTACCGAATGGGATCTGAATGCCCCCACCGAAGATCCACGCATGCGAGCCATCGTGGGCGTTCTGATTCGAGACGGATTGGAATTGTCCATTCGGATCACTCAGCGTGGACGTCGTGGAAAAATCGGTGTAGGCGATCGCCGCGTTGGCGTAAGGACGGAACGGACCGTCGGGAATCATGATCTGTGATCCGATCGCACCCCAGGAGATATTGTTCGTCGTCTCCAGGTTGAGTGGAATTCGCCCCGTAATCCCGAAGAACGACGCATCCTTCCGCTCTCTGGCGTACTGGACGCTGCCGGCGTCCGCGCGAATGCTCAGGAATCCCTTGTAGTCGAGATTGTACATGCCATTGAGATTGAGGCCCCAACCACGTCCAACGTTGCTGGCGAATTCGCCTTTCGGCTGCGATATCACGCCATCACCTCCGAACGAGAACCGTGACGGGCCCGACGCAGCGATCGGGATGACCTGCGCTCCGGCAGCTGTAGCGCACGCGAAAATGGAAGCTGTGCTCAGTACCGAGACGGCCTTTAACCACATACTTTCTCCCTCTGGCTTGGAACCAGCATTGTCGGGTGCGGTGATCCCATGACGCGCCAATGCTAATTCATTTTACGATAACGGGTTATGGAGAGTTTCAGATTACCTGAGCTCCATTCTGCCCCTTGATACCCGCGATTCTCGATGATGACACATGCAGAGCTGACCACTCCCGCGTTGCGGGTCCATGGACTCCGCAAGTCCTATAGCGACGTCGTCGCCGTCAACGGCCTGGACCTCCAGGTAGACGCCGGAGAATGCTTCGGACTTCTCGGTCCCAACGGCGCCGGAAAGACGACGACGATCGAGATCTGCGAGGGGCTTCTGACCGCCGATTCGGGGGATGTGGAAGTTCTGGGCAGACGGTGGGAGACGGACGAGAATGATTTGCGAGAGCTGCTCGGAATCCAGCTCCAGGATACTCAGCTCTCCGAGAAGCTGACGGTCGACGAGACGCTTACACTCTTTCAGAGTTTCTATCGCGACGCTCGTGACATCGGCGAAGTGGTAGAGCAGGTCGAGCTCGGCGAAAAACGTCATTCGCGGGTTGGCGGACTCTCCGGTGGGCAGAAGCAACGCCTCGCCATCGCCTGCGCGCTCGTTGGCAACCCGCAGCTGCTTTTTCTCGATGAGCCGACGACCGGACTCGACCCGGTTTCACGCCGACATCTCTGGGAGCTGATCTCGAAATTCCAGGCGGAAGGGAAAACCATCGTTCTCACCACCCATTACATGGAAGAGGCGGAGCGCTTGTGCGATCGCGTGGCGATCGTGGATCACGGGAAAGTGATAGCGATGGGTACGCCGCGCGAGCTTATAGACGCCGTAGATGTCTCCAATCTTCCTCCGCCTGAGCCAAGGAAGACTTCGGCGACGCTGGAAGATGTGTTCGTCTCACTTACTGGCCGGGGTCTACACGATGAGTGAGCGAGTCCCGTTTCCAGTCACCGAGGAGATGGCGCGAACGCAGCTGAAGCCCCTTCCCCGGCGAACCTTCATGAAGAGCTCGATGGTGCAGCTCACGCTCGTGCGGTTCCGCGAGTTCATTCGTGAGCCTGAGGCCGTTTTCTGGACTTTCATCTTCCCGATACTGCTGGCTGCGGGATTGGGGATCGCGTTCCGCCAGCGCGGGCCGGACAAGGCCCGGATCGGGGTCGTCACCAGCGCGCCCGGCAGTGGCGCAGTAGTTCGATCCCTCACCAGGGATTCCGCGCTCTTAGTCAAGACGTATGACGACAGCGCCGCGGCGTTGGCGCTCCGCACCGGGAAAGTCGCGCTTGTAGTCGTCCCTGGATCCGCGAATGACACCGTGCGCTACGTATACGATCGCGGACGAAGCGACGCGGTGAGCGCGCGCGTTCTGGTCGATCGTGCGGTGCAGTCCGGAGCGGGTCGACTCGATCCGGTTCGCGTCGCCGACAGTTACGTCACTGAAGCGGGGTCGCGCTACATCGACTTCCTCGTCCCTGGGCTGCTCGGCATGAATCTCATGGGGAGCAGCATCTGGGGGCTCGGGTTCGCCATAGTGACGGCACGCAGCAAGAAGCTGCTCAAGCGCTTGATGGCGACGCCAATGTCTCGCGTGCAGTATCTCCTTTCGTTTCTGTGCTCGCGACTGGTCTTTCTGGTTCTGGAGGTCGCGACTCTGCTTGGCTTCGGACACTGGGCGTTTGGCGTTCCGCTTCGCGGCTCACTCGTCACGCTGTTCGTGATAGCTGTACTCGGAGCGATCTCGTTTGGCGGATTGGGACTTCTCACCGCCTCGCGTGCTCGGACCACGGAAGCCGTATCAGGGATCATGAATTTCATCATGCTCCCGATGTGGATCTTCTCCGGGGTCTTCTTCTCGTCGGCGAATTTTCCCGCTGCCGCACAACCTTTTATCAGGCTGCTCCCGCTCACCGCGCTGAACGACGCGTTGCGCGCCAACATGCTCGAAGGAGCTTCGTTCGCCGCCGTCAGCCCACAGATGCTGATAATTCTGGTGTGGGGTGTCGTCACCTTTGTCGCCGCGCTCAAGCTGTTCCGCTGGCGCTGATGACCGACCCAGCTCCTGTCGCAGCCGAAAATCTTCTTCGGGTGAACGAGGGCGTCTCGATTCCCCGCGGCGAGCTCGACGTACGGGTGTCGCGCTCTTCGGGGGCCGGCGGGCAGCACGTAAACAAGACTTCGTCACGCGTCGAAATATTCTGGAACGTCCGTGCGTCGCGAGCGCTCAGCGAGGATCAGCGCGCGCACCTGCTCGACCGGCTCGACTCGCGACTCAATACAGACGGTAGCGTGCGAATCGTTGCGAGCGACATGCGAAGCCAAAGGAAAAACCGCGATCTCGCGGAAGAGAAGCTCGTGGACCTGGTCCGTCGCGCGCTGGTAATTCCAAAGAAAAGGAGACCAACGCGACCCACGAAAGCGTCGAAGGAGGCGCGCCTCGAGGGCAAGAAGCGGCGATCGAACACGAAGCGCGAGCGGCAGAACAAATCGTTCGATTAGATTCTCCGTCATTCCCGCCCCCAGCCGACCCTATTCATTACCGAGTGACCGAGAAACGTGCCTCGCGCGCGCAGATCATCGCTGCGTTCGCTTCGATTTACACCATTTGGGGCTCGACGTATCTCGCGATCCGCTATGCGGTCGAAACGACACCTCCGTTTTTCATGGGTGGGGTGCGTTTTCTCATTTCGGGTGCCCTTCTATACATCTGGGCGCGCTTCCGCGGCGCGCCGAAGCCGACTCGACTCTATTGGCGCAACGCAATCATCGCCGGCGGATTTCTACTGCTCGGCGGAAACGGCGCGGTGGTCTGGGCCGAGCAGTTCGTCCCGTCGGGGCTCACGGCGCTCCTTGTCTCGATCCTCCCCTTCTGGCTCGTGATCATCGAGTGGGTGAGGCCGCCGAGGAATCGTCCGAGTGTAGCTGTGCTCCTTGGGCTCGTACTGGGTTTTCTGGGGATCATCGTCCTCGTCGGGCGGGGAAACGTCGGCGGCGAGGGCGATGTCAGGCCGCTTGGCGCGCTGGTGCTGATACTCGGATCTCTATCGTGGGCGATCGGGTCGTTCTGGTCCCGCGACGCGAGCCTGCCCGATTCGGGTCTTCTCACCACCGGCATGGAGATGCTCGGAGGCGGGACGCTGCTGTTGATCGTTGGAATGCTGAGCGGCGAGCTTTCTCATTTCGACGTGCACCACGTGTCACGCGCGTCGACTATCGGACTCCTCTATCTGATCACGTTCGGGTCGCTGCTCGGTTTCACGTCGTACATCTGGCTGCTCGACAAGGTGTCTGCGGCACACCTCGGCACCTACGCCTACGTCAATCCGATTGTCGCTGTTCTGCTCGGCTGGGCAATCGCCGGTGAGGCGCTTTCACTTCGCGCAGCAGTTGCGGCGGCGATTGTGATCTGCGCGGTTGCGTTGATCACTACGGCACGGAGTACGGCGATCCCCCAGCGCGGGTAACCGCCGCCTTACCGCTTAACCGCCGCCGACGTTAGCGAGCGGATAAACGCCACCTCGGCGGCGTCATACGGCGTCCCGTCTCCTCTGAAGATGTCGTGGAACCACACCTTCGGTTCGGCCGTGTACTCGTTGTACCACGAGTCCCAAGGGTAGATCGTCTGCGTTTTGCCCGCGACGAATCCCCAGTTGTATGCGCCGACGTGCCGCCGCGCGAGAATCGGCAGAATGTTGTGGAAGGTGCTGCCGCGGGGCCGAGCCATGTACTCCGAGCAGATGATCGGCCGCCCGTATCGCTCGAGCGCGGTTACGAGTCGCTCGACTTTCGCGCTGTCATCATAGCTGTGGAACGTGATGACGTCCGAGCTGTCCAACATGTACGCGGTTAACGGCGAGAGTCTGGTCGGATCGATCCAGTCGCCCATCCACGGCGCGGCGGTAAGGGGCTGGGACGGATTCATCTGACGCGCCCATCCGAATGCCTTGCGCAGCAGGATCAAAGAGCGCGCGGCTTTGTCGAGCGGCTCGTAGGCGACGTAAGCCGGACGATTCGTATTGTCCGGCTCGTTGAAAATATCCCACGCGACCACGCGCCTGTCGCTGCGAAAGCGACCGACTACTCCCTGCACGTAACCGCGCAGGTGCTCGTACCGCGCGGTGTCGGAGAGAACGGCGGCGCCCGGACTCTGGACCCAGCCGGAGTTGTGAACGTGCGGGATAGGCACGCGCTGTGGGCCCAGGTGCGGCATCGGATCCCAGACCGCATCGAACAGAACGAACATCGGCTTTATATGGTGCCGATCCGCAATCGCGAGGAACTGGTCCATGCGATTCAGGAATCCCACGGAGTCCTGCTGCCACAGAAGATTGTGCAGGAATACTCGCATTGTGTTGAAGCCGAGCGACTGCGCCCAGCCGAGCTCGCGGTCGATCGTCTGTGGATCAAAGGTGGCTGCCTGCCACATTTCCAGCTGATTGATTGCCGTGCTGGGGCCGAAGTTGCTGCCGACGAGCCATCCCGTTGAATCAGCCCACGCGCGTGCGCGCTGCCGGGTCCAGACGGCGCGCGCGGGCTGAATCGCGACGTCCTCTCTGGTGCCATACTCGTTTACGGTGACGGTGCGAGGAGCCGGCGTCCTGACTCGCTGTGCGGCGACGCCGGGACCACACCCGAATACGCCAGCCAGTAAAGCCAGTCCGGTCAGGACTCTCCTCGACCGCGTATGCATCACTGCGTCACTCCGAACTGATAGACCGTGCGTGTGTGGTACTGCTGACCGGGGCGCAGAATCGTCGTTGGGAAATTGGAGTGATTCGGCGAGTCGGGATAGTGCTGGGTCTCGAGCGCGATCCCATACCGGAAGCGGTAGACAGCGCCTCCTTTTCCGGTGATGCTTCCGTCGAGGAAGTTGCCGGAGTAGAACTGCAGACCAGGCTCGGTCGTGAAGATGTCCAGTGTCCGTCCGGTCGATGGCTCTACGACGCGCGCCGCGCGCACCAGGCCATCAGCTCCTGCACCTCCGCGATTCAGAACGAAGTTGTGATCGTAGCCGTTGCCGTAGCGGATCTGCGCGTCCTGGCGCTGGTCAACGCGCGCTCCGATCGCGGTGGGGCTGCGAAAATCGAAAGGCGTTCCGCTCACCGGGGTAATCTCGCCCGTCGTGATAAGCGTCGTGTCCACCGGCGTCATCGAGTCGGCGTTGATCGTCAGCACGTGTCCGAGAATATCACGCCGCGCGCTGCCTGCCAGGTTCCAGTATGTGTGCTGTGTGAGATTCACCGGAGTTGCCTTGTCGGTCGTCGCCGTGTAGTCAACGATCAGCCGATCGTCGTCGGTGAGCGTGTACGTGACGTGGGCCCGCAGCGTTCCCGGGTAACCCTCCTCCATGTCGGGGCTCGTGTAGTCGAGCGCGACGCCCGCGCCTTCCTGGTTCTGGAACGGATGGGCGGTCCAGACGACCTTGTCGAACCCGCGCAGTCCGCCGTGAAGACTGTTCGGTCCGTTGTTGACAGCTAGCCGATAGGTCGTGCCGTCGAGCGTAAAGAGTCCGCGCGCGATTCGATTGCCGTATCTGCCGACGATTGCGCCGAAGTAAGGACTGTTCCGTATGTAGCCGGCAAGGCTGTCGTAGCCAAGAACGATGTCGTCGAACCGCCCCGAACGATCCGGCGTTCTCAGCGAAGTGATGATTCCGCCGTAGTTAGTCAGCTTGATCTGAATGCCATGCCCGTTGGTGAGCGTAAAGAGCTCCGCTGTCCGTCCATTGGCTGTGGCACCGAAGGGCGCGCTGGTGACGCCGGGCGCCATGGTGCCTCGAGCGGGTACGGTCATGCAGGCTGTCTGACCGAGCAGCGCAAAGGCCGCGGATGCGGCACAAACCAGCGTGCGCCGGGCCATGAATTTGATTCTTCGCATTCTCCGTCCATTAATCTGTTTGATGTCTCACGATGCTCAGTAGGAAACTCTTGTGTGGGCAACGACGCCGAAAGCGCTGCTCTTGACGGAACCCGTGCCGCGCCCGTATCAATCGCACAATGGTTTTCTGCGTGGCCGTCTCGACAAGAACCTGCCGACACCTGCGGCGTTGCGGAATCACCTTCCAAAACCGTATCGTAGACGACGCTGGCAAGACCTGCAAGCTGGTTCACTATGACCACGGAATGGCGTCTGTGCCGCCGATGTCGATGGCGACAGTCTCCCCGATGTCTACTTCGCCACCCAGCTCGGCACCAGCCAGCTCTGGCGGAATCTGGGAAATGGTCGGTTTGCGAACCTCACCGACCAGGGGGGTCTCGTAATGCCGGACGCGATCGCGGTCACGTGTTCGTTTGGAGAAGGGTCGATAGCGATTTCTTTCGTGCATCAGGCGTTGCAGGAGTAGACAATGCCACCTGTCTCTCGAGGATTTCGCGGAAGAAGGCAGCCAGACGCCACCGCAGCGCGGCTCCCTCCCGGCCAATACGAGACGAGGGATTTTCCGGTTCTCTCCGCAGGGCCGACGCCGCGTGCGCCATTGTCTGCCTGGAATTTCACCCTGCAAGGCGCCGGTGGTCGCACCGCAATCTGGACGTGGGACGAATTCATTGCGCTACCGCGTCAGATGACGACGACCGACATCCACTGTGTGACCAAATGGTCGAAGTTCGGAACTGTATGGGAGGGTATCTCGGTCGACACCATTCTCGCCGAGGGCGCGGCGAAGGGAGTCGAGCCTTCGCCATACGTGCTCGCAAGATGCGATGGCGGGTACACCACAAATCTCCCCCTCGCTGAAGTAACCGGCGGAAAAGCGTGGATCGCGTTCATGTATGACGGCGCGCCGCTGCCGGCGGAGCACGGTGGCCCGGCACGTCTGCTCGTGCCGCACCTCTACTTCTGGAAGAGCGCAAAGTGGGTGCGTGAGCTGCGTCTCATGGAAAACGATGCGCCCGGATTCTGGGAAGCCCTGGGTTACCACAACTATGGTGATCCTTGGCGCGAGCAGCGATACGCCGGCGACGAGTGATTCCTGATGGCTCCGCGCCACGGATTACCTGGCGGCTCGGCACAGTGATCGATGTCGCAGCGGAAACGCGGAGGGCGCGGACGCTCATCCTCGACGTGCCGGGTTGGCCGGGTCATCGCGCGGGACAGCATGTGGACGTAAGACTTACGGCGGAAGACGGCTATCAGGCAGAGCGCAGTTACTCCATCGCGTCGGCACCCGAAGAGTCCCGATTGTCGCTGACGGTGGAGCAGCTGAAGGACGGAGAGGTTTCGCCTTACCTGTCGGAAGAGCTCCGCTCGGGGGACAAGCTCGAACTGCGCGGTCCCATCGGCGGCTATTTCGTCTGGGACGTCTCGCTGGGCGGCCCCCTCTTCCTCGTTGCCGGTGGATCTGGAATCGTGCCGCTGATGGCAATGCTGCGCCATCGCAACGCTGTAGTCGGAACCGACGATGCAAAGAGGCACCGACTCCCGGCACGGCTGCTGTACTCGTCGCGTGGATGGGATGAAGTGATTTATCGGGACGAGCTCTCGCGTCTGGCGGAGATGGATACAGCTCTCGAAATCAGACACACCCTCACACGAGAGCAGCCGCGGGGATGGAGCGGATTCAAGCGACGGATCGATCGCGCGATGCTCGAAGAGGTCGCGTGGCCGCCCAGCGAAAAGCCGCAGGTTTTCGTCTGCGGTCCGACTCCCCTCGTTGAATCCGCAGCCCAGGCTCTGGTAGAGCTCGGTCACCAGCCCGCACTTATCAAGACGGAGCGCTTCGGCCCCACGGGCGGGTCAGTCTAGATTGCGGGATAACTATTGGCGTGATGACAAGGAGCCACAATGAAGCGTGCTTCGAAGGTAGCAGACGAGCCGAGCGTTGCTCGCGGCCGATTCGCCGATGCGCTGCGGGTCGACGGAAATGCCGCAGCCGGAATTCTGAGCGAGCTATTCGTCCCGGATCTGACCTCCGCGCGCGCAAAGTGCGGCGGTTGCGGAATGACACGGACGATCGGCGCGCTGATCGTCTACGCTCATGGGATGGGAACCGTCGTACGCTGTCCGGGATGTGACCGCGTCGTGCTGCGTGTGGTTCGCACTCCAACGCACGTATGGCTCGATGCGACAGGTGCTACGTCCATCGTTATTGCCCGAGACTCCAACTGAACTGGTGGATTGACTATGACCGCTAACGGCCGATGTGCCCACATCTCAGCGATCACAACCGTCAAGCAGGCGAAGCGTCGTGAGTGCGAGGAATGCGTGAAGATCGGCGTCGAGTGGGTTCATTTTTGCGGACCTGCCAGGAGTGCGACAGGACACTGTGCTGCGACTCCTCGCCAAACAAGCACGCGACCAAGCATGCGCGGGCGACGCTCCATCCGGTGATTGCATCGGCCGAGCCTGGAGAAAGGTGGTTGTTCTGCTATCCGGATGACGCATTCGCTGAGTACTGAACTAGCCGGGCATCATGGCGCGAAGACGCTGAGGCTCTTTGCCCAGCCACTCCGGGTGCTTGGCGGTCGAGTCGAAGATCGAGCTCGTCTTGAACGGCTCGAACTTCCCGTGTGATGCTGCCGCCCTCGTCTTGGCGAGAAGCGCCTCCCTTTGCGGCACGCTGAATGGGCGGAACGTGCG
>JBBRQC010000015.1:0-57824 GCA_038227135.1 Gemmatimonadales bacterium
CCAGCACTGCCAGGCGGAAGGCCGTGAATGAAAGCCCGAATTGGAGGAACGCCGCCAGCCAGAGGAGCGCGACCAGGAGCTCCACGATCGGATATTGGATGGAAATTCGCTCACCGCACCCGCTGCATCGTCCGCGAAGCAGCAGCCAGCTCACGAGCGGGATGTTCTCCGTCGCCTTGATCTGGTGCCCGCACTTCGGGCATCTCGACCGGGGCTTCACCACGGACAGACCTTCCGGCCACCGGCCTATGCAAACATTGAGAAAGGAGCCCATGCAGGCCCCAACCGCGAACACGTAGATGGCTTCCAGAATATCGATCATGGACGAAGCTCGTGGAGGATAATGCCCGCTGCCACCGCGACGTTCAGAGATTCAACTCTGGCGGCAATGGGCAACGAGATGGTTCGGTCGGCCCTGGCGCGAACATCCGGACTCAGACCCGACCCTTCATTACCTACGACGATTGCCAGGCGCTTAACAGCACGCGTTTTGTCCAGCGGGGCGCCCTGAGCATCGGCCGCCCATAACTCGATCCCTTCCCTGTCCAGCAGTCGTGACAGCTCTACCCATTCGGCGTGCAGTGCGAAATGGTGGAACTGAGCGCCCATGGAGCTTCTGATGACCTTCGGGTTCCAGAGATCCACAGTCCCCGGCAACGCAATCGTCGCTGATGCGCCGAGGGCCGCCGCGGTCCGAACGATCGTCCCGACATTCCCCGGATCCTGGACCGCGTCGAGCACGAGAATACGGACCACCAGGGGTAGTTCGAGTGTATCCAGGGAACGGGACGGAATTTCGCCGATTGCGATTATGCCCTGTGGCGACTCCGTCTCCGCGGCGCTGCGAAAGTCCTTCTCGGAAACCTCCGAGGTTTCGACGCGCGATCGATCGAGCTGGACTCGCAGCGCTTCGCCGCGCGGAGCGGAGGCCAATTGGGGCGCTACCAGCGCGCCATGCACTGTCAGGCCTGAGCGCAGCAGCTCCTCGACCGAGCGTACGCCTTCGGCGACGAAAAGGGAGTGTTTTTCGCGGGCTTTTCGTCGACGCAGATCACGCGCAAGTGTAAGTAGTCTCACAGGGTTCGAGCAGGGTCTTTCTTGGAATAGGATTTGCCTTTGCGTCTCGAAAGAATTCTCATCGCCGGGGTATCAATGAAGCGATTCATCATAGGCATTGCCGTCACGAGCTCCCTCGTTGGCTGCGGGATATCGCAGCAGCAGGAAGTACAGATGGGACAGGAATATGCGCAACAGATCAACGCGCAACTACCGATCATCCAGGATCCGGAGGTGAATCGCTACATCAACGTTCTGGGCGATTCCATCTCCAGGCTTACCAGCCGCAAGGATCTCGATTGGCACTTTTTCATTGTCGATAGCAAGGAAGTCAATGCGTTCGCGGTCCCCGGCGGCTTCGTGTACGTCAACCGCGGTCTCATCGAGCGCGCTGACAAGATGGACGAAGTTGCCGGTGTTCTTGCGCACGAAATCGGGCACGTCGTTCGCCGCCATACCATCAAGCAGATGGAGAAGGGGCAGGCAGCGAATGTCGGCATAACGCTGGCGTGCGTCCTCACAGGCGTGTGCGGCAATCAGGCTGCAAGCGCCGCAATCCAGATTGGCGGTGGCGCACTCTTCGCGCGGTTCAGCCGGTCCGATGAGGCGCAAGCGGACCAGGAAGGATTCAAGAACGTTGTGGCTGCGGGAATCAGTCCAGAAGGCATGGTGAGCATGTTTCGAAAGCTGCTCGATGAGCGGAAGGCGCGCCCCGCCGGCGTTGAGGCCTGGTTCCTGACGCATCCGCTCGAAGAGGACCGCATCACCGCCGTGCAGGCGCAAATCAATCAGCTACCACCGAACAAACTGGCTAGCCTTGGAACGGATACCCGCAACTTCCACACGTTCAAGGCGAGGCTCCAGTCTCTACCCCCGTCACCACCGCCGCGCCAGGCTCAGTAGCGCTCCAGTCGTTTCTCGTTCAGGGTGCGCCGTGAGACGTCACGGCGCATCTTTCGTTCTATGCGCGTTGCGCTCAGCATAGCGGGCTCCGATTCGGGTGGCGGTGCCGGAATTCAGGCCGATCTCAAGACCTTCCAGCGGTTCGGAGTCTTCGGAACGACTGCGATCACAGCCGTAACGGCCCAAAACACGCGCGGAGTGGGCAGGTGGGAGCCTGTATCCGTTGATCTCGTCCGCGCGCAGATAGACTCCATTTGCGAGGACCTTCAGCCGTCGGCGTTCAAGACAGGTATGCTCGCAACCGGCGCAATCGCATCTGCAATCGCGGCTGCCATCTCAGCGCATTCTCTCACCAACTACGTCCTCGACCCGGTGATGGTCGCGACCTCGGGCGATGTCCTGTTCGAGCGCGCCGCCATCGACGTGATAAGAAACCAGTTGGTGTCGAGAGCTTTTCTCGTCACTCCAAACGTCCCGGAAGCGGAGATCCTCATCGGGGAGAAGATCAAGGATGAGGACGGAATGGCGCGCGCCGCTGAAAAAATCGTGAGCGAAATGGGGGCGCAAGCGGTATTGCTGAAAGGCGCGCACCTCGACTCGGGTGACAGAGTGATCGATGTGCTCTACGACGGAGACGTGCGCACTTTCCGTGGCCAGCGCATCGATACGACGAGCACCCATGGTACCGGCTGTACTCTCTCGGCGGCAATCACCGCACAACTCGCGAAGGGTGAATCATTGCACGCCGCCGTCCGGAGTTCGATCCAATACGTCCACAACGCGATCGCGACCGCGCCAGGACTCGGATCAGGTCACGGCCCGCTGAATCACCTCGCCGAGGACAGCTGACGCGTACCCGATCGCGCCAGATATTCGGTGACCAGCGCCTCGAACGCCTTGCTGACTCGACGCGTCGTCTCCAGCACTTCAGCATGACTTAGCGCCGACCCCGTCACCCCTGCCGCCGCGTTGGTGATGCAGCTGATACCCGCGACGCGGATGCCCAACGCCCTCGCCATGATTACCTCGGGCACCGTGGACATTCCGACCGCATCCGCGCCCAGGAGCCGCAGCATCTTCACTTCGCTCGGCGTCTCGTAGGAAGGACCGAGTAATCCCGCATAGACCCCTTCTCTCACGGGGATGTCGAGCGATTCCGCAGTCGTGCGCAACACTTTTCGCAGCCCGGGATCGTAGGCGTCGGTCATGTCGGGAAAGCGGGTCTCACCCTCCTGAGCCGGACCGACAAGCGGATTTGTGCCCATGAGATTCAAATGATCCGAGATCATCATCAGGTCACCGACAGCGAGCCTCGACGAAATCCCACCCGCCGCGTTCGACACGAACAGCTCGCGCGCTCCCAGCGCGTGAAAGACGCGAACCGGGAAAGCCGCGAGCGCAGCTGGATGCCCCTCGTACATATGGAAGCGGCCGCTCAGAGCGACGACCTCGCGACCGCCGATACTGCCCACGATAGCGGCACCTTCATGTCCGACGACGGTGGCTTCCGGAAATCCGGGTATCTCGCCGAAGGGGATGCGCACGGCACGCTCGATCGCAGCCGCGAGTCCGCCGAGTCCTGAGCCGAGTATTACGGCGACGGCCGGTCGCCGCCCGCCTGCGCGCTTCCCTATCGCTTGCGCGGCTTTGCCCGCGGCCTCGGCCGAGTAGTCGTTATTCACGGTTCGGATCCGATCATCTCGTCGATCTTGTCCGAGACTTCCTCGATGAGAATCAACCGCTCCTCCCATGGAAGAAATGCGCTCTCGAATCCGTTCAGCGCAATCCCCGCCAGCTCGTCCATGGTGAAGCCAAGGTGCTCGGCCGCGTAGACGTACTCGTCGGTCAGCGTGGTGGCGCTCATCAGCCGGTTGTCGGTGTTGAGCGTGACGTTGAGCCCGCGGTCGAAATACTCTCGGAATGGATGCGTTGCGTACGAATCGGCGACCTTCGTCTGGACGTTGCTCGTGAGACAAACCTCCAGCGCGATGCGCCTGTCGTTCACGTATTGGGTGAGATCCGGATCTTCGATCAATCGCGTGCCGTGACCGATGCGATTTGCGCCGCAGATGTGCACTGCCTGGCGTATCGACTCGGCCCCGTCGCCTTCGCCAGCGTGGACCGTGACCGCCAGATTGTTCTCCCGGGCATACCTGAACGCCTCCGCGTGCACCTTTGCCGGATTTCCCTTTTCGCCGCCCGCCAGATCGAACGCGACGACGCCATCGTTCTTGAACTCCACTGCGAGCTGCGCCATCTCGAGTGAATGCTCAGCGGGAAATTGCCTCATGGCGACGACGATGAATCGGCCCGTAATTCCAAAATCGTTCTCCGCCCGGCGAAGTCCCCGGAGGGGCGCCTCGAGTGCTTCCACCAGCGTGAGCCCCTTCACCACGTTGAGGATCGGCGCATTTCGCACCTCGATGTAACGGACCCCATCCTCTGCCGCGTCTTCGGCGAGCTCGTATGCAATTCGTTCGAGCGCCTCGGGGGTCTGCATTACGGAAATGGTGACATCGAACAGGCGCAGATAATCCTCGAGATTCTTCGCATCGTCGGCCCTCATGGCCTCAGCCAGCTCCCCGGCCGTTTGCTTGGGCATCGGCACCCGATACTCGCGCGCGAGATCGAGGAGGGTCTGGGGGCGGACCGACCCATCCAGATGGCAGTGCAGCTCCGCTTTTGGCAGCTGACGGAGCTTGCTGGAAAAAATCGAGAGCGGCATTACAGTGGGTTGGGGTCCGAGTCTTCGTCCGAGGCCTGCCGGGCGCGAACGATGCGGAAAATCGCACCGTTGTGCAGGGGTGTATCGTTAGCTGTAACTATACCGCGGCTGTCGGTTATGAGTCGCTCGCCACGCCTGATTGCGGCCGCCTGGGTCTCATCCCAGGCTTCGACCGCATCGAGGGCCGTCGCCGAGGCAGCTATCTCTACCGGTTTGGCGTTGATGTAGATGCGGACTGTCCCACTCATTGCGCGACGGGCGCAATTCGTATGTCCGTTGGCGCCGTGATTGGCGCCGGCAGCGTACGGAGATAGTCGATAAGCGCGTCCAGGTCTACGATGTTGAGGGGCCGTGTGGTAGTCGCTCTCCCGCCGGCATTGTACCCTTCGCCTCCGGTCGCCAGAAAGTCATTCACGATGACGTTGTAATCGCGTGTATCCGACAACGGCGTTCCATCAGACATCGTAACCGACACGATACGCGATCCCGGAGGCCCCGACGGGGCGTACTTGATGCTGAGCCCGCTCACGTGATCGTCCACGAGGGATTTCTTCAGCATTTCCTCGAGCAGTCCGCGAAGCTGCTCTCCCGTCATGGTGAGAGAGTAGAGGGTATTGCCGAACGGCTGAATCTCGAAGAGAGACCCGTAAGTGGCTTCACCGGCTGTCAACTCGGTTCTTATCCCACCGTTGTTCATTATCGCTACGTCGCCCTTGCCCGCCCATCGCTGTGCATCGGCAATGAGGTTGCCGAGTGGGTACTGGGGTCCCTGCCGAGCGAGCGTTTGCGGGACTGTTGCAATGCGGCGTTTCACGAGCGGAGCGACCCGCGCGACGGCCCTTTGCACGATCGCGGCGACGGGTGGAAAAGGCTTGATCGTATCGACAGCTAGCTCGCGCACCTCATGTCTGACCGCGCGGCCGACGTCGGGACCGGTCGGCAGATCGAGTATGTCGATCGCTCTCCCACTCGAGCGAGCCTGTACGATCGGGATTCCGTTGACCTCCGTATTCACCAGCGTGTGCGTATGGCCGCTCACTATCGCATCGACCTTCGTTTTTACTTTGCGCGCCAGGTCGATTATCTCCCCGTTGCACGCGCCCGCCCCGTTCCTGCCGCAGCTCGCGCCGGCGTGAGCAATCACGATTACGAAGTTTGCCCCTCTGCGCCTCAGCACCTTGCCGATGCTGTCGACGATCGGCGCAGGATCGTCGAAGCGCAGGCCGACGACGTTAGCGGCGCGGGTACTCGTCGGCGTATTGACTGTCGACACTCCGATAAGGCCCACCTTGATCCGTCCGCGCGTCACGATCGTGTCATTGGGTATCCATTTCACATCCCGTCCGGCGGTGTCGCGCACATTGGCCCCGAAAATCCCGAACGCAGCCTGACGCATGCGGGCTCGAAGGGTGTCGACGCCCCAGTCGAATTCATGATTTCCCAAAGCAGATGCCATGTAGCCCATTCTATTGTAGTACTCGACCACCGGCCGCCCGTAAGACAGGTTCGATGCGAGGGTCCCCTGAAAGAGGTCGCCGGCATCCAGCAGAATGGATTCGCATCCGGGCAGACATTCTCTCCGCGCCCCTTCCAATGCGGTCGCAACGTAAGCCGCGCCACCGCGTCTCACCCCCGCAGCGTCTGGCCGTGGCTCGAGAGCCCCGTGAAAATCGTTTGTCGCGATAATGCGTAGGAACTTCGTTCCGGGAGGGAATGCGGGCTGCACGACGGGTAGGGCCTGGATAGGCGGCACTTTTCCCCCGCGATCGTTCAGCTCGAGCCCGGGCCCGCGCACCAACTGCCAGTTGGGCGTGTAGTAGTCCTCCTGCTTCAGAACTCCGCGGCGTTTTACTTCGTCGATGAGGAGTTGCCTGATCTCCTGCTGCTTGTCGTACACAACCGGCGCGCCGCTGAGCATCGCATAGCCACCACCACCAGTCTGCCGGTAGTTGTTGAGCGCCATCGTAAACGTGTCCGTATCACGAACCGGAGTTCCCTTGTAGTCAAGACGCGTGAGTCGCAATCCAACCGGCTTCGAAACGTCGAGTGCGTAGTCCACGCCTGAGACTATGTCGAAGTTGTAGCCAGGAACCTGAGGATCCGTTTCCAGCGCCGCGGTTGGCGAGGGGATGGTCTTGAAATACCGGCTGCTGAACTCGATATAGTCGCGTAACTGCTTGCCGGTGATGCGCACAGCCCGGAGCGTGTTGTCGTAGGGATAAAGCTGCGCCACCTGGGCGATGGTGATCGGGCCCAGCCCCATCGTGACGTCGGTCGAGAACGCCGCTGTCGAAGACAGGTCGGATCCGGCGGCTTTGCGCTCGGTCTCGAGTATGAAGTCGATGAGCGGCGTATCCTTGACGCGCGCGGAGTCCGCGCTCCACCGCTCAGGCGTGGTTCCGATCGGCGTCGTAACGTATGCCACAGTTTCACGGTGAATCGAAGCCGTCGCGGCGAGCACCTCCACGTTCTCGGCGTGGCCAGCCCCCTGAATCAGATCACTTCGTTTTTCCGTGACGTGCCAGGCGCCGGCGCCTCGCGAAACAGTCAAATGCGCGACGTCGACGCTCGTCGCCCAATTCTTTGGCTGAATGAGAAGGGTCTGACCGATTGTGCTGCCGCGGACTTCCTTGTGCGAATGGCCGTAAAGAACGAGATCGACCCCGGGGATCTCGCTCGCGATCCTGGCGGCCACGTTCTCGCTGAGGACACCCGTCGTCACCGTATCGTAGCTCGATGCCTCGTTCAATCCCGAGTGAACCGTCACCAGGACGATGTCCGCCCCGGCGCCGTGGGCTTCCTGCACTGCCTGGCGGACAGCCGGAACTATGTCTCCGAACCGGAGGCGTCCCTTGATGTTCTCAGCGTCCCATAGCGTCACGCCCGGCGTCGTGGCGCCGACCACTCCGATCTTGATGCCGGCACGATCGATGATAATCCACGGGCGATAAGCATGAACGTCGGCGGGATCCAGACGGTAGGTATTGGCCGACAGGAACGGAAACGTCGCCTGCTTTAACGCACTGTCGAGGTACGGAACGCCGTAGTTGTACTCGTGATTCCCGATGGCAGCGGCGTCGTAGTGCATTGCGTTCATCGCCGCGATGATGGGATTGGAGCGATTGCTCGAGACCTTCGCGGCTACGTACGCGAGGGGATTTCCCTGAAGCAAATCGCCGGCATCCAGAAGTATCACCCGACCCGGATTGGCTTCTCTCACAGAGTCCACGATCGTGGCCGCGCGGCTGAGCCCGCGGATGGTTTCAGGCTTGTTCGCGTAGTAGTCCCATGCTGTCACGCGTCCGTGGACGTCCGTCGTGCTGGCGATCACGAGGTCGACGGCCTCCGTGGCTTCGCGGGGCAACTGCGCCGGAGCGCACGCCGTCAACAGGAGAATGGCCGCCGAGGATGGACTGAATCTCATGGTGTGGTGCAAATCCATTGTCTATTGGTGATCTGCAAAGCTACGCGGCCGTCCCTCAACGAGGGAGTGCAACGCTATCGTAACGTGTTCGTGACAAGTGACGAGTTGACGCCATGTCGCTGGAACCGACAACTTGAATCCGTGACTGAACCCGGCACTGCGGCCGAACGCGTGCTCGTCGTGGACGACGAGCCCGACATCGTCGCGCTCGTAGCTTACCACCTCGCGAAATCGGGGTACTCCGTTTCGACGGCGACCAGCGGACTCGAAGCGCTCGCCGCCGCCCGGCGAGACAAGCCGGCCTTGGTGGTCCTGGACCTGATGCTTCCGGGACTCTCGGGACTCGAGGTCATGGAAGAGCTCAGAGCCGACCCGAATACCGCGCGGATTGCCGTGCTCATGCTCACCGCTCGAAGAGAGGAGAGCGATCGCATTAAGGGACTCACGCTGGGTGCTGATGACTATCTCACGAAGCCGTTCAGCCCACCGGAGCTGGTCCTTCGTGTGGCCGCCATCCTGAGGCGCGTGAAAGCCGGACAAGAGGAGACCGGAGACGTCCAACAGCTGGGTCCCCTGAGAATCGACATTACTGCGCATCGCGTGACTGTGGACGGGCGCGAGATCGATCTCACTCCAACCGAATTCAAGCTCCTGTTGCTGCTTGCCGAGAGGAAGGGCCGGGTGCAGCCCCGTAACCTGCTGCTCGAGATGGTGTGGGAAGCAGCGCCCGATATTCAAACACGAACAGTGGACATGCACGTGCAGCGCCTCCGGGCCAAGCTTGGCGAGGCGGGAGATCTTATCGAAACCGTCCGCGGGTTCGGGTACCGAATCAAGAACATCGCCGGTCGCTCGTGAAGCTCGCGCACCGGTTGCTTCTTCAGTCGCTGGCGCTCGTTGCGGTGATGGTCGTATCTGTCGTCCTGATCATCGACAACGAGATCCACTCCAGCATCACCGATCAGACGATCCACGATCTGGCTGGCGAAGCAAGGCTGCTGGCAGCGCAGTGGAAGTCGGGAGTGGACGCTGATTCGCTCGCCGACGAGGCGAGCATAGCGACGGGTCACCGCGTCACGTTCATAGATTCAGCGGGTCACGTCCTCGGCGATTCAGAGTTCGATGGACCGGCGCTCCAGCGCCTCGAGAACCACAGCAACCGCCCTGAGGTGATTGCCGCGCGTTCCGCCGGCGTCGGCTCGGTTCGCCGCATGAGCCCATCGACCGGAGAGGAACAGGTCTACGTCGCGGTGAAAGCTCCGCGCGGAGTCGCGCGTGTTTCCGTTACTACACGAACGGTTGAAGACATTTTCGGACGCGCTCGAAACGGTGTCATGGCAGCCGGACTGATATCGTTCCTCCTCGCGGCAATCCTGGCGCTGCTTTTCTCCCGCGCCGTTTCCCGGCCCATCGTCGAGCTGAGGGACGTCGCGCGTTCGATCGCGGCTGGAGCGCGGAGGCGGCACCCTCCCCTCTCGGCACCCGGAGAGGTTGGAGACCTTGCCGACGCCATCTATCGTCTTGCCGAACAGCTCGAAGCGCGCATTGGCGCACTCGCCGCGGAGCAGTCGATCCTCACCGCATTGGTTGAGACGCTCAACGAAGGCGTCGTCGCCATTTCACCCGCGCATGAAGTTGTGCGAATCAACGAGACTGGCAGGCGGCTGCTTTCGGTCGATCGGCCGCTGCCGTTCACCATCGATTACCTGCCGCGCGAGATCACGCTACGCAGTGCAATATCGTTGGCGTTGAATGGAACCGAGACCGAGCCGGAGGAAGTATTGATCGACGGCAACACTCTGTCTCTGATCGCGCGCCCGCTGGTAAACGGTGGGGCGGTCGTTGCTCTCTTCGATCTGACGGCGATTAGAAAGCTGGAAGCGGTGCGGCGGGACTTCGTGGCCAACGTTTCACACGAGCTGCGCACTCCACTCACGATCGTCGGAGGATTCGCCGAGACGCTGCAGGATCGGGACATTCCCCCGGAAAAAAGATCGGAGTTCGCCCGGACGATCTACACCAACACCCAACGCATGCAGCGTATCGTCGACGAGCTGCTCGACCTCTCCCGCATCGAGACGGGTCACTGGAAACCCAGACCACAAAACGTGCGGATTGCCGAGGCCACGGCTGAAGTTTTTACCCGCGTCTCTGCGGGCGCCGCAAAGAAGGGCGTCGCCCTGGAGACGGACTTCCACCCCGCCCATGGAGTCATTTACGCCGACCGGACCGCTCTCGAGCAGATCCTCTTGAATCTGGTTGAGAACGCACTACGCCATACCCCTGAGGGCGGAAGCATCGCTGTACGCACAGCCAGCGCGAAGAACGGAGCCCTTCTCGAGATTCGGGATACGGGCACCGGAATATCGCATGAGCATATTCCGAGAATCTTTGAACGGTTTTACCGAGCGGACGCTGGCCGCTCGAGGGAGGCCGGAGGGACCGGACTCGGCCTGGCGATTGTGAAACACCTGGTGGAAGCGCATGGTGGCTCCGTAAGCGCCGAGAGTATAGTAGGGTCGGGAACAACGATCCGCATTTTTTTTCCGGATGTCGTGACACCGGCTGAGTCGTGACACAGTCTTTACGTCCCTTGTAACTCCCCGTTACACGACCGTGAGAGCTTTGGGTGCGACAACTACCCCTCACGGAGCCATAAGTGATCAAAACTGTCCGCAGCATCGCTGCCGCACTATCAGCGGTAGCGTTCTTTGCAGGCGGCGCCCAGGCCCAGTCAGTCGACCTCACCGGAGCCGGCGCGACATTCCCATATCCTATCTATTCGAAGTGGTTCTCCGACTATGCCAGAAACACCGGAGTGAAGATCAACTATCAGTCGATCGGCTCGGGCGGCGGAATCAGACAGCTGTCTGAACAAACTGTCGATTTCGGCGCTTCCGACAGCCCGATGAGCGACCAGGAAATCGCCAACGCCAAAGGCGGTCCCGTCCTCCACTTCCCGACTGTCATGGGAGCGGTCGTTATCACGTACAACGTTCCCGGCATCAAGCGCCCGCTCAATCTCAGCGGCGACGTTGTCGCGGACATCTTTTCAGGGAAGATCACCAGGTGGAATGATGCGCGGATTGTCGCACAGAACCGCGGGGTGGCTCTTCCCAATTCTGACATCCTCGTCGTCCACCGCTCCGATGGGAGCGGAACCACTTACATCTTCAGCGACTATCTCTCCGCCGTCAGTCCGTCCTGGTCGGGCACGCTCGGCAAGGGTAAGGAGATCAAGTGGCCGGTCGGGCTGGGTGCGAAGGGCAATGAAGGCGTCGCCGGCCAGGTGAAGCAGACTCCTGGATCCATCGGTTACGTCGAGCTCGCGTACGCCAGGCAGAACGTGCTCGCTTTTGCGAATCTCAAGAACGCTGCCGGGCGCTACGTCACACCGTCGATCGCGTCGGTCACCGCGGCCGCCGCTGGCGCCAGGCTGCCGAAGAACACAGACTATCGTGTGTCCATCGTCAACGCGGCCGGTAAGGACTCCTATCCAATCTCGTCCATGACCTGGATCCTCGTGTACCAGAACCAGCTCGACGGGGTCAAGGGCGCAAAGCTGGTCAACTTCCTCCGCTGGGCTTACAAGGATGGGGAGAAGGCTGCACCGTCGCTCGACTACGCTCCTCTTCCTGCACCGATCGTCGCGCAGCTACAGAGCAGATTGAGGACGATTCGTGTCGCCAACGCCCGAGTCGGAGGCGGTCAATGATCCGACTGACACGCGTTGCACTCGTCGCGGCGCTGGTTGCACCGATAGCGCTCGCAGCCCAACAGCCTGCGGATACCACCCGACCGGCTCCGCCGCCCCCCGTTGCACCCGCTCCCACGATCTCCATTCCGGTGGATTTCTCCGGAGTGCTGTACGCGAACTTCCAGTACCAGGGCGCCAAGGGAGCATCAAAATCGCAGAACAAGTTCGATCTCGAGCGCGCGTACCTGACTTTCCGGATGCCAGCGGGGGATCGAGCCAGCATTCGGATCACGGCTGATGTTTTTCAGCAGCAGGGAACGGGCGCTGATGCTTTCTACAAGGGCTGGGTTGTCCGCGCCAAATACGCCTATCTCCAGTACGATTACCTGAAAAGCGGCGGCTGGACCGGAATAGCCCGCGGCGGTTTGATCCACAGCGTCGTTATCGATCACATCGAGCAGTTTTGGCCTCGATGGGTCTCGCAGACTGCGGTTGAGCGCGCGGGATTCTTTTCGTCCTCCGATGCTGGGGTAGGTACACTGGTGAGCTTCCCTAACAAGTTCGGCGAGTTCTACGCGAACGTAGTGAACGGACCGGGCTACACTTCGCGCGAAACCGATCGGTTCAAGGACTACGCTGCACGTCTGACGATCACGCCGTTGTCGGGGTCGAGCAATAAGGTGATCAGGACGTTTGCACTCAGCGGTTGGACGTACAGAGGCGCGATCGCAAGCGCCTTTGCTGCCGGCGGTGCCGGGCAGGTCGGCCAGATCGGATCGTCGTTGCCGCGCACGAGATCGGGCATTTTCGTGGGGGTCCGCGATCCGCGCCTATCGGCCGGATTCGATTGGGCCACCAGGAAGGACGGAAGCGAGACCGGGCTGAATACCGCTCTGTCGCCGCGCGCGGAGGTCGATAGTACGCGCCGCCTGATTTCGGGGTTTGCCACCCTCAAGCCGTTCCAGCTTATGAACGAGCAGTCCACGCTGCCGCTGGGCCTGATTGGCCGTTGGGACCGGTACAAGCCGAGCACGGGAGCACCAGGCTATGTAAACACGGTGATTGCCGGGCTTACCTGGGATCTGAACAAGAAGTCGGCGTTGTCGCTGGACTACCAGGAGCAGACCCCGCATAACGGCGTGATTGTAGCGTCCACAAAGACCTACTTCCTCCACATGGTAGCAAACTTCTAGGGCGACTCCCGTTTGGGGAACGCGGCGCCCCCGGCGGTTGTGACGATGTCGTTACGTGACGTCGGTCGTGACCCGCCGGGGGCGCTCGTATTTTGCCCTGATATCCCGCTCGAACACAAATAAGGAGCACTCAGTGAAAGCCCTCAAGCTTGCTGTCTTCGTGCTATTCGCAGCAGCGTGCGCCAAGGAAGGGAACAACTCCAGCACCGCGTCGTCGACCAGCTCATCGAGCGGATCAGTGGACCTCACTGGAGCTGGCGCCACGTTTCCCTACCCTATCTACTCGAAGTGGTTCGACCTGTACGCCAAGGCGACCGGAGTAAAGATCAACTACCAGTCGATCGGCTCAGGTGGGGGCATCAGGCAGCTTTCCGAAGGCACCGTCGATTTCGGAGCTTCCGATAGCCCGATGAGCGATGCGGAGTTGGCGAAGGCCAAGTACGGCCCGATCGTGCACATCCCAACCGTGCTCGGCGCGGTGGTCATCACCTACAACATTCCGGCGCTGAGCGTCCCGCTCGACCTGACACCCCAGGCGATCGGCGACATATTCGCGGGCAAGATCACCAAATGGAATGATGCTCGGATCGCATCTCTCAATCCGGGGGTCTCTCTCCCCAGCTCGGACATCCTCGTCGTTCACCGCTCGGATGGCAGCGGCACCACGTACATATTCACCGATTACCTGACCACGTCAGTTCCTTCATGGAAGCCGATTGGAAAAGGAAAGGAAGTGAACTGGCCCGTCGGACTTGGCGCGAAGGGCAATGAGGGTGTCGCCGGACAGGTGAAGCAAACGCCGGGCGCGATCGGATACGTAGAGCTGGCTTACGCGAAACAGAACAGGCTTCCAATCGCGGCTGTGAAGAACAAATCGGGCAAGTTCGTCGTCGCATCGGTTTCGGCGGTCACTGGCGCGGCAGCGGGAGTAGCAAAGACCCTTCCCGCGAACACCGATTTTCGCATCTCCGTTGTCGATGCTCCGGGCGAGGACGCTTATCCGATATCCTCGTTCACGTGGATCCTGGTTTACCAGCACCAAAGCGACGCGGTGAAAGGCAAGAAGCTCGTCGACTTCCTGAATTGGGCGCTGACCAGTGGCGAGCCCGAGGCGGCGTCGCTCGACTACGCACCACTCCCTTCCGAGATGCTTCCGCAGGTTAAGGCGAAAGTGGCCACCATCGATTTTTCCGGCGCTAAGTGACAGCAGTACCGGCGGAAGCAGTAACGGCGGAAGCAGTACCGGCGGACCGGCGCCGTCTCAGAGTTCACGAGACGGCGATCGGTGACAGGATCTATGAGGTAGTCACGACTGCCTGCGCGCTGGTGATTCCGGCCCTGGTGATTGCGATCGCGATTGCAATTTTTGCCGGCGCCTGGCCAGCGTTCTCGAAGCTCGGACTGTCGATCGTGACGTCGAGCGACTGGGATGTACAAGCGGGAAAATTCGGCGCTGCACCAGCCATTTTCGGCACCCTCGTTTCCTCCGCTCTGGCCCTCGTCATTGCCACGCCTCTCGCGATTGGCGTCGCAGTCTTTCTCTCCGAGTTTTCTCCGACGTGGCTCCGTCAGCCCATCGGCTTCCTGGTGGATCTTCTCGCCGCCGTGCCGAGCGTGGTCTATGGTCTGTGGGGGATCTTCGTCCTGGTTCCGATGCTTCGCCAGCACGTGATGCCTTTCCTGCGCGACGGGCTGCATCTGGGATCGACACCGTTTTTCTCCGGGCCGGCATATGGACCCAGCATGCTCGCCGCTGGAATAATTCTGGCGATCATGGCGCTGCCGTACATATCTGCTGTATCCCGCGAAGTTCTGATGGCCGTTCCCAGATCGCAGCGTGAAGCCGCGCTCGCGCTGGGCGCCACCCGCTGGGAGATGATTCGCGATGCCGTGATTCCCTACGCCAAGTCCGGCATCATCGGCGGAATCATGCTTGGCCTCGGGCGCGCCCTCGGCGAAACAATGGCCGTTACGATGGTAATCGGGAATCGCGCGGAGATATCGGCGTCCCTGTTCGCTCCGGGATACACGATGGCTTCGCTGATCGCAAACCAGTTCAGCGAGGCGACGAGCGATCTGCATCAGTCCGCGCTGCTGGCAGTGGGGGCAGTACTGTTCGTAATCACGCTCATCGTTAACGCGGTGGCGCGCTGGCTGGTGTGGCAGGTCTCGCGGGACAGCGCGGTATGAAGGCGCGACTCGCTCGCCACTGGATCAGCGGCGCAATGATCGGATTGACCTATCTCGCGGCGGTTCTAGCCACTCTGCCGCTGTTGCTGATCCTGGCCCACCTGATCAGAAAGGGAGCGGCCTCTCTCTCGGTGGCGTTTTTCACGCACATGCCCGGACCAGTTGGTGAGACCGGCGGGGGCATGGCCAACGCGATCGTCGGCACTGTCATCCTGATAGGAATTGCGTGCGCGATCGGTCTGCCGATCGGAATCGGAGCAGGAATTTATCTTTCCGAAAAACGCTCGATGCCGCTCGCCCAGTCTGTCCGGTTTCTCTCCGATGTGCTGAACGGCCTCCCTTCGATCGTGATGGGAATCTTCGCCTGGACGCTGCTGGTGCGCCCAGTCGGTCATTTCTCCGCCCTGGCCGGCGGAGCGGCGCTGGGCGCGATGATGATTCCACTCGTAACACGCACCACTGAGGAGATGCTCAAGGTTGTGCCCGTTTCGCTGCGCGAGGCGGCATTGGCACTTGGATACCCGCGATGGCGCACGTCACTTTCCGTTGTCGTGCGAACCGCGCTCGCCGGAATCGCGACCGGCGCGTTGGTCGCCGTTGCGAGGATTGCAGGGGAGACTGCTCCACTTCTTTTTACAGCCCTCGGGAATCAGTTCTGGTCGACTGCGGTGCGCGAGCCGATCGCGGCGCTCCCACTCCAGATCTTCGCCTACGCCATCAGCGCCTACGACGAATGGCATGCGCAGGCGTGGGCCGGCGCCCTGGTGCTCATCTCGATAGTGCTCGTGATCAGCCTCGCGGCACGTCTCGTCACCCGGTCCAAGTTCGGTGCTCCAGTCGATTGAAGTCACGCCGGGGGCACGCGTGACGCCGCGCGTTGTATCGCCAAGACCGGCGGCGGCAGAATCACGCGAGTCGCCCACTCCGGAGAAGCCGTGCATCATCACGAGCCGCCTGTGCGCGTTCTTCGGCGAGACGGCGGCGATCAGGGATATCTCGATGGTCGTCCCGCAACAGGCCGTCACCGCGATCATCGGGCCCTCGGGTTGCGGCAAGTCCACGTTGCTGCGCTGCATCAACAGGATGCACGAAACCGCGCCCAATACACGCGTCGATGGGCAGGTGGAAATCCTCGGGAGCGCCATTTATGGCGACGGGACAAGTCCGACCGCGGTGCGCCGCCACGTCGGAATGGTGTTCCAGCGACCGACGCCCTTCCCCACGATGTCTGTGCGCACCAACGTGGCGGCGGGCTTGCGAGCGGATCCCAAAATGCGGTTGGCGCAGCTGAACGTCGACGAGATCGTTGAACACGCCCTTCGTCGCGCGGGCCTGT
Source organism: Gemmatimonadales bacterium (assembly GCA_038227135.1). GTDB lineage: Bacteria > Gemmatimonadota > Gemmatimonadetes > Gemmatimonadales > Gemmatimonadaceae > UBA4720. The sequence goes on from JBBRQC010000015.1 coordinate 16,525, forward strand.
GGGAGGAAGTGAAGGACCGCCTCAACGAGAGCGCGATGACGCTTTCCGGCGGTCAGCAGCAGCGGCTTTGCATCGCCCGCGCGCTGGCAACGAATCCACGCGTGATACTTCTCGACGAGCCGACGGCATCGCTCGATCCCCTCAGCACCCAGAAAGTCGAGGAGCTGGTTTACCATCTGCGCGAAACGGTGACCGTCGTCATCGTCACTCACAACATGCAACAGGCGGCGAGAGTTTCCGATCGGACCGCGTTCCTGCTGGCCGGCGAACTGATCGAGCTCGCGCCCACGAACGCTCTCTTCACTGCGCCGAAAGATCCCCGCACGGAAGCCTACATCACTGGCCGGTTCGGATGACATCGACGCTGGTGCAACCACCCATTCCCGGCGCCACGCGGCAACTCGGAACAATCGAGGCGCGCGATTTTTCGTTCTGGTACGGAAAGAAGCAGGCGCTGAAGAATATCAGCATTGCCGTGCCGCCCCGGGCGGTTACTGCCCTGATCGGGCCCTCGGGATGCGGAAAGTCCACGTTCCTGCGGTCGATCAATCGCTTGAACGATTTGATTCCCGGCATCCGGCACGAGGGAGACATGTGCCTCGACGGCCAGAGCATTTTCGGCAAGGGCGTCGACGTAGTGGCAATCCGTCAAAGCGTCGGAATGGTTTTCCAGCGTTGGAATCCTTTTCCCAGATCCATTTACGAGAACGTCGCCTACGGCCCGCGAATCAATGGCGTCGACGCGCAGGTGTCCCTTGACGAGATCGTCGAGCGGTCGCTGCGACGGGCCGCACTGTGGGATGAGGTGAAAGATAGATTGCGTACGAGCGCCCTCGGACTCTCCGGCGGACAGCAGCAGAGAGTGTGCATCGCGCGGGCTCTCGCCAACCAGCCCGAAGTGCTGTTGCTGGATGAGCCGGCGAGCGCGCTCGACCCGAGCTCGACGCAGAAAATCGAAGAGCTCGTTTATGAGCTCAAGCAGGAGTTGACGATCATCATCGTGACACACAATCTGCAGCAGGCCGCGCGTGCATCCGACCACACCGCGTTTTTCTTCATGGGTGAGCTCGTCGAGTTCGGACCGACGGACCAGATCTTTACGCGTCCTCGCGAGGAGCGCACCGAAGCATACATCACCGGGAGGTTCGGATGACAGAAACCACTACCGCGGCTACAGCCGGGTTCCGCCATTTTCACGATCAGCTCGGCTCGCTCAAGGAGCAGCTGCTGTCAATGTCGTCGAAGGCGGAAGAGCGCACAGATCTGGCCGTCGAGGCGCTCCTGACCCGCGACCGCGAGAAGGCAAATTTGGTCATCGAGGGTGACGTCGATCTCAATCGGCTCGAAGTCGAAGTCGAGCAGGCAGCGGTCGAGTTGCTGGCGCTGCAGCAGCCGATGGCCCGGGATCTCCGCTTCATCATCGGGGCCATCAAGGTGTCGAATGATCTCGAGCGCGTCGGCGATCACGCGGTGAACATTGCAGAAAGCGCGATCAGGCTCGCCGACCAACCGAAGGTGAATATCAGTATTCCAGAGATCGAGGTCATGGCTCGACGCGCCCGGAAGATGCTCGGCGATTCCCTGGATGCCTTCATTCGCGCGGACGGAGCGTTAGGAAGAAAGGTGTGCCGGGACGACGACGTGGTCGACTCGCTTCACGACTCCGTTTTTCGGGTTCTGCTCACGCACATGCTGGCTGATCCGAAAACGATCACGCCTTCGCTAGAGCTTCTTCTGGCAGGTCGAAACCTCGAGCGGATCGCGGACCTCGCGACCAATATTGGTGAAGACGCCGTGTATCTGGCCGAGGGAAAACAGATCAAGCACCACCAGGAGGTGTAGCGGTTCTCAGCTGCTGACCTGGGACAGAATCCAGTAGCTGGCAGCGGCCAGCCCGGCTGACGCCGGAATGGTGATTACCCACGCCCATAGGATCCGGCGAGCGATTCCCCAGCGCACGGCGGAAAACCGATACGTCGCGCCCGCGCCCATGATCGAGCCGGCAATCGTGTGCGTTGTGCTCACTGGAATTCCGTAATGAGTCGCCAGAGTGATCGCCAGCGCGCCGCCCGTTTCGGCGGCAAAGCCGCTCACCGGGCGAAGACGCGTAATGCGTGAGCCCATGGTGTGAACAATCCTCCACCCGCCAAACAGAGTCCCGAGCGAAATCGCGGTGTAAGCGGCAAGCTTGACCCAGAGTGGAATTCCTTCGCCGGGGACGTACAGATGGTGAAAGAATCCGGTCTGCTGGGCCATAAGAGGCCTCACCGACACCAGCAGCCCAACGATGATGCCCATCGTCTTCTGGGCGTCGTTGGCTCCGTGTGCGTGTGACAGAAGCGCCGAGCTCATGAGCTGCGCTACCCTGAAGAACCGATCGACACGGGCGGGCGCCATCTTCTGGAAGGTCCAGTAAACAGCGACCATGAGAACGAAGCCCGCGAGCATTCCGACGAGCGGCGAGATCACGATGAAGGAAAGAGTCTGAATCCACTTCACGCCCCACGTGATTGCGCTCCACCCTGCCTTCGCGACACCGGCGCCCGCGTAGCCACCGATCAGCGCGTGTGACGAGCTCGATGGGATCCCGTAAAACCAGGTAATGAGATTCCAGATGATCGCGCCGAGCAGCCCCGCCAGGATGAGATTGGGGGTGACGATGTCGGTGCGTATGATTCCCTTCTGAATCGCCTTGGCAACCAGCTCACCAGCCGTGAACGCGGCGGCAAAGTTCCACACCGCGGCCCATATCACCGCGGCAAGGGGGCTCAGCACGCGCGTTCCCACGATTGTGGCGATGGAGTTCGCTGAATCGTGAAAACCGTTGATGAAGTCGAAGACGAACGCGATCAGGACGATCGCGGCGACGTAGTAGACCACTAGGCGTTCTTCAGCGCGATGCTCTGGAGCACGTTTCCGACGTCTTCACACTGGTCGAGCGCGTCCTCGATCTTGTCGTACAAATCCTTCCACTTGATAACCTCGAGCGCATCGCCACCCTCGGCGAAGAGCTTGCCCATGGCATCGTGGTAGACAGCGTCTCCCTCTTCTTCGAGCGTCTTGAGCTTCTCGCTGATTGCATAGACGTGCTTTGCGCTCTTCATATCGCGCACGCCTTGTTCCACGGTCGCTGCTGCCCGAGCCAGAACCTCGGCTAATACCACTGCGGCTGGTCGCGTCTGCTGAATTCGGAATATCGTCGCGCGGCGCGCCGTCCCGTCGATCAGGTCGATTACGTCGTCGAGCTCCGAGGCAAGCGCGTGTATGTCCTCCCGGTCGAACGGCGTCACGAAGGTGCGGTCGATTCGATCGATGATGTCGTGCGTCAGATTGTCGGCTTCGTGCTCGAGCTCCTTGATCGTCGACACCTTCGCCTGCAGCTCGGCGGGACTCTTGAACATCTCGTGGAGCAGAGTCGCCGAAGCAGTAAGCCTTATCGCAAGCTCCGTAAACAGCTCGTAGAACTTTTCGTCGCGCGGCAGAATCCGCAAAAGGAAATCTCCAGAATGGTCGGGAAGACTCGTATCGGGTTTTCGGAGTTGCAGAATCTAAGCCGAGCTGGTCCTTCGCACTACCAAATGCCTGTTCTCGAAAATTTTTACCAGTAGAACCCCGGTCAGGAAGCCGCCGACGTGCGCCCACACCGCGACTCCGCCGGTGAGGTCCGCGCCGTTCTTCAGCTCGGGGAGGGCTGCCACCAGCTGCCAGAAGAACCACCAGACCAGAACCATCCACGCGGGAATTGGAATCACCTTGAAGAAGATGATGAAGAAAAAGAGCATCCTCACCCGGACCCTCGGATAGAGCACGAGATAAGCTCCCAGTATTCCCGAGATCGCGCCCGACGCGCCAACTGTCGGCAATGGGGATGCGGGCTGCGCAATGATGTGCGCCACGGCTGCAGCCAGTCCGCAAACCAGGTAAAAAACAAGGAAACGGAAATGACCAAGGCTGTCTTCGATGTTGTTGCCGAAGACCCAGAAAAAGAGCGCGTTCCCGAGCAGGTGGCCCCAGCCGCCGTGCAGGAACATGGAGATGAAGGGCGTCAGGATGTTGATCGGCTCGTTGTCGACGAGGCATGCCATCCCCCGCCCAAGCGGGACGGCCTCGCCAACCGGCGCCATGTGGGTCAACTCTCCCGGAACCATCCCCAGGTTGCAAACGCTGGCGGCGAGGGCCTGCTGGTCGAATCCCGCGCCCTGGACGAAGATCCAGACGGCGAACATCGCTATCAGGATGGCGTAAGTCATCCATGGCGTGCGGACCGTTGGAAGCTCGTCGCTGAGCGGGATCACTCGGTGTGGGCTAGGTGGTGCGAGGTCGGCCGGATCTCGCGCCTCGGGAGGGTGTTCAAAACGGACGCGCCAAGATGGCAACTACAGCCTCGTCCGGCAAGTTGGTGCAAGGGAACCCGTCCCCGTGTCGGAAAGTTGCGCCGATATGGCAGAAAAAGACGGCCCCTCGCTTGCCTGAGACTAGCGTGGCGCTGGAAAGCGCATCTCGCAATACCAGGAATGCCCGAGCCCAATTGGCTCTCAGGAGACTCAGAATGGCTGACAAGGTAATCGGAATTGATCTCGGTACCACCAACTCGGTGGTGGCGGTAATGGAAGGGGGAGACCCCGTCGTCATCCCCAACGCGGAAGGTGGGCGGACCACGCCCTCGGTCGTAGGCTTCACCAAGGACGGCGAGCGGCTCGTCGGTCAGATCGCCAAGAGGCAGGCGGTAACCAACCCACAGAACACCGTTTTCTCGATCAAGCGGTTCATGGGGCGCAAGATCTCGGAAGTCACCGAAGAGACTAAGCGCGTCCCGTACAAAGTCGTCGCCGGTCCGAACGATGTGGCGATGGTGGAGGTACAGGGCAAGCGCTACTCCCCGCCAGAGATTTCGGCGATGATCCTCCAGAAAATGAAGCAGACCGCCGAGGACTACCTCGGATACAAGGTCGAGAAGGCTGTCATCACCGTGCCCGCCTATTTCAACGACTCGCAGAGACAGGCGACCAAGGACGCGGGCAAGATCGCCGGTCTCGACGTGCTCCGCATCATCAACGAGCCGACCGCCGCTGCGCTCGCGTATGGCCTCGATAAGAAGAAGGACGAGAAGGTCGCTGTCTTCGATCTCGGTGGAGGTACGTACGATATCTCGGTTCTCGAGCTGTACGATGTCGAGGGCTCGCGTCAATTCGAGGTGAAGTCCACGAACGGTGATACCCACCTCGGTGGCGACGACTTCGATCAGCGTGTGATCGACTGGCTGGTGACCGAATTCAAGCGGGACCAGGCGATCGATCTCTCCAAGGATCCGATGGCGCTCCAGCGCCTGAAGGAAGCAGGCGAGAAAGCGAAGATGGAATTGTCCACTACGCAGACCACGGACATCAATCTTCCGTTCATCACCGCCGACCAGAGCGGTCCGAAGCATCTCAACTATTCGCTGACACGGGCGAAGTTCGAGCAGCTAGTGGACGACTTGATTCAGCGCACGATTCCACCGATGGAGCAGGCGCTCAAGGACGCTGGCATCAAGCCAAACGAGATCGACGAGGTTCTCCTCGTTGGCGGCTCGACGCGCATTCCGAAAATCCAGGAGATCGTCAAGAAGTTCTTCGGCAAGGATCCGAACAAGGGCGTGAACCCCGACGAAGTCGTGGCGATCGGCGCGGCGGTACAGGGCGCAGTCCTCACCGGCGAGCAGAAGGATGTTCTCCTGCTCGACGTCACGCCGCTCTCACTCGGTATCGAGACCCTTGGTGGAGTCACCACGGTGCTCATCCCGCGGAACACGACGATACCGACCAAGAAGAGCGAGACCTTTTCGACGGCTGACGACAATCAGACGACCGTGGAGATCCACGTTCTCCAGGGCGAGCGCGAGCTGGCGACCTACAACAAGACCATTGGCAAATTCCAGCTCACCGGTATTCCGCCAGCTCCGCGCGGCATGCCGCAGGTCGAGGTCACTTTCGACATCGACGCCAACGGCATCCTGCACGTTACCGCGAAGGACAAGGCTACGGGCAAGGAGCAGAAGATCCGCATCGAGGCATCGAGTGGACTCTCCGACGCCGAGATCGATCGCATGGTAAAGGACGCGGAGAAAAATGCGGCCGAAGACAAGAAAGCGAGAGAAGCGATCGACGCCAGAAACCGCCTCGACTCGATGACCTACGAAGTCGAGAAGAACGTGAAGGAGTGGGGCGACAAGGTCACTCCGGAAACGAAGGCGAAGATTGACGCCGCGATCGAGCGTGCCCGGAAGGCGCTCCGTGGCGATGACATGAACGAGATCCGAGCCGCCCAGGAGGAGCTGACCAAGGTGTTCAGCGAGGCCGGTCAGGCGTTCTACCAGCAGCAGGGCCAGGAAGCCCAACCCGAGGCCGGACAGCCCGCTGGCCCGACCGCAGGGGCGGATGGCGGGGCCAAGCCTGCCGATGACGTGGTCGAGGCAGACTACGAAATCGTCGACGAAAAGAAATAGATCTCAGTACTCCTGAAACGAAACGGCCCGGCTGATGTCAGTCGGGCCGTTTTTCTTGGTCGCTGAACCGTCAGCTATTGGTGCGCGTTTACGGTCCAGTCGGCGATGTTGGCCCACCACGCGTCCGGCCTCAGGCCCGTCGCGTGGATGCGTCTGCTGACACCGCGCGCGTTGCGGACCTCGTAGAGCCACATGGCGGGAGCATCGTCCGTGAGCAAGCGATAAGCCCGCCGGTAGAGCGCGGCGCTACGCACGGGATTCATTTCTCGCACGGCGGTGTCGATCACGGCGTCGAAGCTGGGACTTCGGTACGAGGTGGCGTTGTAACCCCCTCTCTTGATTTCCGCGCTCGCCCATTCTTCTCTGACCGACGACGGCGTCGGATCGATATGCCATGCGTTGAGCAGCGACTCGAATTTCCGGGCGTTCATTCGGACGCCAAAGGCGTTCGCCTCGAGCGGCTCGATGCGCACGTTCGCGCCAGCCTTTCTCCACTGCTCCTGAAGCAGCACCGCGAATTTCATTCGGATCGAGCTCGAGCTCGGAACCATGAGCGAGAATGCGAGAGGCTTCCCGTTTCGGGAGCGGATCCCATCCGCTCCACGCTTCCAACCGAGCGAATCGAGGGTGCGCGACGCCTGCCCAGGATCGTAAGGAAGCCCGATGGTCGTATCGCTCGTCGCCAGGATCCGCGTCGCCGGGCCGTGAGACACCAGTCCGAGCGTATCGAAGACGCTGCGCACCAGCGCTGACCGGTCGACGGCCATCACGAGGGCCCGGCGCATTTCTCTGTCGCCGAGGATCAGATTGGGTCCGGAGTTGTTCGCATTGCGGAGGTTGAAGGCGACATAGCCGTAATCGAGGCTCCCCGCAGACAGGAGGACGTCTGCTCCTTTTGCTTTTACCTGCGGTATCAGCTCGGGCTTCACTGCGTCGAGAAAATCGGCGCTGCCTCCGAGGAATCTCAAAGCAGCCGCTGGATAATCCGCCGCGATCAGCCAGATGACGCGATCCGCATTGGGCCGCCCGCGATAATTGGCACTGTCCGCCTGCAGTACGATGCGGGCGCCGCGCTCCCAGGCTCCGAAGCGGAACCGTCCGCTGCCGACCGGTGCTCGAGCGAACGGGCTTTCTCTCAACAACGCCGGAGATGTTCTGTTCAGCAGGTGCGAGGGGAGAATGGCGACGGGGCTGGCGGCCTTGAAAAACGCGTCGGGCGTCCTTTGATGGAACCACACCCGCGCGGTCAGCGAATCCGCCACTGAGACCGAATCGATGTTGTCCAGATTCGAGGAAAGCGGCGAGGCGAGAGACGTGTCCTTCACCAGCTGGAACGTGTAGCGCACGTCTTCGGCGCTGACCGCTGCGCCGTCGTGCCAGCGGGCGCGGGGATTGATGTGGAAGGCGATCGACATCGAGTCGGATGCCCACTTCCAGTGATCGGATAGACGAGGAGTGAAGCCCACGTCACCGACGGTGTTGAGCGAAGGACCGATATCCGCCAGGTTGTCGAATACCTGATCGACGACCTGTCTTCCCTGCACAGATAGCGTCAGCGGCGGTAGCAGAATGTCTGCATCGGCCGCAGTAGAAATAACGATTGTGCCGCCGACAGATCCCCTGGCCGCGCTCGGTGAGCGACCGCCCTCGGGCGAGCAGGCAGCGAGAATGGCAACAATCAGGGCGAGCCGGCGGATTCCGGTGGTTCCATTCATACGTGCACATCCCGTCCAATTCTGTCCATTGTTGAGACTGCGGTGCGCTGCGGGGTGGGCCGCGGCCGAACTTCGGAAGAATCTGCCCAGCTGAGAAACGCTTCCAGAAGCTCGGGATCGAATTGCCCGTGAGAGGATCGCATTTCCTGCGCGGCGCGCGCGTGCGACATGCTTTCGCGATACGATCGCGCCGTGGTGAGGGCGTCGTATACATCGGCTACACACAGGATTCGCGCAGCAAATGGGATTTCTTCGCCGGCCAGGCCGTCCGGATACCCGGTGCCGTCCCAGCGCTCGTGATGATTCCTGATGACAGCGCGCACATCCCCGGGAAAATCGATATCAGCAACCAGCTCGAGGCCGGCCTCTGGGTGGCGCTTCATCATCGCCCATTCCTCTTGCGTCAGAGATCCGGCTTTGTTCAATACTTCGGTGGGCACGATGATCTTGCCAATGTCGTGGAGCAGCGCGCCGAGCCTGAACCAGAACAGCGACCGGGAGTCCATCCCCATGCTGTCGGCGAGGACACAAGCAAAAAAAGCCACACGTTCGCAGTGGCCCTGAGTGTAGTGGTCCTTGCTCTCGATGGAATCTCCCCAGTGGTGCGCCATCTCCAGGAAGCGGGACTCGAGCGCTGCATTTCGTCGTTCGACCTGCGCGACGCGGTGCTGGGCCTTCAGGCGGGAGTACAATGCGTGCGACTTGTTCAAGTGCGCGAGCATGTCGCGGTGGCGCTTCTGTGTCCAATAGAGCTCGGCCAATTGTTCGGCGACGTCCGCCTTGAGCAGAAGGTCTCCTCCCTCCTCCGCGCATTCTCCGGCGCGGCCGAGGAATTCGGCCGCCTTGACGTAGTCCCCGCGCTCGCGAGCTATGACTCCCACGTGGCGGAAGACTTCGCCCCGCCACGATGGCGCAATCTCGCCAGTCAGCATGAGCAGAGCGTCAACACGTTCCTGCGCTTCCTCGATGCGACCAGTCGCTATGCAGAGCTGAACCTGATTCAGCGCGACGTTCATCTCGTTGGGATGGTCCTGCTGCTCATCGAACGCCTCGGCCGCCGCTGCGTAGGCAGCCTCCGCTTCATCGAGCTCCCCGAGATCGGTATGGGCCAACCCGATGTTGTTCAGGACCTGTGCTGCGTGGTCGAGCATGCCGAGAGCCCGATATCCGGCAAGGCTTCGCTGGAACGCCTCGAGCGCTCCCCTCACGTCGCCCCGGATACTGGCGACGGTGCCGAGATTCTGGTCGATCATGGCCATCGCTTCGGCGTCCCTGATGGATTCCGCCGTTCCGCGCGCTTCCCTGTAAATCAGCTCCGCCAGATCGAGATCACCGCTGGACTGGTGTACGATCGCTACGACGTTGAGCGCCTGGGCGATCTTGGATGGAGAGCCAGCCGCTGTTGCGGCGGCCACTGCTGCCTCCAGAACATCCATCGCCGCACCGCGATTCCCCTGCTCGAGATAGACCCGTCCAAGCCAGCGAAGCGCGGACAGGCGTGTTTGATCGTTCGCGAGAGGATCGCGAACCAGCCTTTCGTAGAAGACAGCCGCGTCGCTCCAGCGTCCTTCGCGTTCGGCCAATTTGGCCTGGTCAACCAAAGCCTTGATCTGTGGTGACTCCAACTCTCTGGAGCCAGGAGTGGAGCGGAGCTTCACGACGAGGCGAGAATGGTGCGGCGAACGGAGCCTTCATCGCGAAGCTTTCTCGCGAGGGTGGGCCTCGAGATGCCGAGTATGCGCGCGGCGGCGCTCAGATTGCCGCCGGTGAGACCGATCGTAGTGTGGATTGCCTCATCGATAATCGACTGAAGCGACTTCCCTTCGGAAGGAATGCGGATGACGCCGCCGGCCGGTGTTTCGACCAGCGGTATGAAGGAGCGGCGCTGCAGTGAAAGATGGTGCGGCTGGATGACGTCTCCCGTGCACACAACGACGGCGCGCTCGATGACGTTCTTGAGCTCGCGGATGTTTCCGGGCCAACGATGTCTCTCGAGTGCGCCCAGCGAATCGGCGGCGAGATGCAGATTCTCCCTGCCTTCGGCTTCCGCGTGGCGCTTGACGAAATACAGCGCGAGGAGTGGAATGTCTCCTTCGCGATCACGCAGAGGCGGCAGCTCGAGGCGCGCGACGTTCAGGCGGTAGAAGAGGTCCGCGCGGAAGCGATTGTCGGCGACCGCCGTCTCCAGAGACGAGTTGGTTCCGGCAATGATGCGAGCTGAGAGCGCACGCTCTTCCGATCCGCCAAGCCGGCGAAAGCCCCGATCCTCGACAACACGAAGAAGTTTAGCCTGAAGCTTGAGCGGGAGCTCCGCAACCTCGTCGAGGAACACCGTGCCTCCGCCCGCAACTTCGAATAGTCCCCGCTTAAGGGTGCGCGCATCAGTAAACGCACCGGGCTCGTGACCGAATAGCTCGCTTTCAAGTAGCGTTTCGGGGATTGCGGCACAGTTGATTGCCACGAAAGGCTCCGCGGCGCGCTGACTGGCGGCGTGGATTCCGCGCGCGAACAACTCCTTGCCGGTGCCCGTTTCGCCAACGAGCAAAACAGTCACGCTGCGACTGGCGGCTACCTGGGTCGCTAGTACGATCACTTCGCGGATTGCCGCGCTCTCGCCAATCACGTGAGAGTCCCAGCCATCCGCCGACGCAAGCTGCGATCGGGCTGAAATAATGCACCGTTCCTTTGTCGCACAGACGATGACGTGTCCACGCGAGAACATGTGAGTTGCCGGGTTAACAGGAGCCCCTTTGGCTGTTCCGGGGCTCTGCCTAGCAGACGAGGCGAATGGCCTTCAAGTCACCCCCTTTTAAGGGGTTAGGCGGCCGGACAAACCAGTACGCGAGTTAGCCCGCGTCGGAGGGGGTTAGCTGGTTGGTAGAGAAGCCAGCAGGGCGTTGATTTCCGCCGCCTCGTCGCGCGCGCCGACGTCTTCGAACGACTCCGCGGCCTCCTTCCAGGCCAGGCGTGCCTCGTCCGGGTTCCCCAGCGCCCGCGACGTCTGGCCAAACTCGCGAAGCATCTCGGCCTGAAGGAGCCTGTCTTCCAGCCCCTCCGCCTCGAAGATAGCGATTCGCAGCGTCGCGATACTGGCGTCGTAGGCACCTCGCTCGCGCTCGATCCTCGCGCGGCATTTCAGGGCACCGGCTCTGGTCAGGTGATCACCGCGACTGCTGGCGCTGTCGAGAGAGGTCTTGCAGGCCTGATCCGCCTGATCGAGCTTGCCGACCGCGACCCACACCTCGGCGAGGTTGAGCGTCAGAATGCTCTCGACCAGTGCGTCACCGCGAGATTTGGCAATGGCGAGTCCGCGCTCGAGAGTCTCGATCGCGCGTTGGTAGTGCCCGAGCTTGGTGTAGAGCATTCCGATGTTGTTGAGGACCCAGGAAACGGCTTCCTCGTCGTTCGCGCCATCGAATGAGCCAAGGCTATGTGAGTACCGCGCCTCGGCGGCGGCCAGGTTGCCGCGCATGTTGAGAAGGACGCCAAGATTCTGCTCTATCATGCTCAGAAGCCGGACGTCCCCCGCTTTGGCGGCCAAGTCTGTCGCCTGAGCGTAGAGCCGCTCGCTCTCATCGAGATTGCCGCGCCGCTGAGCGATGATCGCCAGGCAGTTGTAACCGGCCGCCTGGGCGTTGAGTGAGCCACAGGCGTCGGCGTGCACGAGACTCTGCTTGTAGCAACGGTAGGCGAGTTCCGTCTCTCCCTGCTCACGGTGAAGCGTGCCCTTCCATCGGAGCGTGTCGGCGAGGAGCGGCACATCCGTCTCCTCGACCAGCAGAGCGAGCGCGTCGTCGTACAACCGCAAAGATCGTACGGCATCGCCACGCTGCTCCGCTTCCTTCGCCAGGGTGACGAGACCCTGAGCGCGGCCGGGATCAGACTGCGTCATAGCGCCGCCCGACTCTAGTTGTGTTCATATCGTTCACCTCACGAGTGGTCAGTGTGATACTGTCGGAACGCGCTCGGGTTAGTGCCCACAGCCTTCGACGCAGACCCACACGTTCGAGATGAGGATGTAGCGAGAGAAATGGTTGATGAGCCAGACGTGACTCTCAGCCACTTGCGGAGCGGAGAAGTAAGTGGTCGCAGCTTCCAGCTCCGAGGGCGAGGCCGAGTCATCGAGAGCGATTTCGTCCCGACCCTCCGGGAGATACGCTGTGCGGACCGAATTGCCGGCGTCAGTTCCATAGGTCGCGGTATTCTGAAGACCCTGGCTGGCCATCACCGGCTTGAGGAACACGAGACCATGTGGCAGCATCTCGTAGGCAACGTACGATCCGGCCTTTGCAACTATTGTTATCGTCGTCGGCGCGGAGAGAGCGCCACTGGGAATATTCATGGTGAAATCGGCGCCTGGGAGGGACAGCGTCCCACCATCCGGGCCGATCACTGCCGAGGCAGTCTGTTCGACGCGCGAATGGGAGGATCCCCACCTTACCGCGCGAGCTTTGGAGCCACTCTCGACGATCGAGAACTGGCTTCTGACAGCGACGAGCTTGGCTTGAGAGAGCGCGGGACTCGTCGAGCGGGTGTAATCCCCGCATGCAAACAGGACGATCGCGCTCGCGGCCACTGCCAGTCTGTAAAACGCACGATGAGATGACATCGTGATTGCCCCCGAAAGAGGATGATAGTTCTCTCATCCCAGCAGGCATAGGGCGTGCCCGAGCTAAGTTCAATGAAAACATAGGGTTACGAAAACGATGGGCTTGACTTGGTCCATTTCGGTATAACGTTTCGTTACCGATCTCTCGATTAATTCACGAAGAAGGGCTCGAAGCGAAAATTGCCTGTCTTTGCGGTGTCGGCCGCCCGGGAATGTCGGCGTTCTCTGCCCACTCGAGAAACATTTCTAGGAGCTCAGGATCGAACTGTCCTTCCGAGGACAGCATGATCTCCGCCGCGCGCGAATGGGTAAGCCCCGGGCGATAAGAGCGCGTGGTAGTCAGCGCGTCGTAGACGTCAGCGACGCAAAGGATGCGCGCAGCGAGCGGTATTTCCTCGCCCGCAAGACCGTCGGGATATCCTTTTCCATCCCAGCGCTCGTGGTGGTTCCGAATGATCGCCCTGATGTCGCCGGGAAAATCGATGTCCGCAACGAGCTCGAGTCCCGCCTGCGGATGTCGCTTCATTATCGCCCACTCTTCGTCGTTGAGCTTGCCCGGCTTGTTAAGAACTTCGGTCGGCACGATGATCTTGCCGATGTCGTGGAGAAGGGCCCCAATGCGGAACCAGAAAAGAGCGCGCGCGTTGAACCCGGCGCTGTCGGCAAGGACACACGCAAAAAAGGCGACCCTTTGGCAATGGCCGCGGGTGTAGCGGTCCTTGCTTTCGATCGAGTCACCCCAATGACTCGCCATCTGGAGAAAGCGTGACTCGAGAGCATCGTTTCTTTTCTCGATCTGCGCGACGCGGTGCTGCGCCTTCATTTGCGAGTAGAGCGCATGCGCTTCGTTCAGACTTTGCAGCATTTCGCGGTGGCGCTTCTGCGCCCAGAAAAGCTCGGCGAATTGCTCCGCCACATCCGCTTTGAGAAGAAGATCGCCGGTTTCCCCAGCGTGGACGTCCGCCTTGTGCAGATACTCCGAGGCTTCCACGAATTGGGCGCGCTCGCGGGCGATGACTCCAACGTGGCGAAAAACCTCGCCGCGCCACGAGGGCATCTCTTCGGTCCTCACCGCGAGCAGATCGTTGCAGTTCGCCAGCGCTTCGTCGTAGCGCCGCGCCAAGATGTATAGCTGAACCCTATTGACGGCGAGATCCAGCAGCCGCGCACGATCTCCGTCTTCCTCAAATCCGAGAGCGGCCTCCGCGTACGCCGTCTCGGCATCTCCAAGCTCGCCGAGCTCCATGTACGCAAGGCCGATGTTGTTGAGAACCTGAGCTTCGTGATTTCTCTTTCCCAGAGCTTGGTACCCGAGCTGGCTCAGTCTGAACGCCTCCAGTGCCGCGCGCAAGTCGCCACGAATCATCGCGACGGTTCCAAGATTCTGGTCGAGCATTGCGATCAACGACCCCTCGCCAGCGCTCTCCGCCTTGTCGCGGGCGGCCTCATAGATCTTCGCCGCCTGATCGAAATCGCCGCTCGTTTGATACACGATTCCAACCACGTTAAGAGCCTGGGCAACGGCGAGGGGGGAGCCGAGTATGTCAGCCGACGCGACTGCTGCCTCCAGGACATCGAGGGCCGCCCCGCGATTGCCCTGCTCCATGTAGGCGCGTCCGAGCCAGCGAAGCACGGCCAGCCGTGTGCTCGAGTGCACGTCGGGGTTTCTCACCAATCGCTCGTAAATCGCGCACGCATCGGCCCAGCGCCCTTCTCGCTCGGCGAGCTTGGCGCGATCGACGCTTTCGTTGACGACGGTGGATTCAACCGCCTTCAATTCTATTGTGGGCCTGCGAAGAGTCATGATGCGCGACCAAGAGCCACGGCCAGCGTCGGACGACTGCTGGCGGGGGCTTCCACCTACGCTTGTCAGACGAAGCAGCGCGCTATGGAGTCACCCGGTGCCACACCCCGCTCAGGCTGGCAGCGAGTCCAACTGCGCCTCGACTTCCTCGACGTCGCGCGCGGCCCCTGTGAGACGGAAGGCATCGGCGGCTTCGCGCCACGCTGAACGGGCAGCGCCGGAATTCCCGACGGCGCGAGAGATCTCGCCTAGCTCCCGCAACATCTCCGCGTGGAGTAGCCTGTCCTCGGCGCCTTCCGCCTCATAGATCGCGATTCGCAGAGTCGCGATGCTCTTGTCGAGCGCTCCACGCCGGCGCTCGATGCTCGCCCGGACCTTCAATGCCCCGGCGGCAGTTAGGTGGTCGCCCCGACGCTGAGCCTCGTCGAGCGCCCTCGAGCAGAGAACGTCGGCCAGGTCGAGGCGTCCTTCTCCGACCCACGCCTCCGCCAGATTCAGCGTGACGACGCTCTGAACAATCTTGTCGCCTCGTTCGCGGGCGATCTCGAGCGCTCTGGCGAAGCACTCACGTGCCTCACGGAAGCTCCCGGTTTTCGTGTGAAGCATTCCCATGTTGTTGAGGACCCACGACAACGGCTCGGCATCCTTGGCTTTTTCGAATGCGTCGAGGCTTTTCGAATAGAGCGCAGTGGCCGTCGCGAAATCTCCGTGCATGTTCGCGAGCACTCCACGATTCTGCTGGATCATTCCGAGAAGTCGAGAATCTCCAACGGTCTCGGCCAGACCGGCGGCGCTGGCGTAGAGCCGTTCCGCGTCCTTGTTCTCTCCGCGGCGCTGGTGGACGATCGCCTGGCAGTTGAGCGCGTGTGCCTCGGCGCGAATCGAACCGGTGAGGCGGGCGACCTCGAGGCTTTTTCCGTAGCAACGAAAAGCTGCTTCCGTCTCCCCGCGCTCCCTCAGCAGGGTCCCTTTCCAGCGAAGGACGTCGGCGACGAACGGGTCCGCGCCGTCTTCGCCAAGAGCGCTCAGGGCGTCGTCGAACAATCCGAGCGCCCTGGCGCTTTGCCCCGCCTTCTCCGCTGAACGCGCCTGCTCGACCAGCTCACCCGGTCGGCGATGGTCGGGCGTCATGACGCGGCCAGCGGCGTGCGAAGCCCGATCAGGTTCAGTCCGAACCCAGCATGTAGCGTGAAAAGTGATTTACAGTCCAGGTCGTGATTTCTGGAAGGCTGGAAGAACCCGGCGCATATAGCGTCGCAGACAACTCGATTTCAAGCGCGTGCAGAAGTGTGGAGAGGTCGAGCAGGTCGTCGCTGATATAGGCGCCGAACAGCTTGGACGTGAGCGGCTGACCATAGACCGTGGTCTTTCTGAGGCGCTGTGTCACTAGAACCGGCGTGGCGAACTTGATGCCGGCTGGCTCCATCTTGTACGCGACGTAGCTCGGATCCGACGTGACTGTGATCAGCGTCGGCTGGCTCACCGCGCCCATGGGGAAAGTCATTGTGAAGTCGGATTCCGGAATTGCGAGAGTCCCGCCCCACGGTGTGATCGTTCCAGAGACATTATACGAGACCTTGGCGTAGCTCGAGCTCCAGGCAATCGGGTGGACCGTAATGCCTGTCGCGTCGCCAACGAAGGCTACGACGGAGGTGACGACATTCAGCAACCCATCGAGCAGACCGCCGAGCACCGCATCCTGGGTAGTACCCGCGCGAATCGTTGTTACTTGGGTAATCGGGGGTGCTGTCGGTGAATTGTCCGAGCAGGAGAGCGCGACAAACGCGCCCAGGACGAGCACCGACGAGCGAATGAACCTGGAGCGAATCATTTGGAGAGACCGGGTGAATGGTTGTTAGCGAATCAGTCTGACGCGAGCATGTAGCGCGAGAAATGCTTGATGAACCAAACCTGGCTCTCCGGCAGGCCAGTGAGCGCCGAGAAAGTCGTTGTGGACGGCTCGATTTCGAGAACTGGAATTTTTCCCGCGAGCGACAACTTGTCGTCGCTGATGTACGCTGCGAGCAAAGGCGTTTTCAGCCTTTTGCCGGCGACCTGCGTGAACGAGAGGAGCTGGGTGACGGTGACGTCTCGAAGGAACTGGGTCCCGCGCGGCTCCATTCTGTAGGCGACGTACTTGTCGTCGGAGGTAACCGTGATCTCAATGGGAGCGCTGACCGCGCCGGCGGGAAACGTCATGGTCAGACCGGTGCGCGGAATCGAGATGATCCCGCCAGATCGACTGATCGTCTGCTTGACCGTTATGACGTCCTGGCGCTTCCAATCACTGTTCCACCACAGAGCCTTTACTTCGAGGCCAGCATTTGGCAGCGTGCCAGTCTTTTCCGGCGCTTTGGTGGCCGTGGCGGTGTTGGGATTGAGGGGGGCGGTCGGACCTTGCAACACCGAGTCGGAACAGGACGCGATGAGGCTGGCAGCGAAAAGGAGGCTGAAAGAGCGAAAAAATCTGTTTATCACAGTCTGGCCGGGGGTGGAGGTGACGAGAGGTACAGCGCCCCCTAAAGCAACCGCTATGCCGAGCCTTAACTGCTTGTTCTGTAAGAACTTACAAAATGCGAGCACTCAAGCTCATCAATAACGGTGTAACGATTTTTTACACCCTTATCGTTTTGTTACAGCCACGATCCGAGTAATATCGATCCCGGCTTCTAGATACTCGCGCTCCCAATTCATTTCGCCGCCCCCGAAAATTCCGATAGATTCCGAGGGAGCAAAGAAAGGCATTTCCGCGTACTAACACCTGTTGGGGAATGCGCGAATTGCGACCACTGCTCTGCAGTCGAAACAAAATCGTGTGAAACCTGTAGAGACCGGATCGTGTCTTACCAGTTACACCCTTTAGCCATATAGCTGTATGTCAATCGCTTCCCAGAAAGCGCGGCTGGTCGTAGCCGCAACTACCGCCTTCATTGGCGGACTGATCGTCGCTTCAGGAATGAACTGGACCAGGCTCGGATTCGCGCAGACGCGCCCAAGCGCCGCGCAGGTTCAGCCAATAGCCGAAGCGAGCAACGCATTCGTCGCGATCGCGAACAATGTCACTCCGGCGGTGGTATCGATCGAAGTGTTCAGTGCCGCGCGATCCACTCCCAGCTCCCAGCGCGGGCGCAGCGGATCGCCGCAAGCCGTTCCGCCGGGAATGGAAGATTTCTTCCGTCAGTTCGATGTCCCGCAGCAGTCCCGCCCAATGCGGGGCCAGGGATCGGGGTTCATCGTGACGCGCAACGGCTACATCCTCACCAACAATCACGTCGTCACCAACTCCGATCGAGAGACGATCGCCGACAAGGTGACTGTAAGATTGCTCGACCATCGGGTTTTCACCGCGAAGGTAGTCGGACACGACCGGACCACCGACGTCGCGGTCATCAAGATCGATGGCGGCGACTTCCCCACTGTTTCCCTCGGGAACGATGTTTCCTCCCGGATCGGGGAGTGGGTGCTGGCAATCGGCAATCCTCTCGGCCTGGAGAACACGGTCACCGCGGGGATCATCAGCGCCAAGGGCCGCAGTCTCGCGGATCTGATGAATCCGACTGGGAACAATCAATACGCGATCAGCGACCTCATTCAGACCGACGCGGCGATCAACCCCGGCAACTCGGGAGGACCGCTCGTCAACTCGCGCGGGGAAGTAATCGGTATCAACAGTGCAATCGCCAGCCCGACCGGCTACAACGCGGGTTACGGTTTCGCGATTCCGATCACACTCGCCAAGCGTGTGATGGACGAGATCATTTCGCATGGGCGTGTACGGGTTCCAGCCCTTGGGATTGGCATCGACGATGTGAGCCCGGAAGACGCGGCGGTGGCAGGGGTCAAGGACATCCGCGGCGTCCTGGTTCGCAACTTCCCGAGCGATAACACCCCCGCGAAGAGAGCGGGTCTGCAGCCCGGTGATGTCATCATCACCGCAGATGGTCAGCCGGTGGATCGCGTCAGCACGCTCCAGAGAATCGTTCGCAACCACAACCCGGGTGAGACGATCGATATCGAGGCGATGCGTTACGGTCAGCGGAAGAATTTCCGTGTTACACTCATGGAGGCGCCGACCGACCAGCAGGTCGCATCAGCGGACACGCGTACGGAGCCGATCAACGGCGGGAGCGTTCATCCGGCTCTCGGCATCTCGGTGGCCCCGGTGAGCACGGAGATGGCAGCGCAAGCGAGGATGGCGACGCCGGTGCACGGAGTCATGGTCTCGGACGTAATTCCGGGTGGCCCGGCGGAAGACAAGCTCTTCAAGAACGACGTCATCACCGAAGTTCTCTATCCTGCTCCCGCGCGAGCCATCAACGCTCCGACGGATCTGCAGCAGGCGCTCGGACGATTGAAGAACGGCGAGTACGTGAGCCTACGAGTTTTCTCGTTGGCGGATGCGACGCACGCGCCAAGGATAGTGAACCTGCGGGTGGGCAAGTAGTAGAGCGAGAACTCGAGACCGTTTGAAAAGGCCCCCGTCCGGTTGGACGGGGGCCTTTTCTTTGGAGTGACGAGAATCTTTGATGCGGCTCGCAGCGATTGCTATCTTTTGAGACGCGAGCGCGGAAGTGGCGGAATTTGGTAGACGCGCTGGACTTAGGATCCAGTGGAGCAATCCGTGGGGGTTCGAGTCCCCCCTTTCGCATCTCGCTGTGCGCCAATGCAAGGCCTGCGGACGATAGACATTGGTGTTCCACATTAACCCGGTGCGGACCCATGGCACGACGCCAACTGCCGCTGTCGTTCGTTTTTCTGTTGCTCACCACCTGCAGGGAAAGTGTCTCGCCCCCTGACGGGACAAAACCCTACCCACAGTCTGTGTCGGTGCTCACGCAGCACAATGACAACAGCCGGTCGGGGTGGAACGACAACGAAAGCGCGTTGACCACTGCCAACGTCAACGTTCAGCAGTTCGGCGAGGTGTTCACTCTTGCGGTGGATGACCAGGTGTATGCCCAGCCGCTGGTAGTCGGCCACCTCTACATCGGCGGCGGGTACCACAACGTCGTACTCGTCGCTACGGTCAACAATTCGCTTTATGCGTACGATGGAGACAACGGCACATTGTACTGGCAAAAAAACTTCACGGCCCCGGGCATGCGCCCACCGCAACACGGCGACATGACAGGCGCGTGCAATGGCTCGTACACGGATTTCAGCGGGAACATCGGCATCGTCGGCACGCCGGTGATCGATGCGGTGGGAGGAACCGTGTATTTCGTGGCCCGTAGTACCGCCGGCACCACGTTCGTTCAGTTCCTGCACGCCGTGAACATCGTCGATGGGAATGACATTCCGGGCAGCCCGACGAAGATCGCTCCCAGCTACAACGGGAATGGAGACGGAAGCGTCAACGGCGTGATTGCTTTCGATGCACAGCGCCAGAACCAGCGTCAGGGATTGACGCTGCTCAACGGAATTGTGTACGTGACTTTTTCATCCCACTGCGATTGGAGCCCGTATCATGGATGGATATTGGGATACGACGCTTCGACTATGCAGCAGCGGGTTGTGTACAATGACACGCCCAACGGTTACGCGGGGGGAATGTGGGAAAGCGGGACTGGCATGGCTGCGGACGCGGCAGGCAACCTGTACGTGGTGACGGGCAACGGCACGGTGGGGGACGCCGGGGATGCGACCAACCCGACGAACCGCGCCGAAAGCGCTCTCAAGCTCACACCGACCGGTTCGACTTTGCGGGTGGCGAGTTACTTCACGCCCAGCAACTACCAGTTCCTCAACAACAATGACCTCGATTACGGAGGGATGGGTGCTTTTCTGATTCCCAATTCGGGTTTTTATCTCACCGGAGGTAAGGACGGGAATCTGTACCTGTTGAACAAGGATGCGATGGGCGGCTACCTGACATCCTCCAACCAGGTGCAGCAGGTCGTCCCGCTGAGCAGCAATGCGAACATGCATTGTCAGGCAGCCTACTACAAAGGAAGTTCGAGGGAATTCGTTTATGTATGGTCCGAGAATGATCCGTTGCGTGCCATCCCGTTCGACCGTGCAAGCAGCTTGCTGAGCCCACAGGGTCAACTCGTATCCAGCGCAGCCGGACCGACCGGGCAAAGCGGGGCGGTTCTGTCGGTTTCGTCCAACGGGGCCACTGACGGGACCGGTATTCTCTGGGCGTCCTACGCATCGAGCGGTGATGCCGAACATGCCGTAAGCCCTGGCATACTGAGGGCGTTCGACGCGAACGACATCAGCAAGGAGCTTTGGAACAATCGGCAGAACAGCGCCCGCGACGCGTCGGGCAATTACGCGAAATTCGCCGCTCCGACGATTGCCAACGGACACGTGTACCTGCCGACTTTTTCCAACCGGGTCGTCGTGTACGGATTGCAATAATGGAAGCGCGATGCGACGGGCACCGGCCGCCGAGGGTCTGCTCCTTCGGGTTTCACCGCGTGCCCATGGCTTCACCTGCTGGCCTGGCGATAAATTCAGGGACAGCAGGCGTAACTAAGGCATTGAGTGAAGCAACCCGTGGGGGTTCGAGTCCCCTTTTCGCAATTGACAATCCTCCGATCCAGACCTAATCCCGAAGTGGAGATCATAGTGAAGCGAAAAAACGAAATCCCCGACTTCTCGAAAAAGAAAAAGAGTTCCCAGCCCCACAGCGTGCCGGACAACACGAAAATTCCGCAACACGTGCCGACTCCGCCCGTAGTGCGCGCCGACAAGCCGCCGGCGACGTCCATGAAGTCGGGCCGCAGAGGGTCATAGACCGTAAAAACAAAAGCCGGCTCAGTGAGCCGGCTTTTTTGAAGCACGCGCTTGGTCGTGACGATTTAACCTTCTGCTTCGAGGTTGATCCCCGCCTCGGCGAGTGCAGTCAGCAGGTGGTCAGTCTCGCCTTCTTCGTTGAGCGTCTGCTGGAGGATCTCCGCCTGGTTCTCGAACCCCAGCTGGCGAGCGTACGTCCGCACGGTGCCGTAACCGGCCATCTCGTAGTGCTCGACGTGCTGCGCCGCAGAGATCAGCCCGGCATCCAGAACGTCCGGCTCCGGCTTCTCCTTGATCAATTCGCTGCCCTCTTCGATCAGTCCCTCCATACCCACGCATTTCTTGCCGCGGGGACTGACACCCAGCTCCTTGCAGATCATCTCGAGACGCTTCGCGTGCTCCCCTGTTTGCCGCAGGTGCGTCTTGAACGCGGCTTTGAGCTCAGGGTGTTTCGTCGCCTTGATCATCTTCGGAAGCGCTTTGACGATCTGCTTCTCTGCGCTGTAGAGGTCCTTCAGCTCTTCGATGTAAAGGTCTTTGAGGGTATCGATCTCCATTGTCCGTCTCCGTACGTAGGTTGATGTCTTTTTTCGGGTGCGATTGCCACTCAGAAAAGCAATAGCGGTGCCGCGCAACAGGTTTTCTAGACGTCGCGGGGCAGCAGCAAACTGAACGTCGATCCCTCCCCGGGTTTGCTGTGTACGGTGATGTCTCCCCCCATCTGCCGGGCCATGTCCCGGCTGATGGCGAGACCCAAACCGACTCCTTCGGAAGTACGGGTGGTCCCCGAGTGGACCTGGACGAAGGGGTCGAAGATTCGCTCCAGCTGCGCTGCGTCGATCCCGATTCCGGTGTCGGTGACCTCAATGGCCACCTCCTCGCCCAGCTCATGCCAGCTCACGGTGACCGTTCCTTTCTCCGGCGTGAACTTGATCGCGTTGGCCAGCAGATTGAGCACGATCTGCTGAAACCGATCCCGATCTGCGCGAATGCGTACGGAGTCACCGCCGTGCCGGTAGATGTAGGACAGTCCCCTCGATTCGAACTGCGGTCCCACCAGCTCTTCAGCAACTGAGAGAGCCGCATCAACCGGGAAACTCTCGAGGTTGATTTCGAGCTGGCCAACTTCCAGCTTCGCGAACTGCAGAATGTCGTTGATGATGCCGAGCAGGTGTGCCTGGCTCCGGTTGATTCGGTCGAGATCAGCCACCTGGGCCGCGGTCACAGGACCGCGGATTCCCAGCTTGAGGAGCTCGGCGTACCCGCTGATCGCATTCAGCGGCGTTCGGAGCTCGTGGGACATCGTTGCCAGAAACTCCGCCTTCGCTTTGTTGGCTTCCTCGCTTACCTGAAGGAGTCTTGCCTGCTCGGCCTCCAGTTTTTTTCGTTCGGTAAGGTCCCGCACGTAGGCCGTGAAGAAGGCCGGACCGTCGATAGGAACCCTCACGATTGCGAGTTCTACCGGAAACTCCGTTCCGTCTGAGTGCATCGCATTGATCTCTATTTTCCGGCCGAGAACGTGTGCTTCGCCGGTCGCGAGATAGCGCTGCATTCCCTTCGCATGAGCCTCTCGATGTTGCGCAGGGATGATGAGGTCCACCATCTGGCGACCGATGACATCTTCCTTCCGGTAGCCGAACGTTGCCTCGGCTGCCGCGTTAAATTCCGTTATCGTCCCGCGCTGATCGCTCGTGATGATCGAATCGAGGGCAGTATCCAGTATGGAGGCTTTGCGGATCTCGCTTTCGTGCTCGGCGGCCAACGCGCGAGCGCGCTCGAGGAACTCGCCGAGCTGGAACCCTACCCCCTGCGCCGCATTCAGAAGAGCCTGATTGGGGGGAAGAACGTCCTCCGCGAAGAATTCAAGCACGCCGAAGAACTTCTCAGCCGTTCTGACCGGGATTCCAAACGCGGAGTGCAAACCGGCCGCGCTGGCCTCCGCGGAGCGTGGATACATCGCCTGCGTCGCGAGATCGCTTTCCCAATTCGGGCGCGCCAGCTCCCAAACCCCACCCGGAAACCCTTCGCCCCTGGCAAAGACCATCGCCTCAGTTTTTCTGTCGAACTCCACGAATGAGCGATTGGATTGGGTCCACCTGTACAGTGGTCTCAGCACTTCAGCGTTCCTGTCCAATTCCCAGTACGCGGCGTAGCTCCAGCGGAGGGCGCGGCCAACCCCGGCCAGGACGGTTTTCAGGGTTTCCGGAGGCGATTTGGATTCAGCTATGATCTGGCTCACGAGGTGTTGAACGCTTAGCCCGCGGTGCGATTCACGCCTCGCGGTAAGATCCTGGACAACCAGAACCAGATCGGCGCTGTACGCACCGTCAGATTGGGTTCGCGCCGCCGTAACACTGACCCAAAGAGTTCCGCCGCCCTTCAAGTGGTATCGCTCCTCGATCTGGGTCGAGTCCGCGTCGCCCTCTCTTATCCGCGTGAGCTCGGCCGCCTCCGCGTCGGCGTCTTCGGGGTGGGTCGTATCGGTCCTCCCAAGAGCAAGGAGCTCTTCGCGGGAATACCCGAGGAGCTCGCACAAGCGCTCGTTGGCATCGAGCCACCGATCGCTCCCGGAAAGAACACCCATTCCGAGGCGCGCTTTCTCGACCGAGCTCGGGAGAGGCGAGATCGCTTCAATAGGGTCCAGGGCCATTAGCCCTCAACAGTGGCAGGATTCCGGCCATCGCCCTGAACGCCCGAATGATAGCTTCACCCCTCTGTTATATTGGGTACATGAAAATCGAGTTCACCCCCCGTGCATCCGAGGGAGTCGAGCGATTCATCCAGGTTTCGGTTCCGGCAGAAGTAGTGAAGGATGCGGAGGAGAAAGCAGCACGGCGGTACGCGTCGACTGTTCGTCTGCCGGGATTCAGGCCTGGAAAGGCGCCGGCGACTGTGGTCCGGAAAAAATTTGGTGACGCCATACGGCAGGAGGCGCTCGAAACGCTGGTCCGCGAGGCGTATCAGGAGTTCGTGGAGAGGGAAAGCATCAAGGTGGCGGCGCAGCCCCACGTCCACGATCTCAAGTTCGAGGAGGGCAAGCCCCTGACGTTCGAGCTCCATCTGGAGGTTCGCCCCACGGTCGAACTGGCCCGAACCAACGGCTTCAGAATAGAACGGCCGACTGCCAAGATCAGCGACGAACAGCTCACTCAGCAGCTCGAGCAGATTCGGGACGAGAAGGCTATCTGGACACCTGTGAACGAGAAGCCAATTCCCGGCGACATGGTCAACGTCCAGCTAGCGACGTCGACAACGGGCGGCGAAACGGCGGAAGGAAAGAGCTATCCAATCGTCTTGGGCGCCGGACAGGCAATTCCCGGAATCGAGGAGCTGATAATGACTGCCGCGCCAGGAGAGACGGTCGAGCGCCCGGTGAAGTGGCCGGACGACTTCCCCGACGAAACCCAGCGTGGGCAGACGAAGACTGTTCGCATCACGCTAAACGAAGTGAAGCGCAAGTCGGCTCCGGCGCTCGACGATGCTTTCGCGCGCGAGGTCGGCGACTTCGAATCACTCGAGGCGCTGAGGACCGCCGTGCGATCCGACATGGAGCGCCACGCGGAGCACGAGGTGGAAGCGGGGGTAAGGCAGCAGCTGATCGACCAGATTATCTCGGCGAACGCGTTCGACGTGCCGAAGAGCTGGGTACAGCAATTCGTAGAGAACTACGCCGAAGCGTACAAGGTACCGACGGAAGAACGCGAGCAGTTCGCTGGAGAGTTCCGGTCGATGGCGGAGCGGCAGATCAGACGAGACCTGGTAATCGAGACCATTGCCGAGAAGGAGGGTCTGGCGGCGACGGAAAAGGACCTCGACGACCGCATCGCCGAGCAGGCGGAGAAGCGCGGAGCCAACCCCGGGCAGATTTACGCGCAAATGGAGAAGAGTGGCCGCTTGAAGGAAATGGAAAGGAGCATCACCGAGGACAAGGTCTTCAAGTGGTTGCTGGATAGAAACGACGTTTCGACTAATGCCTAACAAGGAAGAAGAAGAGCCAATGCCGACGATCTACACGCCCTACGTCATCGAGCGCTCGAGCCGTGGCGAGCGTACCTACGATGTTTTTTCCCGGCTCCTCATGGACCGGATCATTTTCCTTGGCACGCCCATCAACGATGACGTGGCCAACATTATCATCGCTCAGCTGCTCTTTCTCGAGTCGGACAATCCCGAGCGCGACATCCACATCTATATCAACTCGCCGGGTGGCAGTGTGTCGGCGGGGCTGGCGATCTACGACACGATGCAGTTCCTCAAGTCTCCAGTGAATACGAACTGCATGGGCCTGGCGGCCAGTATGGGGGCCTTCCTGCTCGCGGCCGGGCGCCCTGGCAAGCGGTCAGCGCTTCCCCACTCGCGCATCATGATCCACCAGCCATCCCAGGGTGGTGGCGGCGGGACTGCGTCCGACATCGAGATCCAGGCAAAGGAGATCCTGCACCTGAGATCCGAGATGAACAAGCTCATGGCCAAGCACACCGGTCAGCCGGTAGAGCGGATCGAGCGCGACACGGACCGCGACCGCTTCATGTCGGCGGACGAGGCCAAGGAGTACGGGATGATCGACAACGTGATCTCGTACCGAGGGGAGATGGAGGAAGCTCTAAAGAAGAAGGCGTAGCTGGGGATCTGTTACTTGTGAATTTCTTCACAAGTCATGCTCCCGGATTCGTTGCTTGACCGTTTTCGGCGCGGCTGTTAGGTATCTTAAAGCAGGTTTCGGTGCCCGGGTTAATGCCGGCATCACTCGTTCCCCGTCTATCTATGTCCCAAGAGAAACATCTTCGCTGCTCGTTCTGCGGCAAATCGAAGGATTCCGTTCGGAAGTTCATTTCCGGACCGTCCGTCTACATTTGCAACGAGTGCATTGCTCTCTGCAACGAGATTCTCGCGGAGGATGAGGAGCGCGAGGTAGCGGAGGCGATAACCCAGGTCCCGGCTCCGCAGGAGATCAAGGATGTTCTCGACCAGTACGTTATCGGGCAGGAGCAGGCGAAAAAAGCGCTGGCCGTCTCGGTTTACAACCACTACAAGCGCATTAACTCCACGTCGCTGAAGGATGACGACGTCGAGCTCGATAAATCCAACATTCTTCTGATCGGACCCACCGGCGTCGGCAAGACGCTGCTGGCGCGCACCCTGGCTCGCATTCTCGACGTTCCATTCACCATCGCGGATGCTACCACTCTGACCGAAGCGGGCTACGTCGGCGAAGACGTCGAGAACATTCTGGTCCGCCTGCTCCAGGCCGGCGATTTCAACGTCGCTGAGTGCGAGCGTGGAATCGTTTATATCGACGAGATCGACAAGATCGCCCGGAAGTCGGAAAACCCGAGCATTACCCGAGACGTGTCTGGCGAGGGCGTCCAGCAGGCATTGCTCAAGATCATCGAAGGCACCGTCGCCTCGGTTCCGCCTCAAGGCGGCCGGAAGCACCCGCAGCAGGAGTATATCCAGCTCAATACCAAGGACATTCTGTTCATCTGCGGTGGCGCTTTTGACGGCCTCGAGAAGATCATCGAAGCCCGGACCGGTCGTCGTCAGATCGGTTTCAACGGCACGGCTGCCCGCGACAAGAAGCTGGCGCAGACCAAGATGTTCAGCGAAGTCGAGCCGGACGATCTGTTGAGGTACGGGTTGATCCCGGAGCTAGTGGGACGTCTCCCCGTCACGGTCGCGCTCGAGGGCCTCGACGAGGAAGCGCTAGTGCGTATTCTGAAGGAGCCGAAGAACGCGCTCACCAAGCAGTACGCGAAGCTGTTCGGGCTCGAGGACGTCAAGATCACCTTCGACGAGGCAGCGCTGGTGGCGATCGCCGGCAAGGCGCTCAAGCGTGGCACGGGTGCGCGGGGATTGCGGGCGATCCTCGAGGAGGTCCTGATGGAAGTGATGTTCGACCTTCCAGGCAGAGACGATGTGGTCGAGGTGAAGGTGACTGAATCGTGCATCGCGAACGGGACTCAGCCGCTGCTCGAGATCTCGCCCGTGCGGAGAAAGAAAGAAGCCTAGTCTTGCCACAAATCTTTCAGCGCGACAGCGAGAGCATCCCGACGTCGGACCGGATTCCGGTCCTTCCGCTTCGGGATGTTGTCATTTTCCCCTATGTAGTAATTCCGCTTCTGGTGGGGCGTCCGGCATCGCTGGCAGCCATCGAGGCTGCTCTCGCCGAAGACAAAATCATAATGCTCGTCTCGCAGCGTGACGGGGAGAAGCAGGAGCCCGCCGCCGCCGACCTCCACCGCACGGGAGTAATCGGGCGCGTAGTCCAGGTGTCGAAGCTTCCGACGGGCACCACGCGCGTGCTAGTGGAAGGAATCGCGCGCGCGCGGGTCACGCGCTACATACCGGCCGGCAACGTTTTGCGGGCGGCCGCTGCCCCGCTTCCCTTCGAGGGAATTGGAACGCAGGACCCCGAGACCGAGGCGCTCAGCCGGCGCCTGCTCAATTCGTTCGAGGAGTACGTCGGTCTCCACCGTCGCATTCCTCCGGAAATCGTCACGATCATCCAGAGCGCAGACTCCGCGGAGAGGCAGGCCTTCGGCGTGGCAGCCCACGTTGCGGTGCGATTCGAGCTGCGCCAGGCGCTGCTCGAAGCAGACACGCTGCGGCATCTGCTGGAGATGCTGGCCGAGCTCCTTTCCGGGGAGATCGAGCTGTTGCGTCTCGAGCGCAAGATCGATGACGACGTCCGCGGGGCGATGTTCCAGAATCAGCGCGAGTTCTATCTCCAGGAGCAGCTGCGAGTAATCCATCGCGAGCTCGGCGAGGAAGACGGAGACGATTTCGCGGAGCTCGATGCGCAGGTGAGGAAGAAGGCGCTGCCACCAGTAGTCGAAGAGCGGACACTTCGTGAGCTGAGAAAGCTGCGACGGATGCCTCCGATGTCGCCCGAGTTCACCGTCGCCCGCAATTTCGTCGACTGGATCGTCTCGATTCCCTGGACGGAGCGGACCGACGAGGTGCTCGACGTTGCGCATGCGAGAGCGATTCTCGACGCCGATCATTACGGGCTCGATGAAGTGAAGGACCGCATCCTCGACTTCATCGCCGTTCTCTCGCTGGTCGGGCGCCTGGACGGACAGATCCTTTGCCTCGTTGGTCCTCCCGGGGTCGGCAAGACATCGCTCGGCCGATCCATTGCGCGCGCCCTCGGCCGCAAGTTCGTTCGGATGGCATTGGGCGGGGTCCGCGACGAGGCGGAGATTCGCGGGCACCGTCGCACATACATCGGGTCGATGCCGGGCAGGATCATTCAGGCGATGCGGCGTGCCGAGGTCGTTAACCCGGTGATCCTGCTCGACGAGGTCGACAAGCTCGGTCAGGACTTCCGGGGTGACCCCGCCGCCGCTCTGCTCGAGGTGCTGGA
Source organism: Gemmatimonadales bacterium (assembly GCA_038227135.1). Taxonomy (GTDB): domain Bacteria; phylum Gemmatimonadota; class Gemmatimonadetes; order Gemmatimonadales; family Gemmatimonadaceae; genus UBA4720. The sequence goes on from JBBRQC010000015.1 coordinate 45,244, forward strand.
CCCGGAGCAGAACACGACGTTCAACGATAATTATCTCGAAGTGGACTACGACTTGTCGCAGGTGCTTTTCATCACGACCGCGAACTCACTCGCCGGAATCCCGGAGCCGTTGCGCGACAGAATGGAGATACTGCGCATCGCCGGTTACCTCGATCACGAGAAGCTTGCGATTGCCAGACAGTACCTGCTCCCGAGACAGATCGAGGCGAATGGGCTGAAGAAGGAAGAAGTGGTCCTCGAGCCGGACGTTCTGCCCGCGATCATGCGCGGATACACGCGCGAGGCGGGAGTTCGCGAGCTCGAGCGGCGCATTGCGCGGGTTGCGAGAAAGCTCGCGCGCAAACAGGCCGAGGTCCTGGCCGAAGGAAAGACGCACAGGGTCCGGGTGGACGACCTCAAGGAGCTGCTCGGAACTCCGCCCTTCGACCCGGACGACACGTCTCTCGACGACAAGGTCGGAGTCGCGTCGGGGCTCGCTTACACTTCGGCGGGCGGCGAAGTGCTCGAGATCGAAGTGAGCGTAGTAAAGGGTCGCGGCAAGCTGCAGCTCACCGGAACGCTCGGTGATGTCATGAAGGAATCGGCGAGCGCCGCACTCTCATACGCGCGCGGGCGCGCGCGAGCACTCGGGATCGAGTCGGAGTTCTATCGCACGAAAGACATCCACATCCACATGCCTGCGGGCGCCACACCCAAGGACGGGCCATCCGCTGGAATCGCCATCGCGACGGCGGTGATCAGCGCGCTGACCGGAGTTCCCGTGCGGGGCGATGTCGCGATGACCGGCGAGATAACGCTCCGCGGACGTGTCCTGCCGATCGGCGGCCTGAAGGAGAAGTCGGTCGCGGCGCACCGCAACAAGGTGAGCGATGTCATAATTCCCCACGGCAATGCAAGGGACATCGAGGAGCTTCCGGAGGAAGTCCGGGCGTCGGTCCGTTTTCATCCCGTGAAGACGATGGACGAGGTTCTGGCTCTGGCTCTTCGCCCGCAGGCGCAGCCTTCGACCTCGTCGGGCGAAGCTCTCTACGATTCCGTAACGCACTAAATGCCGCCCGATCCGGGTGCCGATCGGCTCGTCATCCGGAACGTGGAGTTCATTGGCGGAATGGCCGAGAAGCACGGCTGGCGGCCCGAATCATCCCTGCCCGAAGTCGCATTTGCGGGCCGCTCCAACGTCGGAAAATCCTCGCTGTTGAACGCGCTTGTCCGGCGAAAGTCGTTCGCGCGGGTGAGCCGGACCCCGGGCCGGACGCGCGAGATAAACTTCTTCCGCGTCAACAACACCTTTGTTCTGGTGGATTTGCCGGGATACGGGTACGCGCGCATCTCCAAGGCGAAAAAGGCCGAGTGGCGCCCAATGATCGAAAGCTACCTGAGGCGGACTACACAGCTTCGGGGTATTGTCCTTTTGCTGGACATCAGGCGCGAACCAAGCGAAGATGATCGCGCGATGCTGGATTTCCTGGCGGATCTGGGCGTTCCGACGATCGTGGCTTTGACGAAATCCGACAAGCTGACCAAGGCCGACGCCCGGGAAACGGTGGCGATGATATCGCGCGTGCTGGCGTTGGAGCCCGACCAGGTGATTCAGTTCAGCGCGCATTCCGGCGAGGGGCGGGCGGAGCTACTCGAGGCCATTATGCAGCTGGTGGAGAAAGCGTGATTCCTGCAACCAAAGTGACTCTGGTACTCCTTGTCGTGGCCTCGACGGCGTGCGCGTCGGGAACAGCAAGCACGTCCGCGCAGGAGACCGGGCTCGCTCCAATAACGGACGACACCATCGGGCGCTCCAACATTCCGGTTGGGTACGGGACGCTCCGTCAGGACGACATCGCCATCAGGCTCGAGCTGCAGGGGCTGATAGTGCGGGCTATTCCGCTGGATGAGAACCTCATCCGACTGCTGACGCCGGACTCCTACCGCGCGCTCCGGGATCTGCAGGAGAGCAACAAGCAATCGATCGCCGCCGTGACACGGCGCACAGGCGGGCGGGCACCGGATCTGTGGTACGTGTCTTTTTTCGGTGTCGAGCCGGACGTGCACTTCAGTCCGATGGAGCTGGTGATCACGAGTAGTGGACGAGACTTTCGGGCGCTCGAAGTGCTGCCCCTGAGCTCGGGGTTCGGGGAGCAGCGGCTGAGGCAGCGCGAGACCCAGAGTGCGATTTATCTTTTCGAAGACGCAATCGAACTTGATCAGCCGCTGACGGTAACGTTTCAGAACGTGCGCAACGAAGACTGGGAACAGATATTGACTCGAGTGGAGAGAGAAAGAGCGCTCGTCCGCGCGAGGGCGTCACGCCCCACCGACCATTAATCCAGGCTGGAAAATGGCGATTTACCCGCTTCGCAGGCTCCCGGCTCTTCCATGTGAAGGTATCGAGACCCAGTGGCTCGAGAAACTCGGCGCTGACCTCGCGTCCGGGGCGGATCGGGCGACACTCTGCCGACGCACGCTTTGTGAGATTTCCTACCCGGAGTTTGCGAACAATTGGGAGACCGCGGTGGAAGACACCAAGCTGCCCGTTGCCACACGACTGGCGCTCTCCGCCCTCGATCCCCGCAACGTCACTCTCGAGCCCGAGTACTACGCGGAATGTGACGACCCGCGCTTTCAGACGGTGAAGCCGCTGCTCTGGCTCTGGTATTCATTCGATCGAACCGTGCCCGGCGGTCAGAACGTCGAGCTCGGCGTCCAGCTCCGGCGCCTTTTGGCGCCCTACATCTTCAAGCGTTGCGGACAGAACTTCAAGGCATTCCAGCACGTCGAGTTCTCCTTTGGATACAACATGGAGGTCGGTGACAATGTGGTCGTTCACCGCCACGTTCTGCTGGACGACCGCGGAGGAATCTCACTCGGCAACAACGTCTCGATCAGCGACTACGCAAACGTCTACAGTCACACCCACAGCATTGTTGACCAGCGCGACGTGACCGACGCACTCACGCGCCTGGACGATGGCGTGCGTATCACGTACCACGCGACAGTGCTTGCCGGCGTGCACGTCGGCGAGCAGGCGATGGTCGGAGCGATGGCGGTTGCGACCAAGGACGTGAGACCGTACCACGTTTACGTCGGCATTCCCGCGAAGAGCGTCCGGGTAAAACCAAACGCGCCGGCGGGGCCCGAGAATCTCACGACGGTCAAGCGCCGCTAGATGACCCGCAGGACATCCTCTACGGGGCCAGCGTCCCCGCGCGCGAGCAGATGACGAGCGTCCCTCAGCGCCTGAGTTGATCTGGGCCAGGTGAAGCGCTCACACGCCTCGTCGAGCGAAAGCCATTCGAATCGCTGATGCTCCTCACTGAGCGCGACATCCAATTCACCCTCGACGAACACAGCGAATACGATCGCCATCTGAATGGTCTGGCTCGTATGAAGGAAAAAACTGGAGACGGTCACGTTGTAGAGCGCCGTTGGCTCCAGCCCGGTTTCCTCACGTAGCTCGCGAACGGCAGCCTGCTCCGGGCGTTCGCCCGAGTCGATTTTACCATAGACTGTCTCCCACGAGCCGGCTCGGTTTGTATCGGCCGCTCGCTGGAGGACCAACACACGCCAGTCGCCCGCGTTGTGGCGAATCACGTAGACTTCCACGACACCTGGAACGATTCGAGTCACTGGCTTCCTGGTCGGTCGCTCGTACAGGATTGGTCTTGGTAAATCATATCCCGTGCGCTTCTCCGCGGCAGGACCCGGCCGTTCTGGCTCGAGCACGCGCACCAGCTCCTGGGCGCTGGTATTCCCAGCCAGCAACTGGGATGCTCCGCAGCCCCACAGCGACCTGGTGCCCGACGCACGCGCCGCGGCTACCAGTTGATCGGGCGGCGCACCGACGGCGATCACCCTCTCGATCTCGGGTGTCGCGACGAGCACTTCCGTGACAGCGACTCGTCCCGAATACCCGGTCATGGAGCACTCGCGGCACCCCACCGGAACGTAAATCATTGAATCTTCCGGAATGGAGCCCACCAGCTTTCGCGGCACTCCGGCGTTTGCAACCAGCTTGCACGCCTGGCACAACCTCCGAATCAGCCGCTGCGCGACGACTCCCTTGAGCGCACCGGCAAGTTTGGCCGAGTCGACGCCGAGGTCAGTGAGACGTGTGATGGAGCTGGAGGCGTCGTTGGTGTGCAGCGTTGCAAAAACGACGTGCCCCGTCAGCGAGGCCTGGAGGGCGATCGCGGCCGTTTCGCGGTCGCGGATCTCCCCGATGAGGAGGACATCCGGGTCCTGGCGAAGAACCGATCGCAGGGCTGACGCAAAGGTGAGCCCCGCCTTCTCGTGGATTTGCACCTGCACGATCCCGGGAATCCGATATTCGACCGGATCTTCGACCGTGATGATGTTGACACCACGGTGAAGGAGCAGCCGGAGCGCGGCATAAAGAGTAGTCGTCTTTCCGGAGCCGGTTGGCCCGGTGACGAGAATCAATCCCTCGCGCACATCAAGCAGCTTCTGCATTCGCGGACCGTCGATCGGATCCAGACCAAGAGATTCGACCGAGCGGAGTGCGGCTCTGGAATCGAGGATGCGAATGACGACCTTCTCTCCGTGCGATGCCGGCAGCGTCGAAACGCGCAGGTCCACGCGAGCGCCGTTGATTGCGACACGGGCCCGGCCGCCCTGGGGCCTCAGCCGGTCGGCGATGTCCATCTGCGACATGATCTTGATGCGCGACACTAGCGGAACACCGACGGCTTTGGGGAGCACCATTACCTCCTTCAGCATCCCATCAATGCGATAGCGGACGGCGATACCGCCTTCACCCGCCTCCAGGTGGATGTCGCTCGCGCCCGCCGCGATTCCCTCGGCGACTATGTGGTCGACCAGCTTTATGACTGGCCTTTCGACCTGCTTCTCGTCCATTTCGCTCTCAGTGGCATCCGCTCGCTCGACAACCGGCTGCGTGCGGGAATTGTCGGCGTGGCCAAGCATCTTGTGGACGCGCTCGAGGGGCGCATAGACCTCTTCTATCCGCTCCTGGATACGAGCGGGTGAAGCCATCGACATCCGTACTGTGCGACGCGCAGCAAACGCCAGCGTCTTCTCACAATCGAGATCATACGGGTTCGATGTCGCTATCTCGAGACTCGACTGGGAGAGCGAAAGTGGAAGAATCGAGAATCGTCGCGCGAGACGCTCGGACACCTTATCGCGCGCTTCGGAGCTGACGAGCAGATCACTCGCGATGCCAACTCGGGCGCGGGCCGATACCGCAGCGAGGATATCATCGTCCGTAAGATGAGCGTTGTCGACGGCAGTCTTCCAATAGCTGCCCTCCAATTTGGATTCCAGCAGCTCGATCGAAGCTTCCGTCAACAGCTCCCGAAGGATTGGAAGGAGCCACCGATCGCTCACTGAAGGATTGACGGCGCTGGTCACCTCGCAACCTATTTGTCCTCAATGCGACATCTTGCCACAGAAGTGCGCAGCCGCACCCGATTCATCGCCGTTGCAAGCGTCCTGTTCGCCATCTTGTGTGCCTCGAGCACAGCTGCGGCGCAATCGCGTCCGCCGTGTGCCGCACGCGCTGCCGCTGGGCAAGCAATAGAACTCGGGTGGATCGCCTACCGTAAAGGCGATGCCGAAGTCGCTGATACTGAGTTCAGGCGAGCCCTCTCGCTTTGCCCCAACGATCGAGGCGCGCTCACCGGCGCCGCCTACGCAGCTATGCGGCGCGGGCGCCTGAACGATGCGCGTAAGTTCTTCCGCCTCGCAGTCGCTGCAGACACTACCTCATACGACGCCTTGGCAGGTTCGGGAATGGCCGCTTACAGGAGCGGAGATTTCGCCGGGGCCCGCAGTAGTTTTGAGCGGGCGCTTCGGATCGTGCCGAGGGACTCCACCGCGCTCTCCTACCTCGCCAGAATACCCGAGCAGGTCGCGTACGTCGCGCCCGAGAACCATGTGCGTCCGACAACGACCACGGTCGCCGCCAGGACTGGCAAGAGAATCTTCGAGATCCCTGATGCGAGTGGTCGCTGGTTCCCCATGTGGATCAAGGCAGTAAACCTCGGCGCCGCACTTCCGGGGAAGCACCCATCGGAATTTCCGCCGAACGACAGTACTTACGAGAAGTGGATTGCGCTTCTGGCCGACATGGGCGCCAACGCTGTCAGGGTCTACACGATCCATCCGCCACATTTTTATTCCGCCCTGAGAAGCTGGAATCTCGAGCATCCATCCCGTCCGATCTGGCTGATTCACGGAGTCTGGACAGAGCTTCCACCCGGGAAAAAGCAGGAGAAATACGAAGATCCGAGGTGGCTGGGGCAATTCCGCGGAGAGATGCAGCACGTGGTATCCCTAATCCATGGAAATGCTTCCATTGCTCCAATGCCTGGCCACGCCAGCGGCGCATATCGCGCAGACGTCTCGCGGTGGACCCTCGGCTACATCATCGGCCGCGAATGGGAACCGTATTCCGTCGTCGCGTACAATGCGTCGCGGCCAACGCGAACGAGCTTCACCGGAAAGTACCTGACGCTCGCCGGCGGCAATGCGGTAGAGGCGTGGCTCGCCGAGCAGTGCGAGTATCTGGTGGCCTTCGAGATGACGCAGTACAACGCTCAGCGTCCCGTCGCCTACACGAATTGGCCGACCCTCGACCCACTGAGTCACCGCACTGAAACGACTAAGGCGCAGGAGATCGCCCTCCTGCGGGCGCGTGGCGAGAGAATCGTGGAGATGCCCAAGGAGTACGACAATGACGCGGTCGGCCTGGATGCGGTGAAAATGCGCGCGACCGCTGCCTACCCCGCCGGAGTGTTCGCCTCATACCACGCCTACCCATACTATCCCGACTTCCTCAGAGTTGATCCTGGTTATTCCACGGCGCGCTCCCCGGAAGGCCCGAGCAATTACTTCGGCTACGTCAGTGAGCTCGTGATGCATCACGGCGATATGCCCGTCGTGATCAGCGAATACGGGGTGCCATCGTCCCGCGGTATCGGTCACTTCCAGCCGCAAGGCTGGACTCACGGCGGTCTCACCGAAGAACAACAGGCGGCAGCGGACGCGCGTCTCACGCGAGATATCTATGCATCAGGCGCGGCCGGAGCCGGCCTGTTCTCGCTCATCGACGAGTGGTTCAAGAAGAACTGGATCGTCGTCGATTTCGAGGTTCCAGCGGAGCGAAAACGCCTGTGGCTCAATCCGCTGGACGCCGAGGAGAACTACGGGGTAGTTGCGATGCGCGCGGGGCGGAAGGGCGCGGGCATCGTCATCGACGGCGACACCAGCGATTGGCGGGGGCGCCCCGTTCTCTACGTTTCGCAAGCGACGTCCGTGCCCGCGCAGCTTCAACTCAAATCACTCCGCGTGGCCCAGGATGAGGCGTATGTCTATCTGCGTCTGGATGTTGGGAGCATCGATTGGGCACGCGCTCACTACCAGATCGGAATCGATACTTATCAGCGCAATCTCGGGGACAGTCGCCTCCCCAAGACGGGCTCCCGTGCTCCTGTCGGGCTCGAGTTCGTGCTCGACATCGGTGGGCCCGGTGCAACCCAGCTGCTGGTCGATCACCCGTACAATCCATACCGCCCGGTTCTGATTCCGGGGAGCAAGCCACCGGCAATTCAGTATGTCTACGCGCACCCATTACGGACTGTCGCCAACGAAATCGCTCAGTGGGATTCGCTGGTGGTCGTGCCGAACAGGCGCCGGATCGGACGCAACGGACAGATCTACCCAGCGATCAGCTACAACCGGAATCGGCTCCTATACGCGCCGCAGTCGCGGAGCTCGCTAACAGATTGGTTTGCAGATCCAGCGAGTGGCGTCATCGAAGTGCGACTTCCATGGGGAATGCTCCAGGTGGTAGACCCGTCCACGCGCAGCGTGCTAGTCGGCAACGACGTCGCGGGCGTCGCGATCGGCGCTCCGACAGACGGCTTTCGCTTCGTCGTGGAGAGTTATGATCCGGCGAAGCCACAGGCGGGCGCAGATCATCTGCCGCGCGGGACGGTCTCGGGTTTTGCCAATCCACCTACATGGACATGGTCGACCTGGGAGGTTCCACAGTGGCACGCTGAGGTGAAGCCGCTGTTCGCCGCAATGCAACGGACGTTTGGTGCAATTCCGGATCGTCCGCCGGCGCGCTAGAGAGAGCTACGCGCCCTTCGAACTCGGAGCCTACAGCCCGAGCCGTGCGCGGAGGGCGAACGAATAAAACCTGTACTCGCTTCCGCCTGTCTGCCCGGGCGCAGCCACGTTCGCATAACCGCCGATCAAGCTGATCTCGCGCGCGGGATCGAATCTGTAGCCGGCGGAGATTGTCGCGCGCTCGGCCGCGCGAGAGCCGGCGCCGGAACCGAAGAACTCAATGCTCTGGCTGCCGAGCCCGACATCGCCGTCCGCGTTCCAACCGAGCAGCCCGCCAATACGTCCACGGCCGCTCACTTCGCCCAGCGTATATCGGCGTGGCGCGAAGTATCCGTCCGTCGAGGTCGTGTCGTACCCGAATTGGCGACCGCCCACAGCAATGCTCCACTGTCGATTGTAGGCCCAGCGCAGCGTAGACGAGAACGCGTCACGCGTATTGTCGCGTGAGCCGCCAGTGAGGCGCGCCCGACTTGCTCCGCCGCTAAGCGTGAACCGGGACGGCAACGCAATCTCGGCTTCACCCGCATACTCCGAGCTCACCACACCGTTGGCGATCATGAGCGCGGTTTCGTCGAAAGGCGTGCGCGAGGCTCCTACGCCGAGCTTCAGAGTACGGCCCAGGCGTCCCGAAACCTGGAGACCGACGCTGGCAATCGTCTGCGGTTTGGCAGGGGAGACGACGAGCGTCGATGAATGATTCACGAGGCCGGCTTCAGCTCGCACCTGCCACGCGTCTGGCTGCCAGCGCGCGAAGAGATCCCCTCCATCAACCCTCGAGTCAATCGCGGCGAAGTTCGCACGGCGCCCTGTGTATCTCGCGCCGAATGTCGTGTTCCACCCGCTCGGCCTCGCGTAATCGACGAGCAGGTTCGTAGCGCGATTGTGATCGCTATCGTTTGTGCCCAACACGGTGATCGTCGCGGTCGGCCTCAGGTCAGCCCGAACCCAGCGCATGAGCGTCCGAGCATCGCCGTAGGCGGGGTTCGCCTGCAGTGCCAGCTGCAGTGCCGTCTCCGCATCGGACGGACGCCCCTGCCAGCTAAGCGTCTGCGCGAGGCCAGTCAGGGCTTCGGCGTCGTTCGGCCGGATGTCGAGAACCTGCCGCCACGCCTGCTCGCTCCGCTCCAGGTCTCCACGCGACGCGATCACGCGAGCCAAGCCCTTCTGGGCATTGGCATCGCCCGTTCTCGCCATCTGGGCATATATTATTTCCGCTTCGTCGAGCTGACCATTCCAGGAGAGAGCTCGGGCGTACTCCAGTGAGGCTTCGCGGTCGGATGGATGATCCCCAACCCATCGCTTGTAGGTAGAAAGCGCTACGGGAAGCTGACCCGCCCAGGCGAGTGTTTGGGCTCGCCCGAGCACTGCATCGCGATAGGCGTTGTTCTGGGTAAGCACTGAATCGTAGATCGCGACCGCTGACTCATAGTGTCCACCCCACGCCAACGTTCGGGCCAGGGAAAGGCGTCCCTCGGGGTAGTCCGGGTTCAGCGCCACATAGCGGCGAAAGAGTTTGACACCCTCGTCCAGGCGATTGTCCCACGAGCGGAGGGTCGCAAGGCGAAAGATTGCGAGCGACGCGGACGAGTCACGAGCGACTGCCGTTTCATACAGGCTTGTGGCGAGGATATACGAGCCCGCCTGCCACGCACTGTCCGCGCGAGTAAGGAGGACTTTCTGGCTGATCGGGTCGGCTGCCTGATTCGCCGGTGCAGACGCAACACCCGTTGCAACGGCGGTGCGTCCGGTTGCGGTCGCGCACGCCGCCAAGGTGGCGACTGCGGCGAGCGTCAACGACGTTCGGCGGATTTCGGGAAGTCGGGGCATAGCTACCTGTGCTGTGAATGGGAACGCGGGGAGCCAGATTCCCGGAATCCCGGTGCTGCCCGTCCTATGAAGGACGACGCGACACAGCATCAATAACGTCCCAATCGAACCCGCTACAGCACGCTCCAGAAGTCACGCCCGATATCGACGGAGAAGGTCCACCTACCGTCCCGGAGCCCGTGCCCGACGTCGAGCCGGATCACGTCAAAGACGGTAAGAGCGCCCAGGCCGAGCGCCGGATACCAGCCCTGTCGCGGCGCCTTGAATGCAGCGGAGCGGTCGATCCAAACGGCCGTCGCGAAGGGCGCCAAAGTGATTGTACCGGGCGCCTTACCATACCTCCCAAGCGGAATCGGGATGAACGGCGCGAGGAAGCGCCATTCGATCCGTTGGCTCACACCAGCCCTGCCGGCGAATTCGTGGAAATCGTACCCGGGACCGCTGGTTGGACCCCCTAGAAAGACGAGATGCTGAGCAGGAATGGAATCGTTGCTCACAACGCCGGCAGCCATGGTGTGCAGCAGCAGTCGATTGGATCCAAACGGCTTCTCGATATCGACCAGGAGTGAGGGCCGGAGCAATCTCGCTTCGCTAGCCACGGGCCGAACAACTCGAATCCCTGTCAGGCCGAGGTGCGCGCCCAGCTCAAAACCGCCAAGGGACAGTGAGGTGGGCCTGTCGAGTCCGAGGGTCACCCTGGCCTCCCTAACCGCGAGCGCAGGGATCGTGGGCTCGAACGTACCCGTCGCCGGTCGCGCGTGCACGAACAATGGCTCATGACGCTCATACGCGGCCTCGAGCGATGGGCGCCAGCTGAATCGAGCCACCGACCAGGCCAGTGAGACCCCACGCACGTCATAGGTGTCGGTGTAGTCGCTACCGAACTCCTGCGCCGCAATGCTGTTGCGCACGAGCGAAACCTCTTGGTCGTCGCTCACGTCGCGATGGTGTCGCTCGGCAGCCAGGATCAGCGACGAACCAGCTCCTGTCCGATATTCGAGGGCGGCTCTTCCCTTGAACTCGTTGTCGCTGAATCCGTATTGGCCGGAAGCCGCGACGGCGAATCCGCCACCCACTCTCTGGAGAATTCCGCTCCCGAGAGCGAGTCCTTCTACCCGGTTGAAGCGAATGATGTCGGAAACGTGGCGGGCAGAGAGAGCAAGGGTGCGGCTGCGAGCGAGTGCCTGGCCGCGGACCAATGCGCGGGCTTCTTCCTGCACGATCTTCACATCCTCGTCAGTGACCGCGCGCACATCGGGAGGGAGAGAATCGAGCACGGCACCCGAGAACGGGAATGGCCGCAGAGCCCGATCCGCGGGCGGCGCGAGCACTATCTCGGGTCCCGCGAAGAAGCTCGTAGGAATCCCCGTGTTCACCTGATAACAGCAAATTTCCCAACGCCCGCGGATTATTCCGCGGGCCGGGTAGTCCAGCCAGGAGCCCGTACGGCGGATCTCGATCTCCTGCCGACGCGGTAGCCAGAAGCGGCCTTCAATCAACGCATTCTCCAGAACGACCGAGACATCCTCGAGATCCTTGTCCATCAATGCGGCGCGGGTGAAGCTGAACGCCATCCGAACGACTTCCCCACTCTCGCGATCGATGAAAACAGCGCCGACAGCGCGTGGCCTGCGATCGTCCTTGGGGCGCACTCGCACTTCATAAACATCCAGCACGCGCGAGCCCAGGCGAATCTGAAGGGAATCGTGAATCGCGTAATCGTATTCCTGGAGCCCAACCGGCGAGAGCGGATGAGGAACGTCCTGAACTTCGTCGCCTTCGCCGATTCGGATGATGGTTCTGAAGTTGTTCTGAACGATTCCGAGGTGGTCCCGGTGGTAATTGATGTCGGTGGGAAGGAGCAGGGTGTCGCGGCGCCCCATTATCCGCTGCTTGCTCAGGTCGGGAGCACGCCAATAGACTTCCAACCCCAGCTCGTCCGCTTTTACGATCTTTGGCGGCTCGGGGAATCCTTCTCCAAATTGTGCGAGGAAGGTTACGTAGCCGTGGGCAGTCGCCTTGTAATCGACGAGAGCAGTATCCGTGAGCTGGTTCGTCCTGCGTTCGGTAGCGCGCTCGACGAGCGCACGAGTCCGTGGATCGTTCCACGCTTGCGCAGCACCGAGCTTGCTCGCGGTGACGATCATCACCAGGACACGGACAGTCGTGCGAAGCGTCATGGAGGAAAGTTACTTGAGGTCTGAGCGGGAGCAATTGCGTGGGGACTCACAGCGCGGGCAAGAATGAGCCTGGAAGAATTCAAGCAGCGCGCTGCAGATGCGACGCTCGTCCCGATCTGGAACGATTGTCTGCTCGACACCGACACTCCGGTCTCGGCGTTTGCCAAGATTCGGCGCGGGCCATTCGCGTTCCTTCTGGAGTCTGCACCGGCCGGCGGTGAGACCTGGTCCCGCTATACCTACCTTGGCTCAGAACCTCGCAGCGCGTGGCGGCTCATGGACGGGGTGGTTGAAGATTGGACAGACGACCGTGGCTGGCACAATGCCCGCACCCCGCAAGATCCGCTCGCCGATCTCGCAGCACTCATCGACGGAGGCCAGGCCGCCAAAGTGCCCGAGCTCGGCGACTTCTGGGGCGGTGTCGTCGGCTACTTCAGTTACGACGTGGTCCGACTTATCGAGAAA
>JBBRQC010000016.1:0-57667 GCA_038227135.1 Gemmatimonadales bacterium
AACGCTACCGACTGGGCCAGCCCCTTCTTCGCCTGGATCGCCGTGATCGCTGCCGTCAACGTGGTCTTACCGTGATCCACGTGGCCGATCGTCCCGACGTTTACGTGTGGCTTCGTACGCTCAAATTTGGCTTTGCTCATTCTTATCTCGCCTTAGTGGTGACTTTATTGATGATTTCTTCGGCTTTCGACTTTGGTACTTCCTCGTAGTGCGCGAACTCCATTGAATACACGGCTCTTCCCTGCGTCATCGATCTGAGCTTCGTGGAATAACCGAACATCTCCGACAGCGGCACCTGCGCATCGATGACCTGCGCTTCACCGCGCTGATTCATTCCTCCGATTCTTCCGCGGCGCGATGAGAGATCGCCGAGCACGTCGCCCATGTAGGCGTCGGGGGAAACGACCTCGACCTTCATGATCGGCTCGAGGATGATGGCGCCCGCTCTCTTCGCCGCTTCCTTGATCGCCATCGAGCCCGCGATCTTGAACGCCATTTCGCTGGAGTCGACGTCGTGGTACGAGCCGTAAACCAGCTCGGCCTTCACGTCCACCATCGGGTAGCCCGCCAGCACTCCACCCTCGAGGGCTTCGCGCATTCCCTGCTCGGCCGGCTTGATGAATTCACGTGGAATCGTTCCGCCGACGATCTTGTCCTCGAAGACAAAGCCTTCGCCCTGCTTCGCCGGCTCGATGTTGATGACAACGTGTCCGTACTGGCCCTTACCACCCGACTGGCGAATGAATTTCCCTTCGACCTTTTCCACCCGCTTCTTGATCGTCTCGCGATACGCAACCTGCGGGCGGCCGATGTTCGCATCCACCTTGAACTCGCGCTGCATGCGGTCGACGATGATCTCGAGGTGCAGCTCGCCCATTCCGGAAATGATCGTCTGACCAGTCTCCTGGTCCGAGTGCACGTGGAAAGTCGGATCTTCCTCGGAAAGCTTCTGCAGCGCTATCGCCAGCTTGTCCTGGTCGGCCTTCGTCTTCGGCTCGATCGCGACATCGATGACGGGGTTCGGGAACTGCATCGCCTCGAGGATGATCGGCGAATCTTCCATCGTCATCGTATCGCCGGTGCGCGTGTCCTTGAGTCCGATCGCGGCCGCAATGTCGCCGGCGAGAACTTCCTGGATCTCCTCGCGTTTGTTGGCGTGCATCTGGAGCAGACGCCCGACGCGCTCGCGCTTGTCCTTGGTGGCGTTGTAGACGTAGGAGCCGGACTGCAGCACTCCTGAATACACCCGGAAGAACGTCAGCTTACCGACGAACGGATCGGTTGCGATCTTGAACGCCAGTCCTGCGAACGGCTCATCATCACGCGGATGGCGCTCCGCTGGCTCGCCGTCCTGTAGATGGCCCTGGACAGCGGCGACATCTTCTGGCGAGGGAAGGAAGTCGACTACCGCATCCAGCATCGCCTGCACGCCCTTGTTCTTGAACGCGGCGCCGCAGAGCACTGGAACAATGGAGCCGCCGACGGTCGCGCTGCGGATGGCGTGCCGGATTTCGTCGTTGGTGAGCTCGGTGCCGCTGAAGTACTTCTCGATCAGCGCTTCGTCGTGTGAGACGGCGGCCTCGATCACATCGTGCCGGGCCTTCTCCATCGCTGCCTTGTACTCTTCGGGAACTTCGGTAATCTCGAATTTCTTGCCGAGCGATTCGTCGTCGAAGACGTACTGCTGGCGCTCGATGACGTCGATGTGCCCGGTGAACGTCTCGCCATTTCCTACGGGCAGCTGAACGGGGTACGCGTTCTTGGTAAGTCGATCGCGAATCATCCGCATACAGCGATCGAAGTCGGCGCCGACGCGGTCCATTTTGTTCGCGAAAATGAGGCGCGGGACTTTATAGCGGTCGGCCTGGCGCCAGACGGTCTCGGTCTGCGGCTCGACGCCGGCGACGGAGTCCAGAAGCGTCACCGCACCGTCGAGCACCCGCAGGGATCTCTCGACTTCGACGGTGAAATCGACGTGGCCCGGGGTGTCGATGATGTTGATGCGGTACTCGATGTCGTTGCGCGTCCAGAACGCCGTCGTCGCCGCCGACGTAATCGTGATGCCGCGCTCCTGCTCCTGCTCCATCCAGTCCATCGTCGCGGTGCCTTCATGCACCTCGCCGATTTTGTGGGTCTTGCCGGTGTAGTAGAGAACGCGCTCCGTCATAGTCGTCTTCCCGGCATCGATGTGGGCCATGATGCCGATATTACGGTAGCGATCGAGCGGGGTGTGGCGTGCCATGATCTCTGGAAACTCTCTCTATGTGAGCAGCTCCAAACAGCTGGAGCCGGTGGTCTCAATTCAACAAAAACGCGGGTGGACCATGCGCCCCTGAACGGGACCGGTATCCATCCGCTGCCGCCGGGTGCACCCGCAGCTCATTCGCGGGTGGGGACTCGAGGCGCGCCGATAAGCAGATCGGCGATTGATTTTTAGTGTTCGGCGGGCGCGGTAAACTGCGTTCCGCCATAGCCTTGTAAAGGTATTCCGAAACGAGGCTAAGTCAATGGGACCCGTTTCTCTGTTCCGGGAACGGCGTGCCTATGGTCAGAGCCCGGCCGTAGCGGTCACGTTCTCTCCGTGCGCTGGGAGCCAAACTAACCCTTGCTTCGATGTACTTTGTGTTATAAAGTACTCTGTCATGCATATCAACAGCATCCCGGCCCGCGCAGCCGCGTCAGTCTGGATTGGCGCCACTACTTCCGCCCTTCTCGGCGCCGCCATCCTGTTCGACGCACAGCCCGGCATCAACTGGCCTATCTGGATCGCCTCCGCCGCAATTGCCCTGATCATCGCGCGGTATCTGTCAGCGCTCCCGGTCACCGCCCCGGCGCTAATACTTCTTGGCTGGGCCGCGCTCCTCGCCGTCGCCTTCGCGCTTACGAGCAACGAGTTCATCCAGCTCCTCATAATCGCGAGCGACCTCATGCTGCTCGGACTCGCCGTGATTGTGACCGGCATTCCATCCTGGGGCGCTCTCTCCGCCAAGCTACTCCCAACCGTTCCTTTCCTGGCGCCGGTGCGGGTGTGGACCCAAACCTTGCGCGAGGTCGCGGGGATTCCGCGAAATATTACTTCGACGAGGGCGACGCCCGTGGTGAGAGGGCTGCTCATCAGTGTGCCGATGGTGATCGTTCTCGTTGCGCTCCTTCGCACCGCCGACCCCGTGCTCTGGTGGGTCGCCGAACGGGTCACGACCCTCCTGCCACAATGGTCGTTTTCTGCCCGGGCTCTGTTCTTCCTGCTCCTCCTCTCCATCACGCTTGGGGCGACCGCCATCTCGGCGCGTCAGACCGCTGGCCGGCTGCCCGCTTTGCAATCACTCTCTCTCCACGGCACCGTCGGGGTGACAGAGCAGAAAATGCTGCTGGTGAGCGTGGCCGTCGTCCTCTGGCTCTTCGTCGTGCTCCAGGTTTCCTATCTGCTGCACTCGCCGCCCAGCGCAGCAGGGAACGGCGTAACCTTCGCGGAATACGCTCGGCGAGGGTTTGCCGAGCTGTCGGTCGCAGTCACGCTCGTAGCGGGAGCTATTCTGCTGCTCGAGGCCGCTCGCCCTCGTGAGGTCGAGGTGCGTGATGAGCAATTCGTCCTCCGACTCGAAGCGGCGTTGCTCGTCGCTCTTGAGATCATCCTCGTGCTCGCGTTCCGCCGAGTAGTCCTCTATGAGCAGGCGTATGGGTTCACGACTGCGCGGTTGTTCGCCCAGGCCTATATGATAGTAGTAGCGTTGACCCTGATCGCGGTTTGGCTGGAGACGGGCAAGCGTGGAATCAGCATCGCGTTCGGCAGACGAGTCAGCGTCATCGCGCTCGGGGTGTTTACCCTCCTCGCTTTCTGGAACCACGATGCCTGGATCATGAGCCGCAACATCGATCGGGCACGGGCGACGGGAAAGTTCGACGCCGATTATGCAAGGCACCTCTCCTACGACGCCATTCCCATGCTCGTCGCGCGTCGGCAGGAGTTGCCGGCCGAGCAAGGCCAGGCCCTTCAGTCCTGGATGCGTTGCAGGCCGCAGCTCCAGCCAAGACGGTGGTTCGAGTGGAATCGAAGCATCGAGGCAGCCCGGAAAGCCTTGTCTGGTCCGCCTGCCGCTGCCTCAGACTGTTTGGGATTCGGGAGAACGTCGGGACGCCATCAATAGGAACAGAGCCGTTTCGGCCATGAGCATAACCGCCATTGCCAGAACCTCCTGCCTTGTCGAGGCAGTCATGAGCCACACGACGATCGCGCAGGCAATGAGCGGAATCACAGGTCCGCCGCGGAGATTGAACGGAATCGCTCCACCATCGCGAACATCGCGTCGCTGCAGCTGAATGGTAGCCAGGCAGCAGAGGAGGTAAACGATCAGAGTGGTGATCACGGTAAGAACGGCGAGCTTCTCGAAGGTTCCGGTCAGCGCCAAGGCCAGGCAGAACACGGCATGGACGATGATGGCGACATGCGGGGTTCGATACCGTGGATGGACCGCACCAATCGCAGCAGGAAGAAGCCGGTCCCGCCCGAGGGCATAGAGGCCGCGTGGCGCCGCAAGCACGTCTCCCGCGACGTAGCCCAATGTCGAGACAGCCGCGCCAAAAACGACCAGCATCTGGCCACCGCTGCCGAGCAGGCGTTTGGCTGTCTCAGCGAGTGGCGCCTGTGTATTGGTGGCGAGCTCGACACCGAGGACGCCCTGGGCCACGACCTGAAGGGCGATGTAGATCAGCGTCACTAGCGCGAGCGTCGCGAAAAGTGCCCGAGGTATTGTTCGCGCGGGGTCCCGTACCTCGCCGCTCGGTGTAAGCGCTGACTCGATGCCGATAAAGGCGAACGTGAGGATTACAGCAGTGCGCGCAACTTCACGAGCCGGCGGCATTCCGGTCCAGGCAATGTTCTTCGCGCTGATCGCGAACAGCCCGACGCCGATCAGGATCAGGAGGGGCGCCAGCTTCGCGGCTGTCACCGTCTGCACGACGACGCTTCCCATCTTCACTCCGCGAATGTTGATGGCGGTCAGACTCGCATAAACGAGAGTTATGATTACCGCGCGGGCGACTGGGTTTCCGAAGCGCGGAGAAATCTGCGACAAGGTGTCCACGAAGATGTTGACGACACCGGCGCTGGCCAGGATCGTCGAGACCCACAGCGTCATTGCGACGACGAATCCCACAAAGGGGCCGAAGGCAACCTCCGCATAGGCGTAAGTACCACCCGACAGCGATACCCTGCTCCCCGCATCGGCGAAGCAGAGAACGATCGTACCGATTGCGACGGCGCAGATGATATAGACGAGCGGGGCCGCGCCACCGACCCTCGCCGCAATGGTCGCGGGAAGGACGAAGATCCCCGCGCCTATCATATAGTTGACCATGCCAGCGGTGAGGCCGCGGGCACCCACCGCCCGTATCAGGCCTTCGTCTTTGCTCATCCCTTCCGCATGAAGTCCGCGAGCAGCTCGTGAAAATGGTGCGTGCCCACTTCGCGGCGCTCGGAGTACCTCCCACGGTCGTAAAGACGCGAGCGGACACCGCGCTGCACTGATTCGACAACTTCTTCATCCTCCATCTCGACGCGGTGGAGACCTGCTCCGACCCCGCTCTCGCGCAGCGCGGACTTCCACACGTAGGAGTGGAATGCGACTTTTGTGCGACCGGCGCTCAACGGAATCACCACGTTGAGCGACAGTCCCCACGGGTAGAAGTTGAACATGATGTTGGGGAAGAGCCAGAAATAGAACGCGCCTACTCGTTCCCCTGCGTTCGGATGGTCATTCGGAAGATCGAAAGCCGGCTCACCGGACTTGGAGATGCCGAGCTGTAAATTGCCCCACCGATATCGCTCAGTCCTGTACCCGGAGTAATCGAGCTTCTCCGCGAGCCCCGCGTGCACGTACGGGATGTGAAACTCCTCCAGGTAGTTGTCGCAGTACAGCGCCCAATTGGCGTTGATGAGATAATCCGTCGAGGTCGCGGTGTCTCGCACGAATTCATCGAGCGGCATCCACGACACCCGTTCGCGGACCGGGGCGATCCATTCGTCGAACGGCATCTCCGGCGTGAGCCCGCTGAAAAGGAGCGGACCCAGGCGCTCGAGTTTCAGCTGCGGGAGATTGTCCTTGTCCGACGGAAAGTCGACGGTCGTGCCGAACTCCGGCATCGATACGAACTTGCCGTCGAGCGAGAACTTCCGTCCGTGATACCTGCAGCGAAGAGACCGGGCGTGACCCTCTCCCTCGACGACAATCGCGCCGCGGTGCGTGCACACGTTCGATAGGCAGTGAACCGCGCCATCGTCGTCGGAGGTGAGCACGAGCGGCTCGTTGAGACATCCTTCGAGGAGTGTAAACGGCGAAACGCGCCCTGGCGCCTTGACGCGGGCCGAATCGCCGATCCACTGCCAGCTCCGCGCAAAGACGCGATCCTTCTGCAGCTCGAAGTACTCCGGATCCGAGTACACAGGCGCCGGCAACGTGGACGCCCTGCGGATGTCCGCATCGATCTTGAAGTCTCGAACGCTCAACCCCCGTTCCCACCCTGTCCCGTGAGCACTATGCCTCGAGAACAGCGCGGTACCTCACGCTCTTGTCACGAAGAGTATCGATCGCGTCGTTCACGCGAGCCATCGGATATCGCTGAATTGTCGGAAAGATTTTATGCTTGGCCGCGAACTTCAACATCTTCTCCATCATCTTCCGGTTGCCAGTGTTGCTTCCCACCACTTTCTTGTAGCCCGCGAGCAACGGAAACGCGCCGATGCTCACCTGGTTCTGTGGAACGCCGAGAACGCAGAGAACTCCCTTGGGACGAAGCGACGCAACGAGCGCGTCCCATGGCAGATCAGCGGACGCGGTCGTAAGAATGAGATCCTGCGAGTTCGCCGCGGAAGCCATCTCCTCCGCGTCACCCAGCCGGACGAACTTTTGTGCTCCGAACTTCCGGGCCTCGTCGCGCTTCGACGCGGACGTCGAGAATGCTGCTACCTCGGCGCCCATCGCCCGCGCGAATTGCACGGCGAGATGGCCGAGGCCGCCAACGCTTACCACTCCCACCCGGCTACCTTTCCCAACGCCGTAATCGATCAGAGGAGTAAAGACCGTAATCCCGGCACACATGAGCGGCGCAGCCTCGGCCGATGGAAGATCGTCCGGTATGGCGAATGTCCATCGAGAGTCAGCGCGTACCGTCTCCGCGAATCCGCCGGGCCGCCCGACGCACGTTGGCTGCCACATGGAGCAGAGATTCTCCGAGCCTTCCTCGCACCACTCGCAGTTCATGCAGGTTCCGGCCAGCCATCCAATTCCCACCCGCTGGCCAACATCCAGATTTTTGACGGCTGAACCCCGTGCCGAGACTGTGCCGACAATCTCATGCCCTGGAACCAGCGGGTATGAGCTCAACCCCCAGTCGTTGTCAATCAGATGAACGTCGGAATGGCAAATCCCGCAATGCGTGACGCGTACCTCCACGTCATTATTTCCAAGTACACCCGGTTCGTACGCATACGGTTCGAGCTGCGCGCCTTTCTTGTTCGCGGCATAGGCATTGATCGGCATCGTGCATCCGTCGAGGAGTGATCGTCGAATCTACCGACGGCCTGCGTCCCCGCTAGGTCCCAGAACTTCACGTAGTCGTTTTCAAACATTGTGTTCGTGCCCGCCTAAAGCTTGCAAAGACCCCCGTACGTTTCAGGCCGCCGATCCCGGTAAAACTGCCACACGTTGCGCACTTCGCGAATCTTGTCGAGATCCAGATCCGCGGTGATCAGCTCGTCCTTGTCCCTGCTCGCCTGCACGAGAAATTGCCCGCGCGGATCACAGAAATAGCTCTGTCCGTAGAACTCGCCGATGTTCCACGGCTTCTCGGTGCCGACACGGTTGATCGCCCCCACAAAAAACGCGTTCGCCACCGCGTGTGCCGGCTGCTCCAGCTTCCACAGATATTCGGACAGCCCGGCTACGGTGGCCGACGGGTTGAACACGATCTCCGCTCCGTTCAGTCCGAGCTCCCGCGCGCCCTCCGGAAAATGCCGGTCGTAGCAGATATAAACTCCGATGTCCGCGTACCGCGTCTTGAACACGGGGTAGCCGAGATTACCGGGCTTGAAATAGAACTTCTCCCAGAAACCGGGCGCGGTGTGTGGGATGTGGCTTTTCCTGTATTTGCCCAGGTACGTCCCGTCGGCGTCGATGACCGCGGCGGTATTGTAGTAGACACCGGTCTCGTCTTCCTCGTAAAGAGGAACCACAATCGCCATCGAGTACTTCCTGGCAACCTCCTGCATCAGGCGCGTAGTAGGCCCGTCGGGAATCCTCTCGGTCGCATCGTACCAGCGCGTATTCTGTTCGGCACAGAAGTAAGGCCCTGTGAAAATCTCCTGCATGCAGACGATCTGCACGCCCTGCTTTCCGGCCTGGTCGAGAAACTTCATGTGCTTCTCGATGTTCGCTTCGCGAATCTTCTTCAGCGGCTCGTCAACCGAGCATGCATTCGACGCCTGAATCAGACCGCATTTGACTACACGAGGCATCGCGCTCTCCCTATGATGTTGTATTGATTGGCGCGACAACCTCGCGCCGCATCAGCAGCCAGTAGATGAGGAAGCTGAGGCCGAAGGTTACGAACCACGCGTACGAGTAGAGCTGATCGAAAAAATCCGGGTGCGTAACTCTGCCACCCGGTGTGACCGCAGCACGGACGAATCCGGGTACAACTGGAAGAATCGCAAGCACCAGAGCCACCACCGCCCGCGGATTTACACCGCCCCGGTATTTATAGCGTCCGTTCATCCGGAATAGATCGTCCACGTCGAGACGTTGCTTCCTCAACAGCCAGTAGTCGCAGATGAGAATCCCGCCCAACGCGCCCATCAGGCTTGAATAGCCGATCAGCCACGTGAAAATGTACGCCCCTGCGCCCGCGTACAGCTTCCACGGCATCATCAGAATTCCGATGATCGCCGTGATGATGCCGCCGGTGACGAAGCTGATCCGCTTTGGACTCAGATGTGAGAAGTCATTCGCTGGCGACACGACATTGGCCGCCATGTTCGTGTGAAGCTGAGCCGCCAGCACGACGAGTGCCGCGAAGATTATCAGCACCGGTCCGCCGATCATGGTGACGAGCACCACCGGATCCCAGACGGCCTTGCCGAATATGACGATGGTCGCGCTGGTCACCGCCACGCCGATGAAAGCGAACGTCGTCATCGTCGTTGGTAGACCGAGGGCCTGCCCGGTGACCTGCGAGCGCTGACTCCTTGCGTATCGGGTGAAGTCAGGAATGTTGAGGCTCAGCGTCGCCCAATACCCGACGTTTGCAGTCAGCGCGGGCGGAAAAAGCTTCCAGAACGACACATTCTGAGTTTTCCCTTGCAGTCGCTGCGATTCCGTGAGGATGTGACCCAATCCTCCGCCGTGCCGAATCCCCCAGAGCAGAAGCAGAATGCCACCAGTGAGCAGAAACGGTGCGGCGTAGCTGCCCAAGATCTTGATTCCCTCGATCCCTCTCGCGATGATCGCGACCTGAAGCAGCCAGAAAAGCGCGAACGCCAGAGCCACGCCCCACGTGACGTTGCTCCAGCTCGGCCACGCAGCAACGAATAGCGTGTTCAGTGCGAGCGCGCCGATCCAGGTCTGAATCCCGAACCAGCCGCAGGCGACAACCGCACGGAGCATCGCCGGAATGTTCGCCCCCCGCACTCCAAAGCTCGCCCGGCACATCACCGGGAAGGAGATCCCGTACTTCGTGCCGGCGTGGGCGTTGAGGACCATCGGAATGAGCACTATGACGTTTCCAAGCAGGATCGTCATCAAAGCCTGCCACCA
Source organism: Gemmatimonadales bacterium (assembly GCA_038227135.1). GTDB lineage: Bacteria > Gemmatimonadota > Gemmatimonadetes > Gemmatimonadales > Gemmatimonadaceae > UBA4720. Next base: position 9,807 of record JBBRQC010000016.1, read on the forward strand.
CGTCATCCCTTCCTGCATCAGTCCTGACGCAAGCGTGTACGTCGTGATGACGACGCTCATCCCGATCCAGAGCGCCGCGATGTTGTAGGTGGACCACGTGCGTCGTGACAATGGGGTCGGCGCGAGATCCTTGTTCCACAGGGGGCTCGCCTCGATATCTTCCGGGGCCGACACCGCCTCGGGCGCGTAAGAGGCGCCCGCGGCCACGCTCGTCACGACGCGAGACCCGCGGTCTTACGCGGCAGCCACTGCCCTCGGCCTTCGCGGCCGACGACCTTGTAATCGTCCACGATCACCTCTCCTCGGGAGAGTGTCGTGCGCGAAAACCCGGCGAGGTCCCAGCCGTCATAGGGCGACCAATCGCAGTTCGTCTCCATCGTGGACTGCTCGACCTTGTGAGTCTTAGCCGGATGGATGATCGCGATGTCCGCGTCGGCTCCAATCTGTATCGCGCCTTTGCGGGGATAGAGTCCCATGATCTTCGCCGGATTGGTGGAAAGCTTGGTGCACATCTCTTCCAGGCTTATTCGTCCGGCCAGAACGCCATGGGTGTAGGTCAACGGCATCAGCGTCTCGAGACCAGGCATTCCCATTGGAATCCTTGTCCAGTCGCCGTTCCACATTGCCTTCTGCTCGCGATTGAACGTGCACGTATCGGTCGATACCACGGAGACCTCGCCCATCTTCAATCCTTTCCAAAGGCGCTCGACGTCTTTCGGCTTCTTGAGCTGAGGACAGCACGCGTATAGATGCCCGTCTTCTCGCTCGAAGACCGAGTCGTCGAGCACCAGATACTGCACACAAGTCTCGGCCAGCACCGGAACTCCCCGCGCCTGCGCCGAGCGAATTATGTCGGCCCCCTCTCCCGTCGACATGTGTACGATGTATAGCTGCCCGCCCGTCGCTTCGGACCATTGCACGGCGCGCTGAATCGCCTCTGCCTCGATGAAGTTCGGCCGCGTCATCGGATGCAGCCGCGCGCCGTACTTCTTCATCAGCTCCGGCGTATGGTGACGTGCGATCAGCTCATCGAGCACTCGCGCCGACTCCGCGTGCACCAGCAACATCGTGCCGTATTGCTTCATCTTCTCGAGCGTGCCGAACATTGCCCGGTCATCCGACTGCCACCCTTCGGACTCGTAGATCATGAATTCCTTGAAGGTGGTGAAGCCCCGATCGACCATCCCCTTTATCTGGTCCTTGTGCTCGTTCCAGCGCGTGATGCAGATGTGAAATGTGTAGTCGATGAGCGACTTACCCTCGGCTCTCTTCATCCAGTTGTCTGCCGCGTCGTTGAGCGACTCCCCTTTGTAAGGGATCGCGAAATCGATCAGCGTGGTGACACCGCCACGCGCACCAGCTCTCGTTCCCGTCCGATAATCGTCGGCCGACACCGTTCCCATGAACGGCAACTCCAGATGGACGTGCACGTCGAGAACGCCGGGAATGACGTAGTGCCCCTGAGCATCAATGACCTGCGCCGACTTGTCCGCACCGAGATTCACCCCAAGCGCGGCAATTTTCTCACCGACGATTCCAACGTCTCCGGTGAAAGTTCCGGCCGGAGTCACGACATTCCCGCCTTTGATGATCCGGTCGAATTGCACTATCGAGTAGACCTCTGTTTTCTGTTAGTGCGCCGCTGCGGTGAGCGCGCGATCCAGCACGTCGAGAGTGAAGTCTGCGTCTTCGGCCGTGATGCACATCGGCGGCTTGATGCGCAGAACGTTGCCTTCCAATCCGCCCTTCCCGACCAGTACGCCCATCTCGCGCGCCGCTTCGAGGACCGCCAGTGTCTCCTGCTTCGCCGGCTGCTTCGTGCTCCGGTCGCGAACCAGCTCGACACCCAGCATGAGCCCCATTCCCCGCACATCGCCAATCAAGTGGTGATGCTTCGCGAGCTCAAGGAATCCCTCTTTCAGCCTTTTTCCCAGGACGCGCGAGTTTTCCTGCAGGCCGTCCTCGTCGATGGCGTCGAGAACCGCGAGACCAGCCGCCATGCAGACCGGATTGCCACCGAACGTATTGAAGTGAATCCGCTGCGTCAGCGCCTGCGCGATCTCCATGCGCGTCGTCACCGCGCCGAGTGGAACCCCGTTCCCGATTCCCTTGGCCATCGTGACAAAGTCGGGCACCACGTCGAAGTTCTCGAAACCCCAGTAGTGATCACCGGTGCGCCCAAACCCCGTTTGCACCTCATCGGCGATGCAGAGACCGCCGTGCTCACGCGTGATCCGGTACGCCTCGCCCAGATAATTCCGCGCTCCGTAGGTCGCTCCTCCCACGCCCTGAATCGGCTCGGCGATGAACGCCGCGATCCTTCCGGGCGTCGAGTAGCGAATGATTCCCAGAATATCTTCGGCGCTCTTGGATGCAATCTCCTCGGGCGTGCCTGAGAACTGGCTGCGGTAAGGATCCGGAGAAACCGCGTGATGCACGCCGACGGCCCCCGGCACCGGAAACTTCCAGGTACTGTGCGACGTCAATCCCATCGAGCTCGGAGACCCGCCGTGATACCCGTTGCGCAGCGCGATGACGTCGGTGTTGCCGGTGTAGAGGCGGGCCATGGTCACCGCGAGGTCGTTCGCCTCACTGCCGTCGTTCACGAAATAAGTGACGTCGAGGCCCTTCGGCATCTTCGACGCCAGTTTCTTCGCCAGCAGCGGAAAGTTGGGGTGGAGGTAGATCGTCGTAGCGTGCTGCAGCGTTTCGACCTGCTTCTTGATCGCAGCCACGATCTTCGGGTGGCAGTGTCCGCAGGACACGGTGACGATCCCGGCAAACATGTCCAGGTAGCGCTTGCCCGTTTCGTCGAACAGCCACTGCATGTGCCCCTCGACAATCAGCAGCGGCTCGCCGTACAGCGTGAAGATCGCCGGGTTGGTGTACTTCGCACGCATCGCGAGAAGCTCGGCGCGCGGCGGGCCGGTGTACGGTCTCGGCTTGTGATCGGACCGCGGCATCTCGGGTGGCGCTGATTTCCCGTGCGCGCCTTTGCGCGTCGCGGCACGATCAACGGTCGGTGAAGTACGGGCGACGGTCACGATCTACGCCCGTACCGGCACTTCGTCCGGCTGCGGCGACGCGTAGCCCTCGACGCCCTCATAGCCCGAATGGTAGTCGGCGGAATCCGGGCGCCTGATGTCCGATTGCAGAACGATTCTGTCGCGGCGGATACCGCGGAAGTCCTCGATGCTCTTCCACCCATCCACCGCGTGCGCTTCGAGGAACTCGTCCAGTCCGGACAGAAGCCTCTTGATGACGTTGGGGCCAACTGCCTGGTCGAGCATCGCCGCCGTGCAGACCTGAACGGTCCCACAGCCGATCAGGAAATAGGATGCAGCCTGATTGAAATCGGAGACGCCGCCAATGCCGGAGAAGCTCTTTTCCGGAAATGCCTTGGTCAGCTGCGCCATTTTTGCGAGCGAGAGCGGAAGAATCGCGGGCCCGCCGAGTCCGCCGCTCGACACGAAGCCATCGACATTGATCTCGAACTCCAGTGTCTCGGGATCGATGAGCGGAATGGAAGGGAAAGTGTTGGATGAAACGATGGCTTCGGCGCCGCCACGGAAGCAGGCGGCAGCCTCCACGACAATGTCCGCGGTCGCCGGAGTCAGCTTGCACCACACCGGCACCTTCGCAACTTCCTTGACCGCCTCCGTCACCACCGAGCAGAGACCCTGGTCCTTCCCGATGTTGGATCCCATGTCACGTCGATCCATGTGCGGACACGAGAAATTGAGCTCGAGCCCATCTGCACCTTCGCCCTGAACCGTCTCGGCCAGCTCCTGCCAGTGTCGCAGCTCCTTGTCGTTACCCGAACCCGCCATGATCGACGCGATCAGGACCTTGTTCGGAAACGCTTCCTTGATGCGGCGAATCCGCGGCGCCCACCATTCGAGCGTCTTGTCGGAGATCAGCTCCCAGTTCCACGACGAGTGCAACGCCGCGCCCGGGCGCTTTTTCATGGAGACGTTCGCGTCGTCGGCGGTCGTGCGCATGAATTTGGCTTTCGCGCCGTAGACATTCACGACGGGGTGAAGGCCGATCGTTTTCGTTACGACGCCACCCCATCCCGCCTCGAACGCGCGCGTGATGTTCGACTCCGACTCGGTCGGCGGGGCCGACGAGAGCAGAAAGGGATTCTCGAACTCGATCCCGGTGAATGTCACGGAACGATCAACACCCATGCGGCCTCCGCATCTCAGGACATCCAGTTGGTTCCACTTTCCTTGTTCCATTTCGTCGTCATCTTCTTCGCCTGCGTCCAGAATTCAATCGACCCCCGGCCGGTTATGTCGCCAACACCGAACTTCGAGTCGTTCCAGCCGCCGAATGAGAATGGCTCGCGGGGAACGGGCACGCCGACGTTCACGCCAACCATTCCCGCGCTGGCGTGCTCCATGACGTAGCGAGCCGTACCGCCGCTCTCCGTGAATACCGACGCCGCGTTTCCGTACGGCGACGCATTTTCCACCTTGAGAGCCTCGTCGACGTTCTCCGCGCGAATGATCACGAGCACGGGTCCGAAGACCTCGTCCTGCGCAATGCGCATGTCGGGCGTGACGTGATCGATGATCGTGGGGCCGATGAAATAGCCTTTCTCCTTCCCTTTCACCACGCTGCGACGACCGTCCACCAGAACCTTAGCTCCGGCTGCTTCGGCCTCCCCAATGTATTTCTCGATCCGCTCCCTGGCCGCGACGGATATCACGGGACCGATGTCTTTCCCCGGAACGATCTTCTTCGCGTGCTCGACCATCCGCTCGATGATGTGATCGGTCTTCGAAACGGCTACCATCACGGAGGCGGCCATGCACCGCTGTCCGGCGCACCCGGACATGGAGGCGACGACATTGCTCGATGTCATCTCCTTGTCGGCGTCCGGCATCACGATCAAATGGTTCTTCGCCCCGCCAAGCGCGAGGCACCGCTTGAGAGTGGCGGTGGAGCGACGATACACGACCTTCGCGATCTTCGTCGAGCCGACGAAGCTGATCGCCGCTATGCCGGGATGATCGCAGATTGCTTCGACCGCTTCCTTTCCGCCGTTGACGACCTGCAAGACTCCCTCAGGCAGACCCGCTTCCTCGAGCAGCTCGGCAATCCTGCCGGCGCTCAACGGCACCAGCTCCGACGGCTTCAGAATGAGACAGTTGCCGAGCGCGATCGCGTTGGGGATCGACCAGTTCGGCACCATGTTGGGAAAATTGAATGGCGTGATCGCCGCCACCACGCCCAGCGGATACCTCTCAATGCGACACTCGACTCCGCGACTAACTTCCAGAACTTCCCCCGGCGCGATCTGCGGAAGCGAGCAGGCAAACTCGCACAGCTCCGCTGATTTCAGAACCTCCGCGCGCGCTTCGCTGTCAACCTTGCCGTTTTCTTCGGTGATCAGCGCGGCCAGCTCGTCGATGTTCTTTTCGAGAAGCGTCTTGTAGCGATAGAAAACCTGCACGCGCTCCTTGATCGGAGTCGCGGACCACCCGGGGAACGCGTTGGCCGCGCTCGTGACCGCTGCATCGACATCATCCTGGGTCGAGAGAGGGACGCGCGAGATGACGCTGCCGTCGCTCGGGTTGAAGACCTCGATGAACGGCCGGTCCGTGCCGACGAACGAGCCGCCGACGTAGTTCCGAGCTTCAGGGTACTTCATGCTTCCTCCCGGAATCGGAGGTGCGTGGCAGCGCGACGGAAATCCCTCGACCCGAGGACGAGGGATCAAAAGCTCTACGGATGATTATTCGAAGATGGGCGACCGCGCGGCGAGTCGCAAGCTCTAGCCACAAGACGACTTACCACTGGTTTCGGCGGCGGCGCATCCAAGGACCTCAGGCGTGAATTGACATGACTCTGCGGTAACATTTCAGCTCTTGCTTGCAAGCGCTCACGGCACGAACCATGATGCTCTTAGCGGAATGCGACTTAGAACTGCAAACCGGAAACTGGATGACAGATCCCGCGACACCAGCTCAGCAGACAACTGAAGCTCTCCCTCATGTCGACCTCGGCATGTCCATCACGATTGCTTCGACCATCACCGTCGTCTCAGCGATTCTCGTCGCGGGCGCAACCTACGAGGTGGTCAGAGGAACTCTTTCATCGGGTATGACCCGGCTTCTCGCCGTCGTCTCGCTGCTTTCGCTCGTGGCAATGTTTTATGGATTGATCGAGCTTGCACTGGCGGTGATCGCGACCACGGCAGAGCGCAGGCGAATGGCGAGGGTGGTCACGGAGCGGAGACAGGGAGAGCGCGCGAGGAAGCCGACTCCTCACTAGTCCTGGCACCAACGCGCTGGCTATGCGATTGGATTTCCTGCCACGCCTGGATTAGATGGGTTTCTGTGGTAAGCACATTCCCAGAGGCTACCAGCGATAATGCGCGAACGCCTTGTTCGCCTCGGCCATGCGGTGCGTGTCTTCCTTCTTCTTGACGGCGTTGCCTTCACCCTTGCTCGCGGCGATCACTTCGGCGGCCAGCTTCTCGGCCATCGACTTCTCGTTGCGCCCGCGTGAGAAAGTTATCAGCCAGCGCATCGCCAGAGCGGTGCGGCGATCCGGACGAACCTCGACCGGCACCTGATAGGTTGCACCACCGACGCGGCGGCTCTTCACTTCGACTGCCGGCTTCAGGTTAGTGAGAGCCTGCTTGAAGATCGTCACGCCAGGCTGGCTTGTCTTGTTCTCGACAATGTCCATCGCGCCGTAAAAAATTCTTTCGGCAGTCGACTTCTTGCCCTGGTACATGATGGCGTTGATGAACTTCGAAACGGTCTGGCTATCGTAGCGAGCGTCGGGAAGAATCGGACGCTTGATGGACTTCTTGCGGCGGCTCATTTCTTCTTACCTCCGCCAGCTGCACCAGCGGCCTTTGGTTTTTTGGTGCCGTACTTGGAGCGGCTCTTGTTGCGTCCGTTCACACCCGACGCATCGAGTGATCCGCGAACGATATGGTATCGAACGCCCGGAAGATCCTTCACCCGGCCGCCGCGGATGAGCACGATCGAGTGCTCCTGCAGATTGTGGCCTTCGCCCGGGATGTACGCGGTGACTTCGAATCCGTTGGTCAGTCGCACGCGCGCCACTTTTCGAAGCGCCGAGTTCGGCTTCTTCGGGGTGGTGGTGTAGACGCGGGTGCAGACGCCACGCTTTTGGGGATTGGACTTCAGTGCCGGCGCCTTTTCCTTCTTCTGGACGTCGCGGCGGCTCTGACGGACTAGCTGGTTGATTGTCGGCATTAAACCCTGAACGTAAATCTACGGCCGCCCTATTCGGGGGCAGACTAGCCTACAAAGTTAGGCGGGACAGTGGTTTATGTCAACTAACCGTGCCGGCCACAGCGCCACGTCTCTGCTGCGCTGTCATCGTCGGGACCAAACAAACATCACTCGGCCCGATTCGCTCAGCCCTTTGCGGCGCTCAGTGCCGGCAGCGAGTCCCGCTCCCTCACACCTTCGGCGAATGGTCCCAGCAGGTGACTAATGCTGTTGGCGTAATAGCTGATCAGAGGCCTTCCTCCAGGAAGGATCGCATAGCCCTCGCCCACCTTCACCAGAATCCGACGCATACGCAGCATCCTCCACGCGCGTTCAAAAATGTCTTCGACAGTTCCTTCGCGATGAATCACTCGAGCGTTGAGCTCGTTCAGAACGTCATGCATTTCTGCCATGCGCGAGAGCAGCTGCTTGTGGGAGATGAAATCTCCATCGAAGCCCTGTAGCGCCGCGCACGCCAGCGTAACTGGAGTCACGGGAACGATGGCGGCAATTCTCTCGAGGACCGAATCGGACAAGATCTGCACGCGAGCGAGACGATCGGCTCGCGGAATGTCAAAGAGCCCGCCGGTCTCGCGATCCTGTTCATTGATCCACGGCTCGATTGACATTGGCTCGCCGATCACGACGGCGGCGCGCCCATAACGCTTCCATCGTCGCGCGACCAGACGAGCGATGTTCCACCACACATACCGGAGGACTTCGCCGAGCTGAGCGTGGAGCGGCGGGCGCTTGCGCCCTTCCCGTGCGTCGAGCTCACGCAACAGCGATCGATCCTCGAGCACTCGGTCGTAGTTGATTGCAACCGGAACGATGAAGAGTCGGCGTCTCATGGCAGGATCGCGCGCTACGCCAAGCAGGTAGTCCAGCAGGCCGATCTTTGCTTTGCCCAGTTTTCCGTCGCGGCTCAGCCCGCCCTCGAGAAAAATCCCCTGCGTCACGCCGTTCCGCGTGATCAGCTGTACGTATCGCTCCAGGACGGCGTGGTAAAGCTTCTCGCGGTATTTCCGGCGAATGAAATACGCGCCGAAGCTCTTGAAGATGTACTCGAGCGGGAACGTCCTCGCCCATTCTCCGACGGCGTACGAAATCGCCACCCTTCCCGACAGCACGTACCCGACGAGCACATAGTCGGCGTTGGATCGGTGGTTCATCAGGTAGATGACGATCGCATCGCGTGGCAACATCTCGCTCGATTCCCGTCCGGCGTATTCTGCAGAGACCTTGTAGAAAAAGCCGAGCAGCCCTTTGCTCACTGCGAGGCCGACCTTGTAGTACGTGAGGATGTTGAAGAAGGGCACGATCTCGTCGATGTATGCATCAACGCGACGCCAGACGGTCGCTTCTTCCATCGAGAACTCCACGGCGTGTTCCTTCACCGCGTCGACGATGAACTCGTCGGCGAGAAGCTTCTCTTTGACTACCGTTTTCTTGGTGAGCTTGAACCGGTCGACGCGCGAGCGCGAGCGGTGAACAGCTCGCAGCGCGATTCCAGTCGCGCGCCACCATATGACGAGCGCCACGATTATTCCAGCGACGAGCAGAGCGACAAGGGCCCAGAGAATCGTTCAGCCTCCAGAGAAACAAAAAACCGCCGGTCGGGAAAGACCGGCGGCTTTCAGTGTTCGCGTCAGTCGCGAAAACTCATAAAAATGCGTTAGGGCTGCTTGTCCGCTTGAAGAACAACGGCCGGGGCAGTGAACGCCGCAGTCTGTGGCGCTTTGCTCCCAGCTGTGGAAGCCGGGAAAACGTACGCGGTGAAAACGCCGCCGATCCTCGAGCCCGCAGTCGCTGCGAGTGCCGGAGAGACGCCAGGTACCTCCGCCACCGCTGCGGTGCCCACGGGCATCACAGTCGAGCTTACAGGTGAAGTAGTTCCTGCGTCCGCCGCGGTCACTGCGTAGTTACCCGTCGCGGGCGCGAGGGGAATGTTGATGTAGGAAGTAGCCGTGAGCGGCGCGACGTTCGGGTAGCCCGGACTTCCGCCAACGGCTGGCAGCGGCGTCGTGCTGCTGTTGACGTACACATCCTGCGCAGTCGTGTTCAGATTTGCAGCGCGCAACGAGAAGTTGCCCGAGGGCGGGTCTGCAATATTGTCCGTAAGAATCAGGAATTTCTGCGCGCCCGCACGCGCGGATCCGTAAAACACAAAGGTATAGTGCACACCCAGCGCGAAATTAAACGTGGTGTCGCCCATCACAGTTGAAACGACCGTCGGATCGTTGATCGATCCGGAGGGGCCTACGTTCGCGCTGCCCATGAAAACCCGGATGTGGTGCGACCCGACACTGATTCTCTGATAAGCGCGATCGAAGCCAGCGCGGAAGGCCAGGTTGACGAACGGTGTAGACGGAACTCCCTCGACCGCGTCAACAAACCTGAAATCCATAAAACCCGTGTCGGGAACCGCATTGACGAAGCGAACGAGCGCCGCTGGATCCGGCGTCACCATGGTCGTATCCGAGCTGCTACCGCATGCCGCGATTGACGCAACGGCGGCACCAAGGAAGAGAAGACGAGAAAAACTCATTTATTGCTCCGACTCAAAATGTTGATGATTACCCAAGTGCTGAGTTCCATTGCCGGGCATGCGGCAGAAACGCGTACGAAATTCGTTCATTGACCAGGCGGCGGCGGCGGCGGCTTGGAAGGATCCGGACTCGAGCTGCCACGCCCAGTTAGCGAGCCAACTAAAATGGCCGCAACGATAAGACCGGCGGTCACAGCCGTTGCCATCGCCGTCCGCCCGCCGGAGAGCCTTTGCTCGAACACTGTTCTCGCGTACTGTCTCGGAACTGTGACCCGTTCTCCACTCCATTGCGAGGTTCTGTTGTTCAGAAAAGTCAGCTCGGTGACGCGTAGGCTGTAATCCTGATCCGACTGCGAGACCAGCGTTCCGGACAATCTCCTCACTTCCGTTCCGATCTGACTCCCAAGCCCGACGCGGCCCAGGTCGTTTATCTCCAGAGCTACCGGCTTCCCTGGAACGAGCACGTCCGATTGGGCGGGGACGAACTCGTAACAGCCGTTCAGAGCGCCCGACAACAGAGCGGCGGCTGACAACGCCATCGCCCTGTTGGCGACCAGTCCTAGTGAAAATCTCCGCGCCATACACTGTTCCCTAGTATCCGTATGTACCCTTGGCCGCGGCGCTCTTTCCACCTAGACCACCAAGGTTGTAGTAAGGCTTCACGCGTGTGTCGAGCTCCTGGTAGGGAACTGGCCACTCGAGTGCAGTTCCCTCGGCCAGATCGCCCCAGCCGCGACTGTCGAAATACCAGGCGCCGTAAACGATGTAAGCCGTCTCCAGACGCTTCTCCCACTTGAGGGCCTCGAAAAGATCGCCGCACTTCGCCTGCTGGAAGTTCTGCGCGGGATCAGGTACCCGAGGGACGCAGGCAGTGCCCCCTGGAACTGTCCCTGCTCCCACGAGCGCCGGAAGCCCGCCGTTGGCTTGGCGGGAGATGTTGATTTTGGCGGCGGCGTTCCCGAAGTCTCTGAGCCTGTAATAGGCCTCGGCGGCCAGCAGATCGATCTCTGCCTTCGGCATCAGGGTAAAAGGTCCAACGCGTCCGTTGTTGGAAAGAGCCTGAAATCTGTAGTGCTCGTATTGAGACAGCTGATAAACGTCGGCCGTCGCATCTGCCAATCCATTCCTGAAGTAAAGGCTGGCGCGCGGCGGGAGGGGATTCGCCCCGGTGCCAGACGCGGTTTGCTGGGCCGAGCGCGTTTCACCCGACGGGAAACGTTGATCTGCGGTCTTGATGAGGAACCTGGTCCGCGAGAGAAGCGGCGTCGACAGCCACGTATCGTAGTCGTAGGTGCCATCAGCATGAGCGCTGTCGGCCATACCAATGATCATTGGCGGCTGTTGATGCCACGTGTCGAAGAGATAGTGCTGCTGGATCCAGCCGATATCCCACCCGCTGGAAGGCGCCAAATTGATGACGACGTTGGCCTGGATGCCGGCAAGCGCATCGGCGAGTACCGCGTTCCAGTCGACGGCAGCACGCTCAGCGGGCGTCCGCGCAACCTCTGCCCGGAACCTCGCCTTGTACGACTTGATGAACTGTCCAAACACCGCTGGAGTCATCGGTGCGCCATTGATCCAGGTGGGATCGAGATTCAAAATCGTCTTCTGTGAATAGACGAACGCAGAATCGAGCTGCCTGAGGCTGACACGCATCAGCGAATCGTGCCCGACGAGGGGCGGTATGTCGTGAACATTGAATTCGGTTACCACCGCGCCCGAATCGTAAACGAGCGCGAGGTTGCCGTTGCCAACTCCCATGCTGAAGTATGCGAACGCACGAGCGCGGTAGTCTTTGTCGGCCGAGCCAAGAGTAAAGCCGGGCCTGTTGAGCTGCTCCAGACCGGTCGATGCCGAGCGAGCGGCCTTCGCGTCGTTCGCGAAATCGTAGTAGTTGCCAGCGGCGACGGCGTTGTTTTTCGAGTTGTCTATGAAACTGCGGGGAATCGGATAGCGACGGTTGAAGCCAAAGTTGGCCAGCGCCGAGCCATTCTCGAACGACATCACCATCATCTGGTTGTTGATGTCGTCGGTGTTGACTCCGACTGTAGCCTTGTGGTTCACGTTGTAGGAGCTGCCAATCACCGCTTCGACATCAGCGGGACGAGCAAGCACCTGCGCCACGTTCGGTTGGTTGTTGTTCGGGACGTCGAGGACGTTACTGCCGCAGGCAGTAACGCTCACTACGACCGCGATTGATGTGATTACGAAATAACTGCGCATTGAATTGCCTCGCGTTGATCGGAGTCTACAGTGGGGTCGAATTCCGACCCCACTGTAGCACCGAGGGATTTAGAAGCTCGTGGAAAGCGAGAAGGTGAAGGAGCGGAGATTCGGGAACGTAAACGCGTCGATGGCATTGATTGCCGCCGATCCCGAACCGTTCGCGGTGCTTCTGGTTCCACTCACCGCACCAAGACCGACTTCTGGATCAAAGCCGGTGTATTTGGTCCACGTATGCAGGTTGCGGCCGATTAGCGCCAAACTCCAGTCGCCACCAAGGCGCCCGAAGGTTCCGATGTGGTAGCCGACGTTCACCTCTCGCAGCTTCGCATAGCTGGCATCTTCTACGACCCCGTTGTTCGCGCCAAGCTGGTCATAGAATCCACCGATGCCGACTCCATCCGGAGCGGCTGCGCGGTAATAGTAGCCGATAGGCTTCGCCGCTTCGACCGTCTTGCCGGTCTGGTCTTCGCGGCCTTCGAGGAAGTCGAGATACGACCAGCCTCTTCCCTGATTGTAGACGTGCTGGCCAATCGCGGCATCCACTAGTGCATACGCCGAGAACCCCTTGAACGACAGGGTCTGGGACAGACCCCAACGGAAGTTCGGCAGGGGGTTGCCCAACGCAGTCTGAACGGCGGTACCCGTAGAATCGCGAAGGATGATCGGCATCCCCCAATTGACCGCAATTGCGGGATTCAGGAACCCCTGCGCTCCTGCGCTCGTTGTCGCGTAGAAGGGCGAGTTGGCGGGCAGCCTGGCATTCCACAGGTTCTTTGTGATGCCATCGTTAGTCGTATTGCCCTGCCCGACCCAAACGATCCACCCATCGGAATTCCTCTGGAAGGCAGCCCCTGGCGTTCCGCAGGACGCAGCCATCTGTGTCGGGAGCTGGCTGCAGCTGGTGGCGAACGCACGACCATAGAACGTACCGTAACGCTCGCCTTCCTTGGCAAGGAAGAGCGCGCCGGTGTTCTGAGCCGTTGCACCGAAGTTGAAGCTCGGTACGTAGAGGTGTGTGATGACGGCGCGGTTCGTCGAGTAGATGAAGCGCGTGGAATAGGTCACATCATGGAAGTTGTCCAGGATCGGTACGTTGATCGAGGCTTCCCAGGTCTTGTTCTGGAGAACGCCCGCGTTCTGGTATTGCTGGCCGAACCCGGTAGCCGCCGGGGCGGGAACCAGCAGGATCTGATCGAACGAGTTGGATTTCGCGTGTGTGATGTTGATCCCGATGCGATGAAACGCCTCGGCGTCGACTCCCAACTCGACCTCCCGGATTGTCTCGGGCTTAAGGAAACGGTTGCCGAGCGTGCTGGGAGTAACCTGTCCACCGGAGAGGTTGTACGTCTCATACTGTGAAGAGAAACCGGGGCGCCCGCCGGCAGTACCGATTGACGCTCTGAGCTTCAACTCGTTGAGCGGCGCAACGAACCACCACGGCTCCTGGGAAACACGCCACGCAAGCGAGCCGCGCCCGAATGTCTTCCAACGATTTGCTCGGCCGAACAGCGAGCTTCCGTCGCGTCGCACCAGCGCATCGACGAAGTAGCGATCGAGAATCTCGTAATTCTGCGCCGCAATGAATCCGATGCTGCGTACGGAGCTGGTCGACGAAGTGATCGATTTCGTAGCTTGGTCGATCGCGTTGGCGAGGCTGGGCACGCCGACTACGATCAGCTTCAATGCGGAGGCATCGCGGAAGTCGTTGTCCTCCCTTCCGAACAGATAACGGAAGCTCGTACGCGAGCTGACCTGGCCGCCGAATTCGTGCCTGATGTTCAACGTGGCGCTCGACCCGTAAGACTGCTGCTTCTGTGAGGCCGCCTCGGTGAAACCTTGATTGATGTCTCTAGCCTGGGTTGTCCGGTAACCCTTGTTATCGAAGTTGTTCCAGTTAGACGATGCTGCGTCGTAACCTATGTTCCCTTCGAGGTCCGCCCACGTTGTCGGCTGGTAACGGAGAGTGCCGCCTCCGATAAAGTGTTCGGTGCGGGTTATCTGATAGTCGTTCTGAAGAGCGTACAGCGGGTTGTCGTTCTGTAGTCCTCCGCCTTGTACGTTCGGGCGGATGAACAGCCGTCCCTGCGAATCGAGGGCCGTGAGATTCACGATCGGCGGCGTCCGTGTGAGACGGAAGAACGAGTTGCCAGTGAATCCTTCCTGGAAGTAGCCGTCGTTCTGATCGTGCGCGTAATAGCTCGTCAGCGAGGCGGTCCATTTACTGCCGATCTGCTGATCCAGATTGATGCGGCCCGTCGTACGCTGAAATCCGTTGAGGTATTTGATCGCCCCACCCTGGTCGAGATTCGATGCGCTGGCGAAAAACGATGTCTCTCCGTACTTGCCGCGCATGTCGACACTGTTGTTGAGCACTGGCTTCGGTCTGACAAACTGCGAGACGGCATCGTAGTTCGGGCCTGGCCACCTATTTATCAGGTACTGGTTCCGGAGTGCAGGATTCGCTGCCGTGAGCCCAGAGCCAGGATCGATCGGGAACGTGAAGGTGCTAAGCGGGAAATCCCCTCCCTGATCGTTGATCCGGTACGCTTCCTTCACGTAATCGATCGTCTGGAGGCACTGATAGGGGCCGGATACAATGCCCGGCTGCTTGGAATTCACGCAGAACTTGGTTCCCGTTTCATCCATCAAGAGCGCGTGCCGCTGTGCGATGAGGAGGTGATGCTCGATGTCGCTCGTGCCGAATTCAGTCCGAGCGCCCACGCGCACGCCTTCGTTTGCACCCACTCCTCTCTTCGTGCGGATACTGATTACGCCATTGCCGGCGCGCGCGCCGTAAAGCGATGCGGCCGCCGCACCCTTGACGACCTCAATGCTCTCAATGTCGAGTGCGTTGACATCAGGAAGTCCGCCTCCACCGAGACTGCCCTGATCGGAGAGGATGATTCCATCGACGATGTACAGCGGCTGCTGCCCGCGACCGGCCCCGGTGATGGCGGTCGGTCCACGCAGAATCACGGAGGGTGATGCTCCAGGCCGGCCACTGGCAGCGACGATCTGCGCGCCTGGCACCTTTCCGGCGAGCTGCGCAAGCGGATTGGACGCCGGAACCTTCATATCGCTGGAGTCTATCCGCGCTACGCTAAACGGCAGCTTGAGCTGGGATGTCGCGCCGGTCACGCCGGTTGTAACGACCGCTTCCAGCCGGTTGATGTCCTGGGCAAGCGCGAAATTGGCGGTTCTCGGCCCTTCGCTAAGTGCGATGAGCGAGCTCCGCGGGACAAATCCGATCGCGCGAACCCGGAGAGTCGCCGGGCCTCCGCTCAGTCGGGCGGCGGGAATCAAGATGGTGAAATTGCCGGCTGCGTTCGTGCCCACCGAGATGTTCAGCTCGGGGATACTCACGTTCGCACCTTCGATCACGTTTCCCTGATCCGAAGTCACCTTTCCGGTGATGACGGCGCCCTGTCCATGCGCGGCGGTGCTCAGTACCAGAGAGCAGAAGCCAAACACGACGGCAAGGCACAGGCGAAATAACTTGCGACTTTCCATTTTTTCTTTCCTCACTTCGAATGGAATCTCTTGCAGCGAGAGGAGATTTTGGGTGTGGCTGCTCTCGGACTAGCTGCTGCATGAGCGGGGGGGGAAGAGCCTGAGCGTTTTCCGATTCTGGAGTGCGTCGCTTCTCGAGCACCGCTATGGATGCGAGTAAGCACTGCGATCGCTGACTTAGTCTGTAGGCATTAGGCTCCGGGTGGATGTGCCGCCGCTCGGCTGGGGGTACCAGTCGCGCGGACAGAGAAGGTACGGGCGGGCTTTTGGGCTGTCAACGGTTTTCTTTAAACCTTCTGCGGCAGGACGGTGTCCGACTTCTAATCCCCCGCCATCGGTAGCTTTGGGCCGGTAGAGAACCCGTCAGTTCATTCCCGTGAACTCGAAGGGCTGGTGCACGAGCTGCCGAACTGCCTTCCCCCCGCGCAGGGCCGGAGTGAACACGGCTTTGGCGATTATGCCGCGAACCGCAGCCGTGAATAGTGGATGGGTGGAAGCAATCACCCCAAACGTGTCGCCCTCCACCTTCCCTTCGGCATCCACGACAAACTCCGCAAGCACGGTTCCGCGCATGTGGGCCGCAAACAGCGCCGGAGGATAGGGGATCTGGAGCGGCGTCGTGGAGTCGAGCGCGGCGACCTTATCGACCTGATCCGCGGTGAACACCGAGAGAGACGCGACAAGCGCCTCGAGCTCCCCCGGTGACGTCATCGTCGAGTGGGGCGCTTCGGTATCGATTCCACGCGTCCACAGCAGCAGCGTTCCGCATGCGGCAGAGTTCCTGGTCCAACTGTATTGAAACGGCGCAGTGGTGGATCCCAGGTAAATCTCGATTCCCTCGAGCGATTTCGGCTGGATTCCGTCGAGGTCAACTTCGCCCATTGGCAATGCCGTCCCGTCAAGCCAGACGAGCGGAACACAGGTCCGGTCCCGCATCCGGACACCGACGGATCCGGCGCGCAGGCGCTGGAGGCTGACGCCAGGAACACGCTGCAGCAGCTGGGTCAGGTTTCGGGGGTCCTCTCGATCGATTTGATCGCGGGTCACGAAGGTGCCCGATGACCGTCGCTCGAGCCGCTCGTAGTACCCTGCGAGCCGGCCCGTGTATTCGACCTTCTTCCCGCGCACGAGAACCGGCTGGAGGTCTTCCGCAACTATGGGCAGCTTGAGGTCTACATTGCTGGTCCCACCGTCGTGGACATCGATCCGCGTCGATTCAGCTCGAAAGCCCAGCCTGCGCGCCCGAATCTCGAAGGTTCCCGGCGCGACTCCGGTGAGGCGAAAGCCGCCGTGATCGTCGGTGACCGCATTGAGCTTCGTTCCGACGATACCAACATCCGCTCCGGAGAGAGCGAAACCGGTCTCTGCGGTGACGGTCCCCACAATCGAGCCGGTGCCCTGGGCGGTCGCAAGCGGTGCGCAGCAACAAAATAGCAGACCCACCACGGCTGAGCGGATCTGCGGCGGTTCTTCGTTGCGGAATGCTCGGTTCGACATTTTGCCTCCTCGCAAGGGCCACGCTCGTCTTTGGAGTGCAACGGTAGCGCGACTCTGCCTTCGGCGGGTGAGCTTCCCGATAATATGTGGCGGCGCGATAACTCACAATGGACAAATGTCCTACGGGGTGCGGAGCTTGCGCCCCGCACCCCGTAGGCAGAATCAGTTTGTTGGCAAGGCTACTTGCAGCCGTCCACCTTGTGCGTATCCAGATGGAGAACGCAGCTGAAATCACCGAGCGATATCGTCACGTCGGCGGTTCCATTGAAGGTGACGACGGCCCGCTTGTGAACCGTGATCGTCTCCCGCTGCTTGCCCGTCGAGACCACGTTGTAATCAACAACTCTCACGAACACACCCGAGAGCGGATACGGGTGCAACGCGCGCTGGTCCAGAAAGGTTACGGCTTTGAGCGTATCGACCGAGAGTCCCGTGTAAGTGCGCGTCGACAGATCCTCGGTGTGCACCGTCGTATCCGCGCTGCTACCGAAGCCATTCCAGATGCGATTGGGTCCGAGGAACCCGCTGAGAATCGCGTCACGCAACGAGTGTGTCGCGCTGCGGTTGTTTTCACGCGTCTCTACACCGTCGGTCTTCATGAGGTAGTGAATCGCTTCAGTCGTACCTTTGACGAACGTGTCCATTCGATTGCCCGCTGCATCGAGGAACTGATATGACTTCACGACGGTCTTTTTGCTTTCCGGCTCGCTGGCCGGGGGATTCACGGGAGTCGGGTCAGGCTGCTTCACGCAGAAGAAGAGCTGCTTCTCCTGAGAGAAGGTGCACTGGAGGTGGTCTCCCGGACCCGGCTCTTTGACGCAAACAAAAACTCCGGGTTGTGTGCCAGCGGTACAATTGGGCTGGTCTGCCGGAGTTGGTGAAGTGGTCGGACTCGCAGCGCCATCGTCGACCGATGACATGCCGCTCGATGGTGCGAGAGCGAAGGATCCGACCGCGGACGCTTCATTCGCGATCAGTGACTCGAGATCGCCGGCGATCGCATTGCCCGCGGTCGCTGCGAGGTCTGACTTGATCGCGGAGCTGAGCGGAGCGCCTGCCGAGCCGAGCTGCGAAGGCGAGGTCGGGCTGTCCCCACTGCAACCGCTGGCGAGCATTATCACGGCTGCCGCGATGACTAGACAACTAAAACGATTACGCATAATCACTCCGTTACTGTTTGATGGACGGTTAAAGGACGTGACGGGATCACCACGCCGCACGGTCGGTCAAAGCAGGCACGGGGCCAAAGCTCATCAGTAATTGTAAGTGGCACTGGCGAAATGACTTATGCTACACGTTCACCGGGGGCTCCATACGAAGTGGGGCGGGTTTCTGCATGACGTCTGGCAGAACGCCATACAACGTCAGCGGAATCCGGTCTTGGCCGGCGGGGGCTGGGGAGCCGGGAGGGGCCCTGGCGTGGTGGCCTGACGGCCGTTCTCTCGCGGAGGATCCGCCTTTTCACGACCTCCTTCCGGGGGTTGCAGCATCCCACTGCCTGACACCAACTGGGCGGCGAGCACGGTCTGAATCACGCTTGTGATATTGCTCGTCGCTGACTGCGCCGCGCCCCCTTCCGCCGAATCCCCCGAAATCGTGATCAGCCGGGCCTTGGCCAGCGCGTCGGCAATCACCGGCGCGATCTCCGGAATCATCTCGATCTGCCGGTATCGGAAGTAACTCTCCCCTCCAGCCTTGATCGCTTCGTTCACCTTCTGGATGCTCTCGGCGTTCGCCTGCGCGACGGTGGTGATGCGAATCGCTTCTGCCCTGGCGCTTGCCTCCGCTCCGATGCGCATGCGTTCGGCGTCAGCACGCGCCTGCGCGATCTGGGTAGCCTCGAGCTCCGCTACCCGCTGAGTGCCGAGGGCGATCTGTTTCTTTGCTTCTGCCTCGGCGATCAGGGCGGCATTCGAGGCTTTGGTCTGCTCCAGTTCCCGCTGCTTGTCAGAGATCACACGTTCCGCCTCCAGCTGCGCCTCCTTTGCGCGGCGCGCTTGTTGGGCGGTCACGATGTCCGCGTTAGCCTGCGCTTCCGCAGCGGATTGCCTTCGACGCGACTCTGCGACCTCCGACTGCACCACTTTGATGTTGAGGGAGTTGAAGGTCAGGCCGAGGTCGGTGAGCTCTCTCGAGCACGCCTTTCTGATAATCACGGCGAGCGGATCGTCGTCGTCTTCCATTCCCTGGAGCGCCGCCTCTGCAGCGTGAGTCATGGCCATCGGACGATTGGGGGAAGCGGCGACGGCGGTGCTCTGGCTGGAGCCCGCTCCAAGCGAAGGCGCGGTCTTGGCGGAGAAGAGCTGGTCGTGGGTAAGAAGGTTGATTGCTCTCCGGGCAGAGCTTGAAAGTAGATCTATGAGAATGTTCGCCTGGTCCGCGGAGTCCTTGGAAAAGAACCGGTTCGCCGCAGTCTTGATCAGCGTGTCGGTGTCGCCGACCGAAACGATCGCGCTCGCCAGGATTCGAACCTTGATCGGCTGGGGGGTCCCGTTGCGATCGAGATCCGCGGTCTGATCGGTGATGTCGAGATCGACGTTGATCGCTTTGCTGGAGAGCGTCGTGCCGGTGGTGAGCAGCGGTACTTCCTTTGACTTTCCCGGCCCGCGATAGATGATCGTGCTGCCCTGCAGCCAGCTAACCATCCTGATCGTTCCCGCTTCGACGTTGCGAAGAAAGGAAGAGACAATGAGCGGAATTACTCCAAGCACGCCAACCAGAACGGCGGCGACGATGAGAAGTGTCTGTGTCATGATGATGATCCTTTAGTAACGGTCGGCATCCCGCGAATCAGTCTCACCGAGACCGATGCGGGACACCGTACAGCGATTGCGCGCGCTATCGACTTCCTCGATACGGACGATATCACCTGTCCTGATTCGAGCGCCGGCAGCGCGGTCCGAGTTCAGCTGGACCCCGAGCACCTGCACTAATTCACCACCCAGCTCCAGCGAAATCAATCCATTTCCGTTCGCGTCGAATCCCGTCACTGCGCGTCCCTCAGACATGAGAGCGGATTCGAGAGTCTGGGCGGGCGCCGATTCGAACCTGAAAAGCGAGTTGAAGATGGGACGCACGACGAGCATCTCGAAGCCAATGCCGCCCACAGCGGCGATCGGCAGCGCCAGAAAAGGTCCGACGAGGCGCTCGACGATCAGTCCTGTCGCCCCAAACCCGACCAGAAAGTTGAACAGGACTCGCGGTGACAGCCACGTCCAGAGATGCGACTTCCAGTCTCCGGGATGCGAATGCGGTGCGGCATGCGTATGGGCTGTCAGGTGCATGCGCCCGGCATCGTGCCCCTGACCGGAAACGTGCGGGCTTCCATGCGCGGCGTGTACCGAGTGAGCGTGTCCGCCGATGCCATGCATGTCGTGTCCGCTAGTATCGTGGCCGTGGTGTGTCGAGCCATGACTGCTGCTGAAGCCGAGGAACGCCATGGCGGCCATGCCGGCGGCACCGAGAACGACACTGAAAATGTAGAGATCCATCTTATATTGGATGTTGCGAGAGTTGCATCTCCTGCGCAATCTAGTGGTGAATTGAGGCCGTAGATTGGCATACAACAGGGTGCAACGGAGGACGGCCTCCGCGCGGCGGTTACATTCCAGGGACTACCTTGCCATCACGTATTCACCTTTCACTAGCTACCCGGCCGCTCCTCCTTTGCGTGCTGGTAGTGGCTGGACTGTCCTGCGGCAGTAGTACCAGCGGACCGAGCCGATCAACAGTCGCGTCGGTCACAGTAAACGACCTGCACAGAAACGTTGCGGTCGGGAGTACCGCCCAGCTTTCGGCAGTCGCGTTCGACGACACGGGTGCCCAGCTCGTCGGGGTGACGTTTCAATGGATTTCTTCCGACAACGCGATAGCGACGGTCAGCAGCTCGGGCGTGGTGACTGGCGTTGCTATCGGGACCGCCAGAATTTCCGCCATGACGGGAACGGTCTCAGGTTTCACTGACGTCACCATCGGCCCCACGATGACCGCACTGCTCACCCAAAATCCTATCGCTCGCGGATGATGTCTTGAACGCCGAACTTTCGCGGAGGAAGACACTCGTCTTCTCCGTGATAGCGGTCCTTTCGCCGTTTCTCTTCCTGGGGATACTCGAAGTCGGTCTCCGCGCCGCACACTACGGTGGAGAAACGCCGCTCTTCGAATCACCGAACAAATTGCACGGTCTCTACCTCGTGCCTGGAAGGCGTGTCGGCGCTCGTTACTTCCCGCGCGCAAAGTCGCCCCCCTCTCCTCCATTCGACGCGTTTCTCGTGCACAAGCCGGCTCACGGAATCCGCATCTTTGTCATGGGAGAGTCTGTAGCTGCGGGTTTTCCCTATCTGGCCAATGGCGCCTTCTCGAACGTCATTGCCGACGCGCTTCAGGATGTTCTGCCGAGTGACACGGTGGAAGTGGTCAACCTCGGCATCGCTGCGACGAACAGTTATACAATTGCCGATCTCGCGCCCGAGGTCATCGCGCAGCAACCCGACGCGATACTGATCTACGCCGGACACAACGAGTACTACGGCGCCCTGGGCGTTGGATCCACAGAGACTCTCGGCGCGGTGCCTGGCTTCGTGCGCCTGTACCTGAAGTTGCAGAGATTCAAGACGTTTCTTCTGCTCCGCAACGGTTTCGGCAACATGATTGGGCTCGTGCGCGGAGAATCTCCTTTTGGTCCGCCAGATCCGCACCCCAGCAAGATGGAAACGGTGGTGCGCGATCAGCGCATTACCCTCGGGGGGAAGGTCTACGAGCTAGGCAAACGTCAGTTCCAGAGCAACCTGCTCGTCGCGCTCGGCGCTTTCCGGCGGGCCGGCGTGCCGGTCTTCATCGGCAGCACACCCAGCAATTTGCGGGACCAAAGGCCTTTTGGCTCCGAGCCATCCCCGCCTGATAGCTCCGCGGCCACGATGTTCGACTCCGCGCGCGGCTCACTCGCGCGAAGCGACACCGTGAGAGCCCGATCCCTTTTCGCGCGCGCACGCGATCTCGATCTCATCCGCTTCCGCGCACCCGGGGAGTTTCGTGAAATCGTCGAGCGCGCGGCGGCGAAGACGGGAGCGCACTATGTGCCTGCGGAGGAGTCATTCGACTCAGCGGCCCGATACGGGATACCCGGCGAAGATCTCTTTCTGGAGCACGTCCACCCGAACGCGGGCGGCTATGTTCTTCTGGGGCGCACCTATTTCGAGGCGTTGAAGCGCGAGGGACTGTTGAAGCGAGCAGATCTCAGCCGCCTCGCCGCCTGGAGCGAATACGAGCGCAGGATGGATCTCACGCCGCTCGACAACCGAATCGTTTATCACACCGTCAAAACGATCACGACGCGCTGGCCGTTTCTTCCGGTGAACGCGCAACAGAATTATCGCGGGACGTATGAGCCCACTGATTTCGCGGACAGTCTGGCATTTGCGGTCTCGATGGGCACGACAACCTGGGCGCAGGCAAAGGTCGAGACGGCGCGACGCTTCGAAGCTCGCGGCCAGGTGGACAGCGCGCTTGCGGAGTACGCCGGACTCATTCGGCGGGAGCCGCATTCAGAAGCGGGATACCGGCTTGCCGGTTCAGCCTTGCTAAACGCGAAACAGTCGCGGCGGGCAGTGCCCTTTCTCGAGAAATCGTATGCGATCGAGCCAACTCCATTCACTGCTTATGCGCTTGGGGTACTTGCCAGACAGGCGGGAGACCCGCAGCGCGCGATCACGCTCCTGGAGCAGTCCTTATCCCTCTCTCCCAATACCCCCGCGACTTTGTACCAGATCTCGATTACATACGCGATAGCCCACGACATTGGACACGCGCGCGCCACGGCAGCGCGACTGGCCATGATAAGTCCAAAGTATCCGGGCCTCGTGTCCCTCGCATCCGCACTCGGCATGGGCCAGCAATGACGCGTCCGCGCGATCCCGCGCGCGAATTCGCGTTTGTATTCGCCGGTCTGGCAGCACTAATCGGCTTGGCGCCCCTCGTTCACCGAGGCAGTCCGCGTTTCATCTCGCTGGGCGCCACTATCATCCTTTTCGTAATCGGTTTGGTCGCACCGCGTATTCTCATTGCACCTACCCGCGCATGGCTGGCTTTGGCGGCACTTCTCAATCGCACGATATCGACAGTGGTCCTCGCGATCATATACGTCGTCGTGATAACGCCAACGGGACTGTTCAAGCGCTTCTCGAGGGAGGATCCGCTTCAGCGCGCGTTCGATCCCGCGTTATCGACGTATTGGACCGATCGGGAGGAGCCGAGCTCGGGCGCGGAAACGCTTCGCCGCCAATACTGATCCGCACAAAATGAAAGTTCTTGGCATTTCCGCATTCTATCACGACAGCGCCGCGGCGCTGATCGAGGACGGCCGAATCGTCGCTGCTGCGCAGGAGGAGCGCTTCAGCCGGCGGCGCCACGACGCGCGGTTCCCTTCGTCGGCCATCACATTCTGTCTGCAGTTTGCGGGAACGAACGTCGAGGACGTGGACCTCATCGTCTTTTACGAGAAGCCATTTCTAAAGTTCGAGCGGTTGCTCGAGACGTATATCGGATTTGCTCCGCGCGGCCTCGCATCCTTTGCGAAGGCGATGCCGCTCTGGGTCCACGAAAAGCTCTTTCTCCGTCGGTTCCTGGTGAAGGAATTCAGTCAGCTCGCGGAGAAGATCGACTGGGATAGCCGGCTCATGTTCTCTGAGCACCACTACAGTCACGCTGCCAGCGCATTTTTTCCTTCGCCGTTCAAGGAGGCGGCAATCCTCACCGTCGACGGTGTTGGTGAATGGACCACGACTTCTCTCGCGCAAGGGAGCGACAGCCGGATAGAGGTGATGCGAGAGATCCGGTTTCCCCACTCGCTGGGCCTTTTGTACAGCGCCTTCACTTACTACCTGGGCTTCAGGGTGAACTCGGGTGAGTACAAGGTGATGGGACTCGCCCCGTACGGGAGCCCGACGTACCGCGACAAGATTCTGGGGAAGCTGGTCGATCTCAAGGACGACGGATCCTTCCGTCTCGACATGTCCTACTTCAATTACGCGACCGGACTGCGGATGACCAATGAAGCGTTTGCGGATCTCTTTGGGGGACCGCCCCGCAATCCCGAAGAGCCGCTCACTCAGCGCCACATGGACATCGCCGCATCGATCCAGGTAGTTCTCGACGAAGCGATGCTGCGCATTGGGCGCGATCTCGCCGCCCGGACCGGCCATCACAAGCTCTGCATGGCGGGAGGTGTCGCGCTCAACTGCGTTAGCAACGGTAAGCTGCTGCGCTCGCGAGTATTTTCGGATATCTGGATTCAACCGGCGGCAGGTGATGCCGGAGGAGCGATCGGCGCTGCGCTGGGCGCGTATCATCTCGTGAAAGGAAACGAGCCGCGATGGAGCCTCGGCCATTCATCGAGCAACGAGCTGGATGGAATGTACGGATCGTTTCTCGGGCCCGAGTACTCGGAAAGTGAAATCGAAGCGCGACTCAACTCACTCGGCGCGCGATTTCAGGTGTTGTCCGACGACGACCTGATCTCGGCAGCAGTCGATGCTCTCGAGCGAAAGGACGTGCTAGGATGGTTTCAGGGCAGAATGGAGTTCGGGCCTCGCGCGCTGGGAGCGCGCTCTATCCTCGCCGATCCGCGCGATCCGGAGATGCAGTCCAAGCTGAATCTGAACGTGAAGTTCCGCGAATCCTTCCGTCCCTTCGCGCCCGCGGTGTTGCGGGAGTCGTTGACTGACTGGTTCGAGTTGGACGTAGATAGTCCATACATGCTACTGGTCGCTGACATCGCGCCCGCGCACAGAATTGGCTCTTCGGTCACGAACGCGAATCTCCCGTGGCTCGACCGTCTCAAGATTCCGCGATCGGACATTCCGGCGGCAACCCACATCGATGGCTCCGCAAGAATTCAAACGGTGCACGCGCAAACCAACGCGCGCTTCCACGAATTGATCTCCGAGTTTGCGAAGCGCACCGGTTGTCCCGTGCTCGTCAACACCAGCTTCAATGTTCGTGGAGAGCCGATAGTGTGCACCCCCGAAGATGCGTTCCGCTGCTTCATGGGCACCAGGATCGACTCAGTCGCGATCGGAAACTGCTTTCTGCGGAAGGAGGAACAGAACGAGACGCTGGCTCGTCGCTACGACAAGGAACTGGAACCAGACTAGTTCGAAAGCACTAACGCTCGAGCCAGGCGCAAATTAGGTTCGAATCCGATGAGCATAATGCGCACTGCGGCGGAGTTGTTCGACTTCGTGAAGGCAAGGAAGCGACTCTGGCTGATACCACTGGTGACGATCCTTCTGCTGGTGGGAGGCCTGCTCGCGCTCGCCGAAGGGTCTGCTCTCGCCCCGTTCATCTATTCGATTTTCTGAAGCCAGGGCCCGGGCCCGCGCACGAAAAAGGGGGCGGGCCGGTTAGGCGCGCCCCCTTCCTCGTACTTTACCACCCTACTTCAAGTTTAGGCCGATCTCGGGCTACATATCCGGGAAAATACCGCCGTACGTGTAAAGTGGCTTTCCAAGAACCTGCAGCTCTTTCGCGGGAACCGGCATTTGTCGAGGCGTCAACGGTTCCAGCCCATCGATGCGTCGCCGGTTGAAGAACACCTGATCACCCAGACCTATCAGCTCGATATCCTGCTCGTACTGCAACTTGGTGAGCAGGCCTGCTGACAAATCGGCCGGTGACGCGGGCGGTGTCAACCCGCCGCGATTGACACGGGTATTGTTGATCAGATTCGAGGCCGTCAACAAGCTCCCGCTGCTGCGGATGAGACCTTCCGACCAGAGTAGATCGTTTTCGGTAGCGGATATCACCGGCATCCTACCGAATGCGCCGCCCGTTCCGGCCGGATCACTGCCGCCAGCGTAGTCATACCGGATATGGGTGATGTTGCTCTGGTGGTACATTCCGCGCGCGGACCGGAAAATATTCTTGCCGCTCCACGCGAAGTCGGTGCCTGCGCCCGCGTCCTTCGGGATCGTGCCCCAGGCCTTCACGTCGGAAGCGGTTCCGTAAGTGCCATCACCGAGACGCTTGTCGGGCGAGTTCGGTTGCGGATTGCCGGTGGGGTTTGGCCACGGATCTGCCTGCGTCACCGGGTCGAGCATGTGCGCGACGCGCGTATGAACCCGCTCCGTCGTGAGATCCTCAGCCCAATACTTCAAGTCGTCAAAGAACAAGGTTCCGCCGTCACCCGTGAACTGGAAATCGAACGGGGCGCCGCCGGAACTAATACCACCCGATGCAAGCGTGGCGACCCTGGCCCAATCCGTCTGGGCGTTTTCGGCACCGTTCCGGGCGTAGTAGGCAAGAACGCGAGCAGCTTCCGTGCGCGCAAGCTTTGCGATCTGGGTGTTGCTGTAGCTCGTCCCGTTTGTCCAACTCGCGGGAGTGGTGAACGCATTGGCATCGGCCAGCGTAGCGGCCTGCATGAGCTTCGCTATAGCCGTGTCACGCACCACCTGACGATGCGAAAACTTCAAATTCGCAAGATCACTCTTCTCATCCACGACGAACGCCGAGTCGTAGTTGAGTGCCAGCTCCCCCATCGTCATCCCCTGCATCAGGACGGCCGCAGTCTCCACCATCTTGGTGTTGCCAGCGTCGGTGATGACGATATTGTTCGTTCGAATTGCGGTCAGAACGTCGTTGGCGGACGAGAGTGCTGAATAATACCCGTACCAATAATGCTCGACAGCAGTGCGCTCGGCATCCGCTGGATCATTTCTCCAGTACTCTCGCGGCGCGCATCCAATGCAGTTTGGTCCGTCGCTGGCTCTTACGCTTATAGAATAGAGCCGCATATAGTAGTTGTTCCACGACGCTGTGTAGCTGTCAGCCATCGTTGTGAGCGGGCCGGCGCCGTCCATACCCTGGTGCGTGTTAAACCACGTCCGGAAGGTGCCGCCGGCGATCGCCTGCACGCCCAGCGGATCCGACAAAGCGCGTCTCGCGTCGGGTTCGTTCGGATTTGCAACGTCCAGGTTTCCGCAAGCGGAGACCGATACGAGCACTGCAGCAGCCCAGATCTCTGGACGACGCAGAAGTTTGCTCATCAAAGTGATAATCCTCTTCATTTTGGGTCTCCCGGTTAGAAGGCGATCTCGACGAGGCCCGTGAACGTGCGGAAGTTCGGATACGAGAAAGTATCGAACCGGAATGAGTATGGATCGCCAGCCAGACCCGCTACCTCGGGGTCATAGCCGGAGTACTTCGTCTTCGTCCACAAATTACGCCCGACCAAGCCAATCTTGAGCCCGCTTGCGCCAATGTTGCTCAGTTTCGAGACGGCACCCGCGGGGAAGGTATAGTTGGCGGACAACTCCTTCAGTCTGACATACGTGCCGTTTTCGACAAAGAAGTCGATCGCGTTGATGCCGTTGTAGAAGAAGTTGTAGTATGACTGCGGCTTACGCTCGATTAGAGGCTTGGACCGCTGGTCGTAAATGCGATCACGATTCTCAAAGAAGGGCCACTGGCGCGTGCCGTTGTAGATGTTGCCGCCCTTTACCCAGTTTACAAGTGCGCTGATGTTGAGGCCGTGGGTGCTGAGCTGGGGGGCAAAGCCCATGTTGAAATCGGGATTTACGTCTCCGATCTGGACTTTTGATTCACCTTTCGAGTTGACGTAGAAGAGCGGCGTTTCCTGCACGGTGCGCCACGTTGAGCGCCGCACCATATAGCCTTCCTCATTTACGACGACGGAGTCCGAGCTCCACGTCTGGCCAGGTCCTGAAAGCGCCTTTTTGGCCGGATCTTCATACAGCTGGTCCAGCGTGCGAACGGTGCGATTGCCGTACATCACGCCGAATGTCTGTCCCGGGCCGATGCGGAAGACCTGTGTTTCGCTGGCTCCGGGACCGGTGAGGAACGTCGGAACGCTGAGCTGGGTGATGTGCTGTCTGGTGCGGTCGGCAGTGATATTCAGGCGAAGCGTAAAGTTCGGCTTCGAGGCAAGCAGTCCGCCGAGCGCGGCCTCCTGGGTACGCCCTTTCAGAGTACCGGCGTTCTGCCACTGATTCTGGTAGCCGGTTGCCGCGGAGAGGGGCACGAGCAGAATCTGATCGCGAGTGGTCTTGTCCGAGTTGGTATACTCGAAGCGGAAGCGACCGAGGAAATCCAGGTTCATGCCGTACTCGGTTTCCGTCGAATGCGCCGGCTGGAGAAAGCGGTTTCCGAGATTGACCTTCGACGGAGACCCGCCGACGATGGCGAAAGTCTCGTACTGCGCGTTGAAGATCGGCCGCAGACCGGCCGTTCCCTTCGAAGCGCGGAATCTCAGCTCGTCGACGCCCGGAATATGGAAGTTCTCGCTGACCCTCCAGGCGCCCGAGTACCGATAGTAGTTCTTGCTGCGTGCAGCCGACCCGAATAGCGAGGACTCGTCACGACGGATGAGACCGTCGATGATGTACGCGTCCTTGATATCGAACGTCGAGACCAGGAAGGTGCCGCGCGTACGAATTGGGTCGGTGAACGAGCTCGGCTGCAAGCTCTGCTGGTCCACCGCCGTGAATTCCGGTGTCTTGGTAACGGTGAGCTTCGATGCGTTGAGCTGGAATCGCGTCAGGAACTGATCTTCGTACGAGTAACTGGCACGGGTGGTGTTGGTGAGGACCCCGAATTTCTGGATACTCGTCAGGTTGGCGCCCGCGTTGTAGCTACGACCGTGATCGTCCTGCTGATATAGGTTGCCGTCGGTCGGATTGCCTGCCGCGTCGAGGAATCCGAACGGCGTCAGTGACTTATAGGAATTCGACTCTTCGTCGTAGTTGAAGTTCCCTTCGCCTGTCAGCCAATCGAATAGGCGATAGCGCGCTCTTCCCGTGCCGGTAAAGCGGGTACGGTCCGTTCTGTTTTGAATGTTGGAGAGAGAGTAAAGGGGATTCGATGCGTTCGAAATCCTGTCCGGAATCAGCGCACGATATGGCGTTCCGTCGGGATTTGGCAGAAGCAGATTTACGTCGGGCTCGACGAAGGTCAGCGCGAAGAACGGGGAGCCCGGACCTTGGGTCGTCTGATCGTTGTTCGACTTCGCGTAGAATGCGCCGTAAGACGCATCCAGCTTGTCATTGAAGACCTGGTCCATGTTTACGCGGAAGTTCTGCCGGTTGTAGCCCTTGATACCGAACAGAATTCCATCGGTTTTCGTGTTCTGGAACGACGCGTTGTAATTCGTCGTGCCCTTGCGCTGCCCGAACGAGACGTAGTTGGTGAGAAACTTTCCGGTGTGGAGCGCCTCTTGCTGCGGGTTGTAGATGACCTTGTAGGGATTGTCAGCTATGCCGTCGGCCTTCGGGATACGGGCGCCGCCAGCAGTCCGCAGGTAATCTCCGGTAGCCGGATCGATCTCCCACGCATGCGCTTCCGCCCGCGGAATGAGCGTGGGCACCAAAGAGCGGCCGATCTCGTTTCGAACCTGAATCTGCAGCTCGCCCTCAGGGTTGTTGGCTCCACGCTTGGTGAAGATCTGGATCACGCCGTTCGCGGCGTTGGATCCGTAGAG
Organism: Gemmatimonadales bacterium; assembly: GCA_038227135.1. Classification (GTDB taxonomy): domain Bacteria; phylum Gemmatimonadota; class Gemmatimonadetes; order Gemmatimonadales; family Gemmatimonadaceae; genus UBA4720. Next base: position 39,340 of record JBBRQC010000016.1, read on the forward strand.
CGACGACGCTGCCGCGCCCTTCACGACCTCGATTCTTTCGATGTCTTCAGAGTTGATGTCGGCAAGCGAGAAGTGGCTGACGGTTCCGTCGATGATTACGAGCGGCTCCTGCGTGCCGGTCAGGCTCGTGGCAGCGCGCAACCGGACCGAGGGAGCTGCGCCTGGTTCTCCGGAGTTGTCGAGCACCGATACGCCGGGAACCTTCCCAGCCAGACCACCCAGCGGTGTCACCGACGGAGTCTCCTTGAGCTGGTCCGCGGAGACGACTCCGACTGCGAACGGAATCTTCTTCGTTTCCGTGGCGCTCCCGGTGCCCGTCACGACGACCTCGTTCAGCTGCACTACGTCTTTCGTGAGCGAGAAGCTCTGCTCCTGGGTTCCGGCGCTGAGGGTTACCGCGTGGTTGACAGGACTGTAGCCGATATATCGGGCTGTGAGCTGAACCGTCTGCCCGTTCACGCGATCCGCTGGGAGCCGGATGGTGTAGCTGCCGTCGGGGCCGGTGTTGGCGCCGATGTGGAAGTCGGGGAAAAACACCGACGCTCCGCCGACCGGTCTACCGCTTTCCGCAGTTACCTTGCCGGTGATGGTTGCGGTGGCTTGCGACGATGCCGGATTAGCGCCGACGCTCAATGCGTACAACGCTCCAGCGACCAGCAAACTTCTAACGAAACTCTCTCTCCTCATGGTGTGTCCCCCCAAAAAGGATGTCCTGCCGCATGGAAGTCACCGACTCGCTGCCGCAGGGAAAAACAGTGTGGAACAGGAATTGTTTGACGCATCGAGAGAACGCTCGCTATCTATCTCGATGCGATCGACCACGAGCAAAAGCCTCGACAGGACGGGTAGGCCGGGCGGGGGGTTTGGTCTCGCGCTTGGGACGAAAAGTGAGAAGTTGCGTGCTCTAGCGCAATACCCAACTGTAAAAACGGCTGAGCCCGGCAAGGTCTGGGTTGCCCTTTCCCGGTTCCCGGTGCTAGACTCAAATCATCCCCAAAGAAGGCGGGTTATGCGGCCCCCAGTCCCACCACGCCGCCATGGTCTTTTGACGGTTGTGGCCTACCAGTTCCTGGTCCTGGCCCTCCTTGTTCCCTGCGCGCATGTTGCGGGCGCACAGACCAATGGCTCAATCGCGGGCACCACCGTTGATGCACAAACCGGAATGCCCATCGCCGGGGCTTCAGTCACGATCCCGACTCTGTCCCGGTCCGTGATTTCCGACGAAGGAGGCCATTTCCTTCATTCACCTCTCGACGCCGGCTCGTATGTAGTGCAGGTCCACGCGGTGGGGTACATCCCATCGGCCAGGTCTTTCGATGTTTCTACAGGCCAGAGTGTCACGCACACATTCCAGATGACGACCGTGCCTCCGGTTTTGCCAAGCGTCGTCGTCAGCGGGAACAGCGCGAGCGTCGGACGCAGATTCGAGGATTTCGACCGTCGCCGGGCCTCGCACCGCGGACAGTTTCTCACGAAGGGCGAGATCGAGTCGCGGAGCGCGGTAAATCTTTCGGACCTCCTTCAAACCATGCGTGGCATACGAACGGAGTGCTCGGGCTTCACCTGCATCGTCGAAACCTCGCGTTCCACTCACGGGTGCGCACCGGCCTACTTTGTCGATGGTCGGCTCTCGACGACGTTCGGGCCAACCACGCCGGTCGGGGACATTCAAGGTGTCGAGGTCTATCTCGGTCCCTCGGAGACTCCCGCAGAATACCTCGGCCCTGATTCGGGTTGCGGTGTGATCGGAATCTGGACCAAGGCGTCGCCCTACTAGTGGGGACCCACCGCGCGAACCTTGGTCTGTCCGCGCGGAATCGGCTCGATCGTCTCTCGTCCTCCGGGCCAGCGAACCCAGACGGCGTCCGCATCTCCCACTAGTCCCATCACCTCTGTCGGCGAGTTCACCGACCAGTAGCCCGACCCCGCCTGAATCTCGCGCGAAGGGCCGAACCTGTTGCCGGGATAATGCAAACGGATCTGGGCCCCGACAGCGTTCGGATTTCCGGCCGGGCCAACAAGCTGCACGACGATACCTCTCTTCGCACCGACGTTCTGGTAGAGCTTCGTCGCGGAACCGTTCTGGGAGATCGCCAGATCCAACCTGCCGTCGCGGTTAAAGTCGGCGAAGGCGGCACCGCGCTGGTCGCCGAACACCGCGATTCCAGATGCCCGGCTCGACATCGGCGCGAACCCTCCTTTGCCATCTCCGAGCAGGAGCAAACCCAGCCCCGCATCATAGCGAGGCGTAGCGATCTCGGTGGGGAAAAAATTCTGCGAGAGGAAAATGTCCTCCTTCCCGTCGCCGTTGAAATCTGCGATCCCCGCGTAAAAGGCGGGAGCGAGCTGGGCAGCGGTTGGAAGCGGTGAGGAGGTGAACCGGTTTCCATCGTTGATGAACAGGGTGTGATCAAGAGTATTGATCTCGAGGCGCTGCGCCCGCTTCAAGGAGGGCCCGACGACTTTGTCCAGGGTCGCTCGGGAATACTCGGCGAAGGTGTGGACTCTTCCGCGAACGTCGGGGAGTGCCGCACTCAGGCGGGACAATGTCTCGAGCGGGGCGATTCCACCGATCTCGTCGTCTCGCTGGGCCTCGAGGATGTCGAGCGATCCGTTGTTGTCGAAGTTCCCGTAGTAGGCGAAAAGCGGATTGCTCGCGCTGACGTGGTACTTCGTGTTCCGTCCCCAGCTCGTCGCAACAATGTCCAGCCGGCCGTCCCCGTTGAGATCACCGGTGGCAATTCCGTTCCAGCGGCTGGTCAAATTGCGGAAGCCGTACGACGCGGGGGCTTCGACGAACGTTCCGCCTCGATTGAGAAACACCCGCAGGTATCCCCACTCCGGCGCGAGAAGGAGATCGGGATGCCCGTCCCCGTCAATATCCGAGAACAGCGCCCCGGAGATCATCCCCACGTCGTCGAGCACGTGCTGGTTCACGGTATCGCGAACATACCTCCCGTGATCGGACTTATAGAGATGAGAGGACACCGGCACCGGATAAGCGCCCGGGAGTACTCTTCCTCCTACAAACAGATCGAGGTTTCCGTCGCCATCGTAATCGGCGGCGGCGAGTGGGCCAACGCTCGCCGTGTCGCCTGGCACCACAACCCGGACGACGCCGGCTCCACGGGATAGCGGTATCGCGACCACCGAAGGGAGGGCGAGAGCCTCCTCGGGCGATGCGGCTTCGTAGCTCGATTGGCCAACAAGCAGCTCTTTTCCGCCGTGGCCGTCCGGCATCACGAGGACCGTCGTCTCGTCTCCAGGAGCTTCGCCTCCACTCAGCTGGCGCCCGGTAAAGCGCCCACCCGCGTTCGCGAACAGCGCGAGCTTGCCGAGCCGTCCGGATCCGATGATGAGATCGTCGGTCCCGTTGCCGTCCACGTCGGACCAGGTTATCCCGGGGCCCAGCTGGCTGAGCTTGTTCGCGAGCAGAGGCTGACGTAAGTAGTCGTCGAACGCCGTCTCCACGTGAATGTGGTGCAGCATGTTCGAGACGTCTACAAAGAGGGGAGGCACTGTATCCACGCGTTGAGCGATTGTTGACTTCGGGACAACCGCGACGCGCGGCGGCTCACGGATCTCGTACTCCCGGTTCGCACGCACACCAGAGAGAACGGTCGTCTGGCCGTACCGCCACCTGACGTTTATCGTGAGCGTGTCGGCTCCCGCGGTGGCGAATACATAAAGTGGATCGGAGCTGGAGAGGTACAACCCTCCGACACTCACCTCCTTCTGTTGCATCGGAAGCTTCCCCGCCAGGATCTCGATCTTCGACCCCACCGCTTCCGTGTTGGGCGGGGAGCCGCGGAGGCGCACCGCCACCCGACTCGCGGCCGCTTCGTTGCGAAACACGCCGGGGGAACCGTTCAGCCTGTTCGTGACGATATCCAGATCGCCGTCACCGTCGAGATCCGCCGCTGCCATCCCGTGCGTCACGGCCGGCTTGGATGCGAAACCCCATTTCTCTCCGGCTTCAGTGAAGGTGAGATCACGGTTGTTGTGGAACGCGACGTTCTTGAGCGGGAGCCTGGGAAACATCCTGAATTCGTCGTGCCACTTTTCGCCAGTCGCGGATGTCCTGATCCGGTCCCAGGTGTCGGAGTCCATCACGTCCCACAGGTGCCCCGTGCCGATCAACAGGTCTTCGTAGCCATCGAGATCCACGTCGAGAAAGATCGACGACCACGACCATTCCGATCCGTCCACCCCGGCCTCGCTCGCGACCTCGGCGTACGTTCCATCGCCGCGATTCAGGAAAAGGGTGTTGCGCTGCATCTGCGGCCTGTCTTCCATCACGCCGATCTGCTTTGGCAGCGCGGTGTGAGTCGGTGACTGTGTCTTGCGCCGCCGACTGTCCCGGCTCCGCATATCAGCGACGAAGAAATCCGTATTCCCATCGCGGTCGATGTCGGAAAAATCGGTCGCCATCGATGAATTGCTGCTCGAGCGAAGCGCGTAGCGCGGCGCCAACCGAAAGTTCCCCTTGCCATCGTTGATCCAGAACTGGTCCGGATCCTCGAAATCGTTGCAGACGTAGAGGTCCGGGAATCCGTCCCCGTTGGCGTCGAAAAAGCGGGCACTGAGACCAAAGCGGTCGGGCTCTTCCGCGAAAGTTTTCCCATCCTCGTCGACGAACCGCGCCGAGGTGAACGGTACCTGCCGGAATTTTCCCGTCCCGTCGTTGAGGTAAAACCAATCGGGCTCGGCGCGCTGCGTACGGACAACCGCGCCCAGGTCCGGTCGCGTCTCCACTCGGTAGTGTTCGCGGAATCGCGGAGCAATCTCGTAACGATCGCCGACTCTGCGCACGACCTGGTCGAAGTACCGCTCCTGGGGAGGGAAAATGTCCTGAGCGTCCCTCGCCTTGTAGTTGGCGACGTAAAGATCGAGGGTGCCATCGCCATCTACATCCGCGAGAGTCGCCGTTGTGCTTCCACGGTGGGACGCGAGTCCCGCTGCATCGGTGGTCTCGGTGAAGTGTCCGTGCCCGTCGTTGAGGAACAACCCATTCGGGCCGCCGAGAGAAGTCACGAAAAGATCGAGATCCCCATCTCCATCGATGTCGACGAGGGTCGCGCCGAAAGTCTTCCGGCCCCGCAGCTCTACGCCCCCCTCCCGCGTGATGTCCTTGAACCTCCAGTTGCCGAGATTCCTGTAAAGCGCGCTCGGCCCGCCTGCTCTGGCGAGGAAGATGTCGACCAATCCGTCGCCGTCGACGTCGCCGAGCGCCACACCGGAGCCCAGAGCAAGGTTGCGATTCTGAAGCACGGAGTCCTCACGCACGCTGTCGACGAAATGAATGCCGAGGTCTGCCGCGTCCAGCTCGGTGAATCCCACGCGATCGCCCGCCGTTACCGGCAGATCCCGCCAGCGGTAGCTGCCCTCATTGTGCCAGACGACTGGAGGCGCGGGTGATTCACGCGCGCAGCCGAACTGGAGACAGACAAGGAGAACCAATGCAATCGCGAAGCGATTGATCAAGTCCTGCCCAAAGGAAAGGGGATCCAAGTTGTGAGTGGATAGTTGGTTAGTTGGTCAGTTGTCAGTGGTTATCAGTAAAGCGCTCTCACTGGAACCACTGACCAACTTACAACTCACTACTGTCCACTCAAGACTTGCATCCCCTCTCTACCAGGCAGAACTCAGAGCCCAGCGTGCCTAGATCTCCTCGGGAACTGCAACCGCCTCAGGTAATACGAAGTCGGCGTCCGAATCGCTCGCCAGAATCTCGGCGATCGTCGGCTCTGACGGAAGCGCCGGCGCGGGTGGCACCGGTGCTCCCTCGATCTCCACTTCCTGGTACCGGTACATACCTGTTCCGGCTGGAATGAGGTGACCGATGATGATGTTCTCCTTGAGCCCAAGCAGCTCGTCCCGCGCACCGCGGATCGCGGCGTCGGTAAGAACTCTCGTGGTCTCCTGGAAGCTGGCCGCCGAGATGAACGACTGGGTCGTGAGACTGGCCTTGGTGATTCCGAGAAGAAGAGGTTCGGACACCGCAGGTGCTTCTTTCTTCTTCTTGGCCTTGTCGTTCGCTTCCCGGAAGGTCTGCTTGTCGACGTGCTCCCCCTCGAGGAACTCGGTGTCGCCACTCTCGAGGACGCGCACCTTCTGCAGCATCTGCCGGACGATCACGCCAATGTGCTTGTCGTTGATCTTCACACCCTGCAGGCGGTAAACCTCCTGCACTTCGTTGAGCAGATACTCCTGAACCGCGCGCGGGCCCTTGATGCGGAGAATATCGTGCGGATTCACCGGACCTTCGGAGAGGCGGTCGCCCGCTCTCACCCAGTCACCGGCGTGCACCCGGAGGTGTTTGCCGGCGGCGATCTCGTATAGTTGACCTGGCTCCTCCGCATCCACCGGGGTGTCCTTCGGCACCACTCTGATCTCGCGCTTGCCGCGCTTGATGTCGCCGAATCTCACCTCGCCATCGATCTCGGAGATCGTGGCTGGATCCTTCGGACGACGCGCCTCGAACAGCTCGGCCACACGCGGCAGACCACCGGTGATGTCGCGAGTCTTGTACGCCTCTCTGGAAATCTTGGCGATGGTCGTACCGGCGCTTATCTTCTTGCCGTCCTCGACCGTGAGCTGCGCGCCCACCGGGATCACGAAATCGCGAAGGCGCTTTTCCTTCCCTCCCTTCGTTTCAATGATCTCAATGTGCGGGTGGAGCTTCTTCTCCTTGTCTTCGATGACCACGGTCTGCCGGAGACCGGTGAGCTCGTCGAGCTCCTCGGAGACCGACTCGCTCGGGATCAGGTCGACGAAACGGAGCGTTCCATCTACGTCGGCGATGATCGGGTTCGTGTAAGGATCCCAGGTGAAGATGATGTCGTCCTTCTTCACTTCGGCTCCGTCCTTCACCATCAGTGTTGCGCCGAGCGGAACCTGGAGACGCGCGCCAATTGAAGCGTTGCGCTCGCCAGAGCTCTTGATCGTGAGCTCGCCTTCGTACGAAGTCACGATCTGCTGCTTCTCCGCATTGGTGACGACGACGAGTCTGTCTCCATACTCGATCGTACCGGCCACCTTCGACTTGCGGGCCGTCTGCTCGGCGATACGAGCCGCGGTTCCACCGATGTGGAAGGTGCGGAGCGTGAGCTGAGTACCCGGCTCGCCGATCGACTGCGCGGCGATGATTCCGACTGCCTCGCCCCTGTCTACGCCTCCCATTGTCGCGAGGTTGCGGCCATAGCACATCTGGCACAGACCACGCTTCGCCTCGCAGGTGAGAACGCTGCGGATCTTCACCGTCTCGAGACCGGACTCTTCGATACCGCGAGCCATGTCCTCGTCGATGAGCTGACCCGCTTCGACCAGCAGCGATCTCTGGCCGGACTCGTCTATCTCATGGACATCGTAAATATCCTCTGCTGCCACGGTGCCGACAATACGCTCGGCCAGCGGCTCGATGATGTCCTCGCCTTCCTTCAGCGCTCCGACGTCGAGGCCGAGGATGGTTCCGCAATCCTCTTCGGTAATCGTCACGTCCTGCGCGACGTCCACGAGGCGGCGGGTGAGGTAGCCGGCGTCCGCTGTCTTCAGAGCGGTGTCGGCCAGACCCTTACGTGCGCCGTGGGTCGAGATGAAGTACTCGAGCACGGACAACCCTTCGCGGAAGTTCGACTTGATCGGGCTTTCGATGATCTCGCCAATGCCTCCGGTGAGCTTCTTCTGCGGCTTCGCCATCAGTCCGCGCATGCCGGCGAGCTGACGGATCTGGTCGCGCGATCCACGCGATCCGGAATCGAACATCATGAACACCGGATTGAACCCGTCGTTCGACTCGCGCATCGCGCGCACCATGGCGTCGGCGACGTCATTGTTGGCGTGGGTCCAGGTGTCGATCACCTTGTTGTAGCGCTCGCCGTTCGTGATGTTGCCGGTCTGGTACGCCTTCTGGAATCTGTTGACGCGCTCTTCGGCCTCGCCGAGCAGGGTTTCCTTCTCGGCAGGGATATGGAGGTCCTCGATTCCGATCGAAATTCCACCGCGCGTGGCGTAGCGGAACCCGAACTCCTTGAGGCGATCCAGGAACGGTACTGTCCCCTGGAGCCCGCTGCGTCTGTAGGACTCGAACACCAATTCACCGAGTGCTTTCTTCTTCATCTCCCGGTTCTGGAAAGCGATCTCCGCCGGAATGATGGCATTGAAGAGCACGCGGCCAACGGTCGTCTCCAGCCACCGACTTCCTTCGACGTCCTGCACGAAGTAGCGGATCGGCGTATGGAACGTCACGCGGTCCTGCGACAGCGACAGCTCCACCTCGGCGACGTTGGTGTAAGACTTCGCGTTCTTGTCGAACTTGTCGAAGCCCGGAGGAGCCTTCGTCGCGAAGTAGCAGCCGAGCACGATGTCCTGGCTGGGCTCGGCGACGGGACGTCCGTCCGACGGCTTGAGAATGTTGTTCGACGACAGCATGAGCAGACGGCACTCGAGCTGGGCCTCGAACGAAAGAGGAACGTGTACCGCCATCTGGTCACCGTCGAAGTCGGCGTTGAACGCCGCGCAGACGAGCGGGTGAATACGAATGGCCTTTCCTTCGACGAGCACCGGCTCGAAAGCCTGGATGCCCAGCCGGTGAAGGGTTGGAGCACGGTTCAAGAGCACCGGGTGATCGCGAATGATCTCTTCGAGGATCTCGTACACCTCTGGAGATTCCTTCTCCACGATCTTCTTGGCGCGCTTCACCGTCTCGGCAATTCCCTTCTCGACGAGCTTATGAATGATGAATGGCTTGAACAGCTCCAGCGCCATCGCCTTGGGCAGACCGCACTGGTGCAGCTTGAGCTCGGGACCGACGACGATGACCGAACGACCGGAGTAGTCGACGCGCTTTCCAAGCAGGTTCTGACGGAAGCGGCCTTGCTTGCCCTTCAGCATGTCCGACAGCGACTTGAGCGGACGCTTCCCGCGACCGCGAATCGCCTTGGAGCGGCGGCCATTGTCGAAGAGCGCATCCACTGCTTCCTGGAGCATTCTCTTTTCGTTGCGGAGAATGACTTCCGGCGCGCGGTGCGAGATCAGCTTCATCAGCCGGTTGTTGCGGTTGATGACGCGGCGATAGAGATCGTTCAGGTCCGACGTGGCGAACCGGCCACCGTCGAGCGGAACGAGCGGACGCAGATCCGGCGGAATCACCGGTATGACGTCCATGATCAGCCACTCGGCCTTGTTGCGCTCCTGGCCTGAATCGCCGGAGTTGCGGAACGCATCAACCACCTTGAGGCGCTTGAGCATCTGCTTCTTGCGGTGCTGCGAGCCTTCGTCGACGAGACCGGCGCGAAGCTCTTCCGCGACCTTGTCTACATCGATTCTCTTGAGCAGCTCGCGAACAGCGGGCGCGCCGATGTCGGCGAAGAACGCGTTGTCGCCTTCGTCCTTGGCCTTCTGGCGGAGGTAGAAGTACTCGTCTTCGGTGAGAAGCGAATTGTTCTCGATCGGGCGGCCCGGGCTATCCGGGATCGCCATGTTCTCGGGCACCGACTCCTGCTTGCCGGCGTCGACGACGACGTAATTCGAGTAGTAGATCACCTTCTCGAGATCGCGGAGTGTCAGATCGACGAGATTCCCCATTGGACTCGGAAGGGTCTTGAAGAACCAGATGTGGGCGACGGGCACGGCGAGCTCGATGTGACCCATGCGCTCGCGACGGACGCGGCTCAGGGTGACTTCGACGCCGCAACGATCGCAGATCACACCGCGATAGCGGATGCGCTTGTACTTGCCGCAGTGGCACTCCCAGTCCTTCACCGGGCCGAAGATGCGCTCGCAGAACAAGCCGTCTTTTTCCGGCTTGAACGAGCGGTAGTTGATCGTCTCGGGTTTCAGAACCTCGCCCCACGACCACCACGTGCGCAGACCGGCCATCTCCAGCCGCTCGCGCTCCTTGGAATCCTTCGGGCCGCGCATCTCTTCGGGAGATGCGATGCGGACCTGGATGTAATCGAATGAAGACGCGCGCGTCTCGCGCGTGCTGCGAAAATCAATCATCAGTTATACCTCGCTCCCGTTGCCGTTTCTGGAGCCCATGTTGCCGAGGCCGTAGCCGCTGGTCGCGTTCGCTCCCATGCTGACGTGGATTCCGAGCGCCTTCAGCTCCTGAACGAGCACGTTGAAGGATTCCGGAATTCCGGGCTCGGGAAGGTTCTGGCCCTTCACGATCGCCTCGTAAACTCTGCTGCGGCCGTTCACATCGTCCGACTTGACGGTGAGAATTTCCTGCAGCGTATGCGCAGCGCCATAAGCCTCGAGTGCCCACACTTCCATCTCTCCGAAGCGCTGACCGCCGAACTGCGCCTTACCGGCGAGCGGCTGCTGCGTGACGAGGGAGTAGGGTCCGATGCTCCGCGCGTGGATCTTGTCGTCGACCAGGTGGGACAGCTTGAGCATGTAGATCTCGCCGACCGTCACCGGGTTTGCGAACGTCTCGCCGGTACGGCCGTCCCGGAGTCTGACCTTGCCGCCCGCCGAGATTCCGGCGAGACGCATCAGCTCCATGGCTGCCGCATCGACTTCGATGTCCGACTTCTTGGGTCCAAGCGCTGCCGCCAGCGAAGGCAGCTCCTGACTGGCCAGGACTGATGCAGGATCTGTGTTGCGCTTCTTCTCGATGTGCGCCCCCGCCGACTTGTACTGGGCACGAGCCGTGGGCTCGTATTCCTCGTCACCAGAAGCGTAGCTGTGGAATGCGATCTGGTTGTCGACTTCCGCCGTATCTCTGCCCGCCAGCTCGCGTGCGGCTGACGATATGAACTCACGGATGCGGTTGTACACATCACGCGTTTCGGCTGAAACGCCCCGCGCACCAAGCGCATCGATCGTCGCGTCCGCGAGCAGCTCGACGCGCTCGCCGTAATGCGCGCCGGCTTTGACGTCGGCAATGATGCCGCGGATCTCGTCATCGCTGATCTTGACGCCATCGACCTTGAGGTCGAGCGCATCACGAACCCACGCAACCGCCGCGAGCTTGAGCAGCAAGCCGATCTCGCGCTCGTTCGCGCCCTGGAAGACAGGCGTCTTGGCGTAAAAGCCAAGCAACCGAGCCGCCCATCCCAAGTGGGTTTCGAGAATCTGTCCGACGTTCATACGGCTCGGAACGCCGAGCGGGTTGAGAACGATGTCGACAGGACGTCCGTCGGGGAGGAACGGCATGTCCTCCTCGGGAACGATGCGGGCAACGATACCCTTGTTGCCGTGGCGACCGGCCATCTTGTCACCGACCGAGACCTTGCGCTTCTCGGCCATGTAAACCTTCACGAGCTGAATGACGCCCGGCGGCAGCTCATCCGGCTGCAGCACGCGGTCGATTCTCTCCTCCGCCTTCTCCTCGAGCTTGGCCTTCTCGTCGTTGGCCAGATCGATGATGGTGCGGATGCGCTCGTTCATCTTCTTGTCTTCGACTCTGAACGTCTTGAGATCCAGGCCCGAGATCTTCAGGTCCTGGAGCATCTGCGCCGTCAGCTTCGTTCCGGCTGGAATTGCTTCCTCTACCGTTCCGGACTTGAGCGCGAGCGACACGGTCTGTCCACCGAGCAGCTCGTTCAGCTCGGAATCGCGGACTTCGTTGACGCGGATCTTCTCCTCGCCCTCGAGTCTCCTGATCTCACCGATTCTCTCGCCGCGGTCCTTTTCCACGACCTGGTCCTCGATGCGTGAGAAGATCTTCACGTCGATAACCACGCCTTCCATTCCCGGCGGAACCTTGAGGGACGAATCCTTCACGTCCTTCGCCTTCTCGCCGAAGATGGCGGTGAGGAGCTTCTCTTCAGGAGAGAGCTCTGTCTCGCCCTTTGGGGTGATCTTGCCGACGAGGATATCGCCGGGCTTCACGTGCGCGCCGATGCGTACAATGCCACGCTCGTCGAGGTCGCTCAAAGCTTCCTCGGCGACGTTCGGAATCTCGCGTGTGATCTCTTCCTGGCCGCGCTTGGTGTCGCGCACGTGCAGCTCGAGCTCCTGGATGTGGATCGACGAATAGACGTCGTCCTTTACCAGTCTCTCGGAGAGCACGATCGCGTCTTCGAAGTTGTGTCCGTACCACGGCATGAACGCCACGGTGACGTTGGCTCCGAGGGCGAGCTGTCCCATTTCGGTGGAAGCGCCGTCGGCCAGGACCTCGCCTGCCTTAACCTTCTGCCCGGCCTTGACGATCGGACGCTGGTTGAGCGCGGTGTCCTGATTGGTGCGCCAGTACTTCTTGAGCCGGTAGCGGTCGTGCTGGGTGAGTCTGGCGAGCGGACGGTCAGAATCCTTCTTGCCGCGCTCCGAAGCGCCCGTGTCGACGATGATCTCGTCGGCGGTGACGCTCGTGATGGTTCCGGCCCGTCGCGCGATCACTACTGCGCCCGAGTCGCGAGCCACCTTCTCTTCGAGTCCGGTTCCGACGAGCGGAGTATGCGGATTCAGCAGGGGAACTGCCTGGCGCTGCATGTTCGAGCCCATCAACGCGCGGTTGGCGTCGTCGTGCTCGAGGAACGGAATGAGCGCGGCGGCAATGGAAACGAGCTGCTCCGGCGCGACATCCATATAGTCGATGCGGTCTGGCTGCACGAGCGGGACGTCACCGCGCTGGCGGCAAAGCACCAGCTCGTCGACGAAAGTGCCATCCTCGTTGAGGCGGGCGTTCGCCTGGGCGATGACGACATCCTCTTCCCGGTTGGCGTCGAGCCATTCGATATCGGACGTCACCTTGCCGTTCCTCACGACGCGGTAAGGCGTCTCGACGAAGCCGAGGTCGTTGACCTGGGCGTAGCACGCGAGCGACGTGATGAGTCCGATGTTCGGACCTTCAGGGGTCTCGATCGGGCACATGCGGCCGTACTGCGAGTAGTGGACGTCGCGAACCTCGAATCCGGCGCGCTCACGAGTGAGTCCGCCAGGTCCGAGCGCCGAGAGACGACGCTTGTGCGTCAGCTCGGCGAGCGGGTTCGTCTGATCCATGAACTGCGACAGCTGCGACGATCCGAAGAACGCCTGAATGACCGCCGAGACGGTGCGAGCGTTGACGAGGTCGTCGAGCGAGATCTTTTCCGGATCCGTGTTGATCGACATGCGCTCCTTGACCAGGCGCGCCATGCGGGACAGACCGACCGAGAACTGGTTGGCGATCAGCTCGCCAACCGACCGAATGCGGCGGTTGCCGAGGTGGTCGATGTCGTCCGTGTAGCCCCGTCCCTCGTGGAGCTCGACGAGGTAGCGGATGATCGCGACGAAATCTTCCTTGGTGAGCACCGTCTCGCTGGCCGGACGGTTCGTCATCAGGCGCTGGTTGATCTTGTAGCGACCCACGCGACCGAGGTCATATCTCTTGGGCGAGAAGAAGAGTCTCTCCAGAGCCTGACGCGCGGTTTCGCGGTTCGGGGCGTCGCCCGGGCGGAGCAGCGAGTAGATCTGCTTGAGCGCTTCCTCGTCGGTGTGCGTCGGATCCTTTGCCAGCGTGTTCTTGATCAGCATCGACTCGGCGCGGCCCGATGTAACGAAGACCTGCACCTTGTTGATGTCGTTCTTGCGGAGCTTCCTGATCAGCGTGTCGGTGAGGTTGTCGCCGACTTCGGCGATCACTTCCCCGGTCTCGGGATCGACCGAATCCACGGCGATGATGCGGCGCGTCGGGCGCTCGCCGCGCTCGATGGCATCGATTTCGTCGCGGAGATCGATCGTCGTGTAGGACGCGAATACCTTGACCTTGTCGATATTGAGGCGACGGAGCCGGTTGAAAACCTCTTCGGTCAGCTCATCGCCTTCCTTGACGAGCAGCTCGGACTCCTCGCGCTCGAGCGCGAGTCGGGCTTTCTTGGTCTTGAGCTTGGGCGCCTCGGGGTTGTGCGCGGTTCCGGCGAGCGCGATGTCCTCGGCAATGATCGCACCGAGCACTTCGCGCTGGTCGATGCGCGACTCACGCTTCCTGACGAGGTCCAGCTCGCGAACGGCGAAGAAGAGTCGCAGGATCTGCGAGTTGGTCCCGTATCCAAAGGCTCTGAGGAGCGCGGTCGCGGGGAACTTCTTCTTCTTGTCGATGTGCACGTACACGACGTCATGGATGTCGACGGTGAACTCGACCCACGAGCCGCGGAACGGGATGATGCGCGCCGAGATGAGGCGCTGGCCGTTCGGGTGCGTCGACTCCTCGAACACGACTCCCGGCGAGCGGTGCAGCTGGCTCACGATCACGCGCTCGGCGCCGTTGATGACGAAGGTCCCGAGTGGCGTGAGCAGCGGAAGCTCACCGAGATAGACTTCCTTCTCGATGATGTTCTTGGGACGCTTACCGGCTTCGGTCGTCTCGAAGACGATCAGCTGGAGCGTGGCCTTGAGCGGCGCGGAGTACGTCATGTCGCGCTCGATGCACTCGGCCACGGAGTACTTGGGCTCGCCAAGAGCGTAGCTCTTGAACTCGAGCGAGAAGTTCTCGTGGACGTCACTGATCGGGAACAGGTCCTTGAAGACGCGCTCGAGTCCGATGTCCTCGCGGTTCTGCGAGGCCGCGTCGAGCTGGAGCAGCGACTCGAAGGCGCGGGTCTGGATGTCGAGGAGATGCGGCATCTGCATCCCCTGGTCGAGCTTGGCGAATGAAATCTGCTTCATCAATTCGGGCATGAATCACCTACAGGCGCAAATAGCCCCGCCGCCGTCTTCCGCGAAATTTTCGCGGGTCCGGAGGGGAGCAAACAAAAGTGCTTCAGTTGTAGAACGAGCTTTGGAGTCCAGGTCATATCGTCGCAGTGAGAGTAACGGCATCGGAAGCGGGAGGGCCTCAGCCCTCCCGCTCCCGCGCGATTACTTCACTTCGACGCTTGCACCCTGCTCTTCGAGTTTGGCTTTCATTGCGGCGGCCTCATCCTTCGTCACGCCCGACTTCACGACGCTCGGGGCTCCATCGACGAGATCCTTGGCTTCCTTCAGCCCAAGTCCGGTCAGCTCGCGCACGACCTTGATGACCTGGATCTTCTTGGCGCCAGCTTCCTTGAGCGTGATCGCAAATTCGGTCTGCTCTTCGGCCGCTGCGGCCGCACCAGCACCGGCGCCACCTGCTGCCGGAGCCGCGCCGACAGGCGCCGCGGAAATCGTGACGTTGAACTTGGTCTTGAAAGCTTCGACAAGCTCGGAGAGCTCGAGTACCGACATGTTGCCGATTGCGTCGAGAATCTCGTCCTTGCTCATGGTTGCGTTTGCCATTGTGTTAGTTCTCCCTGAGAAATTTTAGGCGCCTTCGCGCTGAGTCTTGAGCGCGTCGAGCGCGCCTGCAAACATGTAAAGAAGCCCGTTCAGCGCGCCGACGAAGGCGGCCATGGGTGACTGCATGCCGGCAGCGAGATCAGCCAGCATTTGCTCGCGACTTGGAAGCGATGCCATGCGCTTGAGCTGCGCATTGTCTATCGCCTTGCCCTGTAGCATCCCGCCCTTCATGGCGGGCTTGTCCTCGAACTCCTTCGCGAATTCCGTGAGCACTCTGGCGGCGGCCACGGGATCCTTTCCGACCACAAGCCCGGTGGGGCCACTGAGCCTGATGCCGACGAGACCACTCTCGTTCACTGCACGGAGCGCCAGCGTGTTCTTGATGACTACGTACTCGACGCCCGCTCTCTTGAGCCGGCGGCGAAGCTCGGTCATCCGCTTCACGTTGAGTCCGGTGAAATCGGTGTAATAGAGCGATTGCGCGCTCGAAAGCTTGTCTTTGAGCTCGGAAACGAGCTGCTCTTTCTCTGATCGTTTCATCGCTACGTACGGTAGGGGGTGATGTCGATATTGACGCCGGGCCCCATCGTGCTCGAGATGGCGACGTTGCGAACGTAGACGCCCTTCGAGGACGCCGGCTTCGCGCGGACGATCTGATCCATGAACGCCGTGAAGTTCGACTCCAGCGCCTCGGGCGTGAAGGAGACCTTCCCGATCGCGGCGTGGACGTTACCGGCCTTGTCGACGCGGTATTCGATCTTGCCCGCCTTCACCTCGCGCACCGCCCTCGTGACGTCGAACGTCACCGTGCCCGCCTTCGGATTAGGCATCAACCCGCGCGGACCGAGGATCCTTCCGAGCGCGCCGAGCTGACCCATCTTGTCGGGCGTCGCGATGAGGACGTCGAAGTCGAGCCAGTTTTCCTTGATCTTGGCGATGTACTCGGTGCCTACGAAATCGGCGCCGGCGGCTTCGGCTTCTTTCGCCTTGTCACCGTCGGCGATGACGAGCACGCGCACCGTCTTACCGGTGCCGGCGGGCAGAACGACGGTGCCCCGCACAGCCTGATCTGCGTGCTTCGGATCCACGCCCAGACGGACCGCGACTTCCACGGTCTCATCGAACTTGGCAAAGGCGGTGGACTTGACGATGTCGATCGCCTGCCGCGCCTGGTATCTCGTGTCGACGTTCCGCTTCTCGGCGGCCGCCTTGAACTTCTTGCCGTGCTCTTTCATCAGTCCCTCACCTCGATGCCCATCGAGCGGGCGGCGCCGGCGACCATAGCCATTGCCGACTCGATGGTGTCGCAGTTCAGATCGGGGAGCTTGATCTCCGCGATCTTCCGGACCTGCGCTTTGGTGACGGAGCCGACCTTTACACGGTTCGGCGTGCCGGACCCCTTCTCAACTCCCGCTTCCTTCTTCAGCAGGACGGCCGCTGGCGGCGTCTTGGTGATGAAGGAAAAGGATTTGTCCGCGAAGATGGTGATCTCGACCGGGAGAATCGTATCCTGACCCTGCGTCCGAGCGTTGAACTCTTTGCAGAAGGCCATGATGTTGATTCCCTGGGGGCCGAGTGCCGTTCCCACGGGGGGCGCCGGATTCGCCTTGCCTGCAGGGATCTGCAGCTTGACGAAACCAACTGCCTTCTTTGCCATGATACTCCTCAGTGTGTTCTAGTCGCGTGGGCCAGTCTATGACCTCGCGTCCGACTCCCACGGTGTGATTAGAGTCGTAGTGGTATCCGACTGTGCGCTCCTCGCCTCATCGGCCGCCCCGCGCAAGGGCCATCACCTGCGGCGGGAGTAGCGCCGCTGTGACTTCAGATCATTAGATCGACTGCCCGCGGAGATCGTTTACCCGCGCCCATCAATTTTTTCCGCGCCGAGTACGGATGTCCGTTCTGGTGCAGCCTAGGAAATTAACCGGTCGAGTCCCGGATTAGTAGCCCTTCAACTGTAAATAGTCGAGCTCGACGCTGGTGGGCCGTCCGAACAGCGAAACGGACACCCTCACCTTCCCCTTGTCGGACAGAACTTCCTCGACGGTGCCGTTGAAATCGGTGAACGGCCCTTCGGTGATCGCTACGGCCTGCCCAACGAGGAAAGGAATCTCTTCCTTGACCTGTTCGGGAACGGAATCGTCGGCGACGCCCAGCAGCCGGTTGACCTCTTCGGCACGGAGCGGCTGGGGCAGTCGCTCGTGCCCAACGAACTTGATGACCCCCTGGATTCCGTTGATCGTGTGCGCGGTCTCCTGGTCCATCACCATCTCGACGAGCACGTAACCCGGATAAATCTTGCGCTCCACGTTCACCTTCTTGCCGTTCTTGATTTCGACCGCTTCCTGGGTCGGAACCAGCGCCTGGCGGATCGCGCGCTCGTCGGCAGGGCGTGGGTCGGAGTCGATCCGGCGCTGAATCAGAGAGCGGACCTTGTTTTCATGGCCGGAGGTCGTCTGGATCGCGTACCAGCGGTGGTCGGCGGTGGTCACGATCATCGTCTCGAGAATAGAGATGGAATGCCCTGAACGAGAATGAGCTGGAGAATGAGGTCGATCACGCCGATGATCGCGCCGAGGAAGAGCACGAAGATGATGATCTTGATCGTCGTGTCCTTCAGCTGATTGCGATCGGGCCAGGTGACCTTCCGCATCTCGTCCTGAACATCGTGATAGAACTGGACGAGACGGCTGGGAAAGCTACGGCGCTCGACTACGTCAACGGCCATGACCTCAGACCGCCACGCAAAACGATTTCACGCGCATTTACTTGGTTTCCTTATGGAGCTTGTGCGCGTTGCAGCGCGGGCAGTACTTCTTCCACTCGACGCGCTCCGGGTGCAGGCGCTTGTTCTTGTCGGTGAAATAGTTGCGATTCTTGCAGACCTCGCAGGCCATGATGATTTTTTCGCGTGCCATGTGTTCGTCCTTATGACTTCAGCTGTGGATACTTCTATAGAGTTGTGCTGCCGGCTCCGCCGAAGCGGAGCGAGCCTTTCGTCTACTTGAGGATCTTGGTGACGACGCCAGCGCCTACGGTGCGGCCGCCCTCTCTGATTGCGAAGCGAAGACCCTCGTCCATCGCGATCGGAGCAATAAGCTCGATCGTCATCTGAACGTTGTCCCCTGGCATCACCATCTCC
>JBBRQC010000017.1:0-57609 GCA_038227135.1 Gemmatimonadales bacterium
GGCGATTGCGCCCGACGTGCTTCGCCACCGCGTGCTGCGCACCTACGAGGCGGAGGCCGAGGAGGTGACGAGCGACGAGATCGTAAGCCGCGTGCTCGAGGCGATCCCGGCCCCGTGATAGGGAAGTTTCGGCTCCTCAAGAAAAAGGCTGCACCGCCTCGCACACCCGAAAAGCCGATGGGCGTGCCGCCGGAGATCCTCCGGCAGGTAAAGCTCATCGAGCTGCGGACGCGCGGTCTCGTCAACTCCGTCTTCACGGGCGAGTACCGCTCCGTGTTCAAGGGCCAGGGGATGGAGTTCTCCGAGGTGCGCGAGTACCAGCCGGGCGACGAAGTTCGGTCCATCGACTGGAACGTCACCGCGCGCATGCGACGTCCCTTCGTCAAGAGATACATCGAGGAGCGGGAGTTGACGGTCATGCTCGTCGTGGATCTCTCGGGATCGGAGAGATTCGGAACCGTCAAGCGTTTTAAGAGCGAACTGGCAAGCGAGCTTGCTGCGGTCCTCGCGATGTCGGCCATCCGGAACAACGATCGAGTTGGCGTCCTGCTGTTCACGGATCGGGTGGAGCACGTAATCCCACCGAGGAAGGGAAGGCGTCACGTGCTTCGCATAATCCGGGACCTCCTGGCGTTCGAGCCGGTGGGGCGGGGAACGGACATGGTGACGGCGATCGATTACGTCGCGCGAATGCTCAATGAGCATGCGATCGTGTTCATCGTCTCCGATTTCCTCGAGGGAGACATCGATCATCCGCTCAAGCTGCTCGCGCAGCGCCATGATGTCGTCGCCGTAACCGTCGAGGATCCGAGCGAGCGCCTTCTGCCCGACATCGGCGTCGCGCGCTTCATTGACCCGGAAACCGGCGACACGTTCGAGGTCGATACCAGCAGTCCGCTGGTCCGCGATTCCTATTCGCGTCGAGTGTCCGCGGAAAGAGAGACCCGGAAACACCTGCTGCGCCGCCTGGCTATAGACGAAGTCGCGGTACGCACCGAGGCCGGCGTCGTCGAGCCGCTGTTGAGATTCTTTCGCGCTCGCGAAACGAGGTCTCGCCGCCGGTGATGAGAATCGGTATCGGCCTGCTGCTGCTGCAGGCGGTTTTCCCGCTGGCGGCGCGGACTCAGCAGGGTGGGAGCGCTCCCATACCGATCCAAATGGGTTATCGGGTCAGCCCCGACACGGTGATCATCGGACAGCCGTTCAACCTGTTCGTGAAGATTGCGGCGCCGATGGGCGTCCGGTTCGAGTTTCCGTCCGGGCCCGATACCGCCATGCAGAATGGCGTTCGACCGATAGAGCTGCGGGGCGAAAAGCTGGTTTCGATGTTGGGCGACACCGCAGTCGCCCTCTATCACCTTGTCGCGTGGGACATCGGGGTGCAACCGCTCCGGCTGCCGGACGTGCGCGCCGCTCTCGGTGGAGAGGAGAGGCGCCTGCCTCTTAGCGGCGCATTCGTCTTCGTAAAATCTGTCCTCCCGGCGGATACTTCGCTGCGTGTTCCCAAGCCGCCCCGCCCGTTGATCGTCCTGGCGGTATTCAGCTGGTGGCCGTGGCTCTTGCTCGGCGCGGCTATCATTGCGGGTGTTCTTCTCTGGTGGGCATGGCGGCGCTACAGAGACCGCCCGAAGGCCCCAGTCGATCCCTACGTACGCGCGCAACGCGAGTTCGATCGAGTCGAGCGGATGGGGCTCCTCGAAGCCGGTCGCGGGCCGGAGCATCTCGCGCTTTTCGTGGATGTCGTACGTGAGTACCTCGTCGCACGCGTGCCGGGGGTACGCCGCTCCGACACCACCGCCGAGCTGCTACGAACCATGCAGCCACACGACGGCATCGAAGCAGAGTTGCCGCATCTTCTGGAGCGCGCTGACCTCGTCAAGTTCGCTGGCGAGGATCTGCCGCCAGACGAATCGCGGCAGTCGGGGCTGTCGATTCGTGCGGTCGTCGACCACGTCGAGGCAAGGCTGAACCCGGAGTCAGCCCCCGCGAAACAAGCGGCCACGCGGGAGCGCGCGGCGTGAACGTATTCGGGCTCTTCGAGTTCTATACTCCGGAAGCACTTTGGCTGTTGCTGCTGCTCCCGGTCTGGTGGATCTGGCGAAGGCGGCGGCGGAAGGACGCGATCGTCTTCTCCCGCACTTCGGTGCTGGCGACAGGGCCGGCGACGGGGAGCTGGATTCCGAAAACCATTTTCCTGCTGCGAAACGTCGCTTTGGCTCTTCTCGTCATCGCGCTCGCGCGGCCGCGCTCGGGCGCGCACGTCGAGAAACAGACGAGCGAAGGAATCAACATAGTGATGGCAATAGACCTCTCCAGCTCGATGCTCGCGCTCGACTTTCGTCCGGCCAACCGGATCGAGGTCGCTAAGCAGAAGGTGAAGCAGTTCATCTCGCGACGCACATCCGACAGAATCGGGATCGTCGCATTTGCCGGGGAGGCCCTCACTCAGGTGCCGCTCACGACCGATTATCCCGTTGTGATGCAGGCGGTGACGAACCTCCAGGCGGGACAGCTCGAGGACGGAACGGCGATTGGAACAGCGATCGCGACGGCTGCCAATCGGCTCAGAGATGCCCCCGGACGATCCCGCGTGATGATCATTCTCACCGACGGCGTGAACAATCGCGGCTCTGTCGACCCGCTTATTGCGGCGAAGGCGGCTGCTGCGTATGGAATAAAGATTTACGGGATCGGGGTGGGCAGCGTCGGAATGGCTCCCGTCCCCGTCGGGAGGAACGCCGCGGGTGGTCTGAATTACGAGTATCAGCCGGTGCAGATCGATGAGGCCCTCCTCACGAACATCGCGCGGATGACGGGCGGGAGATATTTCCGAGCGCGCGATGCCGCAGCTCTCCAGAACATCTACTCCTACATCGATCAGATGGAGAGGGCGCCGGTACACTCGACTACCACGGTGAGGTACCGGGAGTTGTTTCGCTGGCCACTGATCCTCGGACTCCTCGCGCTCTTCGCCGAGCTGGCGCTGGTGGCGTGGAAGGCGCCGCTGCCATGACGGCCTTCATGCGCTTCGTGCAATGGCCGTGGGCGCTGCCGTTTGCGGTAGCCCTGGCCGCGGCGACTGCGTGGCTCGTGCGCTGGGGGGTGCGGGCGCGCAGTCAGAGACTTTCCAGACTCGGCACTCCGTCCATGATCGCGAGACTTGCACCGTCGATAACTCCGCATCGCGCCTGGACCCGGGTTTTGCGCTCCGCTCTCGCGGCGCTGCTGCTGGGCCTTGCCTTTGCCGGTCCGCGTTGGGGTGTCGAACAGACCGTAGTGAAACAGCAGGGCGTCGATGTAGTGCTTGCACTGGACGCGTCCTTATCCATGCTGGCCACTGACGAAAGACCCAGCCGGCTGCAGGCGATGAAGCAGGAGATCAATAGACTGCGCGATCTTTCTCCGGGAGACCGGTTTGCGCTGCTGGCGTTCGCTGGCCGCAGCTACATCCTCACTCCCCTCACCGTGGACAACAGCGCGCTCGACCTGTTTCTCCAGAACCTCGATCCGTCAATCGTCGGCCAGGGAGGAAGCTCGCTCGCCAGCGCCCTGAGGCAGGCGACCAATCTCCTGTCGTTGAACAAGACTCCCGGCGACCGTGCGATCATCCTCATGAGTGACGGGGAAGGATTCGACAACCCCGACGAAGTGCTAAGCGAAGCACGACGTGCGCGCGAGACGGGAATAAGCGTCATTACGGTCGGGTACGGTACGACTCAGGGCTCGACAATTCCCGTAGTAGAAAACCGCGTCGTCACGCAGAAACGCGATGAGAACGGCAACGTCGTCGTTACGCACTACGATCCGCAGCTGCTGAAGCAGATAGCCGACGAAGCGAAGGGTGTTTTTATCGACGCGCGGACGCCAGACAAGGCCGGCAAAATCCGATTGGCGTTGAACAACCTGCGCGCCAATCCGCGATCCGTCGTCTCCGGGGAGAATCTCGGTGTTCAGTATCAGTGGTTCGTGCTTGCCGCGCTCTTGCTACTCGCCGCAGACACGTTCTCGCAAACTCGCCATCGTCGCCGACGGGCGATCGCCGCAGCGGCAACGACAGCCACAATGCTTCTGCTGACCGCTTCGTGTACGCGAGCGCCGTCGCGTGACAAAGAGGCCGTCGCGCTGTACAACGCTGGCACGAAGCTGCTCCAGCGCGACTCACTCAAGCTGGCCGTCCCGCCTCTCACGAAAGCCGCGGACTCAAAGGACACCGAAGTCAGACACCACGCCAGATTCAACCTGGGTCTCGACTACCTCGTCCAGGGTCGCCGCGCCCGGGACTCAGCCGACGCGCCACTCGACAGCGCACTGTTCCGGTACAAACAGATTCTTGAGGTTGCGATCGCGGATTCGGATGCGCGGTGGAACTACGAGCTCGCGCTTCGTCAGAAAAAAGGTGGTGGTGGTGGCGGTGGAGGAGGAGGAGGCGGCGGCGGTGGAGGCAAGAGCAACAACCCCAGTCCCTCCCCGGCACAGAGCCAGAATCAGGCTCCGGCTCCGAAGCCGGTTCCGGGAATGACGCCGCAACAGGCGGAGGCCGTGCTAAACGCTGCCGAGGATCAGGAGACGGACGTGCAAGGAAAGCGACAGAAAAAGAACGTCCCCACGCCACCAAGAGGAAAGGATTGGTAGCTTCGGTACCAGCATGTCTTTGATTGCAATACTCCCAGGCCTTGTCGCCGACCAGATCGCGGCGGGTGAAGTCGTCGAGCGGCCTTCTTCCGTCGTGAAAGAGCTCGTCGAAAATGCGATTGATGCGGGAGCCTCTGCGATCGAGGTAACGCTGGAGGATGGAGGACGTAAGCTCGTCCGCGTGAGCGACGACGGCGCCGGCATGTCCGCCGACGATGTACCGCTGGCGCTGGCCCGACACGGCACTTCCAAGATCCGGAAGGCATCCGACCTCGTCGGAGTATCCACTTTCGGTTTTCGAGGAGAGGCTCTACCGGCGATTGCTTCCGTGTCACAGTTCGAGATTCAGACCGCGGCCGCCGACGGCGAAGGCACTTCTACGAAAGTGTTGGGTGGGCAGATCGGTCGTGCTGAGCGCATTGCGCGGCGGCGGGGGACGACCGTATCGGTAGCCCAGCTGTTCTACAACGTGCCGGCGCGGCTCAAGTTTTTGCGGAGCGCGAGATCCGAGTGGAGGAGCACCGTCGATGCCCTCACCGCGCTGGCGCTCACTCAGCCAACGGCGAGAATAAATGTCACTCACGACGGCCGCAGCGCTCTCACACTCCCTCCCGTCACGAGCGTCCGGTCCCGATTGGGGGCCATCTGGGGCGGGCGATACGCGGAGGACCTGCTCGATGTCGACGACGTTGCCGGTCCCATCCATACGAGCGGGCTCGTTCAGAGACCCGCCGATGTCGGAACCTCCACGCGTCGCGCATTCCTGTCCATCAATGGCCGCGCCGTCCGGGATGCCGGGATCGCTCGGGCAGCTGAAACAGCCTACCGCTCGACAATCATCGCGGGGGTGAGGCCGTCGTTCTTCCTCAATGTCACGGTGCCTGCCGACAGCGTCGACGTGAACGTGCATCCCGCCAAGGCCGAAGTTCGCTTCCGGGACCGATGGACAGTTGAACGCGCAGTCGAATCAGCGGTGCGACGCGCTCTGGGAAATTTCGACAGCGCTGCGTCGCTGGGGTTCCGCGGATCGAGTTTCAGTTTTCGCCCCGTCGACCTCCCCCCCAATCCGGACTCCGAGATTCTACAGCCACAGGCAGCCAGGGACGTCCCGTTGTTCGATCAACAGGTGCCTGACTTCGAGACTGTGGCCGGAGAATTCGTCGCGAAAGAATCCGCCGGGGTTGCCGCTCCTCCGGCGCCCATACCAGTTCTGTTCCAGCTGCGGCGTACGTACATTGGGTTCGAGCACGAGGACGGACTCGTGCTCATCGACCAGCATTCTGCCCACGAGCGCGTGTTGTACGAGCAGTTCATGCGCACGCTGGAGAGTGGCGCTGCTCCGGCGCAGCGGCTGCTGCTTCCGCTCACGCTCCATCTCGGCCCGGCCGAAGGTGAAGCTTTCGAGGCCAATCGCGAGTATCTCGAGCGGCTGGGGTTCGAGGTGGAAGGATTCGGAGGGCACACGCTGATTGTTAACACAGTTCCCATGCCCCACGCCCGGTTTGACGCAGAGCGGTGCTTGCGGGAGACGCTCGACGCTCTCACGGGAGATCGCGTCGCCGGTGCCGCGGCGAAGCACGAGCGTCTCGCCGCCACGGTCGCCTGCAAGGCGGCGATCAAGGCCGGAGAAGAATTGTCGCAGGGCGAAATGCGCTCGCTGTTCGCTTCACTTCGCGACACGACCCTCCCGGCCCACGATGTTCACGGCAGGTCGACGATTGTCCATCTCACCTGGGACGAAGTAGAGCGGCGGTTTGGCCGGCGATAAGCTTCGTGTCATCTGCGGCCCGACGGCCTCGGGAAAGTCCGACCTGGCGCTGGAGCTCTGCGATACCTACAACGCGGCGATCGTCAGCGCTGATTCGCGTCAGATTTATTGCGAGTTCAATGTTGGAACTGCCAAGCCGACGCGGGAGGAATGCGCTCGGATTTCCCATTTCGGTATCGACGTCATCGAACCGGAGGAGCGGTACTCCGCCGCGAGATGGGCAGACGAAGCGGCCGAATGGATCGAGAGCGCGGGCGAGATCGACAAGCAAGCGGTCGTTGTCGGCGGCACTGGACTTTACATCAGGGCGCTCGTCGACCCGTTGTTCGAGGCCCCTGAACACGATCCGACTCAACGCGCGCAGCTCGAGGGTGAGCTCGCCAAAATGTCCATCGATGATTTACGCCGCTGGTGTCAACGACTCGATCCCGCGCGCGCCCACCTCGGCCGCACCCAGTTGTTACGGGCAATCGAGACGGCGCTCCTCTCCGGGTCGCGCATCAGCGATCTTCATTCAATGGACAAGGCCGCGAGGGATGCGGACACGGACGCGCAGGCGCCCACATACCTGGTCGTCGATCCCGGGAGTGTGCTGGGAGCGAAAATCGAGGCGAGGGTTGGGAGAATGCTCAAAGCCGGGTGGGCGGATGAGGTGCGAGAGCTGATTCGCATGGTTGCCCCCGATGCACCCGCCTGGGAGGCGAGTGGATACATGGCGATGCGGAGTCACGTAGAGGGCGCGGTCGATTTGTCATCAGCAACGGAGCGGGTCATTATTGAGACACGACAGTACGCCAAGCGCCAACGCACTTGGTTCAGAAACCAGCTGCCGGTGGCCGCAGTAACACACCTGAATCCTGATGACCCTCACGCCCTGACCATCGCGCGAGAGTGGTGGGAGAGATCTGAGTGAGGATTGGAATTACCTGCTATCCGACGTACGGCGGATCCGGTGCCGTTGCGACGGAGCTGGGGATCGCGCTGGCCGATCGGGGCCACGAGGTCCATTTCATCACTTACCGGCAGCCCTTCCGGCTGCCCTCCTTTCTTCCCCGGATCTTCTTTCACGAAGTCGACGTAGGCCGCTATCCGCTGTTCGAGTTTCCGCCCTACGATCTAGCGCTGGCGGTGCGGATGCACGAAGTCGTCCGGACCCACCGGCTCGAGCTGCTGCATTGCCACTACGCCATTCCCCACGCCACCAGCGCCTGGATTGCACGTGAGATGCTGCGTGAGACGGACGAGGATGTTCATCTCATCACTACTCTGCACGGAACCGACATTACCATCGTTGGCCAGGATCCTTCTTTCTTCCCGATCACCAAGTTCTCGATCGAGAAATCGGATCGCATTACGGCTGTCTCGAACTATCTGAAGGACGAAACTTGCCGGGCGTTCGGATGCGAAGGGCTGGAAATCGACGTCATTCACAACTTCATCGACCCCGATATCTACAACAGGGAGAAATACCCGCCGCTGCTGAAGAACCAGTTCGGCCGCTCGAAGCCGATCCTGATGCACGTGTCGAACTTTCGCGCTGTAAAGCGCATTCGGGATGTGATCCGGGTCTATTCGGAGGTGAATCGCGAGCTCCCGTGCGTGCTGGTGATGATCGGAGATGGGCCGGACAGACCCGCCGCCGAAGAAGAGGCGCGCATGCTCGGCGTCGAGGACTCGGTCTCGTTCCTGGGGAAGCTCGAGCAAATCGCACCACTGCTTGCCGCGGCCGACCTGTTTCTGTTGCCGAGCCAGAGCGAGTCTTTCGGACTGAGCGCGCTCGAAGCGCTCGCGTCCGGCGTTCCAGTCGTCGGTACGAACGCGGGCGGGCTTCCCGAGGTCGTGCGCGATGGAGAGACAGGCTTTCTCTGCACGGTCGGAGACATTCCGCAGATGGCGGCCGCGTCTCTCGAGATACTCAAGGATCCAAAACGCTGGGCTGCGATGAGCCGCCTTGCCGCTGCCGACGCGCGAGAGCGATTCTCCCGCGACGCCATCGTTACGAGGTACGAGTCCCTCTACCGAACATCACTTCCCACAAAAACGCCATGACTCCTCTACAGGCCATCGTCCTCGGCATCATCCAGGGGCTGTCGGAATTCCTGCCGATCAGCAGCTCGGCGCATTTGACCCTAGCGCCGTGGCTTCTCGGGTGGGAAGACCCCGGACTCGCGTTCGACGTAGCGCTCCACTTCGGGACTCTTCTTGCGGTCCTGTGGTACTTCCGAATGGAATGGCTCACCCTCATTCGCGCGGCGTTTGGAATCATCACCACCGGCCGGATCGAGACGCCGGAAAAGCGTCGGGTGATTTACCTGATCATCGCCACGATCCCCGGCGCGATCGGCGGACTCATACTGCAGTCCAGAGCCGAGTCGGCGTTCAGAAGCCCGCAGATCATCGCGATCGCCCTCATCGTCATGGGCACGCTGCTGTGGATCGTCGACAAGCTGGTCGACCAACGGCGGATACTGGGCGAGATGCGCTGGATCGATTCCCTCCTGATCGGACTCTCCCAGGTGATCGCGCTTATTCCTGGCGTGTCGAGATCCGGCGCCACGATTACCACGGCGCGCGGACTTCGCTTCGATCGGGAAGCCGCGGCAGAGTTCAGCTTTCTGATGAGCATGCCGATCATCGCCGCTGCAGTGATCCTCGAAGGTCCGAAGGCTCTGCACCAGGGCGGCCTGACCAACGAGCTGATGTCGGGCATAGTCGCGTCGGCGATCAGCGGATGGCTTGCGATCTCGATTCTGATGCGATACGTGAGCCGCCACAGTTACGGCATCTTCGCCGCCTACCGCATCCTTCTCGGCATCGCGGTGCTGGCGGTGGTCTACGCCCGCGGATGACGTTCCGCGCCTGGATGGCGCGACTGCAGCCGAGTTAAGGGACAAACTCCAGCTTCCAAGAGTCGAGCTCCTGGAGTCAGTGACCTCGACGATGGACGTGGCGCACAAACTCGCGGCGGATGACGCCCCGGCAGGAACGCTCGTAATTGCCAACGAGCAGAGGGCCGGGCGCGGCAGGGGCGGGAAGACCTGGCAGTCGTCGCCGGACGCCGGCCTCTGGTTGACGCTGATCGAGCGTCCGGCCGACACTTCTGGACTGGATGTCCTTTCAATCAGGGTGGGAATGGCAGCAGCTGAATCGCTCGATCGTTTCGCGCTGGAACCGATTCGGCTGAAGTGGCCCAACGACCTTTATCTGGATCAGGGGAAGCTCGCCGGAATTCTCGTCGAAGCGCGGTGGCGCGAGCACTCCGTCGAGTGGATCGCCATCGGGATGGGGATCAATGTCCGGCCTCCGGAGAACATGGAAAGCGCAGCGGGCCTTGAACCGGGAACGACGCGCGTCGATGTTCTTGGCGAGCTCATCCCCGCCGTGCGATCCGCAGCCGGCGCGACCGGTCCGCTCGACACGGGAGAGCTGGAAGCGTTCAACGCGCGCGACCTGGCTCGGGGAAAGATCTGCATCCAGCCGGCGCTCGGTCGCGTGGCCGGGATATCCGCGACTGGCGAGCTGCTGGTGGCGCTCGCTGATACAGTGGCTTCGTTCCGGTCGGGCTCTCTCGTACTCGAGGATTCTCCATGATCGCAGTGTTCGACGTCGGCAACTCCGAGATCACGATCGGAATTTTCAGGGGCGAAGAGCTTGTCTCGCACTGGCGCATCACAACCGCCGCTCCGCGGACAGCCGACGAGCTCGCGATTCTGATACGCTCGATCACTGGTACTGCTATCGCATCGCCGGACGGAATTTCAGGGTCGGCCATTTGTTCGGTCGTCCCGGCGATCACGCCCATGCTTGCCCAAGCTTGCGAGATGTGCTTTGGGCGGAGGCCAAGGATGATCGATGCCCGCGCCAAGCTTCCAGTGAAGCTGGATGTCGAGGAGCCCTTTACCGTCGGGGCGGACAGGATCGCGAACACACTCGCGGCGAGCCGGACATACAGGCGCGACGCCATCGTTGTCGATCTTGGAACTGCCACGACGTACGACTGCATTACGGCGGATGGGACCTTCCTGGGCGGCGTGATCCAACCCGGCGTGATGATCTCCGCCGATACCCTGTTCCGCCGGACCGCGCAGCTCCCGGCGACGGATATCGTGCCCCCCAAGCGGGTCATTGCCCGTCGCACGGACGAGTGCATTCGGGCAGGTGTCCTTTACGGGGCCGTTGATTCAATCGACGGAATCGTCCGGCGTATAAAAAAGGAGTGGCCAAACAGGGAAGCCCCCCTGGTCGTGGCGACGGGCGGACTGGCCGAGTCGATCCAGCCCCATTCCGCCGAGCTGGAGCTGGTTGACCCCTTTCTGACCCTAAAAGGTATACGGATGGGCTACGAAATCCTGGCCGGTTGACCCATAGGGCACCTTGCCGGACCTTGGCATCTGGCGGGTTGACGCGGGACTCCAAAATCGGTTATGTTAGTGGCTTAGCACTCACTACAATCGAGTGCTAACAACGACGTTTCACCATCCAGCCACATTTTCAGCAGAAGGGCAGCTAATTATGGCTACAAAAACACAATCGAGCACCAAAGTCGCCCCCCTCGCAGACCGCGTCATGATCAGAGCGCTCGAGGAGACCGAGCAGAAGCGCGGCACGTTGTTCATCCCCGACACCGCGAAGGAAAAGCCGCAGCAGGGCGAGATCATCGCCGTCGGCCCCGGCCGTTACGAGAAGAACGTTCGCGTTCCGATGGAGCTCAAGGTCGGTGACAAGGTTCTTTATGGAAAGTACAGTGGAACCGAAGTCACGATCGACGCCGAGACATACCTGATCCTCCGCGAGTCCGATGTTCTCGCGGTCGTCGCCTAACCAACACTAAAGAGCGATTCATATGGCAGCCAAAGAACTACACTTCAATACCGATGCACGCGCGGCTCTCAAGCGCGTCGTTGATCAGCTCGCGGAAGCCGTCAAGGTTACGCTTGGTCCGAAGGGACGTAATGTCGTCATCGACAAGAAGTTCGGTGCGCCGACCGTCACCAAGGACGGCGTTACCGTAGCAAAGGAGATCGAGCTTTCGGATCCGCTCGAGAACATGGGTGCGCAGATGGTGAAGGAGGTCGCTACCAAGACCAGCGACCTCGCCGGCGACGGAACCACCACCGCAACCGTTCTCGCGCAGGCGATCTTCCGTGAAGGACTCAAGAACGTCACCGCTGGTGTGAACCCGATGGCTCTCAAGCGCGGCATCGATGCCGCAGTTAGCGCAATCGTCGAAGAGCTGAAGAAGATGAGCGTTCCGACCAAGGGTAAGAAAGAAATCGCCCAGGTCGGATCCATCTCCGCGAACAACGACAAGGAGATCGGAGATCTGATCGCAGACGCGATGGAGAAGGTGGGCAAGGACGGCGTCATTACCGTTGAGGAGGCCAAGGGTCTCGAGACGACGCTGGAGACCGTGGAAGGAATGCAGTTCGACCGCGGATACCTCTCGCCGTACTTCGTCACCGATCCCGAGAAGATGGAAGCTGTCCTCGAGGACGCGCTGATCCTCATTCACGACAAGAAAATCTCATCGATGAAAGACCTTCTCCCCATCCTCGAGAAGGTCGCGCAGCTGGGCAAGCCGCTGCTGATCATCGCCGAGGACATCGAAGGTGAGGCTCTGGCTACTCTGGTTGTCAACAAACTTCGCGGCACGCTTCGCGTGGCGTCGGTCAAGGCGCCAGGCTTCGGCGATCGTCGCAAGGCAATGCTCGAGGACATCGCAGTCCTCGCAGGCGGCCAGGTGATCTCGGAGGAAGTCGGATTCAAGCTCGAGAACGCCGTCGTGACCGATCTTGGTCGCGCCAAGCGTGTCGTCGTCGACAAGGAAACCACAACCATCATCGATGGTCAGGGCGATGAAGAGAAGATCAAGGGACGCATCAAGGAGCTGAAGGCCGCGATCGAGAAGACCACCTCCGATTACGACCGGGAGAAGCTGCAGGAGCGTCTGGCCAAGCTCGCAGGCGGTGTGGCGGTGATCAACGTCGGTGCCGCGACCGAGAGCGAGATGAAGGAGAAGAAGGCGCGTGTTGAAGACGCGCTTCATGCTACGCGTGCAGCTGTCGAGGAGGGAATCGTCCCGGGCGGGGGTGTCGCACTTGTGCGCGCGCAGAAGTCGCTCAAGGGGCTCAAGCTCGCCGAAGCCGACGAGCAGATCGGTGTCGACATCATCCGTCGCGCGATCGAAGAGCCGATGCGCATCATCGTTCAGAACGCTGGTGGTGAGGGCTCGATCGTAGTCGAGAAGATCCGTCAGTCGAAGGAGAACAACTACGGCTACAACGCTCTCACCGACGAATACGAGGATCTGGTTGCGGCCGGGGTCATCGACCCGACCAAGGTCACGCGTACCGCGCTGCAGAATGCTGCGTCAATCGCGTCGCTGCTTCTGACGACGGAAGCGATCATCGTCGAGAAGAAGGAGCCTGCGGGCTCCGGCGCTCAGGGCGGCGGTGGCGCTCCGGGCGGAATGGGCGGAATGTACTAGCCTTTTCCTGGCGAGAACGAGAGCGGGGGCCGCGTCAGCGGCCCCCGCTTTTGCTTTCGGAGTCGTTGCGGATCTCACAGCGGCGCTGGATATTGCTGCCGCGTCCGTGGACGACTGCTACACTGAGGTGGAGAATCCCGGCCAGGAGATAACCGCATGATCGCCAACGCCAATTGACCAGCTCCCCCCCCGCGCGACAAAGTCAGTGGCTCCGCGCCGTGGGCTATGGGTTCCTTGCTGAATTCGCCACCGTCCTCACGATCATCCTGATCGTACAGGTCTACGCACATTTTGTGGTGCGTGGACTGACGGATGCGGACTACGCCGCGCTTGGCCAGCGGGTTGGTATTATCGTCGGCACGGTTGGTGGGACCTTTTACACGTATCTTTTCGCGCGCTCGGTCGCGCGACGCGTGGCAAACCGGTTCATCGCACACGGCGTCGTCGTGGCTGTGGCCGCGATCGCATTCTCGGTGGCCGGCTCCATCGCTGGCCATCACGGCGTCCCATCGGGCTACGTTCTCGCATCCGTGCTGAAGCTCGCCGCCGGCGCATTGGCCGGGTTCCTTTACTCCCGGTCCGTTTCTTTGAATCGCAGCGTCGTCTGAGGCAGCGGCATCACCCAGGCGGCCGCTGGTGCCAGCGACCTTTCAAGACTCTCCCGCAGCTCGTCAACCTCCGTCCCGCGACTGGGCTGAATCGGAAGCGTCTGGGGTCGAAAAAAATCTTCCCAGTGCGCCACGAGAACCTGTGAGGGCTTGAGCACCTTGAGCAGGCTGTCGGGGGTATTCGCAACGTTCGACGATGTCGTGCCACAGAGTATCGCCAGATCGACGGCGCGCTCAGCGAGTACCTCGCTGGGCGGAAAGGCAAGCGGCGGCTCGCTCGGCGCGTCCTGAAAATAGATCCTGAACACACTCGCTTTTCTGTCATCCGATAGCACGTCAATCAGATAGGCATACGGCTCGCCCAGCTTCCACTCCGCGGCAGTATGAGGCAGGCTATCGAGATCGACGTCGACTGAACCGGGCGTGAAGAGGTAACTGTTTTTCAACGCGCGGTATGTCGGCGCGTGCCCGGCGACCAAGGCCATGAACCGATATGCACTGTCGGTGGTGTAGTACCAAACCCCGCGGCGACGCACGGAACCCGCTTCCGCGATGGATATGGCGACGACTTTCTGCCCGCCGTTCGAACGAAGCGCCGAGTCGCCCATCAGCATGTGGCGAACGGTGGGGCTGCCGAAGATCCTCGCCCTGGTGGCGCGCCTGTCAGCGATGTAAGGCACGTCCATCAAATGATCGTAATGCCCATGGCCAACGAGGATCGCTGTGGCGTCATCAGCCGAACGCGGAAGAAGTCTCTCGATCAGGGAAGTGTCAGGAGAAATCCGCGGCGTGCTGCGAAGCAGCCGCGTGAGTCGCGGCCTGACCGCGCTCAGCGATGGATTGCTGAAGAAAGGAGCAGCGAGGATTATGTGTCCCCGATGTTCGAAGAGGATCCCCGAAACGCCGAGGTAGGTGATGGCGATGACCCGGTTTGGATCTCCGCATTCTGCGGCCGCACATCCGACCGCATGCGGTTTCGATTCCAGTTGCCTGTAGATCGTGGCCGGTGGACGACACCCCATCACCACTAACACGGCAATCAGCGCAGCATTTTCTCGACGCATAGGCTGCCTCGCGGCCAAGCTCGGGGAAGAATCGGCCTCAGGCCAAGCCGAGGCCTGCCAACAGCTCCTTGAATCGCGGGTCCCCGCTGATCCGGTCGTAAACCGGGGCCCTGATGCCAAAACCCAAGGTGCAGTCCCGCCCCGAGCTCGCTTTTCCGAGCCACTCGAACGCGGAGTCTGACTGATCGAGGTTTGCATAGATCCAGGAAATCATCGTCGGGCCCACGTACTCCGTTTGCGAGCGTTCGAGCAGGTCCGCCAGCACTCCTTCCGCCGACTGGCGCTCTCCAGCCATTGCGTATACGACGGCGAGAAGAGCGCGCAAGAGGTTGACCTCGGGTGAAAGCAATAAGCCTCGCTCCGCGTGACTGATCGCCTCCTTGTACATCCCTTTCGCGGCGTACGAGAGAGTCATCGCCAGCAGCGCGAGAAACGATGCCCGATCACGTTCGAGCGCTCGCTGACATTCGGCGATCGCCTGATCGTACTGTCTTCCATGGTAAGACACGAGAGCCGCTATTCCGTTGGTAGCTGGGGACAACGGATCCAGCTCCTGCCCGAGGCACGCTGCCTCCGCGGCTTCGCGCTGTTGGTCGACGATGCTGAGGAGCCATGCATGAAAGCTGTGCGCAAGCGCGTGGCGGGGGCTCACGTCAATCGCGTGGAGCAGCGAAGACTCGGCTGCCTCCCAATCGAGACTGAGGAGCTGCACGAAACCAAGCGACGTCCGCGATTCGGCCAGGTCGGGAGCCAGCTCCACTGCACGGGTCGCCGCTGCGAGTGCCCTGGGAAGAGCGACTGAAGGAGGCTCCCATCCCCACAGTCCAGGAACGCTGTAAGCATCTGCAAGCCCGTGATAAGCGAGCGCATAATCGGGATCTTTAACCAGAGCATGCTGGTAGTGGCGGATCGCCTTCTCGAGCATTCCCTTGATGTTCCAGCGATACCAGCAATGCCGGCCGCGCAGGTACAGCTCGTACGCCTCGACGTTCTCGGTGTGCCGCCTGCCGAGTGCCTGGTCCTGCGCCGCGGTCAGTTTGACCTTCAGCCGGTCCACGATGGTCCGCGCGATCTCGTCCTGAATGGCGAAAACGTCTTCGATTTCGCGGTCGTACCGCTCCGACCAGATGTGGTAGCCATCGCGCGCATTTATCAGCTGAGCGCTGATGCGCACGCGCTGACCCATGCGACGCACACTTCCCTCGAGCACCGTCTTCACGTTCAGCAGCTGCCCGATCTCGGTGATGTTCAGCGACTTTCCCTTGAGGGCAAACGTGGATGTGCGCGCCGCGACTTTCAGTGTGGGAATACGCGACAGGGCATTGAGAATCTCTTCCGTGATTCCGTCGGAGAAATATTCGTTCTCCGGATTCTCGCTCATGTTCGCGAATGGCAGAACACCGATTGACGGCTGTTCGCTCTCGCGGAGGCGGTTGTCCGCGGCAGGAGTCAAGCGGTACGCAATCGGTTCGACGGACGCCTGCGAATCGGTCTTCCGTCTGCCCGAGCGCGTTCTCCCCGATGTCGTATTCGCCGACGGCGTCCGTCCGGGAGTGATGTCCGCGGCCTTGAAGGGCGCCAGCGGCGTACTCGGATCGACCGATGCATGATTGGACAGCGCGCGAACCAAATCCTCAGCGCGCCCGAACCGGTCGTCGGCGTCCCGCGCCAGCGCTTTGACTACTAAATCGTCGAGCCAGCGTGGAACTTCTTTTCGGATTCCTGAGGGCCGAGGCGCGGCCTCGGTGAACCGCTTGACGAACCCCTCCTTGCCCGCGAACGGTGGCTTCCCGGTCAGCATCTCGTACAGAACGCACCCCAGGCTGTAGATGTCGCTGCGGCCATCTAGCTGCCGGTCCCCCATCAATTGTTCGGGGCTCATGTAGGCTGGAGTGCCTGGCCCGCCCATCCCCGTACGCGTGAGCTGCTGCACTCCAGCGACGTCGATCGCGCGCGCGATTCCGAAATCGGCGACTATCGCGTGTCCACCCGAGAGCAGGATATTCTCGGGCTTGATGTCGCGGTGAATGATCCCCTGCCCGTGTGCGTAAGCCAGAGCGTCAGCCGCTTCGCAGGAAATGCGAGTCGCGGCATCGATCGGCAGATGACGCTCGCGACTCATTTTTTCCCGCAGCGTTTCTCCACTCACGTAAGGCATGAGGTAGTATAGAAGCGCTTCGACGTGACCCGAATCGTGGAGCGGCAGGATATTCGGGTGCTGGAGCCGGGCGAGCATCCGAATCTCCCTGATGAAACGCAGCTCGCCGGTCTCCGAGCTAGGATCCGCGTTCAGGACCTTGAGGGCCAGCTTCCGGTCGTGCCTCGAATCCTTCGCCAGGTACACCGTTGCGAAGGCACCCTGGCCGATCTGCCGTTCGATTTCGTATCGTCCGGCGAGGGCAGCTCGAAGAGGAGCAATCGGATCCAGGGAATCTGCCATGGCGCCTTCGGACGGGGCACGGCAAACATAAGTTACAAAGTTGTCGAGAGCCAGAGTCGGCCGGGTTTGCCGGTATCGCCTCAGTTCTGCATTTTCCTCAATCGCCGTTAATGCGTCCCTAAATCCACCTGATCAGTGATGCTTGCCTCCCGTCCACTCCTCATTTTTGTCGTCTTCCTTGCGGCTATGATCCCGGCTCCAGCCGCCGCCCAAACGGTTGACCCTTCGCTCTACTCGAGCCTCGAATGGCGAATGATCGGGCCGTTCAGGGGCGGCCGGACGATCGGCGCTGCCGGGGTTCGAGGTCAGCCGAACGTTTTCTACGTCGGCGTGAACAACGGTGGCGTGTGGAAGACAACGGATTACGGACGCGTGTGGACTCCGATCTTCGACGCCCAGGCAACGGGCTCGATCGGCGATCTCGCTGTCGCTCCTTCCAACCCGAACGTGATTTATGTCGGGACCGGCGAAGGTGTGCAGCGTCCCGATCTCTCGACGGGAGACGGTGTCTACAAGTCAACCGACGCCGGCAAGACGTGGCGTCACCTCGGACTGCGCGACGGGCAACAGATTGGCGGAGTGATCGTAGATCCAAGAGACGAGAATCGGATCTTTGTCGCCGTGCTCGGACATCCGTACGGCCCGAACACGGAGCGCGGAGTCTACCGGTCGACCAACGGCGGGGAGACGTTCGAGCGTGTTCTCTACAAGGATGAAAACACGGGCGCAATTCAGGTGAGCTTCGATCCGACGAATCCCCAGATTGTCTACGCGTCCCTCTGGGCGGGGCGCCAGGGACCGTGGGAAAACGCGTCGTGGAATGGCCCGCTGAGTGGACTCTTCAAATCAGTGGACGGTGGCTCGACGTGGCGCCAGCTCACAACCGGACTTCCGACCACGGCTCAGGGGCTCGGACGAATCGGGTTCACGATCGCGCCCAGCGATCCGCGCCGCATGTACGCCACCGTCGACGCTCCGACTCTTGGAGGGATCTACCGCTCGGATGACGCGGGCGAGACCTGGCGGCGCACCAACGACGAGGTACGAGTGTGGGGCCGCGCATCTGATTTCGCCGAGGTCAAAGTGGATCCGCGCAATCCGGATGTGATGTATTCGGCTAACACGTCGACGTATCGGTCGACCGATGGAGGAAAAACCTTCGTCGCGATCAAGGGAGCGCCCGGAGGCGATGACTACCATCGCATCTGGATCAACCCGGACAATCCGGACATCATCCTTATCGCGAGCGATCAGGGCGCGACGATTACCGTGAACGGCGGAGCGACCTGGAGCTCCTGGTACAATCAGCCTACCGCGCAGTTCTATCACGTCATCACCGACAACAGGATTCCGTACTGGGTGTACGGCGGGCAGCAGGAGAGCGGCTCCGTCGGCACCGCGAGTCGTGGAGATTACGGGGCCATCACGTTTCGCGAATGGAACCCGGTCGGCGCGGAGGAATACGGATATATCGCGCCCGATCCCCTCGATCCCAACATCATCTATGGGGGCAAGATCAGCCGGTTCGACCAGCGCTCGCGCGAGGTTCAGAACATCAGCCCCGAAGCGGTGCGGTCCGGCAAGTACAGGTTCCTCAGAACCGCTCCGATCCTTTTCTCGCCCGTAGATCCGCATGCTCTCTACTACGGCTCGAATGTGTTGTTCAAAACCGTAAACGGAGGCCACAGCTGGGACATCGTGAGTCCTGATCTCACCCGGCAAACCTACGACGTGCCTTCGAGCTACGGGATGTACACCGATGGAAATCTCGACCGAGCGAAAAATAGAGGCGTCATCTACACCATTGCCCCGTCGTTCCGAAACGGGAACATCATCTGGACCGGTTCCGACGATGGAGCTATCCAGGTCACCAGGGATGGTGGAAGGACCTGGCGCAACGTGACGCCCAGCGCGCTGACTCCGTGGAGCAAGGTCTCCCTGATGGAGGCGTCCCATTTTGACGATCAGTCCGCTTACGCCGCGATCAATCGGTTCAAGCTGGACGATTTGCACCCGCACATCTACCGTACTCACGACAACGGGGTGAGCTGGAAGGAGATAGTCAACGGAATTCCGGCCGATGAGGTGGTGAACTCCGTTCGCGAGGATCCCCTTCGTCCCGGCCTTCTGTTCGCGGGTACCGAGCGCTCCGTCTATTTCTCCATCGACGACGGCGAGCATTGGCAGCCGCTTCGCCTCAATATGCCGGCGACTTCCATTCGCGACCTAGTCATCCACGACGACGACATCGTTGTGGGAACCCATGGGCGGTCGTTCTGGATCCTCGACGACATGACCCCCATCCGACAGCTCGCTGCGAACACTTCGGCTGCCGAGACTTTCCTCTTCAAGCCGAAGATCACCTACCGGTTCCGCCGGAACAAGAACACGGACACTCCGCTGCCGCCCGAGGAGCCTGCGGGGAAAAATCCGCCGGATGGTGCGATCATCAACTATCGTCTGGGATCGGATGCAAAGACGCCAGTGACGCTCGAGATCGTCAACAGCACCGGTGTCGTGGTCCGCGCCTATTCGAGCGCGGACTCCCTGAGGGCAATCGAGACCGACTTAAAGGTTCCCACGTACTGGGTTCGGCCCGCGCAGCGCCTTGTCACGAGCGCCGGCACGCATCGATTCGTATGGGATCTGCACTATCCGGCTCCGAAGGTCCTCGTGCACGACTACCCGATCTCCGCGATCTACGGCGACACTCCGCGCTTCCCGCATGGACCAGCTGTTCTTCCAGGTGAATACACCGTTCGCCTAACCGCCAACGGGCGAAGGTATTCAGAGCCGCTTATCGTGAAGATGGACCCTCGCGCACCGATCACTGCTGCGGGCCTGAAGCTCCAGCACGACATTGGCGTTCGAATTAACGACGCCATCGGCCGTGATTTCGCCGCGCTTGGCGAAGTTCGTCGGCAGCGGGCGCTCCTCAAGACGCAGCGCGAAGGCGCAAAGGCGGGCGAGGTTGCCGACTCGCTCGTCGCGCTCGACACGGCGTTGGGCGCGATCGAATCGGGTCCACGCAGTGGGACTGCCGAGAATCTGGTACGGTTGAATGGCGAGCTTGCCGGGATACTCGACGCAGTGGAAGGAGCCGATATGGATCCGACAACCCAGACCGTGACAGCGGCGAACGATCTCGAGCGGTCCCTCGCCGCTGTCCTCGCCCAATGGTCAGAGATCCAACGCACCCGGCTTCGCCGCAATTAGCGGTAGATTAAAGCTGCCCGCGTACTCGCTGCCGACGGAGAGATGAAATGACAACGAGCAAAGAAACGGAGTGGATGAATCACCCGCGACTGCGGAAGCTGGTAACGGCGGTGAACGAGCTCACCCTGGCCGAGCGCATTACGCTGGTCAAGGGGCTCGTGCCGGCGATTGCCGACGAGTTGTCCGACACCGAGTACGAGAAGTTCGTGGACGCCATTCGCCTCAAGGGTGAGCGATTCCACGAGGCACAGGCCCATCCCGGCGAGGGCAGGGCAGAGCGTAAGATCAAAGGCGACCGCGATGTCGACGGGCGTTAGGGCCAGCGGATGCCGATGAACTACGTCTGGGTAATCGGAATTCTCGTTGTGGCAGCGCTAATGTTCGCGCTCTATGCGGGCAATACCCGGAAGAAGCCCTGAGCTATAATCCGAGGGGTAGCTGAACCGATGAGTGGATTGACGTCCTCGCGGTTCCAGTCCCGAACGGTCCCACCACTCTGTCCTGAGACGACGCCGTCAGGCGTCCCTTGAATCTGGCGCGGCGCAACGCGTCTCCGACAGTGTTGAGTGCCGTGCGCGGATTGTTGCAGTTCTCACTCAGGTGTGCCAGAACAATGTTGTTGAGACCTGAATGCACGCTCCGGCTGGCAGCCTGAGCCGCGACGCGATTGCTGAGATGTCCGAAGTTTCCACCGATCCGCCTTTGTAGCGAGATGGGATACGGACCAGCCCGCAGCATCGCTTCGTCGTGATTCGCTTCGAGCACGAGAATGTCGAGCTTGTCGAGCGCGCGCGAGACGCTTTCAGAAACGTGGCCGAGGTCATAAACGATTCCCGCACGCGCGCCTTCGTCGATCGATGTCACTATCACCGCGATCGGCTCGTTGGCATCGTGCGAGACCGGAACGGTCTCCAGGTGGAAGTCACCAACGACGACGGTGCCCTTTCGTGGAGTGATGATTGCACGGAGTCCCGCCCACTTGGGGCACATCATCCGCGTGCCCGCGGTGGAAACGATCATCCAGCCCCATTTCTTCACCGCTGCGGCGACGCCCTGCATGTGATCGGTGTGCTCGTGCGTGACGACCACTGCCTCGATCGACTCGGGGGAAACGCCGGCTAACGCGAGGCGCTGCTTAAGCACCCTCGGCGCGAAGCCAGCGTCAATAAGAATACGCGACCGCTCCGTCTGCACGAGAACGGCGTTACCGCTGCTTCCACTCCCCAGAACCCACAGCTTCATGAGCTACTCCAGCGCCGCTTGTGCGCGTCACCGAGTTGCTTCCGCGCCTTGTCACTCAGCTCTACCTTGCGGCGCAACATGGCGCGTTCCGCAACGACAAGAAATCTAGTGACCTCGTATGTGTCGTAAGGCTCACCCTCGCCCCACGCAAAGGGCGGTACGACCCTCGGCGGCATCTTCGCGCCAAACACGTTGGCTCCCGCCCCGATCACCGAACCCGTGCTCAGCATGGTACCAATTCCCGTTTTCGCATGATCACCGAAAAATGTCCCGAGGAACTGCTGACCGGTATCTCTCATTCCGCCGGGAGTCCAGAGCTGAACAGGACCGTAGGTGTTCTTGAGATTGCTCGTCGTCGTCATCGCGCCCAGGTTTACCCAACGGCCGAGGTATGAATGACCGACGAAGCCAGCGTGACCTTTATTGCTGTGCCCAAGGACGATGGTGTTGCTGAACTCGCCACGCACCTTGCAGTGGTCGCCGATTGACGAGTTAGCGATGCGGTCACCCAGAATCTGCGAGTCGCGTCCGATCGCGATGGGACCGACGAGGTGCGTGAACGGGGCGATTACGGCGCCTTTGCGAATCAGGATCGGACCCACTGATGCATCGAGAACGACATGT
Source organism: Gemmatimonadales bacterium (assembly GCA_038227135.1). Lineage (GTDB taxonomy): Bacteria > Gemmatimonadota > Gemmatimonadetes > Gemmatimonadales > Gemmatimonadaceae > UBA4720. The sequence goes on from JBBRQC010000017.1 coordinate 22,082, forward strand.
GGCCCGACTTCGGCGCCCTCCTCGATGAAAACCTTTTCCTTACCGACGACGGTGACATCGGGTGGAGTGCGCAACGCGAGCGCGCTGGCCCGGCTTGGAATGTCCTCAACCAGCTGCTCGCTCAAAGACCCGATGAAGTCCCAGACATCGTTGATCCAGCGCCCTTTGATCCTCTTGCCCCCCAGGCTCGTCTGAATGGAGCCGAGGTCGATGGAGCCGTCCGCGAACTGGGAGACCGGCATCGACCTCGCCAGCCGCACCGCGGCCGCCATGCCCTCGCACATGAGCAGGTCGAACCTGTCCAGGCTCACGTCCAAAGGAATTACGCAGCGCGAGTTGACGACGACGGACCCGGCGGGAATCTCTGACTTGGGGACCAGCGCCGGTGGGGCGGTGCCCTCGTCAAAATTCACGAGGTGCGGGGAGCTGATGAATCCTGCGCTGGCGAAGGACGTCGCGCGCTCCCACCTCTTGCGGATGAGCGAGGTGCCCGCGCGCAGCTCCGAGACTGGCCGCGTCAGCGCGAACGGCTCGAATTGGCGGGCCCGCACGTCGTCGTAAAAATAGAGTGCGCTCATGACCTCTCCATTCGAGCAGCTGAAAGCGACTCGATCAATCGCTTCAAATCCGAGGCCTTGTCAGTTGTCGTCACCAAAGTAAGCCCGTTCTTCGTGACGACGACGAGGTCGTTCACCCCGTACATAACGACCTGCCCGCTCTCCGCGTGTACGACATTGTCTGCACAGTCGAGAAGGTGCGAGTCGCCGGTGGTGACGTTCCCGAACTCGTCCTTGTTCCGCACCCGGCTGAGGGCCGCCCAGGTCCCGACGTCGTCCCAGCCGAAATCGCCTGGGACAACCATCACTTTGCCGCTTCGCTCGAGGACGCCGACGTCCACCGATACCGGCATGATGACGCTCGCGAAGAACTGCGATGCATCGCCGGCTCGCCCGTGATGCAGAGCGGCGGCGAGCTCAGGCGTGTGCTCGTCCACTTCGTCCAGAAAATCCCCGACGCGCCATACGAAGATCCCGGAATTCCACAGATAGCCATCGTTCCGCATTTCTTCGGCGCGCACCCGGTCCGGCTTTTCGACGAACCGTTTGACCTCCGATGGTTTCGCGGTACCTGCGCTGCCTGGCTGGATGTATCCGAATCCAGGATCGGGCCGGGTGGGCACGATCCCGACAGTTACGAGTGACTTGGTCTTCAGGGCGACCTTCTCTGCCTCCAGCAATGTATCGCGAAACCGCTCGTCATCGCCGATGGCCCAGTCCGCGTGGACGCAAATCATGACAGCATCGGCGCCATCCCGGCGCTCGATTGCCAACGCTGCCCAGGTCAGCGCGGCAGCGGTGCCGGCTGGCTGAGGTTCGGCGATGATGTTCTGCCGCGGGATGTCGGGGAGCAACTTCCCAATCGCCTCCGTAAGGCTGGCGCTGGTAAGGATGACGGTGTGCTCCGCGTCGACGATCGCTCGAAGGCGGGACACGGAATCGTGGAGCAACGGCTTTTCAGTCACCAGCGGCAGAAGCTGCTTTGGCTTCTCGGGTGTGCTCAGCGGCCAGAATCGCGAGCCGGTACCACCAGCAAGAACCACGGCCCAGCGGCTCACTCGGTGATCATTCCCGCTTCGTCTGGCGCTCCCGTAAGACGCGCGACGAGCGCGTAGAGCTTTTTCGGGCTGAAGGGCTTCGTAAGAAACTGCGTGGCGCCGAGCGCGAGGGCATCGCGCTCGTGTTTGGCGTCGCCTCCTGCGGTGAGAATGATGCAAGGCAGCAATTTGAAACGCTCCTGCACCCGAAGCTCCCTCAACACGTCGAGCCCGCTCAACTTCGGCATCATCAGATCGAGCAGCGCGAGATCGACTTGCTGGTCACCGTTGACGAGGTCCAGCGCTTCCTGCCCATCGTAGGCAAGGCTCACTCTGAAAGGACCCTGTTCGAGCTTCATCTTGATGATGCGGCCTATGTGCGGCTCGTCGTCGGCGACGAGGATATGACAGAGTCTTGGCGTTGGATCAGTCATGGATCAGATCAGTGAAGCGATGTTTCCGCGATAGCGTCTCACGTCGAATAGTAATCCTCCCAGGTCGGCGGAGGGTCTCAGCAGTACGAGGAGCAGCGTCTCGTCGGCGAGCGCCGCGATGATCGCGTATCCCTTCTGGTGTTCGAGAATGGCGGTGTTCAGCGGACCTTGCAGAGTCGCCTTTCCAAGACTCTCCGCCTCGGTCACGAGCGCCGGAATCCGTGCGGCGAGATCTTCCGTGTTGAGACCCGGAGCGGCGAATCCTTCTATCAGCAAGCCGTCTTTCCCCAATACCAGAACGGCATCAACTCCGGGACGCTGACGAAGCGCGCTCGTGAAATCTCTGATATTGGGCATTTGATAGGGGAGAAGTTGCGAAGCTAGGAAGCACAAAGAGTGAAGTCAAGCAGGGCAATCGCTTGAACTGTCGTAAGTTACGGGGTATTATCGAGAAGCAACCCCTCCAGTTTCCCATCTGTCTCATAATTGCATGAAAGCTCGCCTCGCCCTCCTCGCGACGATGTGTGTCGTGACCGTTCTCAGCGCCTGCGGCAATGTTGCCAGCCTCAAGGCAACCATACCGACCTACGTCGATACCTTGTCCCTGTGGTCGTTGTCCGGAACTCCACCTTCCTACCCCAGCGGGATCTCGATCACCAGCAGGCAGATAGTGCGGGTGGACGGATTCGCGGGGTTCGATATCGCTCTCGACATCAACGCTAGCGGAAAAGCGGTTGTCTATCCGGTGAAGCTCGTCGTCGCCATTCCCGGCGGATCGCGTCCCGTTGGTCTTGAGAGGGTTTCCGCCCCCTTCGAAGACGTGCTGGAAGCGCCTAAGACCGGCTACGAGACCGATTCGGCGCTCGTGATGGCCCCCGGTGAAGTCGTCGCGGTGCAGTCGCCGCACAACGGGTCGGGCGACATCTGCCAGTTTGCGATCTCGCCGAACATCTACGCCAAGATCACAGTGGACAGCGTGAATCTAGCGTCCCGAGTAATCTATCTCCGAATGGGATTCGATCCGAACTGCGGATTCCGTTCCTTCGCCACCGGCATACCCACGAGCTGACTCGTGCACGACCTGAGGATGGTGCGCGAGCACATCGACGCACTTCGCGCTGGCATGCGGCGGCGCGGGGCACTCGATGCTCTCTCGCCGACCATCGAGCGCGCCGTGGCTCTCGACAGGAATCGGCGTGAGACCATTCAGGCCGTGGAAGAGCGCAAGGCCGCGCGCAACGCCGTGACCCAGCAGGTCGGCCAGCGGAAGCGGGCCGGTGAGCCCGCCGACGACCTTCAGCAACGCTCCCGCGATCTTGGCGACGAGATCGCTCGACTCGATCGTGAGCTGGCGGAGACGGAGACGGAGCTGTCGACGATTCTCCTGGAATTACCGAATGTCACGCTCGATCAGGTTCCCGCGGGGGGAGAAGAGCAGAACGAAATCGTTCGGACGTGGGGCACTCCGCGAGAAGGAGCCGGCCTCCTGCCTCACTGGGAAATCGGAACGAAACTCGGACTCGTCGACTTCGAGCGGGGAGCAAAGATCAGCGGCTCGGGATTCATCGTCTTTCGTCGCGCCGGCGCGCGTCTGGTGCGCTCGCTGATGAATCTGATGCTCGACGTGCATGCTGCGGAGCACGGGTACGAAGAGACCTGGGTTCCCGTTGTCGTGAATCGCGCGAGCATGATCGGGACCGGACAGCTCCCTAAATTCGAGGAGGACATGTACGCGCTGAAGGGCGATGACTCGTTTTTGATTCCCACAGCGGAGGTTCCGCTCACGAATCTGTACCGCGACGAGGTAATTCCGGAGGCGGAGCTCCCCAAAGCGCTCACGGCGTATTCTCCGTGCTTCAGGCGCGAAGCAGGCGCCGCCGGCAAAGACACCCGCGGCCTCCTGCGTGTGCACGAGTTCGACAAGGTCGAGCTGGTCCGCCTGGTGACGCCCGAGACCTCGGGAGAGCAGCTGGAGCTGCTTATCGCCCACGCCGAAAAGATTCTGCAGCTGCTCGAGCTCCCGTACCGCGTCGTGCGCCTTGCGTCTGGGGATACCGGATTCGCCAGCGCGCACACATATGATCTCGAGGTCTACGCACCGGGGGTCGGGAAGTGGCTGGAGGTTTCCTCGTGCAGCAACTTCACCGATTTCCAGGCGCGTCGCGCCAACATTCGATACAAGCCTGCCGACGGCGGCAAGCCGCGCTTTGTGCACACTCTCAACGGCTCGGCTCTCGCTTTTTCGCGCATTGTCGGATCAATTCTGGAGCACCATCAGCAGGAGGATGGCACTGTTCGCGTCCCCGCTGCGCTCAGCAAGTATCTCGGCGTCGAGCGCCTCACCTAAGCGATGCGCCGGCTCGCTCCGGTAACGCTCATCACAATCGGCGTTCTGACGCTCCTGACGTGGTACGTGATATACACGCGAGGAGTGGTGAGAGAGCTGCGCCAGGAAGCCTCACGCGTCGGATTGATGTACGCGCGTGTCTACAAGGGACTGACCGACCCGAACCCCGACGCCGCCACCGCCGCGCTGTTCGATCTGTCGAGACAGATTCGCGAGTCGGGGGTGCCGATGATCCTCACCGACGAGCAGGGAAGACCCACTGACAATGCGAATCTTCCTTTCACGGCATCGGTCAGCTCCAAGCAGACGCGCGACTATATACTCGAGCTTGACAGGCAGAACGCGCCGATAGTGGAGCCCGGCGTAGGAGCGGTCCACTACGGGAACACTCCGCTTGTCCGCGGGCTCATACTGATTCCCGTCCTGCAGTCGATCCTGATCGCGATGGTTCTCCTCGCCGGTGCGTACGCGCTACGAACGCGTGGCCGAGCGGATAGGGAACAGATCTGGGCGGGCATGGCGCGCGAGTCGGCGCACCAGCTCGGAACCCCGCTCTCCAGCATCAGCGGCTGGATCGAGCTCCTACGCGAGTCCGAGCCGGAGCCGATGACGGCGGCCGCGCTCGATCACATGGAGATGGATCTGGAGCGCCTCAAGCGGGTGGCGCACCGGTTCGAAAGAATCGGCCGGCCACCGCGACAGGAGTCTGTCGATCTTGGAAATCTAGTCGATCACGTGGCGTCGTATTTCCGTGCGCGTGTTCCGACGCTCGCGCAGCGCGTGACCGTAGCATCGTCACACCACGGAGATCTCGTGGTGCAAGGGGATCCGGTTCTCCTCGAGTGGGCCCTGGAGTCGCTGACCAAGAACGCCATCGACGCGCTTGCCGGCCGGGATGGCAAGGTCGAGATCTCAGCGGAATCGCTACCCGAGGGAAGGGTGCGGGTGCGGGTCTCGGACGATGGTCCCGGCGTACCGCGGGAAATCCGGCACCAGATCTTCGAGCCCGGATTTTCGACGAAGGAAAAGGGATGGGGAATCGGGCTCTCCCTGGCGCGCCGCATCGTGCGGGACAGCCACGGTGGGGAGCTGATGCTCGTCCCTTCCGAGCGCGGGGCAACCTTCGACATGGTACTCGGCTGATCCGGATAATCGGACTTCTTTCGGAGCATCCGTGTTGCGTATCTTGAGACGATGCCCGAATCATCGGAACTGACAAACGTCGCCGTCGCCGAGGCCGTCGAGCCTCTCGCCGGTCTCAATCCCGCGCAGCGCGAGGCGGTTCTTCACTTCGAGGGACCCATGCTCGTTCTCGCGGGAGCGGGATCTGGCAAGACTCGCGTTCTAACGACACGCATCGCGCGCCTCATCGAGCACCATGGCGTTGATCCGTCGCGGATTCTCTCGGTTACGTTCACCAACAAGGCTGCCGGTGAGATGAGGGAACGGATCGCGCGTTTGCTTGGAGAGGATCCCAAGGGCATGTGGAGCGGGACGTTCCACGCGATTGGGGCGCGCATCCTTCGCAGCGCGGCGAAGCACGTCGGCAGGACCGCCAGCTTCACGATCTACGACGAAGACGATTCGCTTGGCGTGGTGAAGCGGATAATGGAACGCCAGGGCATTTCGCCGAAGCAGTGGAGCCCCAAAGTGATTTCTTCGCTCATCTCCGACGCGAAGAATGCGCTGGTCCCGGCTGGCGAATACGAGTCGCTCGCAATGGACCCCGCATCGAAGGCTGCAGCGGCGGTTTATCGCGAGATGGAGACGACGCTCCGCGCAGCCAATGCGGTGAGCTTCGACGATCTGCTCGTTCTTCCCGTCGAGATTTTCCGCAAGGATGAGTCAGTGCTCGCGCGGTACCGGGATCGTTTCCAGTTCATTCTCGTTGACGAATACCAGGACACCAACCGGGCGCAGTTCCAATTCATCAAGCTTCTGGGGAGCGCGCACGGCAACGTCGTCGTAGTCGGCGACGACGACCAGTCTATCTACGGCTGGCGCGGAGCAGACATCCGGAACATCCTCGACTTCGAGAAGGAGTTTGCCTCGGCAAAGGTGGTGCGGCTCGAGGATAACTACCGCTCGACTCCCGATATCCTCCACGTGGCAAACGCGGCTATTACCCAGAACGTCGGTCGGAAGGGGAAGACCCTCCGCGCCACTCGTCCGGCTGGTGAGCCGGTTACCGTGATGGCGGCGCTCGACGAGCGCGACGAAGCCGACTGGGTTCTCGAGGAGATCAAGGCGCGCCGCAATCAGGAGAATCGCCGTCTCAGCGAGTTCGCCGTTTTGTATCGCACCAACGCGCAAAGCAGAGCGCTCGAGGATACGCTCCGTCGCGAAGCGATCCCATATCGGCTCGTTGGATCCGTTCGCTTCTACGATCGCCGGGAAATCCGCGACCTGATGGCGTACCTGAAGCTCATCGCGAATCCCTCCGACGAAGAGGCGTTCCGTCGTGCGGTGGCGGTCCCCAAACGTGGGATTGGTGATGCCACGGTCGACCTGCTCGCCGCCAGCGCCCGCGAATCGGGGTTCACGCTTTTCGAGATTGCGTCCCGTGCGGAGCTCCAGGAAACGCTCCGTCCCGCCGCGCGCAATGCTCTGGCCGAGTTCAGCCGGGTGGTCGAGAGTTTGCGGGAACGGGCAAAGGACACGAGCGTCGATGTGCTCATCCAGGAGCTCATCACCGAGATCAAGTACGTCGACTATCTGGCTGCAGAGGGGCCGGAGTCAGCGCGCGATCGCGTCGAGAACGTGAGTGCTCTGGTGAATGGTGCGGCCGAGACCGTCATCGATGACGGCGGTGAAATCGGCCTCACTCCACTCGACCACTTTCTGCAGCGGGCGATGCTCGTCGCCGGTGCGGACGCGTTGGATCCTTCCGCCGATGCAGTTACCCTCATGACTCTCCACAACGCAAAGGGCCTTGAGTATCCGGTGGTGTTTCTCACCGGACTCGAGGACGGCCTGTTTCCGCTGTCGCAGTCGTTCGACGACCCTCCCAAGCTGGAGGAGGAGCGTCGACTTTTCTACGTCGGGATCACGCGTGCCGAGGAGAAGCTCTTTCTTTCGTTTACGGAAATGCGGCGGAGGAACGGAGAGCTTCTGCCTTCGATCAAGTCGAGATTTCTCCGCGAGATCGCGGCGGCATCGCTGGAGGAGAAGAAAACTCTGCGCGTCACCGCCATGGGGCGCGGCACCCCGTCTCGCGGAGAAGGCTTTCACACGGGATCCTATCCGGCCCGCCGCACCCACGACGTCCCGTCATGGCGGAAGGTCGCGATAACGGAGGCCGAGCTTTCACAGGACGAGCCGCGTTACGTCAAAGGAGAGCGCGTAAAGCACAAGCTCTTCGGTGACGGATCGATCTCCGAGCTATCCGGTGTCGGGCGGGAAGTGAAAGCGGTTATCGATTTCGACGACGAGAACATCGGCCGAAAGACGATCAAGCTGGCATACACCACGCTCGAGCGCGGACAGGAATAATGGCGGTTACTCGTGAGGACGTGCTTCACATCGCCGAGCTCGCGCGCCTTGGCATCGACGCGACGCGCGCCGATGAACTGACGAAAGAGCTGAGCGCGATTCTGTCGCACATGGAAGTGCTCTCGCAAGTGGATACCGCGGCCGTTTCCGCAACCACTATAGTAGGCGCGGGCGGCACTCCTCTGCGTCCTGACGTGGGCGTGCCGGGTGTGAGTTCGGCAGCCATTGCGTCCATTGCGTCCGCAATGCGCGACGGGTTCTTCATCGTTCCGCGCCTGGCGACCCATGAGGATTCCAGCGAGAACGGAGCTTGAGCCTCGATAACTATGCTCAGCTCGGCGCGGCTCAGATCGCGGCCGGCGTCCGGGCAGGCGAGACATCGCCCGCGGATATTGTACGCGCTTCATTCAAGCGAGCTGACGAGATCGGCGCTGGTCCGGACGCGCTGAACATCTTCCTTCACGCCGACGAGAAGGCGAGTGTCGCCGAAGCCGAGCAGATGCAGCCTCGCATCCGGAAGACGGCGGACATCGGAGTTCTCGCCGGGGTTCCCGTGACGATAAAGGACAACATCGCCTCGCTCGGCCTGCCGACGACGTGCGGCTCGAAGATCCTCGGAGGATACGTCAGTCCGTTCGAGGCAACCGCCGTCGCCCGGCTGCGGGCCAACGGCGCAATAATCGTGGCGAAGACGAACATGGACGAATTCGCGATGGGATCGTCGACCGAAAACAGCGCCTTCGGCCCAACAAGAAATCCGCTGGATGTGAGATGCGTGCCTGGTGGTTCATCCGGGGGATCCGCTGCCGCCGTTGCCGCGGGAATCACTCCAATCGCGCTCGGCTCGGAGACGGGCGGGTCTGTGCGGCAGCCCGCGGCGTTTTGCGGCGTGGTAGGTGTGAAACCTACATACGGTCGCGTAAGTCGATACGGGCTCGTGGCGTTCGCGTCTTCCCTCGATCAGATCGGAGTGCTGGGTCGCACGGTGGACGACGCGGCCCTGGCCCTGGAGAGCATTTCCGGGTTCGACAAGATGGATTCGACGAGCTCCGACGCCGACGTTCCGATTTATCGGTTGGCGGCGCTGGGGAAGCCGGCACCAGAAGCGCGGAACCCGGACACCGAAGCGATTCGCATAGGCCGCAGCCCTGTTCCGCTCCCGCCCCCGCCGGGGCCCACGACGCTGGAGGGCGTCGTGATCGGCAGGCCAAGGGAATATTTTCCGGAATCTCTCGACCCAGAAATCGGTCGAGTGTGCGAGCGAGCGCTCGATCGGTTTCGATCGATGGGGGCAACCGTGAGAGACATCTCGCTGCCACGCTCGCCGCTGGCGATCCCCGTCTACTATATCCTTGCACCCGCCGAGGCATCGTCGAACCTCGCGCGGTTCGATGGCGTGCGGTACGGACTCCGCGTCGATCCGGGCAAAGGCCTAAAGGCAATGTACGAAGCCACCCGCTCCGAGGGGTTTGGCCCCGAGGTCACGCGTCGGATCCTGCTCGGTACTTACGTCCTTTCCGCGGGATACTACGACGCCTACTACAAGAAGGCCCAGGCCGTCAGGACGCTCATCGCCGATGATTTTCGTGCCGTGTTCGCGAGCGGAGTGCACGCGATCTTCACTCCTACCACTCCCACGACGGCATTCCCGATTGGAGCGATAAGCGATCCTTACGAGATGTATCTGAACGACATCTTCACTGTAACTGCAAATCTCGCGGGGGTGCCAGCCATATCGGTGCCGATCGGCCGAGTCCGCCGACTTCCGGTCGGTGGCCAGATAATCACTGCGCACTTCGACGAGTATGCCATGTTTCGCGTCGCGTATGCTCTCGAAGCTGGACTGGGTGCGGAGGCTCACCAGTGAGTTCCGGCCGCTACGAGATGGTGGTGGGGTTGGAGGTTCACGTCCAGCTGAAGACGCGCACAAAAGCGTTCTGCGGATGCTCGACCGACTTCGGGGCGCCTCCCAATCTGAACACCTGCCCGGTGTGCCTCGCCTTACCCGGTGCGCTTCCCGTGCTCAACGAGCACGCGGTCGAGCTCGCCATCCGCGCAGCACTCGGGCTCGGCTGCAGGATCGATCCCGTCTCCGTTTTCGCCCGCAAGAACTACTTCTACCCGGATCTTCCGAAGGGCTATCAGATTTCGCAATTCGATCAGCCCCTCGCCGTGGGAGGCTCGGTCGTCATTGGGCAGTCCGACAAGGGAACCGATCTCCGCATTGGCATCACTCGTCTGCACCTGGAAGAAGACGCGGGGAAATCGATCCACGATCGCTACCCTGGCGAAACGGCGATCGATCTCAATCGCGCCGGCGTACCGTTGATCGAAATCGTGAGCGAGCCAGACATTCGTGCGTCGGCGGCCGCGGGCGCGTATCTCCGGACGTTGAAGCAGATCCTACAATACCTCGACGTCAGCGACGTGAGCATGGAAGAGGGAAGTCTTCGCGTCGATGCGAATATCAGCGTCCGTCCGCCCGGGCAGACGAAGCTCGGCACGAAGACCGAAGTGAAAAACATGAATTCTTTCTCAGCTGTCGAGAAGGCGCTCGAGGCCGAGTATACGCGCCAATGCGCTTTGCTCGATTCCGGCGGAAAGGTGGAGCAGCAAACGCTTCTCTGGGACGGTGCAAAGGAAACGGTAAGGCCGAGCCGCACGAAGGAGGGAAGTCACGACTATCGCTATTTCCCCGAACCCGACCTTCGTCCACTCATGCTCGATACCAAGTGGGTCGATCACGCGCGGAAAGGTCTTCCCGAGCTTCCCGCCGCCAGAAAAACACGGGTCGCGACGGAGTACGGACTCCCAGCGGTTGAGGTGGAGCAGCTAACCGCCGACCCGGCTCTCGCCGGATATTTCGAGGAAGTTGCGCGGGCCGCCGGAGACGGAAAGGCGGCCTACAACTGGGTGATGGGCGAGGTGCAGGCGACACTACGCGCCGCTGGTGAACAAATCGCACACTTCCGCGTGCGCCCGGCGGACCTTGCGCAGCTGATCACGATCGTGCGCGACGGGACAATCAGCCATACGGCGGCGAAGCGTGTTTTCGCCCTGATGGTCGAGACGGGCAAACCGGCCGCGCAGGTAGCGGCTGACGAAGGGCTGGTGCAGGTCGGAGATGAAAGCGCCATCGCGACGTGGGTGGACGAAGTGCTCGGCGAACACCCCGAGGAAGCGGCGCGCTATCTGGCCGGCGAAAAGAAGCTGCAGGGAGTGCTGGTCGGTTTCGTAATGAAAAAATCCAAAGGCCGCGCCGACCCCAAGCGCGTGAATCAGCTGCTCTCGAGCCGGGGCGGATAGAGCGGCTCCGGCAGTCGCACCGCGAACTCGAGCTTCGTGGGAGGCATTCCGAAGTGGTGTTGTGCCTGCTCGAGCACGTGTTCCTCGCCACCACGTCTCAAAGCGGCACGCCTGACTTTCTTCGCATCGCGCAGCGCATCGGTTCCAGCGGGATCGAGCTTGTAAACGTCGGCGTGGTCCAGGCGCGTCATGAGATCGATGATATAATCGAACGCGCGAGCCATGTACGTTTCCACTTCCCGCTCGGCCAGATCCCACCGGCTCTTCTCTTCGACGAGGTGGAAAATCCGCTGCCACGACTCACTGTCCGCGACGTACACCATACCACGGAAGATTCGGCGATTGGTGGGAGTGCTGAAGATCGTCGGACTCAGAATCCGGTCCAGATGCTCATCGGAGTGTGTGTGATCACGCAGGATCAGCTGCTTTGCCGTGCGGCTGAATCTTTCGCCGATGTGCATGTCGAAGCGACTTTCCCAGTAGCTGTGGCCGAGCGCGGCCGTCGACGACGTGATCGTGAGCTGGTGAGGCACGAAGTAGTTGTGGGCGACCGAATCGGCCGCGAGATGCGCGAGGTAGCCGAGACCGAAGGCGCGCAGCGGCTCTGACTCGGCGCTGTTGTGGATCTCGAATCCGACGTTCCACGAATGGCAGTGCCGGCCGGCAGCTGCGTATTTCTTGGCGATGCTCGTGTCGGCGGCGATCGAGCCGTACAGGAAATCGTAGGGAAAGGCCGCCAGCAGCTCGGAGATGCTCGATGGCAGGAGAGGCAGTGAGCGCATCACTGCCTCTCCGAGAAAAATGTGCGTGCCGGGAGTCCACGCGTGCGCGACTCCAGGCGTCAGCATCAGCGCGAGCAGAATGGCCAGTGCGAGTCCACCGGCCGAGACTGCGCGCGGCGTGAAGCGCCGCATTGCGTCCGCCCTAAATCCCGATGCGCTTACGCTGGCGTCGAACGGCTTTCCGAAGATCAGTCAGCTCGTCCTTCACGACGTTGTTGATCGCGTCGCGGGCGGTATCGACGTACTCTCGCACCTGCTCGACGACGTCGTCGACCGGGATGCGGTCCATCAGGTCCTCGCCGCGCTCCACCGCTGTGTTGAAGCCGCGCTTCGCCCGCGGCGCAGCCCAACGCGCGCCTTCAGCGGCGCGATCGCCAGCCCATCGGGCACCGTCCATTCCGCGACCGCCCGCCCACTTCGCTCCCTGGAAACCCGCCAGGCCTGCCAGTGCGGCACCGCGTCCCGCGTAGCGCATGAGAGGTCCGACCGGGCGATTGCCCGACGGTCCCCGTCTCAGCAAGAGCGTAATTCCGGCGCCCACCGCCGCGCCGATAAGAGCCGCCGTCAGCAGGTCGTATTGCTGCTCACGCTCCTCGTCCACTTCCATCTCTGGGTCGGACGCGGGGGCGCGGTTTCTCCCAGCCGTCGGCTCCGCTTTCGTCGTAGTCCCCATCGAACAAATCCTCCTCGTCAAATGCCTGATTGATTCCTGTTTGCACTCCGCGAATGGTCGACGCAGTCGTCACGAACGCCGACTCCGCTTCTTCCTGCACCACGTCGAGGAGCGCATTGAGCTGCTTCATGCGATCCTCTGCTCCTTCAAGCGCATTCTGCAGCCGCTGATTGACCGCGACAACGGTCTGACTCACCTGCTGGACATCGACGCGAATCGAAGTCGTGATGTAATCCACGTTGTCCGCGATTGCGCTGGCGTGCCGCATCAACGGATTGACGTCGCCGTATATCTTGTCGAGCATGTCGCTGATCTTCTTGTAGCTCTTTCTGAAATTCCACGCCGCCGGGACAAGTGCGACAGTGAGGATGATGACGGTGATCGTCATCACGCCGCTCGCGATGCTGGTGATCTTTTCCCACAGGCCCGGCTCTGCTACGACCTGCTTGGTGTAGATCGTATCGGGTAGCGCTCGAGCAACCTGCTGCAGGAGCTCGGTACCGCTGATGATCCATCCTGACATGGCGGTCAAGTGTGCAAGGGAGAGGCCAGTTACCGACGTGTTTCGCCCAGCGGTACAAAGAGTGCTCAGTACGATATATTTTCGCAACACGCCGTACGCCACCGTCCGACTGGATTTAGGAGCAAAATGCCCGCAGTACAGTTCGTCGTCGAGGGAGGAAGACCCCTCAGCGGCTCGATTCGTCCCTCTGGAAACAAGAACGCGGCGCTGCCGATTGTCGCGGCTGCCCTCATTTCCGAGAAGCTGGTGCACCTCGAGAACGTTCCACGCATCCGGGACATCGAGACGCTGGTCGAGCTCATTCGCTCGGTCGGCGCGTCAATGGAGTGGGTTGGACAGAACGCACTCGATGTTCACGCCAAGGAACTCCGCCCGGCCGACCTCAACCCGGCACTCTGCGCCAAGATCCGCGCATCGATTCTGCTCGCGGCACCGCTCCTTGCGCGCTGCGGCCATGTCACGCTTCCTCCCCCTGGCGGCGACGTAATCGGTCGCCGGCGCCTGGACACGCACTTTCTCGCGCTCGAGCAGCTCGGTGCGAGCTTCACACACGGCAAAATGATCGAGATGCGAGTCAGCGGCTTCAAGGGCGCCGACGTGTTCCTCGACGAGCCGAGCGTGACCGCAACGGAGAATGCTCTCGTCGCTGCAGCCACAGCCACCGGCACGACAGTGCTGCGGAACGCGGCCAGCGAGCCTCACGTCCAGGATTTGGCGCGCTTTCTCATCGCGCTGGGAGCGCAAATCGAAGGCGTTGGAACCAACACCATTACGATTCACGGCAGCCGTAGTCTCGGCACCAAGACCATAACCCATCGCATCGGCCCCGATCACATCGAGGTCGGCTCCTTCATCGGCCTCGCCGCGGTTACAAAGTCCGAGCTGAGAATCCAGGACGCCGGCATCGAGCACCTGCGGTCGACTCGGATGGGATTCTCGCGCCTCGGCATCGAGTGCGTGGAAGACGGTCCCGACCTGATCGTGCCCGCCAATCAGTCGCGTCAGATCCAGGCCGACATGGGTGGTCACGTTCCCAAACTGGAAGACCAGCCGTGGCCGGCGTTCCCGGCCGATACGATGTCGATTGCGATTGTGACGGCGACTCAGTGCGACGGCCTCATCCTCATGCACGAAAAAATGTTCGAGTCGCGCATGTTCTTCGTCGACAAGCTGTCGACGATGGGAGCCCGCATCGTTCTCTGCGATCCGCACCGGGCACTCGTGCACGGGCCGTCGCGGCTACGCGGGGCGTTCCTGGAATCACCCGACATCCGGGCCGGCATGGCGCTGCTGCTGGCAGCCCTTTGCGCCGAAGGAACCAGCTTCATCAACAATGTCGGGCAGATCGAGCGCGGTTACGAGCGCATAGACGAGCGCCTCAACGCGCTGGGCGCTTCGATCACACGCGTCGACGATCGGCGCCAGTAGGCGTGAGTGATGTACCGAAGGAGGTAATCCCCGACTTCGAGAGTTGGGGGATTCGTGCATTCACCACCACGCGTGAGGCGGGGACATTCAGCCTCTCCAGCAAGGAGCCGGTCGACGACGTGATGACGCGGTGGACCTCGTTGCAGCGGGAGATGTCCGATACGGCTCGCAGGCTCGTGTCGATCAGGCAGGTTCACGGCACCCGAGTCCTCGTCCATCTCGGCGGTTGGGAGGGTTGGCTGCGGGCGGGAGAGGAGGCAGACGGGCACATCGCGGCCGAGAAGGGAATCGCGCTCACGGTAGGAATAGCCGACTGCGTTCCCGTCTTTATCGCGCATCCGTCGGGGGTCATCGCGCTCCTTCACTCAGGTTGGCGCGGGACAGCCGCGCGCATTACCACCGAGGCGATAGCCGCGCTGGCCCGGCAAGGTATCCCGCCCGACGAGCTCGCGATCCACCTGGGTCCGGGAATCTGCGGACGCTGCTACGAGGTGAGCACCGAGGTTCGAGAGCAGCTAACCGGTGAGCCGGTGACCAGGCCCGGCAAGGTCGACCTGAGATCTCTCATAGCAGAGCACGCTACAGAGACGGGTGTGCAGAAGATCACCGTCAGCGCGTTCTGTACCCGCTGCGACAACGACCGATTTTTTTCTCACCGGGCAGGCGACGCGGGTCGTCAGATCGCGGTCATGGCGGCTCAGGCTTAGTCAGGAGTTTCGGTCGGCGGTCGGCTTGACTCGTATCAGCTACCTTTCTACATTGTATAGGGCGTTCAACTCGGCGGCCAACACTGATGTGGGGATCCCCCCACATTTTTTTGTCCTCAGAATGTACCTCGAAGGTAGATGAACGGAACGCTGGAAAACATTGTGGCGTCGGAAATTAAGCCACTTGGGCTAGAGCTTTTTGAGCTCAGGCTCGGCGGAAGTAATGGCCGGCCCGTGCTCGATGTTAGAGTCGAGCGTGAGGACGGTGAAAAAGTGACGGTCGAGGATTGTGCGGCCTCCTCGCGGGCGATCGAGACGAAGCTCGATGAAGCGGATTTCGGCGGTAAGCGATACGTGCTGGAGGTTTCGTCTCCAGGTGTGGAGCGGCCGCTGAGAAATGCAAAGGACTGGCGTCGTTTCGTGGGCAGCAGTGTCGTGGTGACGACGAACGTGGCCGGCGATCCCGCCGGACGCAGAACGGACGAAGTTGAAATCGCAGGCGTCGAAGGCAATGCCGGCGAAGAGATCATAAGCGTGCACGATGAGCGCGGCCACGAGCGGCGCTTTCCACTCGCCTCCGTAGAGAAGGCACGGTTGGCGTTTCACTGGAAAAGGTAGAGGTATAGGACATGGCGGCTTCAGTAGAGATCCTGACGGCGATCCGCGAGTTGACCAACTCGAAGCAAATCGATCGCGCGGAATTGCACGGGCTTCTGGAGGACGGCATCAACGCCGCCCTCGCCAAGAAGCACGGACCTACGGTGCAAGCTGAAGTGTCGATCGACGAGAACAAGGGCGCGATCAGGATCGTCCTGCTGAAGACCGTGGTCGACGAAGTGACCGACGCGGCGAGCCAGATCTCCCTTGAGGAGGCACGGTTCGAGGACGCCGAGTTCCAGGTCGGCGACCAGATGGAGATCCCGGTCGATTTCGCCGAGTTCGGGAGAACGGCGGTGCAGGCCGCAAAGCAGCGCATCATCCAGCGTGTCAGGGAAGGCGAGCGCTCCAAGATCCGCGACGAGTTCTCGAGCAGAGTCGGAGATCTGCTCTCAGGGGAAGTCCAGCAGATCGAGCGCGGCAAGCTCGTGATCATGCTCAACAAGTTCCGCGAGGCTGAAGCGATAATTCCTTACCGCGAGCAGAACCACCGCGAGCATTTCCACCAGGGCGATCCGATTCGCGCCGTTCTCAAGCGCGTCGAGGAGACCCCCAAGGGACCGCGTCTCGTCCTGAGTCGGGCCGATGCGCTGTTCGTGAAGGCGCTGTTCAAGCTCGAAGTCCCTGAGATACAGCAGAATCTCGTCGAGATCCGCGCCAGCGCGCGCGAAGTCGGAAGCCGCACCAAGATCGCCGTATTCTCTCGCGACGACTCGGTCGATCCGGTAGGCGCATGCGTTGGCCTCAAGGGGTCTCGAGTTCAGGCAGTGGTGAACGAGCTCGGCGGCGAGCGGATCGACATCGTCCCCTGGTCGGCTGATCCGGAGAGATTCGCGAAGCTCGCACTCGCGCCCGCTCGCGTCGCGCGCGTGTTCAGCGATCCCGCGACGAAGACGATCCAGGCCATCGTGGACGAGGACCAGCTGTCGCTGGCTATCGGCCGCAATGGGCAGAACGTGCGCCTCGCGTCGGAGCTCACCGAGTGGAAGATCGAGCTCTACTCGAGCCGGGAGTGGATGGAGCGCGGTACGGATCAGCCGATTTTTGCGCCGCTGCCGACGGACGAGCCGGTGTCGGGCGTGAATCCGCGCCTCGCTGAACTCGACGGGATGCAGCCGGCGACGGTTGCGGTTCTCGAAGAGGCCGGCTATCGCACTCTCGACGACATCATCGACCTGGAGCGCGAGGATTTCCTGCGTCTTCCGGGGATCGCACCGGAAGAAGCCGATCGACTGATGGCGATCATCAACGAGCTGACCACCGACGACGCGCCTGAGTCAGGCGAGGAAGCAGTCGGAGTCACCGCGGCGGACGCCGAAGCGAGCAGTGAGATGGCGTCCGAAGGCGGAAACCCGGCTGCGGAAGCGGGCGCGGATGGTACGAAGACGGAGTAGCGGGGATGGAACCGGCTCAGACGCGCAAGCTCCTAGGCCTGATCGGCCTCGGGGTTCGCGGACGAGGGGCGATAGTGGGTGTTCAGCAGGTCAGGGAGGCGGCACGGCGCGGCAAGTTGCAACTCGCTATTGCCGCGCCGGACGCTTCGATTAACAGTTTGAACAAAGTGCTGCCGTTGTTGCGGGCCCGCGGAATTCTGGTCGTCGCGGGACCGTCAGCGGTCGAGTTGGGCTCGGCTGCCGGTCGTGATTCGACGGCGGTGATCGGAATTGTAGACAGAGGTCTGGCAAAGGGAATTCGGGCGCTCAGCCCGACGCCGATGCCGGACGGCCGTAAGGAGGAGTAGGGTTTGAGCAAGCTTAGAGTACATGACCTGGCGGGCGAATTCGGCGTTCCGAGCGACGAGGTGATAAACCTCCTTCGTCAGATGGACGTTCCTGTTCGCAGCCATCTCAGTCCGCTCAGTGACGATCAGGTCGCTCGCATTCGCGCCCGGTGGGAGCGTGAAAAGCGCGCCCGTGTAGCGGCGCCGCCAGCCGCCACTCGTCGCCGTCGCGGGACTGCCGCCGCCGCTCCACCTCCCGAGGCTAATCCGGAGCCTGCCGCCGCATCAGAAGGCCCGGCGCGCCGTCGTCGTCGCGCCGCGAGTGAAGCGGCTCCCGAAGTCGAGGTAGTCGAAACTCCGATCGTTCCGGAAATCAAAGGCACCGCGCCCGCGCCAGCTCCCGCGCCAGCTCCCACGCCTGTTGCAGCGCCCATCGCTGCATCGGCGAGCGACTCAGCGGCGGCCGACCGGTCGCGGACGGCCCCCGCAGCACGGCCAGCCCTTGCCCCGACTCCGGCTCAGCCACAGACAACGCACAGCACTCCCGAGCGTCCAGGCGAGCGCGACCGCGATCGCGAACGTCAGCGCCCACAGCCGGTCGTTCCCGGTGCGCCGCGTCCGAGACCGATCGCTACCGGTGCGCCTTACACTCCGCCTCGTCCCGTCGCTTCAGCGGCGCCGGGCACCAACACCGCTCCGACCCGCCGCGATGACCGTGGCGCTGGTGGAGGAGGAGGGGGGGGTGGAGGAGGAGGCGCAGGCCGCGGTGAGGATCGTGGTGCACGTCGAGGGAAGAAAGGCAAGCGAGGTGTCGATCAGGAAGCGGTGTCGGCGAACATCGGAAAGACGATGGCGTCGATGCGTGGTCCCATTCGCCGCGGCGGCGCTCGTCGCGCGGAAGATGGAACCTATCGCGAAGAGCTCGCTGCCCAGCGTCAGGCCGAGGTGGAGCGCGAGAAGAAGACCGTCCGCGTGAATGAGTTCATCACCGTCAGCGAGCTGGCGCAGATACTGAAGACGCCGGCGGTTCAGATCGTCGGCTTCGCGTTCAAGAATCTCGGACTCATGGTGACGATCAATCAGCGGCTCGACTTCGACCAGATCGAGCTGATTGCCGGAGAGTTCGGATTCCAGGCCGTGAAGGAACAGGAGTACGCGGCCGATCTCAAGACGACGCCAACTGCCGACGACACCGCCGAGCAGCTCGAGCCGCGTCCCCCGGTCGTGACGATCATGGGGCACGTGGACCACGGAAAGACGTCGCTGCTAGACTACATCCGCAAGGCTAACGTCGTTGCCGGCGAGTCGGGCGGAATCACGCAGCACATCGGCGCGTACCACGTGTCGCTGCCAGGTGGAAAGGCGATCACGTTCCTCGACACGCCTGGCCACGAGGCTTTCACGGCAATGCGCGCACGCGGTGCCCAGGTGACCGACATCGTCGTTCTCGTGGTCGCCTCGGACGATCAGGTGATGCCGCAGACGATCGAAGCCATCTCCCACGCCAAGAACGCCGGCGTGCCGATAATCGTTGCGATCAACAAGATCGACGTGGCGGGCGCAAACCCCGCCAAGGTCAAGCAGGATCTCCTTCAGCACGGTGTCGTGCTCGAAGAGTTCGGTGGAACTGTCCTTTCGAGCGAGGTGTCGGCGAAGAAGGGAACCAACATCGACAAGCTCCTCGAGCAGATTCTTCTGCAGGCGGAAATTCTGGATCTCAGGGCCAATCCGAACAGAAGCGCGCAGGGCGCAGTAGTCGAAGCCCAGCTGGATCCGGGCAAGGGCCCGGTGGCGACAGTGCTCGTGAGCAACGGAACGCTGCACGTGGGCGATGACTTCATATGCGGTATGTATTCCGGCCGCGTGAGAGCGTTGCTCGACGAACGCGGTCGCGCCGTCAAGGACGCTGGTCCCGCCATTCCGGTGCAGATCCTCGGCATCGGCGGAGTTCCGATGGCCGGCGATCAGTTCGTCGTCGTTGAAGACGCGATGGAGTCCCGCGAGATCGCGCAGCGCCGTCAGCGTCTCGATCGCGAGGCAAAGAGCCGACGGACCGCGAAGGGTGTCGTATCGCTGGAGGATTTCATGTCCCAGACAGCGCCCGGTCAGGCGCGCACTCTCCGCATCGTGATCAAGGCGGACCAGGGCGGTCCGGCTGAGGCGCTGGCGGATGCGCTCGCTCAACTGTCGAACGAGGAGGTTTCCGTCGAAGTAATTCACCGCGGTGTCGGCGCGATTACGGAGAGCGACATTCTCCTGGCGCGTGCCTCCGGTGCAATCATCGTCGGCTTCCACGTCCGTCCCGACAACAACGCCCGCTCAGCCGCCGAGCGTGAGGGCGTCGAGATCAAGCTCTACAAGATCATCTACGAGGCAGTCGAAGATGTGCGCGCCGCTCTGGAAGGAATGCTGCGTCCCGAAGAGCGCGAGGTCGTGCTCGGCGAAGCCGAGGTGCGCGAGCTGTTCAAGGTGCCGAAGATGGGCGTCATTGCCGGCTGCTCGGTGCGGAGTGGTATCATCAACCGCCAGGGCAGAGTGCGGGTGATACGCGACAGTTCCGAGATTTATGACGGCAACATCTCGTCGCTGCGCCGTTTCAAGGACGACGTCAAGGAAGTCCGCGAGGGCTTCGAGTGCGGCATTGGCGTCGAGAACTTCAACGACATTAAGGTCGGTGACGTGCTCGAGTGCTACCGCAAGGAGCAGGTGGCCCGGACGCTGACCTCGGCGGCGGGCGCTTCTGCGTAACACGCGTCGAGCGGACCGCGTCGCCGAAGCGGTCCGCGTCGAGGTAGCCACCTTCCTCACTGAATCGGCAAAGGATCCCCGGATAGTCGGGTTTGTTACTGTGACGGGCGCGGAGGTCAGTCCTGATCTCCGCCACGCTCGCGTCTACGTGAGCGTTCTGGGAAGCGATACCGAGAAGCAGGCCACCTTCGACGGCCTCGACAGCGTGGCGTTGCATCTCCGCTCACGCGTGGCACGCCAGCTACAGCTGCGCGTCGCGCCGGAGATCCAATTCAAGGAAGACGATACCATCGCGCGCGCGGCGCGAATCGAGTCGCTTCTCGCCGACGTCAAGAAGCAGGACGCCGCCGTAGCGCGGGGACGCAACGACGACTGACCGGTCCCGCGCGGACAGCCCCCAGGTCGAGGGGCTGCTGCTCGTCGACAAGCCCGCCGGCATGACTTCACACGATGTCGTGCAGCAAGTCCGGCGCATTTATGCCGAGCGGAGCATCGGACACCTGGGCACACTCGATCCTTTTGCTACGGGCTTGCTGGTGCTTCTACTGGGACGCGCAACCCGCCTCGCCAATTTCCTGGACATGGAGCCGAAAGTCTACGAGGCCGTCATAGCGTTCGGTGCCGAGACCGATACCGACGACTCGACCGGCACGGTCATTCGACGGATGCCACCGCCGGCGGAGGCCGCGATTCGAGAAGCGGTGCGGTCTCTCACCGGCACGATATCACAGGTTCCTCCCGCGTATTCTGCCAAAAGCGTGGACGGTACTCGCGCCTATGACGCCGCAAGGAGGGGCGAGCCCCTCGAGCTTCAGCCCGTGCACGTTACCGTGCACAACTGGGAGATCCGCGGGATCCAGTCGGCTTCTCTTGCAGCGACCGTGACGTGCAGCGGAGGAACCTACATTCGGGCACTGGCGCGCGACCTCGGCCGCCTCACCTCGTCGGCGGCACATCTCGGGGCACTAAGACGCACTCGCGTGGGATCGTTCGACGTTGCTGATGCGGCGACACTCGACAGACTCGCGGACGATCGACCTCGTGTAAGGACGCTCAGGGTCGTGGCTGATGCATAATTCAAACGGTGCAGTGGACGAGTCCGGACTACCGCCTTACGTGAAGGACACCGTAATCACCGTCGGGACATTCGATGGCGTTCACCGCGGTCACCGCGATGTCATTGAGCGCGTGGTAGCTCGTGCCCGGTCTCTCAGGATCCCCAGCGTGCTGGTCACCTTTCAGCCTCATCCGATGGAGGTCGTGAATCCGTCCGCGGCCCCACTGCTTCTTTCCAGCTACGACGAAAAGCTCGAGGTGATCGCCGAGACCGGAATCGACTACATGGCGGTGGTCCCATTCACGCCGCAGCTGGCGTCATTCTCCGCCGAAGACTTCGTCGAGCTCATGCTGCGTCGCTGCTTCAGGATGCGCGAGCTGCTGATCGGTTATGACCACGGATTCGGACGACAGCGGACCGGAGATGTGAACGTGCTCCGCAGCCTGGGGGAGCGCGACGGATTCCGCGTGGAAGTAGTAGAGCCGGTTTCGACGCCCGATGGGCATTCGGTATCGTCGACTTCCATCAGGCGAGCCATCGCGGGCGGCGATCTGGATCGCGCGGCTTCGAGCCTCGGCCGATTGTACTCCGTGAGCGGTCGCGTGATCGAAGGTGCGCAGCGCGGGCGCATGATCGGGTTTCCGACCCTGAACCTTGGCCCGCCGCCTCCGAGGAAGCTTCTGCCGCCCGAAGGTGTATACGCGGTGCGGGTTCAGACTCCGTCCGGTCCCATTGGAGGCATGATGAATCTTGGTCCGCGGCCGACGTTCGGCGATTCCGCGACATCCCTCGAGGCACATCTGTTCGATACCGTCGGCAACTTTTACGGCGCGCATGTCCGTGTCGATTTCGTCGCCCGGCTTCGCGAGACGCGCAAATTCGGCTCGGCGGAACAGCTGTCCGCGCAGCTGCGACAGGACGAGGGCGAGGCCAGAAATGCGTTGACTCAGGTTCAGCTTTCCGGTAACCTTACCGGCTAGTCTCGAAGTGCAACTTTTTCCCCATTCGGCAGCATGAGTCTGAAGTATCGTATCCTCGTAATCCTCGCCCTGATCGGAGCATCCGTGTGGGCGCTGTTTCCCCGGACCGTTGTCGAGCGGGTGAAGCGCAACGGTGAGTTTGTCTACGACACCGTCCGGCGCGTTCCGCTCAAGCGCGGACTCGATCTGCAGGGCGGAATGCACCTGGCTCTCGAAGTTGATGAGTCCAAGGGGGCCGTACCCGACAAGGGCAAGGCGATCGACAACGCTCTCAAGGTCGTTCGCAACCGAATCGACGAATTCGGCGTGTCCGAGCCGGTGGTTCAGAAGGCGGGTAACGACCGGATCATCGTAGAGCTGCCAGGCGTCGACGATCCCCGTCGCGCTCAGGATGTGGTGCAAAAGTCCGCATTTCTTGAGTTCCAGATCACCGACAAGACTCAGGCGCTCGAGAAGTCCTTGCCGCGTCTCGACGCGGTGCTGAAGGACAAGAAGCTTGCAGTCGCGGGGGTGACCGGGTCGGCGACGAAGACCGATACCTCTGCCGGCGCTGGCCTGCAGTCTCTCTTTACAGCCGATACGTCCAAAAAGAAACCGGACAGCACGAAGACCGACAGCGCAGCAGCCGCGGCAAATGTAGGTGGGCCCGGCGCGTTCTCGAAGCTGGTGCAGCAAGGATCGATGCCCGGTGAGTACTACGTTGCGCAGACCGATGTGGGCACGATGACCCAGTATCTCGCGCTACCGGAAGTCGCCGCTGCGCTTCCGCCCGGGAAGGTGGTTCGCTGGAGCAGCGACACTACGTCTCTCGGAAATCGTGTCTATCGAGCCTTCTACGTCCTCGACGCGAAGCCGATCATCACTGGTGAATTTCTCACGGATGCAAAGCCCAATACATCTCCGACCGAAGGGAACCTCGTCCAGTTCACTTTCAACAACGAGGGCGCGCGTCGGTTCCGCACGGAGACGTCGCGGCACATTCAGGATTTCATGGCGATCGTTCTCGACCAGCGGGTCATGGGCAGACCGCCAGTCATTCAGAGCTCTATCGGAGCCAACGGTCAGATAACGATGGGTGGCAAGGATCTCCAGGCGGCGCAGGATCTCGCGCTGGTGCTTCGCGCCGGATCTTTGCCGGTTCCGCTCAAAGTCGTCGACGTAGTCCAGATCGGCGCGAGCCTCGGTCAGGACTCGATTCATAAAGCCACGACCGCAGGTGTAATCGCGGTCGCCCTCGTGGTGATCATCATGCTCGGCTACTATCGATTTTCGGGAATGCTCGCGGTGTCGGGACTCGTCCTCTATATCCTTTACACACTCGCTGCACTCGCCGGCTTCAATGCCGTGCTCACGCTGCCCGGTCTCGCGGGATTCGTTCTCTCGATCGGTATCGCCGTCGATGCCAACGTGCTGATCTTCGAGCGAATCAGGGAAGAGCTCAATCACGGGAAGACGGTTCGCACCGCGATCGATGAAGGGTTCCGTCATGCGATGAGCGCGATCGTCGACTCCAACGTTTCCACGGCGCTGACCGCCGCCGTCCTCTATCAATACGGAACGGGTCCAGTGCGCGGCTTTGCGGTCACCCTTCTCGCTGGTATCGCTGCTTCGATGATCACCTCGATCTTCGTGGTCCGCACGTTCTACATGCTGTGGCTCAATCGCTCCGGCGAAGCCCAGACCTCACTGAGCATTTGATGCTTCGAATTCTTCACGACACCAATTACGATTTCATCCGCTGGTGGAAGGTCATGGCGGGGATCACCATCGCTTTTATCGTTTTGGGCCTCGGATCGCTCGCGGTCAAGAAGCCCAACCTGAGCATCGAGTTCACGGGTGGAACTCTCATGCAACTCGAGTTCGTCAAGCCACCGGATGTCGGTGAAATTCGCGCGACGCTAGATCAGGCCGGAATCCAGGGCGCCGAGATCCAGCAGTTCGGCACAAATCGAGATTTCACGGTGCGCGCGCAGAACGCCGGAGAGGTGGCCGCGCAGGCGAAGGGCGCTGAGAGCATCGCGGTGCGCATCGAGCAAGTGCTGAAGCAGAAATTCGGAGAGAACACCTTCAGGGTCATACGGACCGAAGCTGTCGGTCCACGCGTAGGCAAAGAGCTCACGCGCGGCGCGATCACCGCCATTCTGCTCTCGTTCCTCATTACACTGATCTACCTGTCGATAAGGTTCGAGTGGCGGTTCGCCGCCGCGGCGGTCATTGCAACCAGCCACGACGTCTTCACGACGATCGCATTCCTCAAGCTCATGCACCTCGAGATTTCGCTGACTGTAGTGGCGGGCCTTCTCACCGTGCTCGGCTATTCGCTGAACGACACGATCATCATCTTCGATCGCGTGCGAGAGAACCTGAGGAAGGGAAGGAAGGAGACACTCTATGAGACCCTCAACAGGTCGATCAACGAGACTCTGCCGCGGTCGGTCCTGACCCACGCAACCGCCTTCGCGGCGACGCTCGCACTGCTCATCTTCGCAGGCGAAGTCATCCGGCCGTTCGCGTGGGTGATGGCCTTCGGAATCGTGACAGGCACATTCAGCTCGATTTACGTAGCAGCTCCGGTTCTTCTTTGGATCGAACGCAAATGGCCTCGCAAGACGGGCGCGCGACAAGCTTCATCGACAGCCACGCCCACCTCGCGGACGCAGCGTTCGCCGGCGACCGCGACGCGGTAGTCTCCCGCGCCCGCGATGCGGGCGCGGCCGCGATCGTCTGCATCGGCGAGTCCGTGGGGGCCGCCGCTATGGCGGCTGAGTACGCCGGGAATAATCCCGGCTTCGTGTTCGCTACGGCTGGCGTTCACCCGCACGACGCCGCCAGTTTCAACACCCAGCGCGACATCCCGAAGTTGCGCGCATTTCTTCAGAACGGGGCCGTCGCCGTTGGTGAGTGTGGGCTCGATTACCACTACGACAACTCCCCCCGCGAGGCGCAGCGAGCGGCTTTCTCGGCGCAGGTCGCGCTGGCTCACGAGACGAGGCGTCCGGTCATCGTACACACCCGCGACGCCGAGGATGACACGCGAGCCGCAATCGGAGAGGCCCGCGGTGCTGGGGTGATCGGAGTCTTGCACTGCTATACCGGCACGCAGTCGCTCGCGGAGTTTGCGATCGCCGCCGGCTGGTACATCTCCTTCAGCGGCATAGTGACGTTCAGGAAGTGGACGGACGACGATTTGATTCGCCTGGTGCCACCCGATCGCCTGCTGGTCGAGTCCGACTCTCCTTACCTCGCGCCGATCCCATATCGTGGGAAGCGAAACGAGCCCGCCTGGGTCGCGCACACTCTCGAAAAGGTCGCCACAGTTCGCGGCGACGATCTTCAGGAGCTTGGCAACGTTACCGCGGCCAACACCCGGCGCTTATTCGGTCTGGCCTTACCATCGGCCTAGCGACTAACATTCGCGCTTGAGGCGACATCTTCCCGCTTCTCGCGGGCACCCAACGGAGCTCTTCAATGGCACTGAAGCAGATAAGCACGGACAAGGCACCCGTGGCGATTGGACCGTACTCGCAGGGAATCGTGGCGAATGGTTTCTTGTTTACTGCGGGTCAGATCGCGCTCGATCCCGTCGCTGGAAAGATCGTCGAGGGCGGAATCGTGGAGCAGACTGAACAGGTGATGCAGAATCTGCAGGAAGTTCTGCGAGGGGCCGGCGCGTCGTGGGACGATGTCGTGAAGACCACCGTCTACCTGCACGATCTCGCTCACTTTCCGACCGTGAATGAGATCTATGGCAAGTGGCTCGGAAAAGCGCGCCCGGCGAGGTCGACGGTTCAGGTTCCCGGATTACCGCGCGGCGCACTCGTCGAGATCGACGCGGTCGCCGTAGTGACTGCGAAGTAATTCCGGCCAGAAATGACCACGTCCCGAACCCGCGAAGAGCTTTTTCGCCTGACGGAGTTCGCGAGCTGCGCTGGTTGAGCGTCAAAAATGGGTCCGGGTGACCTATCCCGCGCGCTGGCCGCGCTTCCACTCAAATCCGATCCACGTCTGCTCGTAGGCCGGGAGACCTTCGACGACGCGGCGGTCTTTCGCATGTCCGACGATCTCGCTCTCGTGCAGACGGTGGACTTCTTTGCGCCGATCGTGGACGACCCTTACGATTTCGGTCAGATCGCTGCCGCCAATGCACTCTCCGATGTCTATGCCATGGGTGGGCAACCCCTCACCGCGTTGAACATCGTTGCGTTCCCAACCAAAGATCTTCCGCTCGAAGTGCTCACGCGGATTCTCGCCGGCGGACAGGACAAGGTGCACGAAGCCGGAGCCCTCATTGTAGGCGGACATACCGTCATCGACACCGAGCTCAAGTACGGACTCGCGGTAAACGGCCGCGCGCACCCCGATTTTCTGCTGACCAACGCCGGAGCAAAGCCTGGCGACCAGCTGGTTCTCACGAAGCCGATTGGCAACGGGATCCTTGCGACAGAGGCGAAGCGTCGCCAGCTCTCGCCTGAAGATCAGGCTCCGATGCTCGAAGCGATGAAGGCCCTGAATGGACTTGCGAGCCGGGCCGCCCTCGCGGTCGGTGCTCGTTGCGCGACGGACGTCACCGGGTTCGGGCTGCTCGGCCACTTGTCCCACATCGCGCGCGCCAGCAAGGTCACGCTCCGCGTCGATCTCGATTCAGTCCCGCTCCTTCCCCGAGTCCGTGAAGCCGTTCGCGCCGGTTTCGTCACCGACGGCGCGAAGCGGAACGCCGAGTATCTCCGTGAGCTCGTGCTCTGGAAAAGGGGTAGCGACGAGGATCGCGCTATTCTCAGTGACCCACAGACGTCCGGGGGATTGCTTGTTTGCGTGAACCGCGACCGCGCCGCTGACTATCTTTCACGCGTCGCCGGAGCAGTGGTGATTGGGGAGGTCATCGACCGGGGAGACGTTGCGATCGAGGTTGAGTGAGACAGGTGGGGGTGGATGGGGCCTGGTGGCTTCCGTGATCTTCAAAATCACTGCGACCTTACTCAGTAAGGTCGGGTGGGTTCGATTCCCACACTCTCCCGCCATCACGCTGGTGCTGTTTTGCGCGGTCACGCTCGTGCCGACTCCCGCGCATGCGCAGCAGCGGGACAGTGGTCGTGTGGGTATCTCCGCGCCGGCTGCGAAGTCCCAACCGGCGCGACCCGATACTACGCCGCACCCACCCATGACTCCCCGCCGCGCCTTCCTCACGTCCCTCCTGCTGCCTGGATACGCCCAGACCGTCTTCGGTCGTGATCGTGCAGCGATGCTTTTCACAATCGTCGAGGTCGGCTCGATAGCCATGGCTCGCAAATCAGCCCTGGATCTGGCTGAGGCTAAGGGCCTTGCCCACGACAGCGTCGTGGCGACGTACAAGATCGATCCAACCACCGGACTCGCGATCAAGGATCCGAAGACCGGTCTGCCAGTACCGGCTACGTGGATTGCCAGCCGCTACACTCCCGATCGTATCAAGGCGCGCAGAACACACTACGAGGATTGGATTGCCGCGCTCATCTTCAACCATCTCTTTTCAGGAGCGGATGCCTACGTGGCGGCAAACCTCTGGGACTTCAAGACGAACATCGGAGCGGTGTCGAGCGCGCGATCGGTCACTGTATACGCCAGCGTTCGGCTCAGGTGAGCAATGGCGCGCCGATCGGCGTCTTCGACTCGGGAATGGGAGGTCTCACCGTCGTCCGCGAGATAATGAGCCAACTCCCCAACGAAAGCATCATTTACTTCGGTGACACGGCGCGCGTCCCTTACGGGCCGAAGAGTCCTGACACGGTGCTTCGTTACAGCCGCGAAATTACGTCCTATCTGCGC
This sequence comes from Gemmatimonadales bacterium, assembly GCA_038227135.1. Taxonomy (GTDB): domain Bacteria; phylum Gemmatimonadota; class Gemmatimonadetes; order Gemmatimonadales; family Gemmatimonadaceae; genus UBA4720. The sequence goes on from JBBRQC010000017.1 coordinate 50,332, forward strand.
GGTGAAGGTATCAAGGCACTCGTCATCGCCTGCAACACTGCCACCGCGCACGCGCTGCCCGCACTGCGCCGTGAGTACGATCTTCCCATGTTGGGCGTGATCGAGCCCGGCGCGCGTGCCGCGGCTGCGGCAACAAAGACCAAACACGTTGGGGTGATCGGAACGGCGGGCACGATCAACTCACGCGCCTACGAAAAGGAAATCAAGAAAATCCTTCCCGACGCGGAGGTCACGGCTCAGGCCTGTGCTCTGTTTGTGCCGTTGGTGGAAGAAGGCTGGGTCGACACCGAGCCGACACGCGCCATCGCGCGAAACTATCTAGCCCCGCTCGTGTCCGCCCGCATTGATACGCTCGTGCTCGGCTGCACGCACTATCCGCTGATGAAGACGGTTATCGGAAATGTCGTGGGCAGGGAGGTAAGGCTCATAGATAGCGCTCACGAGACGGCGCGGGAAGCTGGCGAGCTATTGCGACAGAAGGATCTCGAAAACACTGAGCCGAACCAGGCGCGCTATCGGTTCATCTCCTCGGATGCGCCGGACACATTCCTCAGTCTCGGCCAGCGGTTCCTCGGCTCACCGATTGACCGAGTTGAGACACTTACCCTGGGATGACCCGTTCCATTCGAGTAGTTCTATCGCTTCGTCTGTCACCCTGAGGTAAGTCGGCGCGTCGAGCCACGATCCCGCGTTTCCGAACACTCCGCCGCTCTCCATCTTCTCCAGCGCGGGAACGTGCGAATGGCCGTACACCAGCACGTCGAAGCTTCTCGCCTTGGCCAATTGCTGCGCCGCATAGCTGCGCAGACCGCGGCCCTCGTCTCTGGCTCTGTAGGTTCGGCTCGCGTTCGAGCTGCCGTGCGCAAGACTGCTTGCCCAATCCGGATGCATCAGCCGGAACGCCTTGATCGCGAGTGGATTGCGCATGATGGGGCGGATCAACCTGTAGCCGCGATCTTCCTTGTCTCTCAATCCGTCGCCGTGCTCCACCCGCACCTTCCAGCCTGCGATGCTTCCTTCCCACGGGCCGACGATGTAGGAGATTCCGAGATCTTCGCGAAGTACTTCGCCGCCCCAGCAATCATGATTCCCCGCGACCCACAGGATCTCGACACCGGACTCCTTGACCTCGGCGAGCGCCGCGAGCGCACGAAAGCTCTTTCGCGGAATCACCGTCTTCCACTCGAACCAGAAGTCGAACAGATCGCCATTGATGACCAACGATCGTGCCTCTCCCACCAGCCCGCGCAGAAAACCTACGAACGAGCGCTCGATCTGCGGGCTGGCTACTCCGAGGTGGGCGTCGGATACGATATAACAGGGGCCGTTGAGCACGGCACAAGTTAGCGTCCCGGCGACGCCTTTACAAAGCACCCGCAGCGGGGCATTTTCGGATTTCCCCCGCACATGACTTCCGAAACCAATCGTGGTACGGCTCACACCGTCGAATTCAGGGTACGGTACGCCGAAACCGATCAGATGCAGGTGGTGTATCACTCGAACTATCTGATCTGGTGCGAGATCGGGCGAACCGAGTTCATTCGCGCGTTGGGTACACCGTACGCCGAGCTCGAGCGTCAGAATGTCACTCTCGCGGTGGTTGAAGCGAGCCTTCGATTTCATTCCGGCGCGCGGTACGACAATCTTATTCGGGTGACGACCACGATCAGCGATATCAGGTCGCGCACGTTGACCTTCGACTACGTGATAGCGAACGCGGAAACAGGAGAGAAGTTCGTGACGGCATCTACAAAGCTCGCTTCACTCACGCGGGATTCCCGCCTGACGACCTTGCCGCAGGCCCTTCGCCAACTACTGGAAAATGCTGCTTCCAGGTAAGACTCTTGTTGGGGTTCTCATTCTTTCGCTCGCTGCGCGAGCGGGCGCACAACGACTGCCGGCTTCCGTCGGCGCGGACGAGATCAATCTCTACGCGCGGCTGCTCGCCATGACGGACACCCGGCAGCTCGACATGCCCCTCGTCGAGCGGGCGTTATCGAACAAGTGGCAGCCATTGCGAGCCGCAGCCACGCTTTCGATCGGCCAGGTCGGACCGGAAGTCGGCAAGCCGGGATCCACTCGACTCCGAAGCTTGCTCAAGGACTCCGCTGTCACCGTTGGTGCGAACGCGGCCTATGCGTTGGGGCTTCTGCGCGATAGCGCTGCCGTCAGTGACCTCAGCGCGGCGCTGGGCGCGAATCACGAGGTTGCGCGCGAGGCGGCGTGGGCTCTTGGTGAGATTGGCGCCCCCGCGCGAGCGGCAATCGTCGCGGGACTAAAATCTCGACGTGACGATGATACCGAGATCCAGCTGCTGCTGGCGGCGGCTAAGCTGCGGCCGGTGCCGATCGCGGATCTCGAGCCGTATCTGCGCGAGCGGCACCCATCAGTAGTCTGGGCTGCGGCGTACGCGATCGCGCGCACTCGCGCACCGGCGGGAGTTCGTGATCTCATCGATCTCGATGCTTCACCAGCACTCAGTGTGAGGCCTCAAACGACCGATCGTCGGGCCCCGGCGTCAGCACCGTACGCCGATTCTCTCAGCGGAAGTCAGCTCGCGCGAGCCGAGATCGCTCGCGGTCTCGCAAAATCGGCCGCCGGCGATTCGCTCGGCGTCAGGGCTTTCGGTGTTCTGGCCAGACTGGTGGGCGATCCCGACGCCCACGTTCGCATCAATGCCGTTCGCTCGATCGGCACGTATGGACCACCTGCAAAGGCTGCACTGGTCTACGCTGCGCACGACCAGGATCCGAACGTACGGATTGCAGCCGCACAAAGCCTTGGAACAGTACTCGCCAGGGACGCGACCGATTTTCCCGCGTTGTGGGCCCTCGATACTTCGCTGGTATATCGATCATCTCTTCTTGCCTCCGCTGCACGAGCAGGACTGCGGCCGGCAGAGCTCGCCACCTGGGCCACGTCGCCCGATTGGCGGCTGCGCGCGGCGGTAGCGTCCGCATCCGGTGATACGCTCGATCGCTCGTTCGCGTTCTCGCGGACTGCGCCGCTGACACATGACCCGGACGCTCGCGTGCGGGAGTCCGCGTATGCCGCGATCGCGCCATCAGCCGGCCTGCCACTCGAAGACACGGTGCACGCCTTGCTCATCAACGGGCTTCGAGATCCCGATTTCTACGTCAGAGCCACTGTGATTGGAGCCTTGGCCGACAGACCTTCGGCCGCCGATTTATCGGCTGTGCTCACAAGCTATAATCTGGCAAGTCGCGATTCCGCCAACGATGCGCGACTTGCCGTCATTCAGTACGTCGCCGCGCTATGGAAAAAGGACAGCACGTCGCTCAACGCGACCTGGCGACAGCACCTTGCCCAGGCTCCGGTACCCAGCGACCCGCTCGAGCGCGCCGCTGGGAAAGGTTTTCCGGTTTGGGCCAAATGGTCCGCCGTGCCTGCTGTTCCAAAACCGATTGCATGGTATGAGGGCGTTGTCAAAGCGGTCGTGATGCCGGTCTACGCTGGCAAGCCGGTCACTGCCACTATCAACACGGTGCGAGGTCCCATCAAGCTAGAGCTCTTCGGTACCGACGCTCCGATCACTGTCTGGAATTTCCTTTCGCTTGCGCGTTCGGGGTACTATCGCAACACGCGCTTTCATCGTTTGGTTCCAAACTTCGTCGCGCAGGATGGAGATCCGCGCGACGATGGCAACGGTGGCCCCGGATACGCTATTCGGGACGAGATGAACCGCCACCGATATGAGCGAGGAGCCGTTGGCATGGCACTCGCCGGCCCCGACACCGGTGGGAGTCAGTACTTCATCACGCACTCTCCACAGCCGCATCTCGACGGTCACTACACGGTGTTTGGTCGCGTGGTGAGAGGGTTCGACGTGCTCGACAAGATCGTCCAGGGCGACCTGATCACAAAGGTCGATCCTCAATGAGGCGATTCGCGATCGTTGTGTTGATCGTCGCGGCTTGCACGCTCAGGGCGGCTCCGCTCAAAGGCGTGCTGGCGCCCGATCGCGCGCTGCCGTCGATTGCAATGATGAGTGGCCATCGGCACATCGTCTTCAGGTGGGATTACCAGGAAGGCGACATCGCGGCCCGCGGCGATGGATCCATTCGGACCGCCGCTCCCGATAGTGCGCGCCTCGATTTCTTCCTGGGCGGGGGACTCGGCGCCGGCGATGCGATTTTGATCGGGGACTCCTTGCGCACTCCTCACGCGAATCTTGCGCGACGTTACATACCGCCTGCGCCACTCATGTGGGCCGCTCTGGGTCGTCTTGCCATTCCGCCGCTTCAGGATACCGTAGTGCGAGTGGACGGCGAGCTTACACGCGCGGATATCGGGCGTCCATTACAATGGAGAGTAGCGATCAGGGGCGACACACTGGTCGAGCTCGACCATGTCGCTGATGGAAAAATCACCGAAAGCCTGACGCGCGGCGCCGATGGAACTCTGACGTTCCAGGCGTCGGGAGCCAGGCGAACCTTGAAGCTCACTGTCATTCGGGAGGAACCTGGATCTTTCGATGCGTCCATTTGGAGCTTATAGTCTTCTCCTGGTGTTGCTGACTGCCTGCATCCCGTACGGCTTCACGGGCGGCGGGTTGCCCTCTCATATAAGGACGGTCGCCATCGTTCCGTTCGATAACCAGACTGCAACGTCACAGCTGCCTCGCGAGTTGACAGACGCACTCAGAATCCGGCTCCATGACCGGCTCGGGCTTCGCGACGCCTCTGAAGCAAAGGCGAATGCAATCGTCCGAGGCACGATTCAGCGCTACGAGACCGACATTCCAATCGCCTACAGCGCGAACAACAAGCAGACGACCACCGCGCGTCGCCAACTGCAGCTCGTGGTGGACATCGAAATGATCGATCAGGTGACCGGCAAGACACTCTGGCAGCGGAAGGGACTTCTTGCCGAGGGTCAGTACGAAGAGCGAGGCGAGCCGGCGGGAAGAAAGCAGGCAATAGATCGCATCGTGAACGACGTTATCGAAGGAGCACAGTCGCAGTGGTAGCGCGTCGCGGCGCGACCAGGCTTGGTTGCCTAATTCCGCTGCTCATCGTAGCCGTCGGGGTTTATTTCGCCATCGACTTCGGACAGGTCTACTTCCGCGCTTATCAGTTCAAGGATGCCATGACCTCCGAAGCGAATTTCGCCACGACGCTTAGCGACGACGCGATCACACGCCGTCTCGTTGCGCTAGCTGACTCCCTCCAGCTTCCTCCGGGCGCGGAGCTCATAACTATCGTGCGGTCGCCGAGATCGATCAGCATCTCCAGCGACTACGACGAGATCATCAAGCTCCCCATGAAGAAGGAGCAGGTGATCCATTTCCATCCCGAGGCGTCGGCATCACTCCAGTGAGCGCACTCTGAAGGCTCGGACACCCGCGACGAAAGTTGCAACGTGGGCGGAGGCGAAATTGTGGAGAGCCCGACGACGCGATCGAGTGGCGTTCACCAACGGCGTCTTCGATCTCCTTCATCCGGGACATATTGATTTGCTGTTCGCCGCCCGGGACACCGCCGACGCGCTGATTGTGGGTATCAACAGCGACGCATCGGTTAGCCGTCTGAAGGGTCCCGGTCGCCCGATTCGGACCGAAAGTGAGCGAGCCTACGTTCTCGCCGGCGTCGAAGCCGTCGATCTAGTCGTAGTGTTCTCCGAAGACACGCCGCTCGAGCTGGTAAAGCTCCTCGAGCCGGATGTCATAGTGAAGGGCGGAGACTACACGGAAGCGACCATCGTTGGCGCCTCCGAAGTAAAAGGTCGCGGTGGCCGTGTGGTCGTCGTGCCGCTCACACCAGGTCAATCGACGACCGCAATCATAGGAAAGCTCAGTGAAGGAAAGTAGTTCAGCGCGAAAGGGCCGCAGTGCCTCACAGCTGCGCCATGTCACGTTCGAGCGCGGCGTGGCGCCATATGCGGAAGGCTCGTGCCTCGTCGAGTTCGGAGCGACGCGGGTGCTTTGCACCGCGTCGGTCGAAGAAGGTGTCCCGGGTTGGCGGCGGGGAAAAGGAGAAGGCTGGCTCACGGCCGAGTATGCAATGCTCCCGCGCGCGACCCGGACCCGAACTTCAAGAGAGCGTGCCCAGCTCGGCGGACGCACTCAGGAGATTCAACGGTTGATCGGTCGCAGTGTGCGGGCCATGCTCGATGATTTCAAGTTCGGCGAGTTCACCCTCAAGCTCGATTGCGACGTGCTGGTCGCCGACGGTGGCACACGCACTGCCGCGATAACCGGCGCCTGCGTTGCGATCGTCGATGCATTCGACTGGATGGTCACCTCTGGAAAGTTGCCACATACTCCGGTCAAGCGACGAGTGGCGGCTGTGAGTGTGGGGGTAATCGGCGGAGAGCCGCGATTGGATCTCGACTACGACGAGGATGTGACGGCCGAGGTGGACATGAACGTCGTCATGAGCAGCGAAGGAGAATTCGTGGAGGTGCAGGGAACCGGTGAGCACGGCACCTTCGATCGCGCTCAGCTCGACCAGCTGCTGGATCTGGCGATCGCGGGAATCCGGCAGCTCGACGCAGCGCAGACCAAAGCTCTGTCGGAGTGAGCCGTCAGGTCTTTCTTCTCGCCACTCGCAGCACCGGCAAGCTGCGCGAGCTGCGCGAAATCTTCGCCGAGTTCCGCCTCGAGGCCACCGATGTCACGAGCCTCGGCATTCCGGAAAGCTTGGCGGAGGACCAGCTGGAACGATTCGACAGATTCGAGGAGAACGCGCTGGCAAAGGCGCGGTACTTCTTTGACATGTCCGGCGGTATGCCAACATTTGGCGACGACTCGGGAATGTGCGTCGACGCGTTGAACGGCGAGCCCGGGGTGTACAGCAAGCGATGGTCTGTCAATGAAGGCCTCGAGCGTGAGGCGTTGGACGCCGCCAACAATGCCAAGCTCGTCGCTCGGATGATGGCCGCCCGACAGAGCGAAGGGTTCATCGACACGGCGCGCTATGTGAGCGTCGCCGCATTCAAAGATCATCTGGGCGTGGAAATGCGGCGCGGAGAGATCGAGGGGCGGGTGCTCCAAACTCCCCGAGGGAGCGGAGGCTTCGGGTACGATCCGTATTTCGAGGCGCCGGATTTGGGAGGAACATTCGCGGAGTCGAGCATTGAGAACACAGCCCGCAACAGTCACCGGAGTCGAGCCTTTCGTGCGCTGTTGACCGCGTTGCGCGCTCGAGGCAGGATATAGTAACTTGCGCGGACCTCGGGGCGTAGCGTAGCCCGGTATCGCGCCTGCTTTGGGAGCAGGAGGTCCCCGGTTCAAATCCGGGCGCCCCGACTTGGTAA
>JBBRQC010000018.1:0-55850 GCA_038227135.1 Gemmatimonadales bacterium
TGGTGGCTTGCCGACGAATCATCTCTACCTGTTGGACGGTGAACCGGGAACGGGAAAGACAACGCTCGCGCTGCAGTTCCTCATCGAGGGCGCGAAGAACGGAGAGCGCGGGTTGTATGTAACGCTTTCGGAGTCATCCGCCGAGCTGCGAGCAGTGGCGGCATCGCACGGCTGGAGCCTCGAGGGAATCGACATCTACGAGTTGTCGAAGGAGAGCGCCCGATCTCACGGTAGAGAGCACGATGGGGAAAGGCTCGAAGTTCGTGTTGTCGCTGCCGAGGGCGTGACTTAGCCGGGCCTAGTGGGCTACACGCGTCCCGGATCCCGCCTCGAAGACGTGGATTCCCTCGGGGCGTACGCGGATGGAGATTTTCTCACCCGCCAGGATTCGTGGCTGTACCGGCGCGACGGCAACCGCGCGTCCGCCGTCGGCCAGGGTGACGTACACGATCTGCTCATTGCCCATCGGCTCGACCACTCCCACCTCAGCGCGCACGACTCCGTCGCCCCGGGCGCTGTCGTCGGTAATCTCGAGGTGCTGCGGTCTGACGCCGAGATACACGCGGCCATCGGTGCCCGTCCCACATGGCACATGAATAGTGAGATCAGCGCCCTGAAAAAAGCACATCCCACCACTTCCGATTCGCGTGAGCGTTCCCTCGAAGAAATTCATCCCGGGACTTCCGATGAATCCGGCGACGAACTTGTTGGCCGGCTCCTCGTAGAGCTTCATCGGAGTGTCGACCTGCTGGAGTACGCCTTCCTTCAAGACGGCGATGCGATCGCCCAGCGTCAGGGCTTCCGACTGATCATGGGTGACGTAGACCATTGTCGCTCCGAGCCTGCGATGCAGGCGGGCCAGCTCGACGCGGGTTTCTACCCGAAGCTGCGCATCGAGGTTGGATAGCGGCTCGTCGAAGAGAAAAGCCAACGGCTCGCGGACAATCGCGCGCCCAAGTGCGACGCGCTGGCGTTGACCGCCCGAGAGCTGCGCTGGTTTTCGGTCGAGCAACGGCTCCAGTCCGAGCGATGCGGCGACGCCCTTGACGCGCTCCTCGATCACGGGTCGAGGCTGTTTCCGGATGCTGAGCCCGAAGCCGAGGTTCTCTCGCACCGTCATGTGTGGATAGAGGGCATAGTTCTGGAACACCATCGCGATGTCCCGCTGCTGCGGCGGCAGGTCGGTGACATCGCGATCACCAATTCGGATCACGCCGTCGCTCACTCGCTCCAGTCCAGCCATCAGACGCAGGACCGTCGACTTGCCGCTGCCGGAAGGACCGACGAGAACGAGGAGCTCCCCGTCCGCGGCCTCGAGGCTGAGGTCGCGTGCAGCGACGTAGCCGTTCGGGTAAATCTTGTCGACGTGCTCAAGAGCAATTCGCGCCATTTTTTGTTTTCCTGTTTAATGCGGGCTGCGGACTGCGGACCAACGGCATCACCCTTTGACCGCTCCCGCGGTTAAACCCTGAACGATCCGCCTCTGAAAAATCAGAACCATTGCCGCGACTGGCGCAGTCGCAACGATTGCCGCGGCGAGAATTTCCCCCCAAGGCACCTGGTACATCCCCCGAAACAGTGCGATCGCGACCGGCACCGTCTGCCGCTCGGGTCCGAGGGTGAACGAGAGCGCGAATAGAAATTCGTTCCAACAGTAGATGAACGTCAGAATTCCCGTCGTCGCGAGGCTTGGAACGGCGAGGGGAAGCAGAATCTTCGTAAAGCTTTGCCGGCGCGAAGCGCCGTCAACGTGCGCGGCTTCCTCGAGGTCCTTTGGAATCTGTCGAATGGATCCGGTGAGAACCCAGACAGTGAGCGGCATCGCGAAAGTCATGTAGGGCATGATGAGGCCGGGGTACGTGTCGATCAGATGCAGCGCTCGAAGTAGCAGATAGAGCGGACTCACGATCGAGATCTGCGGGAACATTGTGACCGCGAGAATGAATCCCATGATCGGGGCCTTGCCCTTGAACTCCAGTCGCGCCAGAGCGTAGGCGGCTAGAGTTCCGACGCAGAGGCAGAAAATTGTCGTGGTTCCGGCCACGATCAGAGAGTTTCTGATTGGCGTGATGAAATCACGCTCGCCAAACAGGGCACGATAGTGATCGAGAATGATGTGCTGCGGCCAGAGCGACGGGTCGCGGAAGAGCGCCGCGTCCGGCGTGAGCGAAGCGACGATCGCCCAGTAAAACGGGAAGAGCGTGAACAGAATCAGCACTACAAGCGCAGTACCGAAGATCCAGCCTCCCCACGAGATTCCCGCCTTTTGCCTTCTGGCGCGAGGCGCCGCTGTGACCCCCGTCATGTTTCGTCACCTCCCAGGCGCACGCCGAGGCCCTTCACGTATATCAACGCAAGGCCGAACGTAATCGCGAAGATCACGACCGAGAGCGCCGAACCGTAGCCGAAACGCAGATTCTGGAGGAGAGCGTTGAAGGTGTAGAGCGCCACTGGCTCGGTCGACGTACCGGGACCGCCCCCGGTGAGCACATAGATCAGATCGAAGACGCGGAATCCATCGAGCGTTCGAAAGATCAGCGTGACGAGAATCGCCGGCTTGAGCAGCGGCAGCGTGATGTGTCGCAGCTGCCACCACGCGTTGGCGCCATCGACGGCCGCCGCCTCGTAGAGACTGAGATCGATGTTCTGGAGTCCCGCGAGAAGCAGCAGCGCAACGAACGGAGTCGTCTTCCAGACATCCGCGAGAATGACCGGCACCCACGCAGTCGAGGTCTCGATGAACCAGACTATCGGCTGCTTCAGGATATGGACGTCGACCAGCAGGGCGTTGGCGATACCGCCCTGCGACTCGAACATGAATCGCCAGAGAAGGGCCGCCACGACCGTCGGAATCGCCCACGGGACCAGCACCGCCGCCCGCACGAATCCTCGCCCGCGAAAGGCACGATTCATCGCCAGCGCCAGAAAAAGACCGATGAGCAGCTCGAGCGAAATCGACACGACGGTGAAGAACGCCGTATGCGCCAACGCCGCCCAGAAGCGGGGATCCTTTGCGATCTCGACGTAGTTCGCAAATCCGACGAACGGCTGTCCCAGCCATGGCATCCTCAACTCGTGCAGGTGCAGTGATTCCCACACCGTCCACCCGAGCGGAAAGATCGCGATCAATGCGATGACGGAGAGTGCGGGCGCGACCAGCGTCCAACCGAGCCTGGCTTCGTGGCCAAGTCGCGAGATTTTTCTCATTCGGTGTGACCGGCCATACTCGACCCGGTTGGGGACGCGGCTTTTTGCTCGGCCCCCATCAACCTTCGCATTCCGGTCCGCTCGATGAGCGCATCGATCTTCTTCGCCGCGGAGTTGAGCGCTTCCTGTGGCTCGGCCTGGCGTACCAGAGCGCGATGCAGCTCGATTTGAAGGATCTCGGACAGCTCCGTATAAATCGGAGTCACCGGGCGAGGCGTTGCGCTCTCGATGGCGCGGCGCGCGTCGTCCAGGGGGATCGCGAGGGCAGCGCGCAATCGAGAGTCGCTGTAAAGCGCTGGACGCGTCGGATATTGTCCGACGGCCTGGCCGCGCTCGAGCATTTGCTCGGGAGCGGTGAGATACTCGATCAGGCGGTACGCTGCGTCGGGCGATTCGCTGTAGGCGTTGATCGCGAGTTGTGCGCCCCCGAGGGCGGCGGTCGAATGGCCCCCCGCCTCACCGGAAGCTGGAATCGGGGACACAGCGAACTTTCCTGCCACGCTGGACTGACTCTTGTCGCTCATTGCGGCCACCGGGTATGGCCAGTTGCGCATGAATACGGCGGTTCCGTTCTGGAATGCGAAGCGCGCCTCCTCCTCGTGCCAGGTGAGGACGTCGAGGGGAGCGATGTGCGAGCTGTAAAGCTCGTCGCGCATGAATTGCAGCGCACGAACGGCTTGCGGCTGATTGACGACTACTCTCCCGCTGTCATCGAGAATTCTTCCACCAAACGCTCCCAGGTACTCGACGAAACCGGTGATGAGTCCTTCGTAGCGCGCACCCTGCCATACGATTCCAAACCGTGGTCCACCGGGTCGCGCCATCGCCTGCTTCGCGTCCGCGACCAACTCACCCAGACTGCGGGGCTCGTTGGGGACGAAGTCGGTGCGGCGATACAGCAGTCCGACGTCGGCGAACCAGGGGAGCGCGTACAGCTGCCCAGCCCAGGTATTTGCGGTAATCGTGGCGGGGAAGAATTCGCCCGATGCGGGCTTGAACCGTGTGAGCGGGAGAACCCATCCGGCCGCCGCAAACTCGGGTGTCCAGACGACGTCGAGCTGCAGAATATCGGGATTGCCGACGCGCGCGTTGAGCCACTGCACATACAACTGGTGCCGCTGGTTCGCGTCGTCGGGAGTACGCTGGAGCTCGACCCGAATGCCGGGATGCAGCTGCATGAACCGCTGGAGCTGTTTCGCGACCAGCGTCCCTTCCGCGCCGAGCGCACTGCCGGAAAATGTCAGGACTGTCTCGTTGGACTTCCTGGTCCGCGCGCAAGCGCCGAGAACCACCACGCCAGAGAGGAGGGCTGCGTGAACGACTCTCACGAGATCTCCGACTGACCCGCGCACAGATCTCGACCTGCGACCGCCAAGGACCCTCCAGGAGACGTGGGGTTTCCGACTGCCCCTCGCGCGCGTATAATCTGGCCTGCACGACTGCCCTATCGCGAGTTCCAGCCCTCCTGGCCCCTTTGCGGAGACACGGTTCGATGACTCAACTGACGCCGATCGACTACCTCCTGATGCTCGTGTACTTCGCAGTCGTCCTCACGGTCGGCTGGATGCTGAGGCGATCGACAAAGACAAGCACTGACTTCTTCCTTTCGGGACGCTCGATTCCGTCCTGGGTCGCGGGTCTTGCGTTCATATCCGCAAACCTCGGCGCCCAGGAAGTAATCGGCATGGGCGCCTCGGGCGCAAAATATGGTATCGCCACCAGCCACTTCTACTGGATCGGCGCGATCCCGGCGATGGTCTTCGTCGGGTTGTTCATGATGCCCTTCTATTATGGATCGCGCGCGCGCTCGGTGCCTGAATACCTCAAGCTTCGCTACGACGAGAAGACACGGACGCTCAACGCGGTCTCCTTTGCCGTGATGACGATCATGTCATCCGGAATCTCGATGTACGCCATGGGCAAGCTGTTCAACCTGCTCCTCGGCTGGAGCTTCGACATGAGCATGCTCGTCGCCGCCGTTATCGTGCTCGCCTACATCTTCCTCGGCGGACTCACCAGCGCGATCTACAACGAGGTGATTCAGTTCTTCCTGATCGTGTTCGGATTCGCTCCGCTCGTGTTTCTCGGCTTGCGCGCGGCGGGCGGGTGGAGCGGGCTCCAGGTGCGGCTGGCCGAGGTCTCCGTGCAGCGGGGCTTCCAACCGGGTGCAATGACGCACGCATGGAGGTACATGGGCGACGCGTCCCAGAACCCTATCGGCGTAGAATGGTTCGGTCTGGTGATGGGACTGGGCTTCGTGCTGTCATTCGGATACTGGTGCACTGATTTCCTGGTCGTGCAGCGCGCGATGGCGTCGGAGTCGATGGCGGCGGCGCGACGCACGCCACTCATTGCGGCGCTGCCGAAGGTGCTCTTTCCGTTCCTCGTGATTCTCCCGGGTATGATCGCGCTCGCTGTCGACTGGCACGCACCCGGCGTCGGCTCGCACGCAGTCTCGGCAGCGGGACAGGGAATCATTCCGCCAAAGATCGACGGCCTTACGGGAGGTCCGCTCATAGACCAGGCCGGACACGTAGTGCTGGATTACGATCTGTCCGTTCCGATGATGCTGATAAGATTCTTTCCCGCCGGAATGCTCGGGCTCGGGCTGACGGCACTGCTGGCGTCGTTCATGTCGGGAATGGCGGGCAACGTCACCGCGTTCAACACGGTGTGGACGTACGACATCTATCAGAGCCACATCAAGAAGGGCGCGAGCGACGAGCACTACCTGTGGATGGGTCGCGCCGCGACCGTCTTCGGGATCGCGCTGTCTATCGCCGCCGCCTACGTCGCGGCGTCGTTCAACAACATCATGGATCTCCTGCAGCTGGTATTCGCGTTCGTAAACGCGCCACTGTTCGCGACCTTCGCCCTGGGCATGTTCTGGAAGCGAACCACGGGTCATGGGGCGTTCATCGGTCTGATCTCAGGAACGCTGGCCGCGGCAATCCACCATGGAATTTCGCTGGCGGGCGGGTCCATACCCGGAGTGAAAGGCGGCTATTTCGGCGTGCACATCGTCTACCGGAGCGAGCTGGGCCAGACCTTCTGGACCGCGATCGCAGCGTGGGTGACGTGCTTCGTCGTAACGATCCTCGTCAGCCTCGTGACGCGTCCGCGTGTCGAGCAGGAGCTTGTCGGACTCGTCTACAGCCTCACGCCGAAGCCCGTGGAACACGACGAGCACTGGTACCAGAAGCCGAGCGTATTGGCCGTGATCGTGCTCACTGTGACACTGGCACTGAACATCATCTTCTTCTGATCGGAGGCACGGCATGAGTGGCGCCGCAAGATTCGACATCCGCATTCCGATTGGCATCCTGTTTCTCGCGCTCGGTGTGATCCTCGTGATCTACGGCGTAGCTACGCACTCGGACGTGACGCTGTACGGCCGGTCGGAGAACATCGTCATCAACCTGTGGTGGGGATTGGTGATGATCGTGTTCGGGGGGCTCATGCTTTTCTTCGGGACCCGGCCGCCCAAAACATTGACCGTGTAGGCTAAGACACTGACCGCGTAGGCTAGTAGATCCCGAGTTGCTGTAGAACGAACTGTACCGCCAGATCGGTCACGTTCCATAGCTGCACATCGGTGCTCGCGCCGTACCGAATCGGCTTGAGCTGTCCGTCGCTGATCTCGTAGCTCCACAGCTCATTGTGCTTCAACCCCGAAGCTTCGACGGCGTCGTTGACGCGTCGTAACGCGTCTCGCATTTCGCTCAGATACGGGGGGAGCGCTTCGTTGACCGGCCTCCCCGCCACCTCTGTCGCAGCCGAGATCTGATTCGACAGTCCGAGCAGGATGAGGTTCACTTCCCTTCCCCACACCACGCGGGGCGAGTGGTAGGTGTCTTTCCGAAATGCTTCCCATACCGCGGGCGACGCGTACGTGTCGTTTGCCACGACAGGCCCGAGCCGGTCCACGAACAATCCGACGGGGTATGGTCGCGTGATCGCCCGCACGTCGCGTCGCACTGCGGCGATGGCATCCGGGCCCGTGTCCCTTGCGTCTCGCAACAACAGCCATGTCGCGGGGTCGGTATTCACAACCGGGATCGGCTTGCCCGCCGAATCGAGCGAGATCGCGAGAAAGTCCAGTGGCAACGTGTCTGCAGCACTGCTGCTCAGTACGCTCTGCCAGAATGTCCGCTCTTCCGCGGGAAGCCACAGCAGCTTCTGCTGGACTTTCGCGCGAATGTCCGCCGGGGCGAGCGTAACCACAAAGTGCCTCGACGCCGCCCGCCAGTTCTGTATCGCGCGCTGAGAGAAAGCTGGATCGCCGACAAACTGAGCGAGCGCCGCTCCGCCGGTGCGCGGTGCAAAAGTGGCAATCTGATCGTTCGAGAAGCCAATTGATCTGAGGGCGCCGACAATCTCCCCGATCGCCTCGAGCGCTCGAGGTGCCCAGATGGCGTTGATGTCCATCGCGAATCTTCCGTTCGCGTATCCCGCGTTGCTGTCGCGCCAGCTGATCGAGCGCCAATGCGTCGAATCGAGCCGCGGAGACGCGATCAGATTCTGCGCGATCGGATCCCGGGCGTAGGGAGCGGCAAGTGACGCGACCAGCCCAAGCTCTCGCAGCAGCAGTCCAAGCCGCGGTCCACGTCCGCCGGACGAATCGAGCAGGAATGTCCTCTTTCGAGCGGCAGAGACGGCCGGATTCGCGAGGTAGCGCGCGGTGACGACGGGAAGCTGGAATTCGTCGTCGCGCATATGGTAGTTCTCGCGCACTTTCTGCAGGTCGACGAGAAGCGCGCGGGCGTTCGCCAAAGCGGTGTCCGCTGCAGCCCGATTTCCTCTCCGGCCCAGCCGACGGTACTCGGCGATGTGAGCGCTATACTCCGCGGAGTTTTCCCGGATAGCCTGGCCGCCCAACGCCTCTTCGTGACTCACATCCCCAGCGGCGCCGAGCTTCCTCAACGCGCTCGCGATGACGAACTCCGCCATGGCGTCAGTCCACACGGGCTGCATCATCAGCGACGTCATCATCATGTCGCGGCCGAAATACGTCGCGTAGTTCGGCAGCCCCGCCATCAGCTTCTCTCTGGAGCTGAGTAGCTCGGTTCCCCGGACGTCGCGCTCAAGTTGTCGGTAACGCGACACGGCCGAAACTGCCGTAGAGCTGCTCGCCGCCCCGCCACGCCCCGCGCGATCTGCGGCGGCTCGGGCATCAGAGAGGAAGCGAAGAAACGGCGCGTTGAAAATCTGATCGCGCGAAAGCGGTGTCAGCGTCGGGCCGTCGGTCGTGACGCGCACCGTGAAGCGAACCGGCCGATCCGTCGTCGAAGTGAGAGTGATAGTGGGGACTGTCACGAGAATGGATGCGTCCCGTGGCTCGACACCCAGGTCGAGCTCGAGGTTCGTCTTTCCGTCCAGAGTCGCTTGCGTGATGGTTACGCCGCGCCGGTCTCGCACGCCGGTCGTGACGACGTCCGGCACCAGCCTCGCCCGCAGATCCTCCACATAGTTCGCGTTGAGAAGATGCAGTTGTGCATCGCGCTCGGCTGGCGGGAGCCTGTCGAGGTTCGCGATCAGATCCTCTTCTTCGCGCACCCGGAACGTGGGCCACTCGAACGGATCGGGCTCGCGTCCCGAGTATCCGAGGTCCCGCTCGACGCGCATTGAGCCGAGCAGGATCCATCCGATGACGACCTGGGAGGCGTTGGCGACAAGCTGGTATTCGATCGTCCGGCGGGTACCCGATTGCGAGATGACGGCGTCGGGGGATCCCCAATCCAGCCGGAGCGGCTTGCCAGCTCGGTCACGCGCGGTGAATCCGACGCTCTCGTCGACAGCATCCGCCAGCAGGTTCACGAATCGCCCGCGACGCGTATCGAGGTAAATCTGCACCACGTTGCCCTTGGTATCGCGGAAGAATCGGGTCTGGTACCCCTGATACGCGGCGGGGTCGTCGAGCCCCGGCTCGGGGAACCACAGCACCGGCTGCACGGTTCGTGTCTGCGCCGACATCGGCCGTGAGGCGACCGGCATCGCGATCGCAATTGATATCGCCCAGACAACGTACGCACGCAGCTTCTTCATATATGATCTACCTCAGGCCCAGTGATCGACAGCAGGATAATGTGGCACTTGCGAGCCTTTTCGCCATTATCCGCTAACTTTGCACAGATGACCTCACTGGATCTCGCGCTGATTGGCAACGGGAGCATCGGAGCACTGATCGACGGCGAGGCGCGCGTCGTTTGGTGCTGTTTCCCACGATTTGACGGGGATCCTGTTTTCTGCTCACTTGTCAACGGAGAGCAGCGAGCCGACAAGGCGGGTACGTTCACCATCGAGCTAACGGATGTCGCGAGGAAAGAGCAGCGCTATGTCCCTGACACGCCAATCCTCGTAACCCGTCTCTACGATGCGAAAGGCGGTGGCGTGGAGATCACCGACTTCTGCCCGCGCTTCGAGGCGAACGGCAGGATATCCTCATCGGCGATGCTGGTTCGGCAGGTTCGTCCGATCGGCGACAAGCCGAACATCGTGGTGAGGGTGAAGCCCGCCGCTGGGTACGGCTGCCTCGAGCGCGAGCACGCGATCGACGCGAACCATATCAGCTACTCGGGCGAGCAGGCACTCCGGCTCACTACCGATGCGCCCGTGAAAGCTGTCGTCGACGCGACCCCGTTCAATCTGAACCAGACCATCACTCTGATGTTCGGGAACACCGATGAGATAAAAACAGAAGTCACGAGCGCCGGCACCCGGCTTCTGGAACGGACTAAGGCGCATTGGCAAAGCTGGGCCCGTGCTCTGACCATTCCAGTGGCATGGCGTGACGCGGTGGTTCGAGCGGCGATCACACTCGAGCTCAATGTGTACGAAGAGACCGGCGCGATCATCGCGTCGATCACGACTTCGATTCCGGAGGCGCCCAACACCAAGCGAACCTGGGACTACCGTTTCTGCTGGCCGCGCGACGCGTGCTTCGTCGTCAACGCGCTCGGGAGACTGGGAGAAGTTCGTACGACGGAGCGGTATCTCGGATTTCTCCTTGCCAGGTCGGACGCAGCCGGAGACTCGCGGCTCGTCCCGATGTACACCATCGATGGAACCCCGATTCCCCTTGAGCACGAGGCGGAATGTCTGGCCGGCTACCGAGGCATGGGCCCCGTCCACGTCGGCAACAAGGCCAGCGAGCAACAGCAGAACGACATCTATGGAGAGGCCGTGCTCACCGCAGAGCCGTTGTTTCTGGGTTCGTCCACGACGTGGGTCGGCGACGAAGCGCTGTTTGCCCGACTCGAGCAGTTCGGTAGGCACGCGATCAAACTTTCTGAGGTGCCCGACGCAGGGCTCTGGGAACTGAGGGGGGAGCAACGGGTTCACACGTTCTCCAGCATAATGTGCTGGGTGGCGTGCGACCGGCTGGCGAGATACGCGGAGCGGCTCGGCCTCGCCGCTCGTAGGGAGCACTGGCGAGCGCGCGCGTCGGAGATTCGTACGACGATTCTGCGCAGGTCGTGGAACAAGAAATTGAACGCGCTCACGGCTACGATGGATGGAGAATCGCTCGACGCGAGTCTCCTGCTGATTCCGCGCCTCGGTTTTCTCGCGGCTGACGATCCGCGTTTCGTCGGCACCGTCGCGGCCATTGAGCAGACCCTCAAGCACGGCGACTTCGTCTACCGCTACATCGAGCGCGACGATTTCGGGCACCCGGAGAACGCTTTTCTGGTCTGCACGTTCTGGTACATCGAGGCATTGGCGGCTATGGGGGGAAAGCGTCGCGACGAAGCGCTTGCTCTTTTCGAGAAAGTGCTGTCGGCTCGCAGCAAATTCGGCCTTCTGGCGGAGGACCTGGATCCTCGCACTCTCGAGCAATGGGGCAATTACCCTCAGACCTATTGTATGGCTGGAATCGTTGACTGCGCCGTCTCGCTTGACGCCGGCCCCTCGACACTCCCACATTCGAAAATCAGACCTATGACTGGGGGTCACGGTGGATCGTAGAAAGTTTATCGCGGCAGGCGCGGGGGCGGCGGGTCTGCTTGGCGTGGGAGGCCGCGCCGCCGCACAAGCGCTTCGCGGCACCGAAGCCGTGCGTGCCCAACCGGTTGGCGCACTCAAGCTGTCAGTGAGTCGCTGGCCGTACCACCAGTTCACGCTCGACCAGCTGTCGGCGATGGCGCGTGAGCTTGGACTGGACTCGGTGGAGCTGCTCGAGCCCGATGAATGGGCCGTCCCCAAGCGGCACGGACTCACCTGCGCCATGGGATATGCGACGGTGCCCGATCCCAGCACTCGGCTTACACAAGGATTCAACCGCGCCAGCAACCACGCCTGGCTGATCCCCGCGTATACGCGCGCAATTCCGCTCGCGGCCGCGGCGGGAGTTCCCAATCTGATCTGCTTCTCGGGGAGCCGGGACGGATTGAACGACGTCGAGGGACGCGAGACCTGTGCGCGAGGACTCGCTCCTCTCATTCCGCTGGCAGAGCGCCACGGGGTGACGCTCTGCATGGAGCTACTCAACTCCAGGCAGGATCACCCGGATTACCAGTGCGACCATACGACGTGGGGCGTGGCGCTCGCAAAACAGCTAGCCTCGGAGCGGTTCAAGCTTCTTTACGACATCTACCATATGCAGATCATGGAAGGCGACGTGATCCGCACGATACGCGACAACCACCAATACATCGGACACTTCCATACCGGCGGTGTCCCCGGCAGACACGAGATCGATGGGTCGCAGGAGCTGAATTACCCGGCGATCATGCGCGCAATCGCCGAGACCCGGTTCAAGGGATACGTGGCACAGGAGTTCGTCCCGACGCGCGACCCACGAACTTCTCTCGCAGAAGCCGTCCGACTCTGCACCGTTTGAGGGTGGCCGTCAACCGGTCTCCGGACAATCCAATCGTGACTCCGGGGATGGTTCTGCCGTCGAGGCCGGATCTGGAGGTGGTCGGTGCCTTCAATCCCGGGGTCATCCGTCACCAAGGCGAAGTCATCATGCTCGTGCGCGTATCCGAGGCGCCGCGCAAAGTATCGGCAAGCATCGCCGCCGCGCCCTTCTACAACGCCGATACGCGCAGGCTGGAGATCAAGCATTGGCAAGTGAGCGAGAAGGGTCCGGATGTCAGCGACTCGAGGCTCGTCGTCGATCAAGGCCGGACCTGGCTTACGTCGATATCGCACCTGCGCCTCGCCAGATCCGACGATGGAATTCATTTCGAAGTTGACGGAATGCCGACATTCGGCCCGGAGAGCGCGTACGAATCCTTTGGTGTCGAAGATGCGCGCATCACGCTTCTCGACGGCACGTACTGGATCAACTACACCGCGGTTTCGGACCGTGGTATTTCGACGGGCCTCGCCTCGACGACGGACTTCAAGACCTTCGAGCGGCACGGGATAATCTTTCCTCCACCGAACCGGGACGTGACGATATTTCCGCAGAAGATCGCCGGACGCTACGTCGCGCTGCACCGGCCAATGCCCGAGGGGTTGGGCCACCCCGCGATATGGATTGCAACGTCGTCGGACCTGGTATCGTGGGGAGATCACCGGATCGTTGCGACCGCGCGCCCCGGAAGCTGGGACGACGTGAAAATCGGTGGAGGCGCAGTGCCGTTCAAGGTGCACGCCAACAGGCAGGACGCGTGGCTCGCGATCTATCACGGCGTCACAGGAAGTCCTCAAAGCTACGCGTTGGGAGCGTTGCTACTCGATCAATACGATCCCTCGAAGGTCTTAGGCCGGTCGCGGGAGCCGATATTGCGTCCTGAAGCACCGTATGAACGCGAGGGCTTTTTTGGGAGCGTGGTGTTTACCTGCGGTGCTCTCGTTGACGGCGATCTGGTGAGGATCTACTACGGTGCCGCCGACGACGTCACCGCCGTCGCCGACCTTTCGCTCGAAGAAATTCTGGCCGGACTCGAGTAGGGTGGGAAGCGAGTGATGCGTTCCGTGGAGTCGGGGGAGGACAGATCATGATTCCGCCGCTCGAACGATTCGCGGGCAACCCGATCGTCAAGCCACCGCAGATCACTTTTGTCGGAGCATCCGGTACCTTCAATCCTGCTGCTACAATAGATCGTGCCAGCGGACGCGTCGTCCTCCTCGTTCGTGTTTTCGAGGAAAAGACCAAGCGCTCCTGTCTCGCGCTGGCCCTTTCGTCGGATGGCGAGCGGATAGATGAGATCCTGGATCGCCCGGCGATCAAGCGCGAGACCTCCTACGAAGAGTGGGGAGTAGAGGATGCGCGGATCACCTATCTCGAGCACGATCAGCTCTACGCAATCACCTATACCGGTTATTCGCCGGCTGGTCCGCGCGTCTGTCTGATCACCACCGACGATTTGCTCAAGCCGGAGCATTATCAACGTCACGGCCCGCGCATCACAGGGGAAAACAAGAACTGCGTGATCCTTCCGCAAAAGATCGGCGGCGCGTACGTCATACTGCACAGGCCAATGCCGCGAATCGAGCTGATACGCGTTTCCGCGCTGGAAGACCTGTGGCCCGCTGAAGGTGTCCCACTCGTTGGCCCAAGGGCCGGAACCTGGCGAAGCTCGAGGGTTGGCTCGGGTGCGCCACCGATCGCTACCGACATTGGCTGGCTGTTTCCCTTTCACGGGGCTACGTCGATCGAAGAGGGCAACGTCTACTCGATGGGCTGGTGTGTCCTCGACTTCGCAAATCCGGAAAAAGTTCTTTACGTCTCCGTCGCGCCCGCGTTGGCGCCACAGGCTCCGTACGAGATCCACCAGCAGCCAATCCCTCAGGTCGACATGGCGAACTTCATCAATGGTGTGCGCGTCGTCTTCCCGGAGGGGTTGGTCGAGGTTGGGGAGGATCTGCTGGTTTACTACGGCGCCTCGGATGTCTACGTAGGAGGCGCTAGAGTGAACAAAAGCGCTCTCGTCGCAGGGATCAAAAACGAGATAGCGCTCGGACACGCGGCGCAGCCGCTGTGATGCCGCAGACCGAACGCAGCCAGCCGTGAGCTTCGAGCTCGGCATCAACTATTGGCCGCGTCGGAGCGCGATGTACATGTGGCGTGAGCTCGATATTGGCGAGGTGCGCGAGGACATGGCACAGATTGCCGGCCTCGGCTTCGACACCGTCAGAGTGTTCACGATGGCGCAGGACTTCCTCCCCGAGCCGCTGACCGTGGCGGCCGACATGGTGGCCAACCTTCTGGAGGTCGTCCGCGCGGCGAAGGATGCGGGGCTGAAGGTCGTGCCCACGCTCATCGTCATCAACATGAGCGGCAAGTTCTGGTGGCCTGCGTGGATGCTCGATGCGCACGGCCGCCCCGGTGATCTGTTTGCGGATCCAACGATCCTGCGCACGCAATCGATGCTCGTCGAGACTTGCGCACGCGCGCTGGCCGGCGAAGGGTCAATACGCGCATTTGATCTTGCCAACGAAATCGATGACGCGCAGCGGCCGAGTACGCGCGACGCCGGTTGGCTCTGGGCGTCGTTATTGGCGAACACAATAAGGCGCGTCGCTCCCGGCTCGACGATTCAAATCGGCGCGCACCTCCCGTCATTGACGACGGAGAAATACATGCGCGTCGATGATGTCGGCGAGGTGGCCGACGAGGACCTGATGCACGCGTATCCCCTTTATTATCCCGGCGCTCGCTCCTTTCTCGATCCGGAGCTGGTCCCGTTCTCGTGCGCGCTGACGGCGGGTCTGTCAGGGCGCGGACGTGCTCCCCTGATGCAGGAGTTCGGTCTGTGCACCGCTCCCGGCGGCGGTCCCGGGCAGACGATCACCGACGATTTCCTGGGCCACCCACTCCAGCAGTATCTGGCGTCGGAAGAAGAGGCGGCCGAGTACTACGATGGCGTCCTGCGCCGATTGGTCGCAATCGGCGCGTCCGGAGCGTACGCGTGGTGCTATGGTGACTACGATTCCCGTCTCTTCGATCGTGCGCCGATCTCGACGGCGATACGGGAGCGCACTTTCGGCCTGGTGCGGGCGGACGGGAGCGAAAAGCCCGCGGCCGGAGTATTCCGCAATTTCAGAAAGCGCCGGGAAGCCGAATTCAGCTCTGGTACGCCAGTCAGCGCGCAGGTTCCCCGGGTACTCGACGTCACTGCGGACGAGTACTACCAAGCGCCGGGGAAGAATTTCGCCCGTCTTTACGCGAAGTGGATCGCGGACCGGGCATCATGATCGCGCCGCGAAGTCTGGTCGCGCTGGGGTTCGTCGTGCTCGCTGGCATCCCCGCCGGCTGCGGCGGTCGCGCGGAATTGACCGCCGCCCCGCGCAGTCCTGCGCCGTTGACCATCAACCTCGATCACCTTCGACACCTCGGCTTGAACGCGGTGGTGCGAGGTCAGCCCGTTCGAGTCGTTTCCCTCTACGCCGAGGCGCCGGACTATCGTCTCGTCGGCTCGCCAGCGCGCGACGGGTTCGAAGGGATCGCGAGCGTCGACGATGCTGCGCGCGCGGCGGTGATCTATCTGCGCGACTACGAGATGACGGGAGACGCGCGCTCGCACGACGAGGCACTGGGCCTGCTCGCGTTCATCACCGCGATGGAACAAGGCGACGGTGAGTTCGTCAACTTCATCGACTCCGCCGGACGACTGAATCGCAACGCGACGAGCAGCAGGAAGAGCATGTCGTACTGGGCAGCCCGGAGCATCTGGGCGCTCGGAGAGGCGGTGCGGGTCCTCGGTCCCAAGGACTCCACCCAGTTGAAGACGATTCGCCCGGTGCTCGATCGCGCCCTCTCGCGCATGTCGCGCGAGATCGAATCCGGGCATCTCATCGGTGAATCGACAACGGCCACCTCTGAAGCATTGCTCGGGGTGCTGGCATTGCAGAGAACCGGGGGGTCCGCAGCCAATACATCGCTCGGTCAGCGAACCGCCGAGCTGATCGCGGCAAGGTCGGCGGGGACGATGAGGTTAGCGCCCTGGGGCGCGCACGTGGATGCTCCTACGGCCATCTGGCACGCGTGGGGATCGCGGTCGGTAGAGGCGCTCGCAACTGCCCAGGGCACTCTGGGAAGATCCGAGTTCGGTGCTTCGGCAAGAAAGGAAGCGGACGGCCTATGGGGACGGTTTCTCCTCGCCGGACAAATTCCAACAGCGGTCTCGAGCGATGGAACGGCAACATGGTATCCGCAGATCGCCTACGGTGTCGGTTCGATAGTCGATGGCTACCTCGCGCTGGCGGAAATTAGCAGTGACCCGCGCTACGCTGTGTTTGCCGGACTGACGGCCGGCTGGTTTCTCGGCGCCAATCCCGAGCGACTGAGCATGTACGACGAAAAGACTGGCCGAACGTTCGACGGGATCGACGGTCCGACGCCGCTCAAGGTGAACCGGAACGCGGGCGCTGAATCGACGGTCGAAGCACTGTTGGCACTCCAGCGGGTGACGAGTAATCCGATCGCGGCGGAATACCTTCACTATCGCCCGGCCGGTGAGCTCTCCACCTCGCTGGCAAGCGTACCGAATCAGCGAGAATACGTGGGGCCGGCGGGTGAGAGTCTGATTCTGCGTCGGGGGCCGTCCGGTGTGGAAATCGTTCGAGGAAAGGAGATCGCCGGCGTTTCGGAAGGCGGCTCGCCGAGCGCGGTTGCGCCCGGCAGTCGCGCCGGAAATCCCGCGCCCCCGATCATGCTGACCTACTGGCCCGCCGCGAACCCGCCCGAGACCCGCCTCGCCATGCGCCTCGCGGCACAGTGGAACGCGGAGAATCCCGATGTACAGGTACGGGTGCAGCCGCTGCCCGCGGGGCGCTCGTCAGAGGAAGTGTTGCTGGCGGCAATAGTAGCAAAGGCTACCCCCGACGTAAGCTCGAACGTCTCATCGGCACTACTCGCGCGCCTCGTCCGTGCGGGTGGAGTCGTGCGTCTGGATAATCGTGTTGCGACCGCGGCGCGTCTCAGGGAGCGCACGAACTCCGCGATGCTCGCCTCACTTCGTCTGCCCGACGGCGGGATATACGCATTTCCCTGGAAGACCAATCCAGAGATGCTGATGTACAATGTGGATCTGTTCAAGGCCGCGGGAATCGGCCCGCCACGCACGCACACCGAGCTCGTCAACGCATGGCACAAGCTCGCGCGCGACACCGACGGCGATGGCCGCCTCGATCGATGGGCGATGTGGTCCACTCTCAAGACCACATGGTACGAGCGCTTTTACGATTTCTATCCCCTGTACCTGGCGAGCTCCGGAGGAAAGACGCTCGTCAACAATGGGAAGATCGTTTTCGAGAACGCCGCGGCGGCATCAGCACTCGATGTTCTGCGGCGTGGATTCGCCGAGGGAGTGCTCCCCCGCTCGAATTTCGCGCTCGGACGCGATCCTTTCATGGATGGAACGGTCGCGATGAAGATCATCGGGCCATGGTTCGTAAAGGAGCTGGACGAGCTCAAAGTTCGCGGCTTGCACTATAACGTCACCCCCGTACCGGCTGCGGACGGTACTGATCCGGCCGATCAGTTCGCGTTCGCGGATCTGCGGAGCATAGCGATATTTTCCACGACGAAGCATCCCGATGAAGCTGCGCGCTTCGTCGCCTACCTCACGTCGCCAGCCGCTGACCGGCTGTTGATTGAAGAGGCGAGCCAGCTTCCCTACCGGCGTGGTCTGGCATCCGATCCGCGCTTCACGGTGCCGCTGGCGCGGTGGCCGACGCTGTCGACATACGCAACCTATGTCGAGCGGTCGCGCGATCTCGACATCGATCCTGATGTCGTCGAGATCTTCGACATTCTGTCGGAAGCCTACGAGGAGTCCGCGATCTACCAGACTACTTCGGTGAGGGATGCGGTGAAAAAGGCGGCAGCCGAAGCGAGAAACGTGGTGAATGCGCGCTGAACAGAAATCGGGTTCGCTGCTCGCCGCGCCCTACGCGGCATTTCTGCTTGTGTTCGCGGTGTATCCAATCGCGTTCGCGATCGTGCTCGTGTTTCTGCAGTGGGACCTCGTTACTGCTCCGACGTTTGCAGGGGCCGACAACATACGGCTTCTCCTGCACGATGGCCGGTTCTGGCGGGCAGTCGCCAACACCTTCGTGTTCCTCAGTATTCACGTTCCGCTGCAGATTGTCACTGCGCTCGCTCTCGCGCTTGCCCTCAACCGCCAGCTGGTGGGGCGTTCCTTCTGGCGGGCGGCGTTCTTTCTTCCCGTCGTCATTTCGGGTGCGGTCGTCGCGATTCTTTGGAGTAACCTTTACGCCACCGACGTCGGGCTGATCAACCGACTGCTGGTGAAGCTGGGAGGGTCGCCCGTCCCATGGCTCACCGATCCGCGAACGGCCATGCCCGCGATAGCGGTGATGGTGACGTGGAAGAACGTCGGGTTCTACGTGATCATCTACCTGGCCGGATTGCAGTACATCCCTCGCAGCTGCCAGGAGGCGATCGAGATCGAAGGTGCTTCGGCTTGGCAGCGATTTCGGTTTCTTACCCTGCCATCGCTCCTTCCGCAGCACATTCTGGTTGTCACCCTCTCCACCATCAACGGCTTCCAGCTTTTCATCGAGCCGTACGTGATGACCGGAGGCGGTCCTCTCAGGCGCACGTACTCGGTGGTGCTCTATTTGTACAACAACGCGTTCGCGTATCAGAAGATGGGATACGCGGCGACGATTGGAGTCGCGCTGGCGTTGATCATCGGAACGGTCATTTTCATCCAGCGCCGGGTGATCGGGAGAGCGGAAGCGCTATGAAGCCGAAGCTGCTCCAGCGGATCCTGCTCTACACGGGCCTCGGCATCGCGGCTCTCACTTTCATCTATCCGTTCCTGTGGATGGCATCCAGCACTTTCAAGCCTCCGCTCGAAGTTGGGACGCTGGCCCTCATCCCGCACAACGCAACTCTCGACAACTACCGCACCATGTGGGCGCGGGCTCCATTTGGGCGCGCCCTCCTCAACAGCACGCTGGTCGCGACGACCATCACGCTTTCGGTGCTGCTGTTCGGCTCGATGACTGCGTACGCGATGGCGCGTCTCAATTTCCGCGGCCGCCCGGCGCTCAACGCCGCAACGATCGGGGTGCTTCTCATTCCAGGCCAACTGACTCTGATTCCCCTATACACGCTCATCGTGCAGCTGGGATGGGTCGACAGCTACACGGCGCTCATCGTACCATATCTGTTCAATCCGACGGCTATCCTGATGCTGCGCCAGTTCTTTCTCCAATTGCCGCAGTCTCTCGTCGACTCGGCCCGCATGGACGGGATGAGCGAGCCGCGCATTCTCTTCACGATCTTCTGGCCGCTCTCCAAGCCGGTGTTGTCCATAGTCGCGATATTCACGTTCATGGGGGCGTGGAACGAGGTGCTCTGGCCGTTGCTAGTCGTGAGAGAGCAGAACCTAATGACGTTGCCGCAGCTGTTGACGGTTTTCGCGCTTGGCGGAGGCGCGGGGTCAGTCGGAGTGTCGCTCGCCTCGGCAATGGTGCTTGTGGTGCCAGTGGTCGTGGCCTACGCATTTTTGCAGCGGAATTTCATAGAGAGCATGGCCGGGGCAGGGATAAAGGGATGACTGATTACGGTACTCAGTATCGCCAACCGCGCCGTCCGTTTTATTCCTTCCTATCCGAATCCTTGCCAGCACCGTCACTGAAAACCACTAACAACTACCCAACTGACAAACCTAAAACTCAAAACTTGGATCCGCTCGGCCCAACATCGAACGCTGCCCTGTACAATTCATCCGGAATTAGATAAGTGCCTTCAGTACAGTTCGATCACGTCAAGAAAAGCTTCGGCCGCGTCAAGGTAGTCGAAGACTTCAACCTGACTGTTGCCGATGGCGAGCTCCTCGTGCTGGTGGGCGGCTCCGGCTCCGGGAAGTCGACGATCCTCCGCATGGTGGCTGGCCTCGAGGAAGTTACGTCCGGGAGCATCAGAATCGACGACCGAGACGTGACCTCGCTCCCTTCACGCGAGCGCGACGTGGCGATGGTGTTCCAGGACTACGGGCTCTATCCCCACATGACGGTGCGCGAGAATCTTTCGCTGGGACTCCGCCTCCGGAAAGTCCCCCGCCAGGAGATCGATCGCCGCGTGACGTGGACAGCTGGCATGCTGGGCCTCGCTCCGCTGCTCGATCGCAAGCCGAAGCAGTTGTCCGGCGGGCAGCGCCAGCGCGTCGCAATGGGTCGCGCGATGGTCCGCGAGCCAAAGGTGTTCCTATTCGATGAGCCGCTGTCCAATCTCGACGCCGGTCTTCGCGGGCAGATGCGCATCGAGATCGGAGACCATCAGCGGAGGTTGAATACCACAACCATCTACGTCACCCATGACCAGGTGGAAGCCATGACGCTCGGCGATCGCATCGTCGTGCTCGACGACGGCCGCATCCAGCAGATCGGGCGACCGATCGACCTCTACCGCGCTCCGGTCAACCGCTTCGTCGCGGGGTTCATTGGCACTCCGCCTATGAACTTCGTGGATGGTCGCCTTCGAGAAGAAGATGGGCAGGTGTTCTTCAGCGTCGGCGCCATCAGCGTCAGGGTGCCACGCGAGAAGGTCGCAACGGCCGAGGCGGTGGGGCCGCTGACGCTGGGCATCCGCCCGGAAGATCTCCACCTCAGTACTTCCAGAGATACTTCAGAGGGCGGCGTACAGACCCGTGATGCGTTCACGGGCCGTGTTGTGCTGGTGGAGCGCCTCGGCGCCACGAGCCACGTCCACTTTGACGTGGAGGGCGGCACGCGCATGATGGCGTCCGTAATGAACGATCGCCTCCCCGGTATCGGGGAGGCGATCTCAGTTCACGTACCGGCGGAGCGGGTACATCTGTTCGCCGCGGACGGAAGGTCTATACCGAATTCGGCTTCGCTTCCGTCCTAGCTCGATCGCGTCGATCAATAACCCGCGTTCTGGGTTATGCTTCCGCCCGATTTATCGATTTCTCCCTGCGGAATTGGATAGAGATAGTTGAATGGCTTGAAGTTCTTGCCAATGGCCGACGTCAAAACGGCGCTGGCCATTTTCCATCTCTTCAAGTCATTGAAGCGCTGCGATTCAAATCCCAGCTCCACCCTTCTCTCGTGCACCAGCCAGCCCTTGATCTGAGCCTTGTCCACCGAGAGGGCGCTTCTGTCAGGCAAGGTACCAGCGGGTGGCAACGCGCCACCGACCGCCATGCCGGTTCGCGCACGGTTCCTGATTGAATTGATGATGGCAATCGCCGCCGGATAATTCCCGGTTTCATTGTATGCCTCTGCCTTCCACAGCAGCACGTCTGCCATGCGGATATAGATCTTGTTGCTCGGCGCGTCGTCATTCCCCTTGTAAACCGTGTTCGTCGATCCCAGCAACTTGTAAACGGCCTTATCGGTCACGTTTACAGTGTATGCCAGCCTTGGATCATTCGTTTCGAACTCAGCGAGGAAATTGTCTGTCGGCGCGATGAAGCCCCAGTCGAGCGGCGCACAAAGTCCGTTGCCCTTTCTCGGACTCTGGCCCGACTGGTGGTCGTAAGCGAAGATGACTTCGGTTTCGGTTGCTTCCTTGGACACATCGAAGCTGTCGAAATAATTGGGGTTCAGGCCGTAGAAGTTCGTGCCCTCCAATTCGCTGACGATGCTGATGACTTCTGTCCATTTCTCGCTATAAAGCGCCACCTTGGCCTGCATCGCCAGGACGGATCCCTTTGACGCTCTCCACTTCTCCGAGGCGTCGGAGTACTTACTGTTTGGAAGCAGCGTTTTGGCCTGGGCAAGATCTGCGCTGATCTGCGTGTAGACGTTGGCCTTCGTTTCCCTCTTGGCCACGGCGTAAGCGTCGCTGAAGTTCTTGAGAGGCTTGAGCAACAGCGGCACGTCACCGAAGTTGTTCGCCAGATCGAAGTAGTAAAAAGCCCTCAGGAAGTACGCCTCCCCCAGCAACCGGTTGTTCAGCACGGGATCGATCGCAATCTTGGCCGTTATTGCGGGATCGGTGAGATAGCTGATGGCGAGATTGGTTCGGGAGATCCCCTCATAATCGTAGGTCCACTGGCCGTTGAACGCCTGATTGGACGAGGTGAAGTTGAAGCTCTGGACCTGATCCATCCAGGCCTGATCACCGTCGGGGTTCCACTTTTTCTTTACATCGTCCGACGCAATGTCCTGCAGGATGAAATCGTCCCTGAATACCGTTCCCAATTCCCAATGCCAATCGCCGAGGAGATTGAGAGTGCTGGCGAGCATTTGATAGGAGGACGTCACCGATAGCTTGACAGAATTCAATGTCGGGTCGGTGCTCACCTGTTCCGGGGTAAGCAAGCCAATGGGATCCTTGTGCAAATCGGTGCAGCTCACAACCGAACCGATCAGAATCAATGCTGCCGCTCTATTCCTGATTTTCATTGTTGCTCCTATCGATTCATGATTGAATGAATCGATTAAAATTTCGCGTTGATTCCGAATAGGAAGGATTTCGACTGCGGATAGGTTCCCCGGTCCAGGATATCCGTAGACTCCGGATCCAGTCCCGTGTAGTTCGTCTTCGTGAAGAGATTCTGGCCGGAGACGTAAAGGCGTCGCAAAGGATTGGGAGAATATCCGACCTCGAGGTTCTTGAGGCGGAAATAGGATGCATCCTCGACGAAGATGCTCGATTTCTTGCTGCTGCCGTTGTCGTTGAAGGTGGTGCGGGGGATCGTGTTGCTCGTACCCGGCCCGTTCCAGGCGCCCAGTACCGCGGTGCTGTGATTGAACGGACGGCTGTCGTAATCCGTTATCTGCTTGCCGTCGTTGTATTTATCTACCCCGCCAACTCCCTGGAAGAACACGGCGACATCAATGCGGTGAACACCCCCGGTCAGGTTCAAGCCGTAGGTCATTTTCGGTATTGAATTGCCGATGAACGTCCGGTCGTTGTCGTTGATTATCCCATCGCCGTTCAAATCCTTGAACCTGATGTCGCCCGGCTTGTTTGGAGGATTCACCGTGCCGTACAGCTGCGTGTTGATCTCGCTTTGAGTCTGGTAGATCCCGTCGAATACGTAGCCATAGAATGCGCCGAGCGGGTGACCCACTGCTGTCCGGTACACGTCTCCGATGATGTTCGGCAAATTGGGATGGAGCTTTTCCACGTTGTTCCTGACCGTTCCCACGTTCCCGCTGATGGCGTAATTGAACGGGCCGTGATTGTTTCTGAAGTTCATCCCGAGCTCGTAGCCCTTGTTGCTCACTTCGCCGGCATTCACGATCGTCGGCGAGACGTTGCCGGCGATGGACGGCAGAGAAATCGGCAACAGAATGTCAGACGTCCTCTTCACGAAGTAATCGAGGGAGACGGAGAGCCTGTTGCTCAGCACCCCTAGATCCATACCAACATCCTGTTGGGACGTGGTCTCCCATTTCAGGTCGGGGTTGCCGTAGCGTGAAATGAGATACTGGTCTCCGGACCGGCGCAACAAAGTCAGGAACGCGTAATTGTCGATTTCCTGGTTGCCCAGTTTCCCCGTGCTGGCCCTCAGCTTCAGGTCGGATATCCAGCCGACGTTCTGCATGAAGCTCTCATTGGACAGCTTCCAGCCAACGGATACGGACGGGAAATAGCCCCATTGATTGTTCTTGGCGAATCTTGAAGAAGCATCCGCCCTGAAGTTGCCGGTGACCATGTACCGTTCCTTGAACATGTAGGTCGCCGAGCTGAACAACGAGAAAAGGCCCCACTCAGATGCGGAGCCTCCAGTGTTCTGATCTGCCGTCCCGCCGTAATTGAGATATTGAAAGTTCTCTCTTACGTAATCGAATCTTTGTCTCGATCCACCGAGTGAAGACGAATAGTTGGTAATGTACTCGCTGCCAAAGAGAGCGCTCAAGTCATGCTTTTCATCCGCCTTGGCATAATTGAGGGTGTTGTTCCAGGTGACGGTAGTCTCCTGCCCTCTGTCTTCGTTCAGCCCGGTGGGACGATTCTGACGACCGGTTCCCACGTCCAGCCCACTGCCTGCACCGTTGTTGTCACCGAAATTCTGGTTGAAGGCCTTGTTATGCCTCATGTTCAAATCGACGCCGAGGTTGCTCTTGAACTTCAGAGCGTCCAGAAGACCGTATTCCGCGTAAAGATTCCCGAACGTCTTGAGGTTGGTGCGCACATCGTTGGCGAAGAACGCCAGGGCAACCGGGTTGGAGCCAAACTCGTATCGATTGTTGTTGTTGTCCCAGGGCGTAGCAAAAAATGGCAGATCGGTGAAGGGGTCTTTCGTGGAATAGCTAGGATCGGTTGGGCTCTTGTACACCGGAATGACCGGAGGCCGGATCAGAGCATGGCGGATGATGCCGGGCGCGTCTCCCTTCGAGGAGAGCTTGTCCTGGTCGCCATAGGAGAGGAGAAGATTGGTCCCGACGTTGAGACGCTTCGTGAGGCCGGCGTTGATGTTCGTCCGGAAATTGAAGCGCTTAAACCCGTCATTCGCGTACACTATGATTCCGTCCTGCTTGGAATACCCCCCTGACAGAAGGTACTGGACCTTGTCGCTGCCGCCGCTCGCGTTCAGCTGCAGGTTCTGGGATTTCCCACCTGTGAACAGCTCGTGCAGCCAATCGGTGTTGGCGAAGTCGGTCCGGGTTTTGTCCACCGTGTACGGGTTGGTACCGGTGTATCCCGAGTTGTTCCAGGCTTCCTCCATCTTGTTCATGTACTGCGTGGCATTGAGCATTACCGGCAGGTTCGTCGGCCGCTGAATGCCCGTATAGTAGTTCAGGCTGACGTTGGATCTCCCCTGTTCGCCATGCTTCGTGGTGATCACGATCACGCCGGCAGAAGCTCGGGAACCATAGATCGATGCCGCCGACGCGTCTTTAAGCACGGTGTAGGATTGCACGTCCGACGGATTCAGGAAGGATATGTCTCTTGAAGGCACTCCGTCTACGATGAACAGCGGACTGTTGTTGCCGATGGTTCCCTCACCGCGGATGCGAATGCTGATTTCTTCTCCCGGCGCGCCGGTACTCTGTGTAACCGTCATGCCGGCAACCTGCCCCTGAAGGGCCTGTGCGACGTCGACGACTCTTCGCGACTCCACATCGGCTGCATCTACGGTGGAGACGGCGCCCGTTATGCTCGATTTCTTCTGGGTGGTGTACCCAACGACCACAATCTGATCGAGAACGGCGGCGCGCTTCTCCAGCGCGAAAGACATCGATACAGTAGAACCATCCGACACGCTGACCACCATCGGGACCGATGCAAATCCGATCCGCCGCGCGCGCACGGTGTGGGTTCCAGCGGGAACGCCGACGATGGTGAAGCTGCCATCATCCCTGGTGACAGCGCCGAGTCGCGTACCTTCGACGACGACGTTGACGCCGGCGAGTGGCTGCCGAGTGGCGCTATCGACTACCTGTCCAGTGATGGTGCCGGTGGGCTGTTGAGCACCCAGCGGGCTGAGGGCTGCTGCGCCGCACACAAAAAAAGCACCGGCGAGCAAGAAACAAAGACGGTGGGCTAATACCATAGAGAATTCCCTCCAAGGGGGAGTGTGTCTTGCGCCCTCTCGTTACCCCAGGCGCAATGGGAGGGAATTCATTTGTACGGTAGCGACTATCCACCCAAAAGGCGGCAATGTCAAGCAGAAGGCCGCGACAATCGTGGGTTACATCTTTAAGTGTTACTCCGTTATTCGATCGCGATCTTGTTTCTCTAACGGCTGTATTCCCGTCCTCATCATGCCCATCGCAGATGTGACAGGAGTGTGACATCCGGGCTCGTCACTCTTTCCGTACTTGATCGTATTTTCAGTGGGAAGCCTCGTCACTCGCCGCACAGGTAGCGCGTGCGCGGCAACAACGCATGAAAAGTTGACATCACCAACCCTTGCTCATAGGTTGAAATGAGCACCTCACGCGAACATGCGTGATGACGCATCAGCTTCGGAAACCAAATGGCCGTCTTCAGCAATCGCATCCACAATGCAATTCTCGAGAACCGTCTCAATGGCGGGTGCTCGAAGCGTGGCGCGCGGCGGCGAAGAGGCTAAGTGTTCTTATTTCTCGTAAACCTCGCCCCCGCGTCTCCAATCGATGCGGGGGCGATTCGTTTTTAATACCGGTGATGACACGTTCGACGAGCGTCGAATGCGGATAACCACAAATGGAGGATCGATGAGGAAGCATTACCTGCTGGTGAGCGATTTTGATCAGACGCTGAGCTTCAACGACTCGGGTCTCGTGCTGAGCGAGATGCTCGGAATCACCGGCTTTCAGGACAAGGTCGCGGACCTGGCGCGGCTCAATCTCGTGCAGGAGGGCGCCGAGCTCACCTACCTGCTGCGGCACGATCCGGAGTTTCGGCGCGTGCGCAGGGAAGACCTGATCGAGGTGGGTCACCGGATCCGGCTCAAGAGGAACATCTCATTGCTCGCCGAGTTCCTGAAAGAAGGTATCGAAGGATTCCGGTTCGACTTCTACGTCGTTTCCGCCGCGCCGTGGCTGGTGGTGCATTCCGCTCTCGAGGGCATCGTCCCACCCGACAAGATCATCGGCGCGCATTTCGGCTTCAACGCGGAAAGTGGCGAGATTGAGAAAATCGAGCAGGTACCTGCCGGCTACGGAAAGGTCGCGGCCGTCGATTACCTGCGGTTCCGCCTCGGCGTTCCGAGCGACCGCGTGGTATACGTCGGCGACGGCAGCTCCGACATTCACGTCATGCTCCACGTCAATCGTGGAGACGGCCTGACGATCGCCGCTTCAGAAGCCCGGCACATTTCCCAGATCGCGCGACGCACAGTCATCAGCGACGACGCGCTGAGCGTCCTGATTCCGATTCTGGAAGAGATCTGCGGGTACGATCCAAGCCAGATCAGGCAGGTGTTCGAGGATCAGGGCCTGCTCATCCAGGAATGGGATCGCGTCAGGACAGATTGGCTCACCATCCGCGATGGATCCGGCTTCGCTGCGGTTGAGCCGGCGGCGTGATCTGGCTGCTGGGATCAGCCCGCTGTAAACTGAACCGAACGAGAACTGCAGGTGCCAACTCAAATGAGCGAGAACTTCAGGTGCCAACTGAACTGAACACGGTGAGAGGTGCCAGAGATGCGTAGGTACCTGTTGCCAGGTGCCTACGCCCCGACTTATCCCCGTGACGTTCTGACTACCTGCTTCCGCCATGAACGCCAGTAGTGAATCCGGGCGTAGGCACCTGGTGCGTGGCACCCTTGATCGCTGGCACCTCCCACCGTGTTCAGTTCAGTTGGAACCTCAAACCCCGTTCAGGTCTGAGATGCCAAACGCTGAGGTTCATCCATTTTCCCAGAGAACAATGCCAGAACACATCCATTACCTCGGCTATTTCGCCGGCTCACTCACAGTCTTGTCCTTCCTTCCACAGGTGATTCGGACGTGGAAGACCAAGCAGGCGCGCGACCTCTCGCTCGGCATGTTCGCGCTGCTCGTCACAGCCAGCACACTGTGGATCATCTACGGAGTCATCATAGAATCCTGGCCGGTGATCGCCACCAATGTCGGGATGGTCGTGCTCAATGGGGCGCTGGCGACGGCCAAGCTGAAGTACAGCTAGCGGGAGCTACCTGACGCGAAGGATCTCGAGCTTGTCGTTGTTGCGGGCGACCACGATGAGCCGCTGTCCATGCGGGCCGCGCAGAGACTCGA
Source organism: Gemmatimonadales bacterium (assembly GCA_038227135.1). Lineage (GTDB taxonomy): Bacteria > Gemmatimonadota > Gemmatimonadetes > Gemmatimonadales > Gemmatimonadaceae > UBA4720. The sequence goes on from JBBRQC010000018.1 coordinate 27,760, forward strand.
TGCGCCGAACTTGCCCGTCGATTTCCACGCCGCTCTGCTCCATGTCTACCGCCTCGAACTGGCCGTCTCCCTTTCCCCGCAGCACCAGACCGTAGCTCGCGTCGTATCGCCCCAATGCGGGCTGCACGCCGAAGAAATTGCCGCCGACCAGAAGATCGATGTGTCCGTCTCCGTCGAAGTCCTGCGCCAGGGTGGCATAGATCGGAGCGAGTTGCGCTTCGGTCGGCAGCTGTCGAACCGTAAAGGTTCCGTTCCCGTTGTTCAGCGCTGTCGAGTTCGCGAAGGTGTAGGCCTCGCGGACCGTCGCTGATTTGAGGTCGGCGGCGGGGAACATGTCTTCGACGCGGCTCGCTCCAAAGTCCTTGTAGGACGGAAATCTGCTTTTCAGCGAGGGGATCTTGTTCATGAGCTCGTCACGCCCGGCAAGCGGATAGCTCACGCCATTCTTGTAAAAGGTAAGTATCTGCTCGAGCCCGCCGGTGTGCGAGAAATCATTCAGGTATAGCCTTGCCGGCTCCTGGCGAGTCGCTCGCAGGTACGAGTTGAGTCCGAGATTGCCGAGGATGAGATCCTGCCGCCCCGTCCCGCGCAGATCGACAGCGACCACCGAGTTCCACCAGCCATTCGTGTCCGACAAGCCAGCTTCCTTTGTTCGCTCGACGAATTTTCCATTCTCCTGATGAAAGACCCGCACCGGCATCCACTCGCCCGCGACCACCAGGTCGAGCTTGCCATCGTGATCGTAGTCCGTCCACGCGGCGGAGGCGATCATGCCTGCTTCAGAAAGCTGTGGCGCCTTTTCCAGCGTCACGTCGGTAAAATGACCGTGCCCGTCGTTTTGGAGCAGATGACTCCTTGGAATCACGCCATAGCTGCGCGAGACCACTCTGCTTCCCAGGAATAAATCGTTTGCGCCATCGCCATTGAAGTCGCCGACGACCACGCATGAGCCGTTCTCGAAAATATCCGGCAATGCGTTGCTGGCCCTCTGAAAGGCGCCGTGTCCATCGTTCAGATAGAGCCTGGGTCTGAGAGCGTCCTCGTTCCCCCAGAACTCGTTCCCGCCGCTCACGACGAGAAGATCCTGGTACCCATCACCGTTGGCGTCGAAGAACACCGCGTCGACGTCCTCGTTGAGACTGTCGGCCGCCAACGCCGGTTGATTGGTCGTGTGAAATGTCCCGTTGGGCTGCTGGATGAACAACTTTCCCGGCTGCCATTTGGCGCCGCCGACGTAAAAGTCGTCGAGACCGTCACCGTTGACGTCTCCGACGGCGAGCGCCGGCCCCTCTGTCGACAGCAGGTGGGGCATCAGCGGCTCGCGGTTGTAGTCGAAGAAGGTGTTTTCCTCGTGCTTGAAGTTCACACCCGTCTTCGCGGTGATGTCAGCGAAGAGAGCTGGCGGTGCGCCCGAGTCCTGGCGTTGTCGGCTGGCGCGACCAGGATACTGATACTGACGTGTCGCGTCTTTCTGCGAGATTGTAAGCGTCGTGTCGCCTCGCACATTCCTCAGTGTCTGGAAGCGATGGCTCGGCCAGATGACCGTCAGCGAGTCGACGCGGTTGGACGCGCCGAGGCCGAAGTGGAGACGAGGATCGACGGAGGAGAGAAAGCCGCGGGTCGGCTCCTGCTCCAGCACCTGCTTCGTCCCGTTCTGATGGAGCTCGACCCACGTCCCGATGCCCGCGGTGTTCGCGCCCGAGCCCTGTAGCCGCACCGTGAGAAAATGGTTTTTGTTGATCTCGCGGGAGTGATTCCTGTAGATCGAAGCGGGCGCGTTGATATTGTTCACCACGAGATCGAGCGACCCGCTGTTATTGAGATCGGCGTACACGGCGCCGTTCGAGAAGCCCGGCTGTGCGAGACCCCATTCTTCCGCCTCGTTGGTGAAGGTCAGATTCCGATTGTTACGATATGCGTAGTTCGGGAGCGGTACCTGAGGCATGTGGCGGAGCACGCTGATCATCGCGTCGCTATCCCCGCGGGCGAGCGAAGCCTGGATGGCTTCATTACTGACATAGCTGATGTAATCCATGTCGTTCGGCCGGCGGTAAATCCCATTGGTGATGTAGAGGTCCTTCCAGCCGTCGTTGTCGAGATCGGCGAACAGCGGCGACCAGCTCCAGTCGGTGGCGAAGACGCCCGCCAGATACCCGATCTCGCTGAACTTTCCCATCCCTCTATTCAGCTGAAGATTATTTCTGGCAAACTGCGGGTGGTATCCCGCCTGAAGCCTCAGGTTGTAGAGGTTGAAGCCCTCGGTGTTCGCCGATGTCTTGAGTATCTCCTCACGCTCGGGAAACATGTCGAGCGTGATGATGTCGGTCCGGCCGTCGTTATTGAAATCCGCAGCGTCGACGCCCATCGAAAATCTGCTGGTGTGCCCGGTCGCGGTCGCAATCGATTCGGTGAAGGTACCGTTGCAGTTGTTGAAGTAGAGATAGTCATCGCCCTGAAAATCGTTGGCGACGTAAATGTCCGGGCACCCATCCATATTGAAATCGCTGACGACGATCCCAAGTCCGTAACCATCGACTCCATCGTGGAGCCCAGCCTGCTCGGTCACGTCGGTGAAATGCCCGCCGTCGTTTCTGAAGAGCCGGTCGCCGATACGCGGATTGCTCGCGCTTCGCTGGTTGGAGCTACCTATACCTCGCTCGGCGTGCGTAGAATGATCCAGCAGGTACATGTCCAGATCGCCATCTCCATCGTAGTCGAAGAAGACTGCCTGCGTCGAATAACCGACATGCTCCAGGCCGTACTCTTTTGTCCTGTCGGTGAACGTCCCGTCGCCGTTGTTTATGTAGAGCAAGTTGTGCCCGTGCATCGTGAGGTAGTCGACGGCGGACACGTAGATGTCTACTTTGCCGTCGCCGTTGACGTCAGCCATGGTGACGCCCGTCTTCCACCCGTCGGGATCCACTACACCAGCCTTGTCGGTGATGTCCTCGAATTGGTAATTGCCCTTGTTTCGATACAGCCGGTTCGGCCCGATGTTCGAGGTGAAATACAGATCGGGAAGACCGTCGCCGTCGACATCGCCCACGGCAACGCCACCTCCGTTGTAGTAGTAGAGGTAGTTGACGATGTTGAAGCCGGACTCGGGCAGTGAGTTCGCGAAGCTAACGCCCGTCGCCGAGGGAGCGAGCAGCTCGAACAATGGACGCTGTGGGGCCTGCGGCTTTTTCTCGGCCGTGCAGGCGGCGAGGGCGAGGAGAACCGCCGCTAGCCCCGATTTACCGCACGGCCCGCGGTGTTTCCTGGAACTCCCGCTCCGACAAGCATTAAGGATGGAGGATTGATCACGGATGCTTCGGAGAAATGCCGAATGCTCCGGATCCGCTCCGATAGGCGCTACAGATCCTCGTTGCACGCCGGGATTTTTTGGGAACTGCCGCTCGGAGTCGATTCGAGGCATTCGGGCGTCTTTCGAAGCATCCGCGTTCCCTACTTCGCCGGACGTATTCGGATCGCCTGCCCACCGCCCGGCGCCAGCACCACACTCAGGCGGGTGTTCGAGTCGACGTTCCGTTTGGAGATTGCCACCGCGAGCGGATTGTCCCGCCAGTTCGCGCCCGGCCCGTCGGCGTAGATTTCCGCAACGTACTTCTGCCCTTTCGTCAGAAATGAAAGTGGAACATCGAACGTGCGGGCATCTTCATCGGTGATGGCGCCAAGGAACCACTCGGGCCTGTTCCGCGCCTTTCGCGCGACTATCACGTAGTCTCCGATCTTTCCATCGATCACCTGCGTCGTGTCCCAATCCACCGCTACGTCGCGAATGAATTGAAACGCGGGCTGTTTCACGTAGTTCTCGGGGAGATCCGCGGCCATCTGGAGCGGCGAGTATATGACGATGTACAAGGCCAGCTGCTTGGCGAGCGTCGTTCTCGGACGCGACTCGTCGGGGCGGCGTTGACGGCCGGTGCCGCGCTCGATGAGCAGATCGAACACGCCGGGGGTGAAATCCATTGGGCCCGCGAGCAGTCGCGTGAAAAAGAGATTTGTCTCGTGCTCGGGAGGATTGCCGCCTTCTCCGCCCCACGCGTTGTATTCCTGCCCGCGCGCGCCTTCCCTGCTCATCCAGTTTGGATAGGTACGACGCTCTCCCGTGTCATGGATCGGCTCGTGGACGTCCATCATGATGTGATATTTCGCCGCGGTCTCGATGACCTTGCGATAGTGCCGCACCATGAACTGCGAGTGGTGTGAATTACCTTCAGGCGTGGTGTCGGTGACATAGCCCGACTTGATGGCGTCGAGGCCCAGCGAGTGGTAGAGCGCAAACGCGGAGTCCAGCTGCCGCTCGTAGTTGACGATTCCGCCTGATGTCTCGTTGTGGACGATCAGATCGACGCCCTTCGAGTGCGCGTAACGAGCGAGCCCCGGCAGGTCGTAGTCCGGATACGCCTGGGTGAACGAGAAGGCGTTCGCGTTCTTGATCCAGTCCCCATCCCATCCCGTATTCCATCCCTCTACCAACACTCCGCCGATTCCGTTGGCGGCGGCAAAGTCGATGTACCGCTTGGTGTTCTCCGTAGTTGCTCCATGCTTGGGGCCCGAGCTCCACGTCATGGTGTTGATGTGCATGCCCCACCAGATGCCGATGTATTTCATCGGCTTGATCCAGCTCACGTCGGGAAGGACGTTGGGCGGATTCAGATTGAGACCGAGGACTGATGGTGCAAGGTCGGCCGCCTTGTCGGCGAGCTGGATGGTCCGCCACGGCGTCACGAATGGTGTATGACCGCGCACTTTGTCCCCGTTCTGCCACGGCGCGAGCGCTACCCGCAGCAGGCGGCTGTCCATGCGAGGTCCCGCGATGTTCATCCTGGCGTAGTCGACGAGGTTCGCCTCGTGGATGACCATGAACGTCCTGCCGTCTCGCGTTTGCATGGTGAGCGGCGTCTGAACGCTGTCGATGACGCTCACGGGCGACGACGAATACAGCATCTCCGACCGGTCAAGCCGCGGTCTGTTCGAAGGAATCCACCATGCTTTCGAATCGTCGGCGAGATTGAACTGCGTCAGCTCGTCGGAGATCACGAAGTCGCCGAGCGCTGGCTGCGCAGGAAACTCGTACCGGAAACCGATGCCGTCATTGAAGGCGCGGACGACGAAATCAAATTTGCGTCCGGGAGCAGCGGTTTCCGCGACGGAGACGCGCAGCTCGTTGTGGTGGTCGCGCACGTGCGAGACTTCACCCCATGGCTGCGTCCACGTCTGGTCGAATGCCGCGCGTGAACTGCCCGTTATGCGGAGACCATCGCGAAGCGTGGGGCCGCCCCTGAACTCGAAACCGAGCATGGAGGGGAGAAGGAGCGGGCGACCGTCTCTGCTCAGGATGTAATAGAGCTTACCGTCCTTTACCGCGACCCCCACCTTGTTCCGTGCATCGGGCGATGCGACGCTGAGCGTGTCCTGAGCTATCGCGGCATTTACGGTGAGCGTCATCGCCAGAGCGGTGAACGCTATTCCGCGGGTCCAGCTCGTCACGTACATCTTCATCAGAGTCTCCGTTTGTGGTTATCGGGCATGGCTAATGCAGCTATTTATCCAAGTCCTTCCGGCCTTTTGAGCCAAGTTATCTAATGTCACTTACACCGCGCGTATCTCTCTTCGGAGCACTGCTCGTCGGGCTCACCGTTGGCTGCCTTGGCAACGTGAGGCCGCCTGTGAATGACATGCCGGATCCGTCCCCGACCCGCGCGTTGGCGGGCACAACAGTAACCGCCGAAGACCTCGACCAAACCCCCAATCAGTCCATTGAAAGAGTGCTCCAGGGTCATATTGCTGGCGTAGTTATCACGCAGAATGCCGAGGGTGGAATCTCTGTCCGGATTCGCGGGCAGACAACCATCAACGGCAATACGGAACCCCTCTTCGTTATTGACGGGCTTCCGATCGAGGCCGGACCGGGTGGAAGCCTTGTGGGAATCAACCCTCACGATATCGCCTCGATCGAAGTCCTGAAAGACGTGGCCAGCCTGGCTTTCTACGGGATCCGCGGCGCGAACGGCGTCATTCTCATCAAGACAAAGCACTCGAACTAGCCGTTGGGCAAGTACTGCTCGCCTCAATGGCTACCCCCAACGGGCGGGGAGTGTGTGGTGCCTGCACGGAAAACGAGAGGTCGATCGTTATTCCGTGACACGATATAGATCCTGCCCTTGCGCGTGCGAACTGTCTGTATGTCGCGAGCCTGTCCGGGAACGAAGAACCCACTCTCGAGCTCGCTCACCGGAGTGAAGCGTCCTCTGCCGTCACCCCGCAGATAGACCCCGTATCCCGCGCTCATCTTTCCGATCTCAGGCTGCACACCATCGAAGTTTCCGGCCATCAGCAAATCGGGCTTTCCGTCGCCGTCGATATCGGAGACCAGCATCCCGTACATCGGCGCGATCTGCGCCTCGGCTGCAAGCGGCACCATGGTAAATGAGCCGTCGCCGTTGTTCCGCGCCAAAGTCGTCGCAAAGGTGTAGGCGTTCTTCACCACTGCGTCGTCCAGCTCCTTTTGGGGAAAGACCTCGGCCATCGTCTGCTTCGCGTACTGCTTGTAGTCGGCGTAGCGGCCCTTCAGATAAGCCAGCGACCGGATCAGATCGTCGCGCAACGTGAGCGGGTACGGCTTTCCGTTGCTGTAATACGAGATGACCTGCTGCACGAAGCCGTTGTGCGCAAAATCCTTGACGTACATGGTCACCGGCTCGTTTGCTTTCGCCTGCAGGCGCGTGTTGAGGCCCATGTTGCCGACGATGAAATCAATCCGGCCGTCGCCAGTAAAGTCGCCAGCGATGATGCGGTTCCACCAGCCATTGCTCTTCTCCAGCCCCCGCACGTCCTGTTTCACGAGCTTGCCGTTGCCCGCGTTGTGAAAAACGGTGATCGGCATCCATTCACCCACCACGACGAGATCCGGTCTGCCGTCTCCGTCAATGTCCTTCCAGACGGCGTCGGTGACCATACCAACGTGAGAGAGACCGGGCGCCGCCTTGTCGGTGACGTCCGTGAAATGCCCCCGACCGTCGTTCTTGAGTAGCACGCTCTGCGGATCAATTCCATAGCGTCCCGGTACGCTGCGGCCCCCGACGAACAGGTCGATCGCTCCATCGCCATCAAAATCCGCTGCGGCAACCCGCGAGTTACTCAGCGACAGCGGTGGAAGAGCGCCGACGGCCTTTCTGAAGTTCCCCTTCCCGTCGTTCAAGTACAGTCTGTCCTCGAGCGCCGGAGCATCTTCCGAGTACTCACTCCCGCCGGTAGCGACGTAGAGGTCCGGGTGACCATCGCCATTGGCGTCGAAAAAAACAGCTCCTACGTCCTCCGAAACACTGTCCTGGGCGAGGAGCTTCTCATTGCTCTTCACGAAGGTTCCGTCGGATCGCTGGATCAGAATCGCACTGGCCTGATCTTTCGCACCACCAATGAAGATGTCGTCCAGACCATCGCCGTTGACATCCGCCACAGCCATGAGTGGCCCTTCGGTAGACAGCATCTTCGGCATCAGCCGCTCGCGATCGAAGTCCACATAGGGGTTCTCGCGGTGCACAAACGGCAGTTTTGCCTGATCGGTGACATCGGAGACGATCTGCTTCACCGGCGGCGCCGGCGCGGAACTCCCCTTCGCCGATTCGGACTGTCTTACTGTAATTCGCCGGTTGGCCGCGAGGCCCTGTTGGCTGCTTACGCGCCCGTCCGGCCACTCCACAGTCAGGGAGCGAACCGTGTCGACCTTGCCAAGTCCGAAAGTCAGGACGTAGTCGACGCTGGACTGAAATCCGCGGGTCGGCTCGAGCTCCTGGTAGAGTTTCTGACTGCCAGTTTGGACCGTAACCTTGGATCCGATACCGAATCGGTTTGGTCCGTCGCCTTCGAGCTTTACCTGCAAGTAGTGATTGGAAGGCTCCAATGACCGTGCGTTGTTGCGATAGACGAACGCCGTGTCGTTGGCGTTGTTCACCACGAGATCGAGCGCACCATCTCCGTCGAGATCGGCGTAGGTCGCGCCATTCGCGAAACTTGGCGTGGCCAGTCCCCAGGTCGCCGTCTCGTTCGCGAACGTAAGATTGCCCTGGTTGCGAAATGCGTAATGCCTCAGCTTCGTCGACGTCATTGCGCTGGTGAGCCCCTTGAAGTCGACGTGCTTGTCCCTCGTCGCCGCCTTCATGGTTCGCTCGTTGGCCAGGAACGCGATGTAATCCTGGGACGTCACATCCTTGGCGATTCCGTTCGTGATGTAGATGTCCTTGTAGCCGTCGAGGTCGAGATCAGCGATGAGCGCGCTCCAGCTCCAGTCGGTGCGCGCCACACCGGCCATCTGCCCGATGTCGCTGAACGTTCCGTTGCCGTTGTTCAGCTGGAGCATGTTCCGCATCAGTTGATAGTGAAACCCGTTATGCGCCTTTGCCTGGTAGGCATCCCATCCCTCGAACGACGACGTCGTCCGCAGGCGATACTCATCCTCCGGCAGCATGTCGGTCGTGTAGATATCCGGCCAGCCATCGTTGTTGATGTCCGCGATGTCGAGCCCCATTGAGAAGTAGGAGAGGTAGGGCATCTCCTTGTCCAGCTGCTCGGTGAAGGTGCCGTCGTGGTTGTTGATATAGAGATAGTCGTGTTCGAAGAAATCGTTGGAGACGTAGATGTCGGGCCAGCCGTCACGATTCACGTCGCTAACAACCAGCCCCAATCCGAACGCGATCTCGCTGCCGAAAATGCCGGCCCTGGCGCTCACATCCGTGAAATGACCATTCCCATCGTTGTGAAACAACTTGTGACCGCCGAGTGGGTCGCGGACGTTCCGGATGTTGCGGAGACCGAAGCTGTTGACGGGGCGGAACGAGTTGTTGATCAGGAACATGTCCAGCTTCCCGTCGTGGTCGTAGTCGAAAAAGGCTGCCTGGGTGGAGTAGCCTTCGTCAGCCAGGCCGTATTGAGCGGCTTCTTCCTTGAACGTCGGCACGCCGTTCTTGTCGGGACCCTGGTTGATGTACAGCTCGTTCGCGCGACGCTTGCCCGCGATATTGCCAGCGTAGCAGACGTAGATGTCGAGCAGCCCATCGCCGTTTACGTCGGCCATGGTCACTCCCGTAGCCCAGTATCCTTTGCCGCCAACTCCGGCTTCGGTCGTGATGTCCTGGAACCGGAAATGACCGTTGTTGAGGTAGAGTCGGTTTCCGTGCAGGTTCGACGTGAGCATCACCTCGGGCAGGCCATCGCCATTGAGGTCGCCCGCTGCCACACCCCCCCCGTTGTAGAAATTGCGGTAGGTGAAGACGTTCATCTCCGGCGTGTCCTCGACGGTATTGATGAAACGGACCCCGGTGTAGCTCGAAGGCATCATCGTGAAGAGATGGCTCTCTACAGGGGGCGCGGAGGTGGGCGCAGAGACCTCACGCCGTTGATCCTGAGACCCGGAGCAGCCCACGAGAATGAACACGGGAAGCGGACAGCGAAGCCCCAGCCTCAAGGCTCTGTTTACAAAATTGAACAATGTCAACGAGAAAAACTCATGCGGCCAGAGTGGCCCGCAATTACAGGAGGCGTTCCTAGGGTACGCTATTGCGTCACGGCCTGCTCCCACATGTGTGAGAGCAGGCCGTGACGAAAACCGTCTGAACTACACCGGGAACTAGTACCCCGGATTCTGGGTGAGCTTCGGGTTCGTCCCCAACACCGTGAGCGAAATGGGAAGCAGGATGCGATAAGGCTGCGTCTGACTCGCCGCGGTCTTGAAAGACCAGGGGCGCTGGTACTGCCCCATCCGGATCAGATCCTGGCGGCGCTTTCCTTCATCTGTAAGCTCGAATAGACGCTCCTGGAGTATCGCGTCACGCGCCGCCTGCTGAGTCGCTGCTGCGACAGGTTTTGGCGGATTGAACACGCGCGCACGCACGGTGTTCACCAGAACCATCGCTTGGGCGGTCTGTCCCAGCTCGTTCAATGCTTCGGCCTTTATCAGATAAATCTCGGCGAGACGGAACATCGGGAAATCGTTCCCATTCTCCCGGTCGAGGTGATTCGGATCGACGGGCCACTTCATGATTCGGACGCCCTGGCTCTCCGTAGCGTTGGCATCGTCGATGATATCGGTGAAGATAAGAGGATTTCCCGCACGGTCGGTGACAGGCACCCCCGTAACCTGGTTGACTTGCGGGCCGGCCAGGAAAATCTGCCTTCGCTGGTCGTTTGCATCGAAGGAGTTGTAGGTGTCAGAAATCGTCGAGAATCCGTTCCACGGGGTCTCGCCACCCGAGTACTGATTGTAGTGCAGCGTCGCCATCGCGAACGTGAGGCCGAGTCCGGGCTGATTCAGGTATTTGACGACGAGAATGTTTTCCGGCGAGTTGCCGTTGTCCGCCCTGAAGTTCGATCTCCAGCCGCAGCCCGGCGTCGAGCAGCCGACCGAGGCATCGGTCGTCAGAGAATAATTGCCGGAATTGAGGATGCGATCGGAGGCATCTACCGCGTCCTGCCACCGGGCCGTCCCCTTCTGCAAGCCTGCGGTCGTCACCGTGCCCGTGAAGACCTGGGCGTTCAGGTAAAGACTGGCGAGCAACGCATCAGCACCGCCCTGCGTGATTCGTCCATTCATCGCCGCACTCCACTTGGCGGGCAAATCTGGACGGGCGGCCTTAAGCTCGGACTCGATGAAGTTGAAGACTTCAGCCCGCGTGTTTCTGGCACGAGCTTCGATTTCGATACCGTTGCCAGCGGCACAAACCGGATTGGCGGTTTCCGGGCAGACAATCGGAACACCCCCATACAGGTCCATCAAGCCGAAGTAATAGATAGCCCGCAATACTCTTCCTTCCGCTACTATGACGGACTTGTTGGCGAAGTTTGCCTTTCCAAGCGCGTCGAGTAGAACGTTGGCGCGCGCAACACCGTTGAAGAGGTCAGTCCACGCGCCGCTAATCGTGCCGAGCCCGGCAGGACTGTTTGCGCCCCACGTCTGGCGGTGCAGATCGAGCCACACCCCGCCGTCATACCAATCGGTGCCGCGCGTCGGGACGATCATCTCGTCCGTCGAAACCTCGGTTATCTGGTAATAGTTCCCGTTGAGATTCCGAAGTCCTGCATACACTGACGCAAGACCTCCCACCGCTTCAGTCTCGTTCCGGTAGAAGTTCTGGGGTGTAATCGAGCTCTGCGGGACCTCTGTAAGGTCTGTGCACGCTGGCGCGAGCAGGATCAGCGTAAGCACGCCGACAGCGCCCAATGATTTCGTCATATGTGGTTTCCTAGAAAGAGACACGGAAGCCTCCCGTAAATGTGCGGGCTCGCGGGTAGTGGAGATAATCTATACCGCGTGAAGCGAGTCCGGCATACGAATAGACCTCCGGATCGAAGCCAGTGTAACTGGTGTTCAGCAGCAGGTTGTCACCCGACAAATAGACCCTGCTATTCCTGGCGGTGCCTGTGAATCGCGGCAGGTCGAACGTGTACCCTACGGTCACGTTCTGCAACCGCAAGAAAGAACCGTCCTCGATGAACCGATCGGAGAAGACTGAAGGTTCCCGCGGGCCAACGCCGTCGGTCAGAGCCGCCGCCAGGAAGTTCTTGCTGTTGAGGGCGTTGGACTTCGTCTCGTAAACGAGAGCCGTTTCGTTCAGCACCTTCTGACCGTGCTGGCTGTTGAGGAGGGCGCTGAAGTCGAACTTGCCGACGTTGCCGGAAGTTCGAAGTCCGAGCGTATACTTCGGATTGGCATTTCCCAGAATTATGAAATCATCGCCTCCGGGAGCAGTTGTTGTTCCACTCGCCGTCTTGGTGCCATTGCTGTTGACCACATAGTGGGTGAATGTCTGCTTGCCAGCAGGGTCCACGCCCACGTAATGCGGTCCGTAGAATGTGCCGAGCGCCTCACCAGGAAGAATGCGCTGTGAGGGGGCCCCGGACTGACCTTGCCCGCTCATGATGCCGGTGATGTAGAATGGCGTCGTTCCCAGATCGATAACCTTGTTGCGGTCCGCTGAGAACACGAGGCCCGCGCTCCAGTTTGAGGTCGCGCGGTTGAGGACCTGAGCATCGAGGGAGAACTCAACGCCCCTGTTGCTCATCTTTCCGATGTTCTGAAGTCTGTCGCCGACGACCGCTGGCTGCGGCACTGGAACCGTCAGCAATAGATCCGTTGTCTTCTTGACGTAGTACTCGAGACTGCCGCTGAAGCGATTGTTCCCAAATCCGTAATCGAGCGCAACGTTGGATTGCTCGGTGGTTTCCCACTTGAGGTTTGGATTGGCATTATTGATCGGTACGAAGCCCACTACCGGGGTTTCGCCGAACACATACCGCGAGCCAGCGTCGGCTGACAGTCTGATCAGCGACGCATATGGCGGCACGCCGGGGTTGCCCAGCCTGCCCCATCCTGCCCGGAGCCGCAATTCACTGAAGGGGCCTTTTGGTATGAAGCTCTCCTGACTGAGGCGCCATGAGGCGGAGACTGCCGGGAACACAGCCCACTTGTTGCCTTCTCCGAACTGGGACGCTCCGTCGCGCCGCCACGATCCGGTCAGGAAGTACTTCTCCTTGAAGCTATAGTTGGCCTTGGTGAAGAAGCCCACCAGGCGCCTTTGTTCGAGATACGATGACGGAGTAATGAGCTTGCTGCCCGTGCTCAAGCCATTGTAGCCGAGCGCGTCGGTAAGGAAGCCCTGTGCTTCGGCGGTAAACTCCGAGAAAGCGTAGTCGTTGTACTCGTAGCCCCCGAGAAGGTCGAAGGTGCTGTTACCCGAGAACTCGGGGTGGAATGTCAGAACCGTCTGCAGTGTCTTGGAGGTGATGGTGCGCTGCGCCTGCCGCGCGTCCCCGCCTGTTCCCGCGCCGGCCGGACTGGCCAGCGGAAAGTAGTCGCTCCGATTGCCGTCGCTGCGATCCACACCAATGAGGACCCGCGCGGTGAGTGGAGTGAACAGATCATAATCCGCTGAGCTGCTTCCAAGTATGCGGTTCGATTTTCCAAAAGCCAGAACCTGATTTGCCAATGCTACCGGATTCCGATCGGACTGCGCACCGGGACCGATTTCGTAGTAGGACGTGATCTTAGTCGTGGGATCAGTGACCGTGATCGGCTTGGTCGGGTTGAACTGAACCATGTTGAGGAAAACCGTGCCCTCGAAGCCTCCGTCGTTCTCGTACGGGATATAGTCGTTATTGATGTTCGACCCGGTCAGGTTCAATCCGAGGCGGAGGCGTCCATCAAGAGCCTGGTGGGTACCGTTGACTCGCGCCTGCAACCGCTGGAACCCGGTGGAGATTACGGCTCCCTGCTGGTCCATATAATTGAGGGAGGCGCGGTACTGCGTGCTGGCTGATCCTCCGGCGAAAGAGAGGTCGTGATTGATCGTCGACGCGTTCCGGAAGAGGGCGTCCTGCCAATCGGTGTTCACGGTTCCCAACAGCGCACGCTGAGTCGCCGTCATGACTCCCGCCGCGACTTGCTGGTCGACGTACGTCCGATACTGGTCTCCCGTCACCAGGTTCAACTTCTTGGGCACCGAGGAAGTTCCGACGTAGAAATCGTACTGTATGCTTGGGCCCGCGCCGGCTCCCTTCTTGGTTTCGATGAGCACTACGCCATTGGCGGCACGCGTCCCATAGATTGCCGCGGCAGCATCCTTGAGAATCGAAATCGATGCAATGTCCGCGGGGTTGATCAGGTTGAGTGGGCTGCGCGGAAGCGGCGGGCTGCCACCCCTGCTTATGCCCTGATTCTCGACCTCGGTGTTATTGATCGGCACTCCGTCGATCACGTAGAGCGGTTCGTTGGAGGCGCTGATCGAGCTGCCGCCACGAATCGTGATCTGCGCACCAGCTCCCGGATCGCCGCTGTTCTGGGTGATCTGAACACCGGCCGCTCGGCCCTGGATCATCTGATTCACGTTCGAGGTCACGCCGACCTTTGCGGCCTCTACATCGACTGATGCGACTGAGCCGGTTATTGCGACCCTACGCTGAGTGCCGTATCCGGTGGTGACCACGTCTTCGAGCGATACGGCCTGCCGGTTGACAGGAAACACCACGGCGACCGAGCCGCTCGTCGGAACGACGACAATCTGTACCGGAGCGCTGAATCCAATGCGCCTGGCTCTCACAGTCTGGGAGCCAGCGGGAACGCCGACAATGGTGAAGCTGCCGTCGGCGCCGGAGACAGCACCATGACGCGTGCCTTCGACGACGACGTTGACGTCAGATACGGGCTGTTGCGTGGTCGCGTCGATAACTCTGCCAGTAATGGTACCTGTGGGTGGAACAGGGTTTTGTGCGCTTGATCGCGCGGCCCACAGCAGGCCAACGACGAGGGCGAGAAAAAGGCGACGAACTAATGCCATAACGGAAGTCCTCCACAGGGTGGTCAGCGGAACTTCTCCTCTCCGGGGGTGACCAGGGAAAGGGATGTGCGGATGCGGGCGAGCCACATGGAGAGGCTCGACCGGTTTCGGTGCTCATGGTGCGTCGCCATAGTGCTGGACGCGTCATCAATTGTCAAGATCGAGTTGCGGGGAGGGAGAGATCGACGCTGCTCACCGCCCCACAGCGGCCATTCGCCGCTTCTGTTGCAGTTCCCGACTCCTTCCTATAGTATCGTCGCGACCGGAGGCAGATCCTGATGAAGCCGATGTTTCTCAAGGCGGTCGAGACCCACGCCGCCGCCGAGCCCCATGCCACGATGTTCTCGCAGATGCGATCAGCGGGGATTCCGATCCCGCAGATCCTGCATCTCTTCGCGTTCAAGCCCGACCGCACCGATCATCTCTCGAAATTCTCCCAGGGCGTGATGCGTGGACCCTCGCCGCTGCTTCCCGGTCAGCGCGAGCTGATCGCCGCGCTCACGTCGAAGCTCAATCAGTGTCTGTTCTGAATTGGCTCCCACGCCGCGGTCGCGGCGGAGCTGTTGGGCGATAGAGATCTCGTGCAGGCAGTACTGAACGACCTCACGACGGCGCCCATTTCCGACAAGGATCGCGCCCTCTACGCGTTCGTTAAGAAGGTGAACGCCGATTCAGTCGCCACGACTCCCGAAGACATCGACGGGCTGCGGCAAGAGGGCTGGACGGACGAGGCGATCTACGACGCGATCACCGTCTGCGCGTTGTTCAATTTCTACAACATCTGGATCGATGCGACGGGGGTGAGCGATATGCCCGCCATCGGGTACGAGATGTCCGGGCATCGCTTGGCGACCGCGGGGTACGCGCGAACGGACGGATAAAGGCAGGTGCCAACTGAACTGAACACGGTGGGAGGCGCCAGCGACCAACGGCGCCAGGCGCCGGGTGCCTACGCCGGGACTTCACTACTGGCGTAATGACCGCAAGCAGTTGATCAGAACGCCACGGAGGCCCGTCTCGGCGTAGGCACCTGGCAACAGGTACCTGTGCATCTCTGGCACCTCCCACCGTGTTCAGTTCAGTTGATACCTGGCCTTCCTCGCTCCGTCCAGTTGGAAGGCATCACATATCAGTTACCAGATGAGCCCGGCTTCAGCCCTCGCTCCTCAAGAAGCGCATCGACGGTAGGATCCCGCCCGCGCCAGCCCCGGTACATCGTCGCGGCGTCCTGCGTGCCGCCGCGCGAAAGAATCATCTCGCGGAAGCGAAGTCCGTTCTCGCGCGTCAGCCCGCCGTGCTCTCTGAACCACGCGTAGGCGTCGTCATCCAGCACTTCACTCCAGGTGTAGGCGTAGTAGCCGGCTGAATAGCCGCCGTCCCAGATGTGCGAGAAGTACGTGCTATGGTAGCGCGGCGGCACTTCGGGCACCGCGACATTGTACCGCTGGAGTGCCGCTGCCTCGAACGCGTCGGCGTCGGCTGGAGTTCCGCCAGCCGGCAGGGTGTGCCACGCGAAGTCGAGCAGCGAAGCCTCGAGCAGCTCCGTCGTTGCAAAGCCCTGATTGAATGTCCTCGAAAGCCTGATCTTTTCGACGAGGGCAGCCGGCATCGACGCACCGGTCTGGTAGTGTTTGGCGTAATTCGCGAACACGCTTGGCTCGAGCGCCCAGTGCTCGTTGAACTGTGACGGGAATTCCACGAAATCCCGCGGCACGCTAGTACCGGAGAGAGTCGGATACGCGACGTTCGAGAACAAGCCATGCAACCCGTGCCCGAATTCGTGGAACATGGTCGTCACGTCGTCGAACGTCAGAAGCGCGGGCTGTCCAGCCGCCGGCTTGGTGAAATTCGCGACGTTGTAGATCACGGGCTTCCAGCCCGTGAGCGCAGACTGATCGACGAACTGATCCATCCAGGCGCCGCCCTGCTTGTTGTCGCGCTTGAAGTAGTCGGCGTAGAACAGCGCGAGCGGCTGACCGTTGGAATCGAATACCTCGAATACCCGCACGTCGGGATGATAGACCGGTATGTCGTGCCTCTCCTTGAACGTCAGTCCATACAGGCGGTTCGCGGCGAAGAAAACACCGTTCTGCAGCACGTTGTTCAGCTCGAAGTACGGCGTGATCTGGGATTCGTCGAGGTTGTATTTCGCCTTCCGTACCTGCTCGGCGTAGTACTGCCAGTCCCACGGCTGCAGCTTGAATCCACCGCCCTGCGCGTCGATGAGCTTCTGCATGTCAGCCGCCTCGACACGTGCCTTGGCGGTTGCCGCTGGCGCGAGGTCCGTCAGAAGCTTGATCGCGTTCTCGGGATTCTTTGCACCCTGATTATCCAAGGCGTACGCCGCCCAGCTCGGAAATCCCAGCAGTTTCGCTTTCTCCGCGCGCAGCTCCGCCATCCGACGAATTGTGTTCCGCGTGTCATTGGTATCACCGTGCGCCGTGCGCATCGTCGACGCTTCGAACAGCCGCTGACGCACCGCCCGGTTCTTCAGCTCGGCCTGAGCCGGCTGCTGCGTGGTGTTGCGGAGTGGAAGAACCCACTTGCCGGTGAGCCCACGACTCTTCGCTGCCTGTGCCGCGGTCTCGATCTCATCCGCGCTCAGTCCATCCAGATCGGAAACCCTGTCCACCACCAGCGCTCCAGCCTTGGTGCCCGCGAGAAGCTTGGTTGAGAAATCGGTGGATAGCTTCGACAACTCCTGGTTGAGCGCGCGCACCCGCACCTTGTCCGCTTCGGACAGGTTGGCGCCGGCGCGCACGAAATCGCGATTGTATCGCTCTACAAGCGCCAGCTGCTCCGGATTGAAGCTGCTCGACGCGCGCCGATCGTAGATACTCTTCACGCGGCGGTACAGCTGATCACTCAGGTAGATCGCATCGTTGTGCGCCGCGAGTTTGGGCGCCTCTATCTCCTGCACCTTCTGCAGCGTGTCGTTGGTGTTGGCGCCGATCACTCCGAAGAACACCTTGGCCGCGCGCGTCAACGGCGCTCCGGATTTTTCCATCGCGACTATGGTGTTGTCGAACGTTGGAGGAGTCGTCTGCTTCGCGATCGCGTCGATCTCGATGAGCTGCTGGCGCATCCCTTCTTCGAGCGCCGGCTGGTAGTGCTCGTTGCGGATGAGGTCGAACCTGGGTGCGTGATACGGCAGCGTGCTCTCGACGAAAAACGGATTCGATCCGGCGGTGGCGACCGGTGAGGGAGTAGAGCCGGCTTGCGTCGCAACCTGGGCGCAGCCAATGACGCCGATCGCAAGACCGGCGAGCGCCAGCAAAGGTGTCATTGAGGAGTGCGCCGAGCGGGTGGGCCGCGCATATGCAGAGGGGATGGTTTTTTTCATGGATTCCGTAAGAATAGGCTTTGTTGCAAACTTGCCGAGCGTGTGGAGACTATTCCAGATGCATGCCAGCTGACAGTCCCGCAAAATAACTACACCTCGAGACGCTCAAAGTACCTTCCCTACTGATGCTTACCGTCGCAGTTACCCTGATCGTAATCGCCGTTTTCATCTTCGTATACGTCACCGCGAGCGTGAACGCCGAGGCTGGCCGCGAGGCTGCCATTATGTCGGTGCCCAAGGTGGCGGACGATGCCGAGTCGTTCATGCGCGCACTCGGCGGATCTGCGAGCGCGGACGTGATTGGCGGGAACAGGATCACGATCCTTCAAAACGGAATCGAGATATTCCCTGCCTTGCTGGAAGCGATCGCATCGGCCAATCACAGCGTTCACTTCTCGACTTTCATCTATAGCTCGGGGGAAATCCCCATCCAGTTCGGTGACGCGTTTTCGGCGGCGGCGAAGCGCGGGATCGAGGTGCGGATGGTCTTCGACAAGAGTGGCAGCAAGAAAGTCTCGCCCGAGCTGATCGACCAAATGCGGAAGGCAGGCTGCAAAGTCAAATGGTTTCGCCCGATCGAGTGGTACTCATGGGCGAAATACAACCATCGGACCCATCGGAAGCTGTTGATCATCGATGGCACGGTCGCGTTCACCGGTGGAGTAGGCATCGCCGACGAGTGGAACGGAAATGCAGACGCGCCTGGACATTGGCGGGACACGCATGTGCGGGTGGTGGGTCCTGCAGTCGCGTCGATTCAGGCCGCGTTCGTCGACAACTGGAACGAAGCGACTGGAGAGCTTCCCATCGACGAGAGGTACTTCCCGAAGCTGCCACGCGCCGGCGAGACATCGATGTGCGGGATTCAGAGCAATCCCGCCTTCGGCGCCAGCGCTGCGCAACGCACGATGGCTGTGCTGATTGCCGGCGCGAGCCGGCGCCTCTGGATCGCAAATGCTTACTTCGTTCCGCCAAAGCCCTTCGTCAGGGCGCTCCGCGATGCGAAGGCGAGGGGCGTGGATGTAAAGATTCTCATGCCGGGACGATATCACGACGAGGTATCGGTGCGCCGTGCCAGTCGGCGAACCTGGGGCCGGCTCCTCGAGGGTGGTGTCGAGCTTTACGAGTACAAGCCCACAATGATTCACTGCAAGATCGTGATCGTGGACAGCAGCATCAGCTCGATCGGCTCGATCAATTTCGACCCGCGCTCCTTTGCGCTCAACGCTGAGTTCGGCGTCGTCGCTCTCGACCGGGAAATCGCGAACCAGATGGAAGAGGCGTTCGTCGAGGACCTACGCTACTCGCGGAGGGTCACCGCTGACGACCTTCGCAAGCTGCCGCTGCACGAGCGCGTGCTCAGCATGTTTTTCTA
Organism: Gemmatimonadales bacterium; assembly: GCA_038227135.1. Classification (GTDB taxonomy): domain Bacteria; phylum Gemmatimonadota; class Gemmatimonadetes; order Gemmatimonadales; family Gemmatimonadaceae; genus UBA4720. The sequence goes on from JBBRQC010000018.1 coordinate 46,811, forward strand.
CTGGATCCGGGCACAGCTCTAAACTGTCTTCCTGACAACTGGAACTGAAAACTACTCGACTCCTTATTCAACTGAACGGGTGCAGTTAGCTCCCAGACCAACCGAGATGTCAGTCGTTAGTGCGACCCGACCGGCTCGACTACCATGACCATGAACGTGCCGGAAAGTATTGGAGGACGGCGGCGGGGGTTCGTGGCGGTCGACTCGGCCGGCACCGGGTCGAATTTGGCCGATACTACGTAGATCCGGTGACTGGCTGGATCGAGCCCCATGTTCCGTCCGCCGGGTGCCGTCTGAACGTTCTCGACGACGTGGTAGGAGTCGGGCGTATCCTGGTGGATCACCGTCAGCGTGCCGTCCGCGTTCGATGCGTAGGCGTCGCGCGACACCGGATCGTAGCCGGCGCCGTCGACCAGCGGCGTGTGACGCGTAGTTTGTTCGCGTCGACCTCCACCACCTGGCTGCTATCGGTAAGATTCGCATAGATCATCCCGTTGCGCGCCGACTGCCCGTCCTCGGGCTTACCGCCGAGCGGGATGTTGGTGATCAGGGTTCCTTTGCGAGGTTCGATGACGGTCGATGAATTCGCGTCGCCGTTGAACGTGAAGACGCGCTTCGATGCTGGGTCGTAGATGATCGCATCCGCGTCCTCCGCCGCCGGGATTCTGGCCAGGGTCTTGTAGGTTTTTAAATCGAACATCACGACCGAGCTGTCATTGCCGGAGGTGGCGAACCCGCGCCCCGTCCCTGTCGCGAGGGCGGTACCGTGTGCTCCATTGATGCCAGTGACCTCTCCGATCAGGTGCCCGTCGTTCATGTCCACGACCATCACCCTGTTGGGTCTTCCGACGAAGAACCGATGGTGCGGGGCGTCGGTGACCACATAGTCCCAACCGCCATCGCCGCCAACGGTGTAGGTGTGGGTGATGGTGTACGCCTGCGCGGACAGCGCCGGCGCCGCGAAGAATGACAACAACAGCATCGATCGGCGCATCGTGTTCCTCGAAAATGACGTTGTCGTTACCGCCAAACGCCTTCCGGAAAAAGCGAAGCCCTTCTGTCGCCGGCGCCGACGGTGCCCAGCCCGAAGTTGTCCTCGATCGTCCTGAGCAGACTGTAATGTGTCAGGGTAGTGGAGTATTTGCCGGGATTTACGACGTTCCCCAGCAACAGGGTCAGAACGCGATTGTCGCGATTCGGCCCCTCGTCCCATGTAATCACGACCAGGGTACGCTGGTGCATCGCGATGGTGGCGTCCAGTGCCCGCATGAATCCCTGGAGCCACTTCGACGACGCCTCCAGCGATGTATCGTGACCATCGTTGAACATGTTCGGCGTGTAGAACGAATAGCTGGGCAGCTTGCCGGCCCGCGCATCGCGCATGAAATGGCTGGCGTTGACGACACGCCCGCATCGGGCAGCATCGTTCTCTATGGACGCGAACGCGAGCAGGGGAACGTGCTTCTTTGCGTAGAGCTCCCTGGGAGCCGCGGTAGGAGTGAGTTTTCCGGAGCCGGCACCGCTCCCGAGATAACAACCGCCCGGAAAATCCTCAGCGTACGATTTCCAGGTGAGATTTTTCGCTTCCAGGCGATCGACGATCGTGGCGGCCTTGATTGGCGGCGGTCTGTGATCGGAATGGATGCCGAAGGTGGTGCCAGCGACGATCGCCAGATAGTTCGGGAAAGAGGGATGCGTGATCGCGTAGTAGCGCGGGAACCACGCCGCCCGTCGGCTGAGCGAAACGATGTACGGGTCAGTGAGCGCCTGATCAGTCCCTTCGTTCTCCAGCACGACGATCACGACTCGATCGAAATGCTTCCCGACCCGCGCAGTGGGCGCCTGGGCACGCAGCGACGAAGAGAAGCTCAACCAGCCAAGCGCCGTTGACCAGAGGACCGACATCGCGAAGCTACGCCGGAACAACTTGTAACTCACTGTCATTTATTCATTAATGGGACGGGCTGACGGGGAGCACGCTTGTTGCTTCACGAACCGGTGCGCGAGGGAGCGAGAACGATACCAGGACCCTCGAAAGAGCGAGCCTCTCTGTCATTTTCCCGACAGGTAGGCTGCATCCTCGCGCCGAGCGAAGGCGCGGTGGGCAGCGTTACCTCCACATTACAAACCTCATGCGATTCAGAAATCATTCCTTCTTGTTCTTCCTGACGATGGGCGCAGTTGCCGGTACTATTGCCTGTTCAAACGGAGGACAGCAGCCGGTACCGGGAGCCGTCGACACCGCGCCCGCAATCGTACCGCCGCCAATCGCCCAGGTTGTGGTGACGCCTCAGGAGCGGCAGCTCTATCTCGATGCCGCCCGCACTTCGTGGGATCTTGTGAACCGAATTACGGAGGCTTCGACCGGACTCGCCAGGGCGCACGCGAAGTATTCTTACGTAACGTTGTGGGACATCGCGGGGGTCATCGCCGCCAACTATACGGCTCACGAGCTCGCGTTCATCGACGACGCGACCTACGACGCGCACATACAGCGGATACTTGCGACGCTGACTACCGTCGATCTGTTCGACAAGACCGCATTCAATCGCATCTACGACGCGAAGACTGGACGGATGGTCGACAACGCGGGGAAGATCTCCAACGTCGGAGCGGGCTGGTCGTCGGTGGATATCGGGCGGCTACTGGTCTGGCTGCGCATCGTTTCGACAAAGCAGCCGAAGTATCTGCCGCTCGCGACCCAGGTCATGCGACGTCTCGACATGTCAAAGGTGCTGGACGATGGGTTCCTGCGGGGACTGCAGGTCGACCCGAAAACGGGTAAGAGGCAGACCTTCACCGAAGACGAAATCGGATATCAGCAGTACGCCCTCTCCGGGTTCTCGATGTGGGGAGCGCGCGTGAATTCTGCCGGACTCGACGTGCGAAAGAACGTCGCCCCCATCAACGTGCTCGGCGTCCGGCTGCTGATCAGCAGCCCGGGCAACGATCGTGTGATGAGCGAGCCGTTCATCATGATCGGAATGGAAACAGGCTTCCGCACTTCGGACATCGCGCGCCAGGCCGTCCAGGTTCTCGCCGCGCAGACGGCGCGGTACCAACAGATGAAAATCGTCACCGCGGTGACGGAAGACGCGTTGCCGGATCCTCCCTACTACTTCTACTATTACAGCGTCTACCATCGCGGGACGCCGTTCGTCGTCGAGAGCCTTGACGACAAGGCGGTGGAACGCCCCCGTTGGGTGAGCTCGAAGGCGGCGTTTGGCTGGAACGCGGTGCTACCGAGCGCCTACACGCAGCTTCTGCTGAGAACCGTGAGGCCCGCCGCGACTCCTGGCGGTTGGGGGTCGGGAGTGTATGAAGACACTCTTCTGCCGACTGGTGTCCCCAGTCTGAACACGGCGGCGCTTATAATGGAGTCGGCGCTGTACAGGACTCGTGGGCGACCAATTCTTGCCAACTAGATCATCGTCATAGGACCACCGTTTACAATGGAAGTTTGTTGCGAAGGTAAAGGCTCGAAGTGCTTCATCGCGCTCACCGCATTCGTGCTCGTCAGCTGCGGTAGAAGCCTCGACAGCACCAAGGGAACCCCCGTCGCCAGTGCGGCGTACCGCACGAAAACCGGCGTCGTCAACATCTACGCGGAGGACGGCGCGAACAATCTCGCGCCGGAAGCTGCGCGCGCCATTCCGATGGTGTACGTCCCTAACTCGCGTTCGGGCACCGTCACCGTGATCGATCCGAAGACCTACCAGGTCGTGCGCACATTCCCCACCGGGCGGGTGCCTCAACACGTGGTGCCGTCGTACGATCTCTCGACGCTGTGGGTCGCCAACAACTCGTCGAACAGCCTGACGCCGATCGATCCCGTCACGGGCCAGGAAGGTGCGTCGGTGAGGGTGGACGATCCTTACAACATGTACTACACACCCGACGGTAAGTACGCGATGGTGATCGCCGAGGCGAGGCACCGCATCGATTTCCGGGATCCGAAGAACATGAAGATCCAGCAATCGTTGCGGGTGGCGTGCAAAGGCCTGGATCACGTCGAGTTCACTTCCGACAATCGCTATGCAATCGCAACCTGTGAATTCTCGGGACAGCTGGTGAAAATCGATCTCGCGAACCGGACAGCCGTCGGGTATCTCACGCTCGATCCCGACAAGTTCACCAACTACATCCCGCGTCAGGTCAAGCGATACCTCGGCCGGCGCAACGCGAGAAGCGCAGCGATGGCGGCACTGATGAACGTGCCGTCGATGCCGCAGGACATTCGATCGTCGGCAGACGGAAGCAAGTTCTACGTCGCCGACATGAAGGAGGATGGAGTGTTCGTGGTGGATCCGTGGAAGTTCGAGCGCATCGGCTTCATACACACCGGCGTCGGCACTCACGGGATTTATCCGAGCCGCGACGGAACCAAGCTCTACGTGACGAATCGCGGCTCGAACAGCATTGCGGGTCGTCCTCACGGACCGGGATCGATCAGTGTGCTCGATCCGTTGACGGACACGATCGTCGCCAATTGGCCTATTCCCGGCGGTGGAAGCCCGGATATGGGCGACGTTACGGCTGATGGGAAGGAGCTGTGGGTCTCAGGACGCTATGACGATGAGGTATACGTCTTTGACACTTCGACGGGTCGGATCACGCACAGAATTCCGGTTGGCCACGAGCCCCACGGTCTCTGCGTGTGGCCGCAGCCGGGACGCTATTCGCTCGGCCACACTGGCAACATGAGATGATAAAACGGTGAGACGTATCGGTATTGTATTGGGCGGCGTTCTCGCGATTTGCGCGCCGCGACTTTCCGCGCAGCGTTCGGTGTACATCGAGGATCTGACGTGGCCCGAGGTCCAGGGGGCAATCCAATCAGGGAAGACGAGCGCGATCATCTACGTCGGAAGCACCGAGCAGAACGGTCCGCACATGGCAATAGGGAAGCACAACTTCATTGCGCGGTACCTCGCTGGTGCGATTGCGATCGAGCTCCGTGATGCCCTGGTCTATCCTACCCTGCCATTCGCAGTCACCGGTGACGCGGTGAAGAAAACGGCGCACATGCGATTTCCGGGTTCGGTGACTCTGACTCCGCAGACGTACCGCGCCGTGGTACGCGATGTGGCGCTGAGCGCGGCCGACGCCGGATTCAGGAACGTCTTCATAATGGGCGACCACGGTGACGGCCAGGACGTACTCGGCTCGGTGGCGAAGGAGCTGGACACGCAGTGGCGGGCGCGCGGGGTCCGGGTATTCTACGTGCCCGATCTGTACTTCAAGGCGAAACAACAGGCACACGCTTACGAAGCGTCACACGGAATCACGACCCACGACGTGCACGCCGGCACCGATGACACGTCCGAGCTGATGGCTCTCGACGCGCAGCACCGCTGGATTCGCAGCGACAAGCTCGCGCCGAGTGCGGGGGCGCAAACCGCTTTGACGGGAGTGGACGGAGACCCGACGCAGGCGACGCCGGCATTGGGGAATGTTTTTCTTCAGTACAAGATCGACGACGCGGTGGCGCAAATCAGACAGTTGATCATTTCGCGTTAGCGGTGCGCGCGTGTGTTCCGATTGATTCGTCCTATCCGACTAATCCGTAAATCCCCTGGTCCTTGAGGCCCGCTACCTAGCGCACTTGACCAGCGCTTTGATCTGAACTGATTTGTCCGTGGCCGACATTGCGTTGGATATCACCAGGTGGTAGGTACCCGCGCCAGGAAGATCGTAGGCGAGGGTAGTCTCAGATCCCCGCATGGTGTCCCAGGACGAATGCGGAATCGCGGCGGTGTTGGCGTGCCAGAAGATGTACTCGTCGTCGGTGAGCAGGAACGTCTCCAGGTCGCGGTCGTATCCGCCCACGCCGTGCATTTGCCCAGCGAGCTTGCACTTCTGGTCCGTTTCGGGGACAACGAAACCGAAGTCGAGAGCGTCGTGCGCCTGGATGTGCGCAGGCTTGGCATCGGCGACTTTTATCGAAAGAGTCTTCGCGGCCGCCCCAGTCGTGGCAGGAGCTGTGGTCAGACTGGTCGGAGTCACGCTAAGCGACACGGCGGGTCCCGCGACGGGTTCTCCGACAGGCTCGGGGCTCTCTTCGTGCGCGACAAAGGCGGCCTTCACGGGTGTGGCCCGGACAACATCGGGCGCTCCCTGGATCAGGAATGCCGTCACCGCATAGGCGACGACGAGTCCGGCGGCAACGCCAAGGCGAGCCCTTGTATCGGCGGGATCAGATGATGGCGGACCGTCCTGCGATCGGTCCCAACCGCACTGCTCGCATTCCTTCGCCGAATCCTTGAGCGGTGCGCCGCAAAAGTTGCAGTATCTCTTCACATTTGTTTCCCGAACTCGCAGATTGCCGTGCGCATTCCGCTGGTAAATCCCTATGGTTATGACGAGTAGTTTCGGGTGCGGAAACACGCACTGGACGGTCGGGCAGGCACCTGTGACCAGGGGATCTCGGATGCTCCGGACAACCGGCGGGATGCTGAGGTAGTTTTTCTCGATGCCGACTCGCGCGTCCTTCACGTTGCTCGCAATAACCGTCATCGCTGGGCCCTTCGTCGAGGCGCAGAGTCCATCGGGATCGAACACCCTGCCGACTATCGAGCTCCGGCCGGGGCTCGTGATCACTCAGTCAGCGCGGATTGCTCCGCGTGTTTATCGCCTGCCGGCGCCCGAGTCCACAGACTCCGCTGTCGTTACCATTCGCGGGGACGACATCACAATCGATTTCGCAGGCGCGACGATGGAAGGCGCACCGCCGGAGTCCGATCCCGACCTCTCGAGCGGAGTTGGCGTGCGCGTGGACGGCGGACGCAACGTGCGCATCCTGAACGCCCGCATCCGCGGCTACAAGGCGGGAATCCTCGCCCGTCGCACGAAGAACCTCTCGCTGATCGACAACGATCTGAGCTACAACTGGAAGCCACGCCTCTACAGCGTGATCGAGCACGAGAGCCTGATCGACTGGCTCTCGTTTCATCACAACGAGAAGGATGAGTGGCTGCGCTACGGGGCGGGCGCTTATCTGAGTGACGTCGACGCTGGCGAGATTCGCGGCAATACCGTGACTCAGGGAATGAACGGGCTGATGCTCGTGCGAACGAGCGGGGTCCGCGTCTGGAACAACAAGTTCTCGTCCAACTCCGGGGTCGGCATCGGACTGTACAGGTCGAGCGGCAACTCGATCATGCACAATCAGGCCGATTACAACGTACGCGGGTACAGCGAAGGCTTCTACCGCCGCGGACAGGACGCTGCCGACCTCCTCATCTACGAGCAAAGCAGCAAGAACGTCGTCGCTTTCAACTCGATGACGCACGGCGGCGACGGAGCCTTCCTCTGGGCCGGCCAAAGCACAATGGACACCGGCGACGGCGGAGCCAACGACAATCTGTTTTACATGAACGATTTCAGCTTCGCTCCGGCAAACGGCATCGAGGCGACGTTCAGTCGCAACGCGTTCATCCGCAACTACGTGGAGGGATGCGACTACGGGATATGGGGCGGGTACAGCTTCGGCTCGCGAATCGTCGGCAACCGGCTCATCGACAACCGTACTGGAATAGCGATCGAGCACGGCCAGAACAACATCATCGTCGCCAACATGTTCGTCGATGATTCGACGGCGATCCATCTCTGGGGAGACTCGATCGCGCCATCCGATTGGGGTTATCCCAAACACCGGGATACCCGCAGCAACAACTACCGCGTCGAGGGGAATCTGTTTGGCAGGTCGCGCGTGGGCGTGCGCGCCGCGAACACCGGCGCGCTCAGCGTCGTCAACAATCGATTCATGGACGTCGATTCGGTCGCGGTGGTGCGCGATTCGACCGGCTACTCGTTCACGGATAACACGACTGCTTTGGATGCTCCGTGGCCCCGCCGTTTCCTGCGACCCCCGCTCGAGCTCGTCGACAGCGTTCTTCCGCTAACAGGCGGGTTCATGCCATTGCGCCCCGATACCGCGCTCTCCGTGCGTCCGCGCTCGGCCATTGTCGTCGACGAATGGGGGCCTTACGACTACCGATCGCCGAAACTCTCGCCGGTCGACAGCACACGAGGGAATTCGCTGCGACTTCGCACCCTTGGGCCGTCCGGGAAATGGCGCACTGTATCACGCCGTGGCGTAGCCTCGCTGTCGTCGCAAAGCGGCGTGGTCGGCGACACGGTTGCGATTGCGCCAAAGGCGGACTCGGTTGGCGACTGGGAGCTCACGCTCGAGTACGTCGGAACAGCGACTACGTCGCCGCGGGGAACCGTTTTGCCCGCGCGGGCACCGTATCGCTTTTCGTACAGTCGTTTCGAGCCGCCGATCGTCTGGACGACCCGCTTTTTTGCGTGGAGCGACAGCAGCGGTGATCCGCGAAGGGCGCCGGAAGCGATGACCGTGCTGACGCGAGGCGCGCCGATTCTCACCACGCAGCTTCCCCGTCTGGACTACGAGGGTTACCGCGCGCTTCCGAATCTGCCGAGGGAAAACTTCGCGCTCGAGGCAACTGGCTCGGTCGATCTCGGACCGGGCGAGTACACTTTGCGAACGCTCAGCGATGACGGGGTTCGCGTTTGGGTGGACGGCGCGCTGGTCATCGACGATTGGAAGCCGCACGAGACATCGCTCGATTTTGCTCCGCTCAGCGGCGGGCACCACGAGATTCGGGTTCAGTACTATCAAGGCGATGGCTGGTACGAGCTCAGGCTCGAGATCGTGCGAGGACACGAGCGCTCGCCGGGATCGCCCGGGCCGCACGGGGCTGAATAGTCGCGCGGCATCTCGCTTTCTTAAGTAAAGCAGGTGCTGCGGACTAAGGACTGCGGACCAACGGCACTGCGGACTGCTGACTAACTACGAACTGGGGGACTAACTGCGAACTGGGGGACTAACTGCGAACTGGGGGACTAACTGCGAACTGGCGGACTAACTGCGAATTGGAACGACCCCGATTTGGTGGACACGTAGTTTAGGCTGCGTTTGCTCGTTGGAGCACTTCGAGAACTTCGGTTTCGTACTGTGCAGGGGTTCGATATCCCAGGGTCTGATGCCGACGCTTACGATTGTACCAGACCTCAA
>JBBRQC010000019.1:0-54711 GCA_038227135.1 Gemmatimonadales bacterium
ATCGCCACGCCACGCTCACGTACCAGGCGCACCGCTTCCTGCTTAAACTCCCGACTGAACCGCCGTCGTGATCCCATCTCCCACCTCCGGCATCCAAAAAGAACCTAAACGAGGTGTCTTTGAAACCGGGTACAGCTCAGATCTTGCAGCCTATAACCGAGCAGGATTGTGAGCGGTGTCGGGTGCAAAGGTCGATTGCCTCATGGACTTATGCTTCAGCGCGTCCGATTGTTAGAGTTGGCAACAGCTGCAAGCTTTGCGGTCTTTCAATTTCGTTTGCAACCCAATAGGCGTTAGATCGCAGCTACAATTTCGATGCAATTCACACGTGCAGTTGATGTCTGCGTCGCAGCTTTTCTCGGAGTTACGCTTGCCGGTTGCGCTAAGACCGATCGGCCGGACAAAGCACAAAGCGTCGAGCGACAATCCACCGATTCGGTTACAACGGTAGCAGCTGTTGCACCGCTGCCGATTTCTGGTCCTCGACTCGTTGTAGACTCTGAGGCCGTCCAGCCGTTCATGCGACTGGAGCTGCAGGAGCTGACGCTGCACATCTCGCCAGAGATAAAGAAGACGCTTGACGATAGGCTTCCTGGCTTCGCTCTCGTACAGCGATCCGCCTATGAGCCGAATCTGGTGCGGTGGGCGGACGAGTGCGCTGACGACTCGCGCGAAATAGGGGAGGCGGCACCGGATTCGCTGGGGCGCTACGCGCTGTCAGCCGCGGTTGGCGATTTCGACGGTGATTCCACACGCGACGTTGCTATGATGGGAGTCTCGCGCGATAGTTCCGCGACTGTGTTTGTTCTGAGTCGTTCGCGCGCTCGAGAGCGTCCACAACTGATTTTCATTAAGGGACCACGACCTGCCGACCATCTCAATCGAGAGTGGATTTATCTAAACCTTGTCCATGCAGGCCCGATACGTCCGTTCGACGAGGATGGCAAATCGGAGCCATTCAAGATCCCCGCCGACAGCGTTGAAGTCGGATATTTTGAGAAGGGAGCAGAGGTGTTCTTCCTCGACCAAGGTCTGCTAAGGTCCGTAATGACCTCGGATTAATGCGCCCGCTGCGATCTAACGATAGTTGCAGCAGACGGGCGCGTGATAATCATTAGGTTGAGTAGACTAAGAGAAGAATCGCCCGCAGCTGAACTAAGGCGTTAGATAGCACTTATGCGCTCTATTCGATCGACCGCGCTTGCACTGATTGTTCTGGTTACAGTCCAGTGTCGAGTCACGGTGCCGAACCCGCCCGTCTCGACCCCGTGTTCTGTCATAACCGCTGACGTCCTCCCCGAAACCGGAGTCATTTCGTAGGTTGTGTTCTATTCCGCCTAGGCCCCCAAGGACAACAGGAGAGTTCCCGAGCACATCATTACCGTGTTCCACGAGACTTGAAGCGGCAGAATTGATGGACGAGTGGCCTGGGGCGTGGCATTACTCCACAGGGCATTCTTTTGGTAGCGAGCAAAGTGTCGTGGATTTTCGAGCACGATTGACGTAACCACCAGAACTGAGGTGCTCGCATCAAGAGGAACGTCGCACTATTCTGCCAAGCTTTGTGGCCCCGAGACTTCTCTGGATTACGGATTTTATTTCCTGTGAAACCCGCCAACATTTAGGAGAGCGGCCAAGTGTCAAATACTTGCCGAGTGTTTTTGGTCGTTGCCCCATTAGTTCTTTGCTGTCAGAAGAACCCCGATTCCGCTCAGCGCGGGGGAGGAAAAAGCGCGAACGTTGCGGCCAGGGCGGATTCTCCAGCCTCTCCTGTTCAAGCGGCAACGGTTGCGTTAACCCATCCGACTGCAGACAGCGACAAAAAGAGGCCGTTCATCTGCACTCCACGAGTGCTGGGTCGTCGTGACACGTTGACACTGCGAATGAAAATTCCTCACGGTGACTATCTCATCGCGACGCAACCTGACGGGACACAGTTCTATATAGTGTATCCAACCCTTGGCATGCCGACACGGAAGTTCTCTCTCGTGCCGAGCGAGCGGTTCAAGAAAATGCCAAGGTTGCAACTGCCCATCGATTTCCGAGCGAAGCCCAACATCTACGGGCGGGACACGACCGAGAGGTATTTCCTGCGGTCAGGCGAATACACCCTCTTCTTGGGGCGAAATCTGGAAGGGGACTTCAATCCCCAGTCCGTCGCGTGCCATGTGACCTTTATGGCTGACAAAGACTGAGGTTTCATCATCTGATTTACTGCCCAATTGTGCGAATGGATGAAGGATCGGTCGCAGAAAGTAAGATCGGTGCGCAGAGGAGCGCGCGGAGCACGTGATGCGATCCAATCACCCGAAATTCAGCGCCTCGCTAAGGGAAAAGATTGTTCGAGGCACCCCTACATTTTGAGGACTCCTGCGCGGGAGAGGGAAGCCGGGGGATCGCGGTTAACGCCCAGCTAGGCGGGTTATGACCCCTATAGGCTGGGAAGAAGCGCGTCCGGTGGGGGTTCCTGAGATTCTGCGAGCGGGACCTCCTGCTCCAATAGCAGGCGCCTGAACCGGAACGCATAGAGGTCTCACGCCCATGAAGCGTGATCTACCAAGCCCTTGATTTAGGCAAATGGACGTCTCACTGACCGCATCTGGCAGCTTAGGGCGCTGCGGGAGGTGATATCGGCGAGGATCCGAGCGAGAATATGGCTGGCTGGCTTAAGAAATTTTCGCGCAACGGAAGGCTGAAACGGCAGAAAACTCCACTGAAAACTCCGCTCGCGGCTCCGCTCGAAATACCCTTAAACACCGGTGAAAACGCGAATAACCAAGCAAAGCCTCGGTGAAAACCCAATTGAAAACCCAGCAAGCGGAGAGCTGTTTTTGACTCTTCCCCCTTGGGCGAAAACTAGCCTGGCGCTCGGGGAGTGAGCCGGGAGCCGTCGAATGTCTGATTGGAACGCCTTGAAGGTGAGTGGAAGTCGCGTCGTTCTGAGCCAGAACAGAGGCTTAACGCCATAAAACGGAGGGTGCAACGGAGGCTGGAATGGAGGAAAGAATTGAGCAAGAAACACAGGCCGCTAACGGACCTTCTTTCTACCAAGAACTGGCGCTCTTGACGATCGTCGAGACCGGATTTACAATCAGGTCACGGCCCGGAATCGCGGGCCACGCTGCTGAAGCAAAAAAAGTAGCCTTGGTCCATCGAAACTTGCCGCCAAGGCGCCCTCAGCCCTAACTCCTAACTCGTACGAGGCCCGATGCATAACCCACTTCCCGTGGGTTTCATCGGGCTTTTTTGTTTCCCGTAACTCGAGCCGGAAAGGAGTGGCTGACCGATCATGATCCCGTTTCCAGCCGACCAAATTCACGACGAGGAGACAGCTCTCGACTGGTGGGAGTACAACTTCGCTGGCAGTTGCGACTCGTTGGAGATGCACGTTGCCGCAGCGCTTGTCCGAAGCATCGTTGGTTCACTTCGACGTATTCGCGGCGCATGGCTCGAAACCAGACTGACGGTCACTCAGGCGTCGGCCGAGACGGGTTATTCGACCAGACAGATCCGCCGTTGGCTCAAAACTGGGAAGATTGAGAACGTTGGCAGCGCGACGGCGCCTCGAGTGCGCCGTGGAGATGTGATCAACCACAAAAAGCCAACCTTGCCGCCTCACTCGCCGATCCGCATTATGGGAACCGCACAGGACATCGCGCGGTCCGTCGCAACTCTTAGGAGCGGCGATGGCTAAGGCGAAACTGGCAAGATGGGCTTACAGCACCGGAGAGAAGGGACAAAACCGCGTGAGGGCTTATGAGAAGGGTGGGATCATCCTTCTCGAAATCTTCGAGCGGAAAGATCCAACCGCGACGCCTCAAAGGAAGCGGGTCTCTCTCGGCCACATTGATCGGAAGCAAGCGAAGCTCAAAGCAGACGAGCTTGCTCTCAGACTAATGCAGCTGGAAGCTCCGCAGGCGTCCACGTTGACTCTGCATGCGCTTTTTTACAACTGGTATTTGAAGGAAGTGACTCCTGGAAAGGCGACGGGCACGCAACGACACGACATCACCTGCGCGCAGATGTTCTGCCGCTGTTTTGGCAACAATCGGAAACCGCACACTCTTAACGTTCGTGACTGGCAGAAATTCATTCGAGAACGGCGGTCCGGAGCGTTGCGGCCGCTGAGTCTCGAAGACCAGCCAGTACGAAAAGTCGGCGATCGTCAGCTACGGTACGATCTCAAGTTTCTTATGGCCGTGTTGAACTTCGCCACCGTCGCCCGCGACGACCGCGACGTGCCGCTACTAACGCACAATCCGTTAAAGGGGCTCTCCTACCCGAGTAGCGAAAGCCCAAAGCGCCCCATGCTCGATGAAGAGCGATATCTGAAAATGCGAGCTGTGGCGCCGCGTGTTCACAGGCTTTTCGAATCGCTGCTAATTCTTGCGCACGAGACGGGACACCGGGCAGGGGCTGTAAGGCAGCTCCGGTGGCCAGACGTTGATCTAGAGAAAGGCGTTGTTGCCTGGCGGGCGGAAACCGACAAAATCGGCTTTGCTCACCGAACCCCACTTTCGGATGAAGCGCTTTCCGTCCTAGCGCGTTTGCGGCGAAGCTCCCTGAAAATCGGCGACCATTGGATTTTTCCATCTCCAACCAATGCGAACCAGCCACTCCCACGCGATGTCGCAACGGACTGGTGGAGAGCGGCAGAGAAGTTGGCCGAGCTGGAACATGTTCCGGGGATGGGCTTTCATTCGGTCCGACGAAAGTTCGCCAACGACCTGAAGCCGACTACTAACCTTCGGGATCTCGCATACATGGGGGGTTGGAAGTCGCCGGTTACCCTGCTAACGGTGTATCAGCAGCCCGATATGGAAGTCCAGAGAGAGTCACTAGCTGGCAGAAGGAGGCCGAAGGTCGTCACCCAGTCGAAACCCAACTGACACCTCAACTGACACCTCAGCCGCGCGATAAAAATCCCGCACCAGCCGTAAGCCAATGCGGGACAATCAGTTCAAGTTCATGGGCCTGGGTAGAGTTGAACTACCGACCTCACGCTTATCAGGCGTGCGCTCTAACCACCTGAGCTACAGGCCCCTCGTCACCCGCGAAACAACGCGTGACGCAGAGTTTTGCAAGTTAGTCCCTCCCTGTAGGGGGGTCAATCGCCGCGAGAGACCGATCATGACAATTCCGTCAGCCTATTTTCATGATTCCGTTACTCAATCCGGTGAGTATTTCTCCATGACCCATAGCGTCGCCTTTCCCTCTGCAAACCAAAGGTCCGATGGTCGGAGTCGACGGCGTGGATTTACGCTCGTCGAGCTCCTCGTCGTCGTGCTCGTAGTGGGTATCCTCGCGGCTATCGCTATCCCCCGATATACGCAGAGCAAGGACAAAGCTTTCGTCGCCACCATGATCGCCGACTTGCACAACGCGGCCATCTACGAAGAACAGTACGCCGCCGAGAACCACGCCCAGTATTTCTCGGGAATAGCGACGGCTGATGTCCCCGTGGAGGGGTTTCGCGCGTCGAAAAACGTCACCGTGACGCTCTCTGCTACCAACATTCTCGGGAGCCGCATTTCCGAGTTTACCGCCGTCGCCAGGCACGCCCAGTCCAAAGAGAGCTGCGAGCTGAGAAGCGGGATCATCGCCTGCACGACCGGAGAAGACCAGACGAGCGGAATCCTCCCGCTGATTACCTGAGAACGGCCGGCCAGTAGCGCACCAAAACAAATGCCCCGCAATCGCGGGGCATTTGTTCATTGGAGCCGGACTCCGGCGCTCGGCTCAATCCTCGTATTTCCGGGGATGGCCGGGATGTGGCTTCTCCTCGTCTTCCGTATCGAATTCGTCGTCGAGGTCTATGAGATCGTCGTCCAGATCGTCGTCGAGGTCGTCGTCCTCGTCGTCCAGATCGTCGTCGTCGAGATCCTCATCGTCGAGATCTTCGTCGTCGAGCTCCTCGTCGTCGGCGGCGCTCCACTCGTGCTCCACGTCGTCATCTTTCTCCAGATCGTCCTCGAGATCTTCGTCCTCGGGGTCCTTTTCTGGTGCCCTCTTCGCCAGCCACGCTTCTGTTTCCCCGCTGTTCGGGAAACTCCCCGCGGACTCCAGCATGGCGCACATTACCGTAATCTCCTGGTGATTAGACCGAAGCGCGCTCGCGCTTCGCCTCGCGTGACAACTTCTTTCTGTCGTTAGCACTGAGGGAGCGTTTCCGCAGTCGGATCGACTGCGGTGTAATCTCGATCAGCTCGTCTTCCTCGATATACTCCAGCGCCCCTTCCAGCGTCAACTCCCGGGGCGGCTCGAGCTGAATGTTCTCATCACTCGACTTGGACCGCATGTTGGTGAGCTTCTTTTCTCTGGTCGGATTGACGTCCATGTCGCCCGGCCTCGAATTCTCTCCCACCAGCATGCCCTCGTACACCGCATCACCAGGGGCAACGAATAGGGTAGCGCGCTCCGCCAGATTTGCAAGCGCGAATGCTACTATGACTCCCCCCTCCATGGAAACGAGAGTGCCGCGCATTCGGCCGGCAAGCGGACCCGCCCAAGGACCGTACTCCAGAAACCGGTGGTGCGTGATGCCCGTGCCGCGCGTGTCGGTGAGGAACTCCGAGCGGTACCCGAACAGTCCGCGCGCGGGGATCCTGTACAGGAGGCGGACCATTCCCTGCCCCGGATTCTTCATCTCCAGCATCGCCGCGCGCCGAGGCCCCAGCTTCTCGATGACGACGCCGAGGAACTCCTCCGGAACATCGATCGAGAGCTCCTCATACGGCTCTAGCCTCTCGCCGTTGGGGCCCTCGCGAGTGATGACCCGGGGTCGCGACACCTGAAACTCGTACCCCTCGCGCCGCATCGTCTCCATCAGGATGGTTAGATGCAGCTCACCGCGGCCGGACACCGTCCACGTGTCGGTCGAATCGGTGTCTTCCACCCTCAGCGCGACGTTCCGCTCGAGCTCCTTGAACAGCCGCTCCCGGATCTGACGGGAAGTGACGAATTTTCCGTCCTTGCCGGCGAAAGGGGAGTTGTTGACCAGATAATCCACCGAGATCGTCGGCTCTTCCACCGAGATTCCGGCCAGACGCTCCGGGTGCTCGAGATCGGTTACGGTGAGGCCTATCTCGACACCCTCGAGACCGGCGAGCGCAACGATCTCACCGGCGGAAGCCTGCGGAATCTCGATGCGGTCGAGTCCCTCGTAGGTGAACAATCTGGTCACCCGCGATTGCTCGGCCTTCTGCGATCCATCCAACGGCAACAGCGCAACCGCGTCTCCGACGTTGATAGTCCCCCGCTCGATGCGGCCGATGCCCAGGCGCCCCAGATATGGTGAATGATCGATCGTCGAGATCAGCATCTGAAACGGGCCCGCATCATCGTGCGGCGGCGCGGGGACGTGCTCTATGATCGCAGCGAAAAGCGGCGACAAATCCACGGGTGTGACTTCCATGTCCATCGTCGCCACGCCTTCGCGCGCGGACGCGTAGACGACCGTCGCATCGAGCTGGGCCTCGTTCGCCTCGAGCTCTATCAATAGATCGAGCACCTCGTCGTGGACGCGCATCGGGTCCGAGCCGGGACGATCGATCTTGTTGATCACCACTATCGGAGTGCGATGGAGCGCAAGCGCCTTGCGCAGGACGAACCGGGTCTGGGGCATCGGGCCGTCGAACGCATCGACGACGAGCAGCACGCCATCCACCATCCGGAGGATGCGCTCGACCTCGCCACCGAAGTCGGCGTGGCCGGGCGTGTCCACGATGTTGATCTTGGTCCCCTTCCAGCGAATCGATGTGTTCTTCGCCAGAATGGTGATCCCGCGCTCGCGCTCCAGCGGATTGGAGTCCATCACGCGCTCCATGACGACCTGGTTCTCGCGGAATGCCCCTGCCTGCCGGAGCATTTTGTCCACTAAGGTCGTCTTGCCGTGATCGACGTGCGCGATGATCGCGATGTTTCTGAATTGCTGCTTTGCCATAGCCCTGTAAGATAGCATGGCTGGGAAGTGCTCTTTCCCTTAGAGCACGGTTAGGCGTGCAAGTGGCTCTCCCGCTCGAGCATCTCTTCACGCTCGAGCTGAATCGTAACGTGATCGATACCGAAGAGCCGCATTGCGTCGTGGACGTGCTCCAGGACGTGCTGGTGCTGCTCCGGCTGCCGTACAATGCAGTGTGCGCTCATCGCCACCACGGCCGGCGTAACCGCCCAGACGTGCAGATCGTGCACTGACTCGATCCCTGGAATCGCCTCCAGCTGCCCCCGCACCGCGGGGAGCGGGATGTGCGCGGGCGTGGACTCCAGCAGGATATCCACCGATTCGCGGACCAACCGCCAGGCACCGCTCATGATGAGCACCGTCGTGAGAATCGACGCAACCGGATCCGCCATCAGCCAGCCGGTGTATCGAATCAGAATCGCCGCCGCAACCGTCCCGACGCTCGCCAGCAAGTCTCCCAGCACGTGCAGATACGCGCCACGCGCGTTCATGTTGTGCGAAGAGCTGCTGACCAGAACGCGCGCCGCAACGAGGTTGACGATCAACCCGCCAGCGGCAACGGCCAGCATCAAGCCGCCTTTGATCTGCTCGGGCGCTCGCAACCGGATTACGGCCTCCCACAGGATCCACGCCGAGATCAGCAACAGCGTTGCGCCATTCAGGAACGCGGCGAGAATCTCCCACCGCAGGTAACCGTACGTCTTGCGCGGCGTTTCCGGCTGCTTGCTGAACCAGGCGACGAAGAGCGCCAGCGCGAGCGCGGCGACATCGGTGAGCATGTGGCCCGCATCGGCCAGTAGCGCGATCGAATTGGATAGAAATCCTCCGACGACTTCGACGACGAGCAGGATCGCCGTCAATCCGAGCGCTATGCGCAGACTCCGGACGGAAGCATCGCTGGTGTGCAAGTGGCCGAACCCGTGCTCGTGGGCGCCGCCGTGCTGGTGTCCGTGACCGGAGTTGTGGTAACTTGTATCCGTGCTCGGTCGGCTGCTGGCCATAATTCTGCTCGTGCTCCTCAACGCGTTTTTCGTTGGCGCCGAGTTCGCTCTCGTCCGCTCCAGACGGACGCGCCTGGAGGCGATGACCCGGAGCGGCGACAAACTCGCCCGCTTCGCCGTTCGTGCCTCCTCAAATATCTCCCGCATCCTCTCCGCCAGCCAGCTTGGCGTAACGCTCGCCAGCCTCGGCCTCGGCTGGGTCGCGGAGTCTACGGTCGGCGACGTCTTCGCGAATATGTTCGAGAACCTCCCGTTCGCGATCGAGATGTCGATGCGCCTCACGCTCGGCGCCACGCTCGCCATCATCGTTGTCACGTACCTGCACGTGGTGTTCGGCGAGCTGACGCCAAAAGCGGCGGCGCTCAACCACCCCGAAGCCCTCGCGCGCTGGCTGGCGCCGCCTCTTCTCTTCTTTGCGTGGATCACGACGCCGTTCACGTTCTTTCTAAACAAGTCGTCGCAGGTGATTCTTCGCGCGCTGGGTCAGGAAAAGGCCGGGTCAGAAGAGGCGGTACATTCGCCGGAGGAGATTCGACTCCTGGTCGAGCAGTCGCAGGAAAGCGGGCAGATGCAGGCCCACGATGCCGACCTGATCGAGGCGGTGTTCGAGTTCTCGGAGAAAAACGCGCGCGAGGTCATGACTCCGCGAACCGAGCTGGTGGCATTGCCGGTCGAAGCGACGCTTTCGGAGGTGTTGGGCGTGGTGCAGGAAAGCGGGCTGTCGCGATATCCAGTCTACGACGAGTCGATCGACAACATCATCGGGGTCGTGCTGGCCAAGGATCTTCTCAAGCTGCTCGCCCCGCGCGCGAACACCGACGCGTTCGACCTTCCATCGATCATGCGGCCGGTGCACGTGATTCCGGGCTCCCGCGAAGTCGAAGAAGTGCTCGCCGATTTCAAGCGGCTCAAGGAGCACATGGCGGTGGTGCTCGACGAATACGGTGGAACCGCGGGCGTCGTAACGATGGAAGACCTGCTGGAGGAGATCGTCGGTGAGATTCTCGACGAGTACGACACGCCCGAAGATGCCGAGGCCCCGCTACACACCCGAGCGGGTGAGACACTGGTGCCGGGCAGCACGCACATCGGGGAGCTCAATGAGCATTTCAGTCTCACCGTGCCCGATGAGGACTACACGACAATTGGGGGATACGTTTTCGGTGTGCTCGGGCGGCTGCCCGTCGTCGGTGATCGAGTGATCGCCGGTGGTGCGATCTTCACTGTGCGCGAGATGGACGGCCGGAGGATCGAGAGTCTCGCCGTGGATCTGCACTCCCTTGGCGACCGCCGTACCGCGGAACGCGAGATACAATCGACGCACACAGAAGCGTAGCGGCGATCATGCTGGAAGGATCCGCGCGGTTCTGACCCGCGATGTCCAATGCAGTTCCGTGGTCCGGCGAGGTGCGCGGAAACGGAAGCCCCAGCGTGACGTTCACCGCACTGCCGAAAGACGCAACCTTGATTGCAGTCATGCCGACGTCGTGGTACGGCGCGATCACGGCGTCAAACTCCCCGCGCATCGCTCGCACAAAAACCGTATCCGCCGGAAAGGGACCCTCGATTCCCGCCTCGCGAGCCGCCGGCTCGAGGAGCTTCGTGTCCTCGCTGCCAAATCTGCCGCCGTCGCCCCCGTGCGGATTGAGAGCGCACAGCGCAATTCGCGGCGAGGCGATTCCGAACCACGTCTGAAGCCCATTGCGCGTGATACG
The DNA here is from genome assembly GCA_038227135.1 of Gemmatimonadales bacterium. Classification (GTDB taxonomy): domain Bacteria; phylum Gemmatimonadota; class Gemmatimonadetes; order Gemmatimonadales; family Gemmatimonadaceae; genus UBA4720. The sequence continues at coordinate 10,677 of JBBRQC010000019.1, forward strand.
TGCGGCTTCGACGATCGAGGCTGCGCTCAGATTCTCGGTGACGCTGCGTAGTGGGATGTGGGTCGTGGCAAGCACCACCCGGAGCTTATCCGACGCGAGCATCATGGCAACGCTCGATGCCGTCAGCGCTCCGAGCATTTCCGTGTGACCGGGAAAGTCGTAGCCTCCCGCGAGGAGCGCCGCTTTATCGATGGGAGCTGTCACTATCCCGTCGATGTCCCCCGCTTGCGCCATTTGCACTGCCCGCTCGATTGCCAGGCCGCTGAGCATGCCGGCCAACGCAGCGTCAGAGCCGGCGCGCCACTGCCCGATTGACTCGGCAGGCCGAACTCCCGCGCCGTCCGGACCAATGACCACAACGTCACAGCGCTCGCCGACCCGTGAGTCGGCGAGCGCTTTTGCAACGATCTCAGGACCAATTCCGCGAGGATCTCCCACAGTCATGGCAAGGCGCGCTTTCACTGCTACATCCGGAGTGACACGTAGATGCGCTTTCTCAGCTCATCGAGGAGCTGGCGGATCGAACGCTCTTCGGCGAGCTGTGCACGAATCTGCTCGCGGATCTCGCCGGGATTGTATTCCCCGGCGTCGGTCAGCGTGACGACCTGCAACACGGCGAACTTCGGCTGCCCGCGCGGATTTGCCAGCTGGAACGGGCTCGTGATCGTTCCCGCTTTTGCGCTGGCCAGAGCGGCCTGGTAGGACGCCGGCAGAGAGTCGCGATTGAACGGCTGCAGCACTCCCTTCTCTTCGGTAGGATCGTGGTGCTTGGCCAACAGCGAATCGTACGAAGCTCCGCGTCTCCACTGGGCGGCGACCGAGTCGGCCTCGACCCTCGCGGCCGCGACATCGGCGGAATCGATCACGGGCGCGATGAGTATGTGGCGCGCCTTCACCTCCGCCGACTGGACGCGATCCACCTTGATGATGTGATAGCCGAACGCCGTCTCGAGGACCGGACTGACCTCTCCCGGCCGCAACGCGAACATCATTGCTTCGAACTCCGGAACGAGGCCACTGCCGCGACGGTTCCAGCCCAGATCCCCGCCGAGCGCCTTTGTGCCGGGATCCATCGATTCACGCTTGGCCATCTGCTCGAAGTCCCCGCCCTTCCGGATTTCGACGAGTAGCGAATCAGCGCGCGCTTTAGCTTTCGCCTTCGCGGCGGCCGAAGCATGAGGTGCCACTATGATCTGTCGGAACGTCACGCTGGCCGGACGCTTCTGCAGATCCGCTCGGCTCTTCTCGAACGCGGCCGTCACTTCCTCGTCCGTCACGTTCACCGGCTTGGCGCGCTTGCGCATTTCCGCAAACGCCTTCTGCTGGAGATTCTGGCGACGATACTGTTCGATGAGGGCCTTACGATACTCCTCCGCCGTTCCAAGCCCCGCATTTCGCAGCTCGGTTCGGTACTCCTCGTCGGACTTGAACTGCGAGCGAACGCTCTTGATCTGGCGATCCGCGGACGAGACGATCTCGGACTCGGTGACCTCGAGCTTCAATTCCTTCGCTTTCTGAACGAGGATCTCTTCGTCGACGAGATCGTTGAGAACGCTGCGAGCCAGCGCCGCCTGCTGGACGGAGTCGGTCGGCACCTGCAGTCCCTGCGCCCGCCGCTGGTTGATCGCGGTGAGCACATCGGTCCAGAGAAGCGGTTGCTCGCCGATGATCGCAACGACCCGGTCGATCTGAATCGCCCCGGAAGTATTGGCACGGACGGCAGTAACGGGAGTCTGCGCTCCGAGGGCAGCGGGCACGAGCGAGAAAGCGACGAGGATATGTCTCAGCATCCCCGGTCGTACACCCGTGGTCAACCGTGGTTCGATCACTTCTTACCCGCTGGCGGTGTGGAAGACGCCGATGGCGCTCCGGGACTGAGCGGAACCGCTGTCGGCGGCTGCCCGGCCGAGCGAGCGGAGTCCGCCGAGTTCCGAATCCTGGAAGCCTGCTCGACCGCCCGATCGAATCCAGCGTCGTTGAACGAGTAACTGAATTTGCCGCGCAGAACGTTTGCGACCGGGGTCGGAACGGCGACGAAGGGTGCCCGCTCCTGCACCAGCTTGTCGAAGTAGTCGTCGATCCGCTTGGCGGCGAGCTTTTCGCGATCGCTATCGGTCTTGGCGCTGTCCTGGAGCGAGGCGGGAGCGATTCCAAGCTGGGCCCACGCCTGCTTCACGGCATTCACGAAGCTCGTGTGCAACTGGGTAATCTCGGCGGGATCGATGACGATCTTGGCGCTGTCGGCCTGCTTGAGCACCAGCTCGTTGTTGGCGAATCTCCTCACCATCGAGACGAGGACTGAATCAGGCGCCTGCTTGATCTGATCGATGATCCTCGCGTTTGGCGGCAGAGTCTCGAGCCATCCCACCATCCGCGCTGCCGTGAATTTTCCTACGGTCGATGTGGCGAGCACGGTGTTGTCCCGGCGATATGCATCGGGGTCGTTCGCGATCGCCTTCATTGTAGTGGGCGCGTCCTTCTTGACCTCGATCTTTCCGGACTTCTCGAGGTTCGCCAGGTAGGTGCTCTCGGCGATGGCGACGCTGCGACCCTTGGACGCCAGCAGTAGCTGGTTCTTCACCTGGTCGTACGTGGGGCGATGGATGATATGGTAGCCGTAAGTCGTCTGGATGACCGGAGAGATCTCGCCCGGCTTGAGCGCCTGAAGCGCTTTCTCGAACTCTGGAACCATCGTGCCCTTGGGAAAGATCCCCAGTGATCCGCCTTGGCGGGCGGACTGCTGGTCCTGGCTGTTGGCCGACGCGGTCGCAGCAAAATTCGACACGTTGACCTTCGCGTGAATGGCATCGATGTTCTTCTTCACCGCGGCCTTCTGCGAATCGTTCATTCCCTGCGTGAGCAGCAGAATGTGATCGGCAGCGAGGATATCGCCCGACGCCCATTGGCGCTGCGCGGCAGTCGTATCCTCGACACCCCAGGTCTTGGAGACGATGTCGTACCACTTCCGTGCCTTCAGGTTCGCTATCGCGGGCCACATCGCTTCGTCTATCAGCTTGGGATCGGCGAGCGAATCGTTGTGCGCCGCGGCCACGCCGAGCAGCTGATAGTCCACCCACACGTTGGCGATCGACTTGGCGATGTCTTTCCGGATCGGCGCGCGCGATTTTCCGAGCAGCGTGGCGAGACGGGTGACCGTCAGCTCGGCGCTGCCGGCGCGGGCGACCCAGCTCGTGTGGGCATTGAGAGCATCCTTCAGACTCGAGCAAGCCGAGAGCGTAAGGGCCGCGGCTGCGGCGATAGCGAAAGTACGTTTCATTTTTCCGTAGTGCGGGTTAACAGTCGTCAGGTGGGGCGCAGCGTAGTCAAGGCTCGGACCAGTCCATCGAGCATCTCAGCTCCTCCAAGACGGGTGAGCTTGAGGGAAAGCGGATGCGCGCGTCGCACTTCCGCCTGGAACTGTACCTCGTGGAACGCCGCCGAGATCCCCTTCATACGGGGCACTGCGCGCTCGCGAAATGTAATGCGGGCCTCGTTTCCGCGCACCAGCACTGACTCGATGTCGGACGCGCCACCAAGGATCCGGAGGATCGCCGTGGCGAAGAAGGAACGGGCGGGCTCGGGCAACACTCCAAACCGGTCACGCACTTCTTCGCGCAGCGCTTCGATCTCGGCGATGTCCGTGATGTGGGTGAGGCGGCGATATATGTCGAGCTTTGCGTCCTGGGACGTGATGTAGTCATCGGGCAGATAGGAAGGGACATCGAGCGAGATCTCCGCGGGCTGGAGCTTCGGCGCGTCGTCGCCGCGCATGAGACGCTTGACCGTCTCATCGAGCATGCGAAGGTACATGTCGAAGCCCACCGCGTGGACAAAGCCAGACTGTTCCGGCCCGAGCAGATTTCCCGCCCCCCGCAGCTCGAGATCCTTGAGAGCTATCTGATAGCCGGATCCGAGCTGAGTGTGGTGCTCGAGAATGGTGAGGCGGCGGTTCGCATCCTCGTCGATCGAATCGGGCACAAGGAGGTAGCAGCTCGCGCGCCGGTGCGACCGTCCGACGCGGCCGCGCAGCTGGTAGAGCTGGGCCAATCCGAAGGTGTCGGCGCGATTGACGAACATCGTGTTGGCGTTCGGCACATCGAGCCCCGACTCGACGATCATCGTCGACACCAGCACATCGATCTCGCCGTCCACGAACGTGCGCATGACTTCCTCCAGCTCGCGCTCCCGCATCTGACCATGGCCGACGCCAACCCGCGCGCGGGGGACGACACGCCGGATGTGCTCCGCCATTCCGTCGATCGTCTCGACCCGGTTATGGACGAAGAAGACCTGCCCCCCGCGATCGAGCTCGCGCGAGATGCCTTCGTCGATCAGCCCGTCGTCCCAGGGCTCGACATAAGTCAGCACCGGGGACCGGTCGCGCGGCGGCGTCTGCATCAGAGTCATGTCGCGCAGGCCGGCCAGCGATAGGTGCAGTGTTCTCGGAATTGGCGTGGCAGTAAGAGTCAGGACGTCTGTATCGAGGCGAAGGCGCTTGAGTCGCTCCTTGTGTTTGACACCGAAGCGATGCTCCTCGTCAACGACAATCAGTCCGAGCTGGGAAAAGGCGACGTCTCCGCTGAGAAGACGGTGGGTACCGATGACAATGTCGATTTTTCCGGCCTTCAGGTCGGCCAGAACCGCCGTCTGCTCCTTCGCGGTCTGAAACCGGCTCATCGTCTTCACGTTCACCGGAAAATCGGCGAGCCGGTCGCTGAAGGTCCTCGCGTGCTGGTCGGCGAGAATCGTCGTCGGAACCAGGATCACCACCTGACGTCCTGATTGAACGGCCTTGAAGGCGGCGCGCACGGCGATCTCCGTCTTCCCGTATCCGACATCGCCGACGAGAAGCCGGTCCATAGGGCGCGGACGCTCCATGTCCCCCTTCACGTCCGTCGTGGCTGTCCGCTGGTCGGGAGTGTCCTCGAAGAGGAACGACGATTCCAGTTGCCGCTGCCATACCGTATCGGGAAAATGCGGGGGTCTGGTGGCCACTTTGCGCCGGGCGTAGAGGTCCAGCAGCTCGACCGTCATTTCCTGAATCGCCGCGCGGGTCTTGTCGCGCTGCGATGCCCAGCGCTTTCCGCCTAGCGCGTGAAGCCGCGGTGGCGGCGCGTCCGCGGTTATGTCGGCGGCCGCGCGATAACGCTCGATCTGATCGATCCGATAAAGCGGGACATTGAGCCTGTCTCCGCCCTCGTACTCGATCACCGCCACTTCGACCGTGCTCTCGCGGACGAACATTTTTTCCATGCCGCGGTAGATCCCTACACCGTGCTCGAGATGCACGACGTAGTCTCCCGGCTTGAGCGCGGTCAGGCTCTCGAGAGCGCTTCCCGCAACGTAGCGTCGCGCTCGCCGGAACCGCCGCTCGCGACGGAAGATCTCGTGATCGGTGAGAACGCGATACCCCTGAAAGCTCTCTCCACTGGGCGGGGTGACGAAGCCGCCATCGAGTACGCCGATGGCGAGATTCGCGGGCGAAATACGATCGTCGTTGAGGAGCTCGTCGAGTCGTTCAGCCTGGCCCGCGTTGTCGCACAGGATGACCGTTGGAATTCCGTCCGCGACCACCTGCTTGAGTCTCTTAATGTCCCGTTGAATCTCCTCCGGCTCGCGGAAGGGGAAAACGATCTGCGCCTTCTCGCCGGACAAGCCAATTGTGCCGAAGGCATTCAGCGCCGCCAGTGTGGTCTCGGGCGATTCAAACAGCTCGTCGCGGCTGGGTGTGTCTTCTCCCCTTCGCCGGGCGAGATCTATGTGATGCTGGGCCTCGGTCCAGGTCCGCTCGAGCTCGGGGACGAGGTGGGTGCCGGCAGGAACGACCAGCAGCGTGTCGGGGGGAAAGAGCGCACGGATGGAAGAGCGCTCCGGCTCCGTGTCCCCGACGGCGATCTGGCCATCCACCGGCAGGACCAGCGCCAGCTCCGCGTCGCGAGTCGACCGCTGCGTCACCAGATCGAAGTGGCGCAGCTCCGAGATGTCATCGCCCCAGAACTCCAGGCGAACCGGTTCCGCCATACCGAAGCTGTAGATGTCGAAGATTCCGCCGCGCACGCTGAACTGGGCGACGTCCTCCACCATCGGCACGCGCTCGAATCCAATTGCCTCGAGATGCGACGCGAGATCCTCAGGCCGCCGCGTGTCACCCTTCCGCAGCTCGAGCCGCGCCGAAGCGAGCGCCCGCGGCAGCTGGGTGCGCTCGAGAAGCGCGCGGGTGGTGGTGATGAGAATCCGGAGCTCACCTTGACCAATTCGTTCCAGAGTCTCGACCCTTTCTCCGGCAATTTCAGCGTGGGCCTCCGCCTCGCCAAAGCTCTCGCGCGGCGGGTAAAACGCGACCGCCTCGGCCTCGACGAGGGTCGTCAGATCAGCAAGCCAGCGCTCCGCGCCCGCAACGTCGTCATTTACGACGACGAAAAATCGCTGCGTCGCATTCCGGGCGAGCCCAGCGAGCACCACGGCGTCGCTTGACCCGTGCAATCCACCGAGATGGCGGCGAACGCCCTGTGATGGCATGTCATCGAGAAGCTGTCTGAACTCTTCCAGCGACTCGATGATCGAGAGCAATTGGGGCAGCGGCATGGCGCAAGGTAAATCCGTAAGCTCCCCAACAGGTAGCGCGCTCAGCCATCAATCGCAGCCGGTTCGGGCATTGACTCCCGCTGATACACCCAGCCAATTTGTATACAAAGGACAGGAGCTCGGGATGGGTGGGACGAGATCGGCACCGGCGGCGGGAGTCGCGGCACTTCTTATCACTCTGTTGGCATCGCCTTCGGCTGCACAGAGCGAGTCGGGGCAGAGGGCTCCGCGTATTCGCGTCTACTCGCAAAGCAGAGCAATCGCCTCGAACTACGTCACGCCGGCGATCGAAGTCTCCGAGGACGCATACGTTTTTGCTGTCTCGTTCGACCTCGACGGCCAGATACACATCCTCCATCCGGAGTTTCCCGGCATATCGATCAGGATGCTCAGGAACAAGGAGCTTCGGCTGCCGAACTTCTTCGCCGGATTCTCTCACGACCAATATGACGGAAGCGGACGCTACGTCAGCTCTTCCGACTACGCGGGCGGCGACGACGACACCCGAGGCGGCGTCATCGCACTTGCGTCGCGCGTTCCGTTCAATCTTGACCGCGTGGAGAGTGGAGGCGACTGGAATATCCCGGCGATAAGGCGTTTGATCGACCGTCGCGCCCCCGCCTCCGCTGCGCGCGCGCTCGCAGCCTACCTGGGAGCCAAGGGCGAGCCGATCGGAGCGGACTATATGCGCTTCCCCGCGGCACAGTACAACGATTCCTACTCGTCTGGTCCGGCCTATTCATGCAGCCTGTACTATGGTGGGAACGGGGGTGGTGTTGCTTTGAGACGTCTCACGGTGCTCAACAGAGTCGCACAACTGCAGCAAGGCGGACGAAGCGTACGCGTAGTTGGTTACGACTACTGCGGAATGCCGATCGTCGCGTATGGGTCGTCGCAACCGAACGCAGGATATCGCCCGCGCACTCCGGGAAATCCAGGCGACACGAACGTTTCAAGGGGTCATGTACGTCCACCGCGCTCAGCCCAATCAGCCGAGAGTTTTCCTGAAGATGCGCTGGAGACATTCCCTGTCACGGGGCGAACCGAGATCCCTGAGGCGGGGGTCGTTCTGATTGCACCACTGCCGCGTCAGAGAAGGCGCGACCCCCGCGAGATTTTCGCCGATCCTCCCAACGAGGGTCGTATCGGCCGGTCGGTAGATCTGAGTCGCTTCCCAATTGAGCGCAGCGAGCCACAGCGCGTCGAGACGACTGTCATTGGGACGCTGCCGGCGCGCGAGTATTCGAGGCCGATCATGCGACAGGCGCCCGTGATACAGACGCCCCGTCCTGCGCCCGCTCCAGCACCGTCGCCTAGTAAGCACTAGACGTCGTAGCTGCAGCGCGTTGCGAAAAGGGCTGCTTCGGCAGCTTTTTTTGTTTGGTTCGGTCGAGGGAAAGCGAGCATTGACGGTTATATTTCGTGGTTCCTGCCTAAGCACCCCGCACAACCCAGAGATACCCTTTGAAGCTCGAGCACATCCGCAACTTCTGCATTGTCGCACATATCGACCACGGCAAATCAACGCTGGCCGACCGGCTTATCGAAGCCACCGGAATGCTTCAGAAGCGGGAGATGAAAGCCCAGGTACTCGATACGCTGGACCTCGAGCGTGAGCGCGGGATAACCATCAAGCTCAACGCGGTGCGGATGACGTACACGGCCAAGAGCGGCCAGGAATACGAGCTGAATCTGATCGACACGCCGGGTCACGTGGACTTCACATACGAAGTCTCGCGATCGCTCGCGGCGTGCGAGGGCGCGATACTCGTCGTCGACGCGTCGCAGGGTATCCAGGCGCAGACGCTCTCCAATCTCTTTCTCGCCCTCGATGCGGGTCTCGAGATCATCCCGATCCTGAACAAGATCGATCTGCCGGGCGCCGAGCCGGAGCAACGCCGCCAGGAACTGGCCGACCTGCTCGGCATCGATCCCGACGGGATTCTCCTCGTGAGCGCCAAGGAAGGGATCGGCATCCCCGAGCTGCTCGAAGAAGTCGTGAGGAAGGTCCCCGCGCCCGAGGGCGACGAGAAGGCGCCACTCCGTGCGCTGATCTACGATTCTTTTTACGACCGCTATCGGGGCGCGATTCCCAGCGTCAGGGTCGTCGACGGAGTGATCACCAAGGGCACACACATCACATTCGGCGCGAGTGAATCCGTCTACGAGGTCGATGAAGTCGGGTACAACCAGCTGCGTCAGGTCCCGACCGAACAGCTCGGTCCGGGCGAGGTCGGTTATGTGGTCGCGAGTGTACGCTCTGTCAGCGAGACGCGCGCTGGCGACACGATCTTCGACGCCGACAACCACGCCAAGGAACCCCTGCCGGGTTATAAGGCGGTCCGATCCTTCGTTTTCGCAGGACTCTATCCGACGGATACGACCCAGTACGAGACGCTTCGCGACGCGCTGGAGAAGCTCAAGCTCAACGACGCATCGTTGAACTACGAGCCGGAGACTTCCACGGCACTCGGATTCGGCTTCCGCGCCGGATTTCTCGGGCTTCTGCACATGGAGATCGTCCAGGAGCGACTGACGCGCGAGTTCGATCTCGAGCTCGTCACCACGGTTCCTTCCGTCGAATACAAAGTCTACAAGACAGACGAGACGATGACTCTGATCGAGAATCCGTCGCTCATGCCGTCCGCGCAGGTTGTCGCATACATCGAGGAGCCGTACGTCAAGGCGCGCATCATGGTACCCGCGGACTACATCGGGCCGATCATGACGCTGGGAACCGAGCGTCGCGGCGTGTACAAGAACATGACGTACCTCGACACCCAGCGAGTGGAGCTGGATTGGGAATTCCCGCTCGGCGAAATAATTCTCGATTTCTTCGACAAGCTCAAGACAGTGAGCCGCGGTTACGCGTCGCTCGACTACGACATGCTGGAATACCGTCGCAGCGATCTGGTCAGACTCGACATGTTGATCAACGGCGAGCCGGTGGACGCGTTCAGCGTCATCATCCACGAAGACAAGGCCTACGAGTGGGGGAGAAAGATCGCCGACAAGCTCAAGGAGCTCATTCCCCGACAGCTGTTCGAGGTCGCGATCCAGGCGGCAATCGGGACGAAGGTCATCGCGCGTACGAGCGTGAAGCCGTTGCGGAAGGACGTGCTCGCCAAATGCTATGGCGGCGACATCTCGCGCAAGCGCAAGCTCCTCGAGAAGCAGAAGGAGGGCAAGAAAAGAATGAAGCAGGTCGGCTCGGTGGAGATACCCCAGGAAGCATTTCTCGCCGTGCTGCAGGTGGACTGAGTGAGCGGATCGCTCGTTATTCAAACGAGCTTTCTCGGCGACGTCATCCTTACGACGCCGTTGATCAGGGAGCTCGCGAAGCGCGGCCCAGTGGACGTCCTGGTGACTCCAGAGGGAGCCGCGGTGCTCGCGAACAACCCCGACATCCGAAACGTAATCCGCTACGACAAGCGCGGGACGTACGGCTCGGCGCTCAACCTGTGGGAGACGATTCGGGAGCTGCGAAACCGCCGGCCGTATCAAGTCGCCTATCTGGCGCAGGGTTCGTTTCGGAGCGGCCTCCTCGCGGTAATGACCGGGGCGAAGGAACGGATCGGGTTCGCCAGCTCCACCGGCAGGGCGCTTTATACCAAGCAGCTTCCGTACAAGCCGGATCGTCACCACGCTGAGCGATTGTGGTCGCTGTCGATGACAGAGTGTGCCGATCCGCCGACACCGGATCAGACTCGCCCGCGCCTCTATCCGTCCGACGAAGAGCGCCTCACCGTAGACCGAATGCTGAGACGAGCGGGCAGTCTCGACGAGCCGTTCGTCGCTGTGGCGCCGGGAAGCGCCTGGGGCACCAAGCGCTGGCCCTACTACGTCGAGCTCGCCAAGGAGACCAGCCGGCACGCCCGAATTGCAATCATCGGGTCGAAGGCGGACGGTCCAATTGCAGCCGAGATCGCGGCGGCCGTTCCGGATGGCAATGTGATCAACGCCGTCGGCGAGCTTTCACTTCTCGGGTCCGCGGAGCTGATTGGGCGCGCCCAGGCCATAGTGACGAACGACTCGGCGCCTCAGCATCTTGCGTCAGCCATGGGAACACCAACCCTCACCATATACGGCCCAACCGTTCCGGAATTCGGGTTCGGCCCACTCGCCGCCCGTCACGCAGTGGCGGGCCGCGATGGGCTTTCGTGTCGTCCGTGCCATCGGCATGGGCCGCAACGGTGCCCGCTCGGACATTGGCGTTGCATGCGTGAGCTCGGTCCCGAATATATCTCCAGCTTGCTCGGCGAAGTCCTCAACCCACCGGTGCCCGCATGAGCGTGAAGGAGCGTTACATAATCGGAGTGGATCTCGGCGGAACGAACATAGTCGCCGGCGCGATGCCGCTCGACGGCAGCCGCGAGATCGCGATGCAGACCCGGCCAACGCTGGCTGGCGGGGGCGCGGCTTCCGTGGTCGAGCGGATCGCTGAGATGATTGAACATGTGATCGCCCAGACGATGGCGGAGACCGGAGCTGGAAGAGCGGACTTTCTCGGAGTAGGAATTGGCTCCCCCGGCCCGCTCGATCGGGCGAAGGGCATTGTCATCGTGACGCCGAATCTCGGCTGGAAAAACTTCCCTCTGCGCGACGAGATCGCTAAGCGCGTTCGACTCGATGCCACGCTCGACAACGACGCGAACTGCGCCACTCTTGGGGAATTCTGGATCGGTGCGGCGAGGGGTGGACGCAACGTGATCGGGATGACGCTCGGAACGGGGATCGGAGGAGGGTTGATCCTCGAAGGAAAGCTTTATCATGGAGCTTCGGACGTCGCGGGTGAGATCGGCCACACCACAATCGATTCCACGGGCAGACGCTGCAAGTGTGGTAACTACGGCTGCCTCGAGGCGTACGCGTCGGGACCCGCAATCGCCGAGCGCGCCCGGGAGGCGTTGCGCGGAGACGAGGGCGAGTCGATCCTGGCCGGGATGGTGGGCGGCGATCCGAAAAAGATCACCGCGCAGACGGTATACGAAGCGTCAAAGCGCGGGGATACGATCGCCACGGAAGTCGTGCGTGAGACCGCGCACTTCCTCGGGGCGGGAGTGTCGAACCTTCTCAACATCTTCAACCCCGATGTCGTCGTCCTCGCTGGAGGTGTAACTCAGGCGGGAGACGCGCTGTTCAAGCCCCTTCGCGCCGAGGTAAAACGCCGCGCATTCAAGCCCGCAGTGCAGGCATGCCGCATCGTGCCGGGAGCGCTGCCACTTTCCGCCGGTGTCGTTGGAGCGATCGCCACGTTCAAGATGCAAACGCTGGGTGAGCTCTAGAATGATTCCGCTCGGCACGCGATGACGAGAAAGCAAAGGGTTGGCGTGATGGGAAGCTTCGTCTGGGACGTGATTCACGGGCGAGATCCCCGCGACGCGCCGGTGGAGGAATGGGGCGGAATCACGTACGCGCTCGGCGCCCTCGAGGCGGCGCTGCCTCCGGACTGGGAGTTCGTTCCGATTCTCAAGGTCGGGAGCGATCTCGCCCAGTCAGCTCGGCAATTCGTCGCGGGGCTGGAGCGCGCCGCTCCTGGAGCCGGTCCGATCGAGGTTCCGCATCCCAACAACAGAGTGGTGATGCATTACCAGAGCGACGAGCGGCGTTGCGAGCGACTCAGCGGAGGCGTGCCGGCCTGGAGCTGGCTCGGCCTCAAGCCCTTGCTCGCCGATCTCGACGCCCTCTACATCAACCTGATCAGCGGGTTCGAGCTCGACCTGGAGACCGCACAGCTCATTCGGCAGCACTTCAGTGGCCCGATTTATTGCGACATACATTCGCTGCTGCTCGCTGTCCAGCCGAACGGGACGAGAACGCTCCGCCCGCTCCCCAATCCCGGAGCCTGGTGCCGCTGCTTCGATCTGATACAGGTGAATGAGGACGAGATGAACATGATGGCGAGCGACCCGATGGCTCTGGCCGCGGTGGCCTTCGCAAATGGTGTGAGCTCGCTCACCGTGACGCTCGGTGCCGGCGGTCTCGTGTATTTCGCGGCACCTGGGTTCGAGGGCCTTTCCGATGTCCGTCGTCGGGGCTTGGCGCCGGCCACGGGCGCCATCCGCACCGCAAAATTGCCGGCGAAGCGTCCCAGACACTCCGGTCCCGGCGATCCGACGGGGTGTGGCGACGTCTGGGGTGCGACCTATTTCTCGCGCCTGCTCGCGGGTGATAAGTTTGACGTGGCACTCGACCGCGCGCTGGACGCGGCTGCCCGGAACGTGGACCATCGCGGCGCCACCGGTCTCGCCGACTACCTGCGCGGAGAGCTCAGCACCAAGTGACGACAATCATCAACGTTCCTCATTCGCTCGAGGACAAGTCATTCGAGCTGGTGCTGGATCAGGTCGCGCCTTTGCCGCTCGACGAGAAGATCATCGTCGATACCAGGCACGCGCGCTGGGCATCCCCGTACGGATTGACGGCGCTGCTGGCGCTCGCGCAGTCGCGCGCCGAGCGGCCAGTGCTCTACGTCCCTGAAGCCGAGAACGTCAGCCACTACTGGTCGCGCATGGACTTCTTCAAGCACGCGGCCGAGCTGTACGAGATTCAAGGGCGCGTCAAGAGCACGAAGGCGGCGGAAACCAGCGTGCTGCTCGAGGTCACGTCCATCTCCAAGAGCGACGACGTGCACGACGTAGTGGACAAGATCCAGCAGCGGGCGCAGGACGCGCTGGTGAAGAACCTGAATCTCGATGCGAAAATCACCATGCGATTCACTATGGCGCTCTCGGAGGTTTGCCAGAACATCGTCGAGCACGCTGGAAGAGGTGGATGGGTCGCGGTCCAGACCTACACCTGGCGCGTTCGACTTGGCGGCAGAAAGGTGGTCGTGATCGCCGTGTGCGACCCGGGAATCGGATTCAAGCAATCGCTGGAGTCAGCGCCCGGATTTCAGAAGCGCGAGCGCTGGGATGACGGGCAGGCACTGGAGGAGACCGTAATGCGCGGCGCGTCCCGGTTCAGGGATCCGGGTCGCGGTCAAGGGCTTGCGGGAGTACGCAAGTTTGTGGGAACGTGGGATGGCAAGCTCTCCGTCCGGAGCGGCACTGCTCGCATCGCGGTGCTTCCGAAGGGGGACTGGGACGAGGACGAGCCTCTCCTCGAAGACCTTTCCAATTTTCCAGGTGCGCAAGTGCAGATAACGATTCCGGAGCGGGTGGCGTGATCAACCACATCGATGTCAGCTCCATGCTCAGAAAGAGCGTGTGCGAACTCTACTCGAACCTCGTCACGCGTCCCACGGGAGCAGCGGTGAGGTGCGAGATAGAGCAGGAGCTGGATCGGATTGGTGACCGCGCGCTCACGGTGATCGACTTCTCGCACGTCGGCCTGCTGGACTTCTCCTGCGCGGACGAAATCGTCGCCAAGCTGCTGCTGCAGTACGTGAGTCTGGATACGCCGCGGCGCGAGGTCTATTTCCTGTTCCGCGGGATCAGCGAATCCCACATGGATGCGATCGAGGCCGTACTCGAACGTCACAAGCTCGCGCTCGTTACGCAGCACGCGGACGGGAGGTCGCGGCTCGTCGGGATTGTCGATGTGGACGAGAGAACGGCGTGGGAGATCATCTCCCATCTGGGCGCCGGCGTGAGCGCGGATGTCGCGGAAGTCGCCGACGCGACGGGTCTCTCCCGGGAGCACGCCGAACGGATGCTGGATACTCTGTGGCGGAGACGTCTTGTGATCAGACACGACAATGGCTACGTCGCGGTTGGCAGCGCTACCACCGCGGCCCAACCGTTGAGACTCGACGCATGATGGAAGGATTCCAGCCCTGGCTGATGGTTTCGCGATACCTGGCGACGCGAGTGGGAGATCCGGAGCGTGGGCCCCTGGTGCGACTTCACCCGTCGGACGCCCGCAAACGGCTGTTGGAGGACGGAGAGCTCGTCTGGGTGTATGGTCCGCGACGTCACGAGATGGCGGTGCTCGTCGTCGATGATACTGTGAGTCCGGGCACCGTGGTCGCCCGCGACGTTCTGGGGATCGCGCCGGCAGAGATCGTCCGGGTGGTGAAGCACGACTTCGACGCCGGCCGCAGCTCCCGTAACCTGGGCTAGGAGAGATATTGGCGGAGCCGACACGGAAGGTGGGCCTCTCGACAACTGCAATTCATGGTGGGGAGACGCGACCAACTCCGGGCATAGGGGTATCCGCCCCGCTGGTGCAATCCGTGAACTACGCGCAGGAACCTGGCACCAGCGAGCTTCTCTACACGCGATATGGAAACACGCCAAATGCGGAGCGCGTGCAGAAGCGCCTCGCGCTGCTGGAAGGCGCGGAGGCAGCGCTCGTTCTGTCCAGCGGCATGGGAGCCACCGCGTGCGCGATGCTCGCGCTGCTCAGGCCGGGCGATCACCTGATATCCAGCTCGTGGATCTACGGCGGAACTCGCAAGCTGTTCACCGAAGAGCTGGTCGGCATGGGTATCGAAGTTTCCTTTGTGAATCCGCTCGAGCCGCGCGCATGGCGGAAGGGCTTGAAGAAGAACACCCGGGTGATTTTCCTCGAATCGCCCGTAAATCCTACTTGCAGGGTGCTCGAGCTTAGCTCGCTTCAATCGCTCGCGCACGCTGAGGGGATCGCACTCGTCGTGGACTCCACGATGGCGAGCCCGATCAATTTCCGCCCGATCGAGCATGGTGTCGATGTAGTCATTCACTCCGCCACGAAATATCTGAACGGCCACCACGACATCCTCGCCGGCGTCGTATGCGGCAACGAGCCGCTCATAGACGAAGTGCGCCGCAAGATGATGGTCTGGGGCCAGGCCCCGGACCCCTTCGCGTGCTGGCTCCTCGAGCGCGGTCTCAAGACGATCGATGTCAGGATCAAGAGGCAGAACGAGAACGCGATGCGGATCGCGGAGTGGTGCTCCAGCCGGCCCGAGATCGCCAAGGTGCATTATCCCGGCCTGCCGACGCACCCCGACCATGAGATCGCGAAAGGTCTGCTTGACGGGTTCGGCGGGATGCTGGCCATCGAGCTCAGGGGCGGCGGTCCGGCAGCACTCAAATTCGTCGAGAAGCTCCATGTATTCACGTACGCCGCCAGTCTGGGGGGTGTCGACTCTCTCATTATCGAGCCACGCTATAGCTCGCACGCGCACCTGACGCCGGAGGAGCGGGCGAGAATCGGAATTCCCGACGGCTTCCTTCGCGTGAGTGTGGGCATCGAAAACGCGGAGGATCTGATCGCTGACATAGAGCAGGCGCTCCAGCGTTAGCGATGATCCGCCTCACTGACGTCGCTAAGGAATACCCGCGCTCGGGTACGGCTCTCGCCGAGGTCAGCTTTCAGGTGAGGAAAGGGGAGTTTGTGTTCCTGACCGGACCCAGCGGATCGGGAAAGACCACGATCCTCAAGCTGCTGTACATGGACGACAAGCCGAACAAGGGCGAGGTCTGGGTGAACGGCGTCAGCTCCCTGACGGCGAAGGGGCGCGAGATTTCTCGGCTGAGACGCAGGCTTGGAATCGTATTCCAGGATTTCCGGCTGCTCGAAGATCGAACAGCGGAAGCGAATGTCAGGTTCGCGCTGGAAGTAACGGGCGCTCCCAAGGCATCCATTGCAGCGAAGGTCTCGCGCGCACTTACACAGGTGGGCCTTGCCTCGAAGGCCACCAGCTATCCGCGCGAAATGTCGGGTGGCGAGCAACAACGGGTCGCAATCGCCCGCTCTCTCATCAATGACCCGTTTGTGCTCATCGCCGACGAGCCGACTGGCAACCTCGACGAGCGCGCCACGCGCGGAGTCTTTCAGCTGCTGCGCGACATCAATTCGTCGGGGACTGCGGTCATCATGGCGACGCACGACCTGGATCTGGTGCGACGCTCGAATTACCGGACGATCGAGCTCAATCACGGCCGGCTGGTTTTCGACTCCGCCGAATCGCCACTTGCTCCTCGTCCTTCGGATCCGACGATGGCTGAAGTAGAGGCCGCCGCCAATACGCGAGAGAAGAGCTAGGTGCGTTCCGTAAGAGAAGCGCTGACCGCGTCGCGGCGAGCGCCCCTCCTCAGCATTTTGGGTGTCGTGACCATCGCATTCTCGCTTTTTGCGTTCGGGCTGTTCGGCCTGGTGGCGATAAATATCCGGAAGGCGCTGGAACAGGTCGAAGAGAGAGTGGAAGTTCGCGCGTTCCTCAGCGACAGCACTGACATCGAGTCCGTGGCGGCGGCGATGAAGGACATCGGCGAATTTCCGGAGGTGGCGCGCGTTGCCTACGTATCGAAGGAACAGGCACTCGAGCGCGCCCGAACGGAAATGGGAGAGTTCGCCGACGTCTTCGAGGCCGGCGTGCTGCCGGCGTCCATCGAGGTATACCTGAAGACGGGAATGCGGGACCCGATTACGGTCAAGTCCGTCGCCGACCGCGTGAGGACCTACCACTTCGTGGATGACGTCCGCTACGGCGAAGAATGGGTCGCCAAGCTCTATCGCCTGCGCAACATCGCCACAGTGGCCGGGCTGGCACTCGGAATCGCGTTCGCGGCGGTCGCCATCATCATCATCGGAGCGACCATTCGCATGACGGTGCTCGCCCGCGCGAAAGAGATATCGATAATGAGGCTCGTAGGCGCGACGGACATGTTCATCCGCCTTCCCTTCCTCATCGACGGGCTGGTAAAAGGAGTGCTGGGTGGCTTGCTCGCACTGGTGTTCGTCTGGGTGGCGAACCGGGTGGTCAACGAATACTTCATCCAGACGATTTTCTTCAATCGCGAGATGATCTTTCTCGGCGTCGTTGGCGGGGCGTTCATGGGAGTGCTGGGGTCGCTCGTGTCGGTAGGGAGACACCTACGCCGGGTCTGATTCGGGCGCCGTGGCTGGGTCTCTGCTGCTGGCTGTTATTTGCGTCCTTCCTTCCCGCTCAGCAGACCGACAACGCTGAAGCGCGCGTCAACGCCCAGCGGGACGAGCTCGCGCGTATCAGAGCAGAGCGCGACGAGCTCGAGAAGAAGATGAGCGGGCTGCGGAACACCGCCCACGAGCTCCGCGACGAAGTGAACCTTTTGGACAAGCAGCACGATGCTACCGCGCGCATGGTGAGCTCCCTCGACCAGCAGCTCGTCGCCATTACGGACGAAGTCAAAACTACTAACGCCGACCTCGAGAAGTCGCAGCGCGAAGCGAGCATGAAGCGAACGGTTCTGCAGCGGCGACTCATCGAGATCTACAAGAGAGGCCCCCTGTACTCCGCGGAAGTCCTGTTCTCGGCGCAGTCAGTCGGTCAGCTCGTGGCCCGTTACAAGTACCTGCATCTACTGGCCCTGAGAGACAAGGGTCTCGTTCACCGCCTCGACGAGCTGCACGACAGGATGGAATCGCAGCGCGTTCAGCTCGTGCGGCTGCAGAACAGCGTGATCGAAAACCGTACATTGAAGGAACAGGAAGCCGCGCGCCTGGCCGAGCTCGAGTCGCTCCAGGCCCGGAACCTCTCCCGGGTGCAGCAGGATACGAAGCGCACGAAAGCGCGCCTGGGCGAGCTGGAGAAGAGCGAAGCGCGATTGAATAATTTCATCGCATCTTTCGAAGCGGAGCGCCGGAGAGCGTCGGGACGAGGCGGCGCCGCTCCGCTTACACCCAGCTCGATCCGCACGACGGACATCGGACGGCTGGATTGGCCCGTCAATGGTGTGTTCCTGTATCGCTTCGGAAGATTCGTAAACCCGAACAACACGACCACCCGCTGGAACGGAATCGGGATCGGCGCCCCCGTCGGCACCACCGTGAAATCAGTCTCGGCGGGAACCGTCGCCTATGCGGGACCAATGGGCACGTACGGGAACACGGTGATTCTGGAGCACGGCGGCGGCGATTATTCCGTCTACGGTTCGCTCGACCGCATCGATGTGAAGAAGGGGACACGAGTGATCAAAGGGCAAGCGCTGGGCACTGTCGGCATCAGCGATCCCGCGCTGGGAGCCCATCTTCACTTCGAAATCAGGCGCGGGGGACCCGCAGTGGATCCCGCCGAATGGCTGCGCGCAGCACGATGAACTCCCATCGGTAGGCATCTAGGACAAAGCGTTTTAACGCGGATGCTTCGGCCGAAGCATTCGTGTTAACCCCTCCGTCATAGTAGCCACCCCGAACGGCTCGTGAGGCTTAACTCGTGCCGCTAGAGCAACGTCCCGTGAAGCACCAGGAACGCCACCGAGAAGTAGATCACCAATCCGGTGACGTCCACCAGCGTAGCAACGAACGGAGCGGACGCGCTTGCCGGATCGAAGCCGATGCGTTTTAGCAGGAATGGCAACATAGATCCTGCCAGTGATCCGAATGCGACGATTCCGACGAGCGAGAACCCCACGGCAATCGCCAGCAGCATGTAGTGAGGACCGTAGTTGAATATGTGCAGGTCCTGCCACACTACGATTCGGGTGAAGCCGATGATTCCAAGGATCGCCCCCAGCACGAGTCCGGTCGGAAGCTCGCGCATGGCGATGCGCCACCAGTCCCGCAGCTTCAGCTCCTGCAGAGCGAGCGCGCGAATCACCAGCGATGTCGCCTGCGAGCCGGAGTTTCCGCCGGAGCTCATGACGAGCGGTATGAACATCGCGAGCACGGCTGCCCGCTCGATCTCTCCCTGAAAGCGCTGCATTGCTGTGGCAGTGAGCATCTCGCTCAGGAAGAGCGCGCACAGCCACCCGGCGCGCTTCCTGATCATGTCGAGAAAGCTGATCTCCATATACGGTGCATCGAGAGCTTCCATACCGCCGAAACGCTGGACGTCCTCTGTCTGCTCCTCGACGAGCGTGTCGATCACATCGTCGACCGTGACGATGCCGAGGATGCGGCGCAGATCGTCGACCACCGGCACGGCGAGGAGATTGTATTTCGAGATAAGTCGCGCGGCTTCTTCACGATCGGTGTCCGCGGCAACTGTAAGCGGCGCACGTCGGCTCCCGATCTCGAGCACATTCTCGTCGCGAGGTACGGTAAGGAGCTCGCGCAGGGAAACGACGTGTACGAGCGTCTGGGTCTCCGGATCGACGACGTAGATGGCGTAGACTGTTTCCTTCCGCCCACCGACTTCGCTAATCAGGCGCAACGCTTGGTCGACGGTCCAATCCGACGGAATGCTGACGAACTCGGTCGTCATGATTCCGCCCGCCGTGTTCTCCGGATACTGCAGGAGCTTCTGGAGTGCTCCACGGGTCGAGGTTCTTACCGTCGTCAGCAGGCGCAACCGATCTTCGGGCGGGACTTCGCGGAACAGGTCCGCCTGCTGGTCGGACGACATCGCTTCGATCAGCAGCCCGACGCGAGACGGGTCTATGTGCTGGATGATCGCACAGCGGTGGCGGGTGAGCTCCGGCTCGTCGAACACCTGCACCGCCATATCGAACGGAAGCGAGGCCATCACCTTCGCCGCCGCTTCCGGCGGCAGCTCGCGCAAAGCTTCAGCGATGTCTGGCGGACGCAGCTCCCCGAGCGCCTCGTGGAGCTCCTCCGGGTCGTCGTGCACGAGGTAGAGTAGCTGCGCGACTGTTTCTGGAGAGATCTCGATCATATGCGGAGCAGTGTTTGTTGCCCGGAGACGATTGTCTTTTCGGGCGTTATGCCGTCTCTGCCAAGACGAAGCTAGGCCGCGAACGTTGCGCGGTCTCGCCAGCTCGTAAAGGCGAGTAAGGCTGCGCCGGCGGCGAACATGATCATCGACAGGAGCTGCCCCATCGAGAGAGCTCCGATCACGAGCCCAAGCTGGGCGTCAGGCTCGCGCGTAAACTCGAGGCAGAATCGCGCGATCGCATAACCGACGAGAAAGAGACCTGTTATCAGTCCGGGCCGCTTGTACCCTCGCGACCGTGCATAACTGTCCGCCCACCAGAGCAGCGCCGCCAGCAACACCCCTTCAGCAAACGCTTCATAAAGCTGCGACGGATGCCTGGGCGTATGCAGGCGATCACTGGGGAAGATCATCGCCCACGGAACCGTGGTCGGGCGGCCATAAAGCTCACCGTTGATGAAATTCCCGATTCGCCCGAAGAAAAGGCCGGGAGTTCCGCACAGCGCCACGAGGTCAGTCACCGTGAGGAACGGGAACCGATACCGCCGGGCGAACAGAATGATCGCGGCCGCCAGTCCCAGTACAGCCCCGTGAAATGAGAGGCCACCCTGCCAAACCGCAAAGACGTCGAGCGGATGCGCTGTGTATTCCCCTCGCCCGTAAACGATCACGTAGACAACGCGCGCGCCAAGCAACATTCCGACAACGAGGTACCAGATGAGATTGTCGAGGTCGGCGCGGGTCAGATTGCTCCGCCCGCTCTCGATACGCTTCAGCACGAGGCGATAGCCCAGCACGTACCCGACGACGTACATCAGGCTGTACCAGCGGAGCGCGAGCGGACCCACCGACACGATGGTCGGTGGGATGCGTGGATACGGAATCACCATTTCAGACTACCTGCCCCAGGCCGGGCGCGCGAGCCCCGCGGGGAAGAAAGCGCTACGCCCGCCGCAGCGTCGCAAAAACACCAACGATTGCCAGCAGCATTCCCGACGCGACCACAATCGCGGCCCCGGTTGGCAGGTCCATTTTATAGGAGGCCCACAACCCGACCAGGCTCGCAATCGCGGCGATGCTCCACCCTATCGCCAGACGCTTCATCCATGCCTGCGCCAGCATCGTCCCACAAACGGCGGGCACGATGAGATAGGCGAAGGTCAACAGCACGCCAGCGAGGCGGACGAAGCTCACGACTACCAGCGCGAATGCCGCGTAAAACAGAAAGTCCCAAAGTCGAACCGGGACTCCATCCGCAAACGCTTTTTCCGGATCGGAGGAAATGAGGACAAATCGCTGATGAAACGCCGCGTAAAATGCACCTAGTGCGATAAAGAGCAGAAGCCGCTGGCCGATTTCCCCTTTCGTGACGTTGAGGATGTCTCCAGTCAAAAGGTGCTCGAGCTCCTCCTTGCCGCCGGCTACCCTGCTCAGCAGGAGAATTACGCCGGCCGCCGCGACGACAAACGTGATGCCGATGATCGCTTCCTGCGGAACCGGGCCCTTCTTTGTGCTCCGCGACCAGCTAAAGAATGCAGCCCCGACAAAGGTCACGGCGAGCGAAATCCAGAATGTGATGCGGTCATCGAAGTGATATCCCATCAACAGCGCGACGCACGTACCGAGCGTGGCCACCTGCGCGAGGGCCAGGTCGACGAAAATCACTTCCCGCTTTACGACGTGAAGGCCCATGTACACCAGCAGCGGGGGAAACAGCAGACAAGCCACGAAGGGCCACTTCATGACCTCCCAGGCTATCTGAAAATCCGCGCTCATTTTTGCGCTCCAAGACCGCCAGCGATGGTGCCCACGAGGTGGTCCATCATGTCGAAGTACGTGTTCGTGCTGGGAGCTGCACCGGGCTGCTGCGGAACATCCAGAACCGTTGCTCCCGTCTGGCGCGCAACGGTCTCCGCCGTCCTGCGATTCTGAAATGGCTGCACGAGGATGACCTTCGCATTCGTCGCCTTCATCTTGCCGATTACCTGGGCGAGGTGGGCGGGCGAGGGCGCGATCCCCGGCTTGGGCTCGAGCTCATCGACGATCGTCAATCCGAACCGATCGGCCAGATAGACGAAGTCCTTGTGGTAAGTCACGATTCTCGCCCCACGATATGGCGCGAGCTGCTTTTGCCACTGGGCGTATTTTGTGTCGAGGCGGGAGTTGAACCTCGTCAGGTTTCCATTATACGTCGCCGCATTCTTTGGATCGATCTGCGCGAAATGAGCCGCGATGTTGCGGGCGATGATTCTCACCGTCACCGGGTCGATCATGAAATGCGGGTTACCCAACGAGTGGACATCGCCCTTGGAGCGATCGAAGCTCGTGGGAATCTCGAGCATCTTGACGCCGTCCGACGCAACGATGCGCCCGGGCGCCCCGGCTGAGATTTTCGAGTTGCGCGAGTTCTCGAGCAGCGGAGGCAGCCATCCGAGCTCGAGCTCAGCGCCACCCTCGATGAGCGCGTCGGCGCGGTTGAGGGTCACGATGTGGCTTGGCTTCGCGTCGACGTAGTGCGGGTCCTCGGTTGGTTTGGCCAGCGCCACGACGCTCACCGTGTTTCCGCCTATCTCTTTCGCGACCGAAGCAAGATCGGGAGTCGTTGCAACGACACGGATCTGCGCAAATGCGGAAGCGCCGCTGCCCGCGATCGCCATCAATGTCAGAGCGGCTGCCTTCAGAAGACTCATTCGTCTCATTTTCTATTTTCCCTTAGAATTTGTGTGCTGCGTGGGCGCCGAGGAGGAACTCGAACTGGAACCAGAGCGAGTGATCGGTGCCGATGCCTTTGCGGTCGTCGTAGTTGTACTGAACCCTGAACTTCGAGAACTCCGTCGGATACCACGTGAAATTCGGCGAGAACCGCGACCGATCGCGACGCAGCTCCGACTGGAATGCACCCGGATCGCCGCTCGCGAATTCGCCCCGGAACCCCGCTACGATGCGGGGCTTTATTCCCCACAACACCTGGGCATAGGCTCCGCGATCCCTGAGCACTTCGCTCGGAAATGTGACTCTGGGATCGCTCGCCGAGATGCGCTGGGCGGCGTCGTAGCGTCTCCACATCGCCTCGCTCTGCATCGACAGGAACGGAAAACCCGCCTGAGCCGCGGCGGGCTTCCACTTCCAATACCCATCCACACCGTACACCTGAGTCCGGGCGGAGGGTCCGGAATTGTTGGGGCCGAAGGCACCGGACGCCCCGAGAATGACAGTTTGAGTCTCGGTCAGGTCGAACGACGTATTGATGCGCGGAACAAGAAGGAGATCGCCAGGCTTGTCCACCAGCCGGTCGTTGATCACGCCTCCGTGGATCTCCGGCGAATCGGGCGAGCGGAAGCTCGACGTCGTTCCACCTGTAGCATTTGTCACGGTGACGAGCGCCTCCGCGTAGAAAGAAGTCGGCAGGAGCCACGAAAGCCGTAGCCCCTGGCTGCGGAGACCGTCAGGCCCGAACATCCGATTCATTACCAGCGGCTGGTCTACGAAGGACCACGCATGGGGGTGTTGAGGATTCTGGCGGCCGAACTCCGCGAAGAACTGCCCGACTTTGAGCTGCAGATTTGCGGGCAACGATGTCGTCAGCACGTACGCTTCCTCGAGCTCGACGCCTGTCTGGCCGTCCTTGTCGAGCTTGTAGACGATGTTGCTGAAGCCCTTGAAGTAGGGATCGACCGCTCCGTCCAGAGTCAGCTCGACGTTGGGGATGGAGAAGCCGTTCACGTGCGGGTCGTGGTCGCCGACCTGAATGGCGCCGACGTCCGGCTCGGTGGACCACCCGGCGTCCGTCAAGGCGACGAGCCCGATGTTCATGTAACCGCCGGTAACGCGCGGTCCTTGCGTTGCGGCCGCCGCGCTGCCGCTTGTGTCAGCCGACTGCGCACCAAGCTCTTTCTCGAGCTCCTTGACGAGCGCGATCGAATCGGCGCGCGCAATGCTGTCGGCGCGCGCGGTAGAGTCCTGCTTTGATTTCGGTTGAGCAACCTGCGCCTGGAGCGCGCTTGCGAAGAACGCTAGCGCGATCGTTGATCGAGTGAAGTACATGGGTTCCTCAGAGAATGTTGACTAACGACTGAACGGGCGTTCAGAGTTCTCTGGGAGGAGCCCGGCAGGAGTTGGGTAGAACGTGCGCACCGGTGGCGCAGTTGGCCGACGTCGGTGCGAGAACCGGCTGCGAGACCCCGTCGCTCGAGACCGGTGGCGCAGGCAGGTTTACGTTGGCGTGAAACGAGAAAGCCGCACAGGCGGCACAGGTCGCTTCATCGTGCCCGTGATGTAAATCGATCCCGCTGCTTTCGGCGTGCGATACGGCGCTGGCCTCATCGCGTGCGAGCGCGAGCGAAGCGCCCGATATGCCGAGCTGACCGGCAACGGCCATGACGGCTGCGAGCAATCGCAGGCGCCAACGTGGGTCGAAAGACAACGAGCTTTGCTCCTTCATCTGGGTTTAAGGTAGCATTTCGCGACCAAAAGGGTAGCACTCAGGTTGCACGAGTGGCATTTTTCCATGTTCAATGAAGCGTGAAGATGCCCTCGACTACCACGCATCCGGCCGTCCCGGAAAGATCGCGGTAGTACCGACCAAGCCGCTCAACAACCAGCGCGATCTTGCGCTCGCCTACTCCCCTGGGGTCGCGGCGCCCTGTCTGGAGATCGAGTCGAACCCCGACGACGCCTACAAGTACACCGCGAAGGGCAATCTGGTCGCCGTCGTGAGCAACGGGACGGCGGTGCTCGGGCTCGGAAACATCGGCGCGCTGGCGGCCAAGCCAGTGATGGAGGGGAAGGCAAATCTCTTCAAGCAGTTCGCTGACCTGGACGTGTTCGATCTCGAGGTGGGCTCCGAAAACCCCGACGACGTCATCAAGTTCTGCCAGCTCCTCGAACCCACCGTCGGCGGAATCAACCTCGAAGACATCAGGGCTCCCGACTGCTTCTACATCGAGGAGACGCTCCGGAAGACGATGCATATTCCTGTCTTCCACGACGATCAGCATGGAACCGCGATCATTTCCGGCGCCGCACTGCTCAACGCCCTCGAGATCGTCGGCAAGAAGATAGAAAAAGTAAGGGTCGTATTTTCCGGTGCCGGTGCGGCAGCCATATCTACCGCGGAACATTACGTGAGGCTCGGCGTTCCCCGGGAAAACATTCTGCTCACCGACAGGCAAGGCGTCGTCTACGAAGGACGTCCCGGGGAGCTGGATCCGTACAAAGCCAAGTTCGCCAACAAGACCAAGGCGAGAACCGTGGCAGATGCTCTCGTGGGAGCAGACGTGTTCGTTGGTCTCTCCGTCGCCGGAGCCATCACGGGCGAGATGGTCGCGAAGATGGCCAAGAAGCCCATCGTTTTCGCCCTCGCCAATCCCGAGCCGGAGATACTTCCCGACCAGATCCGCGCCGTGCGCTCCGACGCGATCATCGCGACTGGCCGCAGTGACTTTCCGAACCAGGTCAACAACGTGCTCGGCTTCCCGTTCATCTTCCGCGGGGCGCTGGACGCCCGGGCCACGACGGTAAATGAGGAGATGAAGATGGCAGCGACACGCGCGCTCGCTGCCCTGGCAAAGGAGGACGTTCCGGAAAGCGTATCACGCTTGTACGGACTTCGCTCGGTCAAGTTCGGCCCCGATTACCTGATTCCCTTCCCGTTCGATCCGCGAGTGCTGCTCTGGGTCGCCCCCGCAGTTGCCTGGGCCGCGGTGGCCAGCGGCGTCGCCAAGCAGATGATCGACCTCGAGACCTACCGCGAGCAGCTCGAGGCGCGGCTGGGAAGAGCGCGCGGGATAATGCGCGGTATCATCAATCGCGCGGTGCGCGACCCGAAGCGCGTAGTCTTTCCCGAAGGCGAGGAGCCCAAGATCATTCGCGCCGCGCGCATGATCTCGGACGAAGGAATCGCTGCGCCAATCCTTCTCGGACAGCGCAGCACGATCGAGCGGATCGCCGAGGAGAATCACATCTCCCTGCGGGATCTCGTGATCGAAGATCCGGCAAAGTCCGACAAGCGCGACAAGTACGCGGACTATTTGTGGCAGCGCCGCCAGCGCAAAGGCCTGAGCCACGGCGAAGCGCACCAGCTGCTGTTCAACGGCAACTACTTCGGTTCGGTGATGGTCGCATGTGGCGACGCCGATGCCCTTCTCTCGGGCGTGGGCATGCATTACCCCGAGACGATCCGGCCCGCGCTGCAGGTGATCGGCGCGCATCCCAAAGCAGAGATCGTGAGCGGGCTCTACATGCTGGTGTTCGAGAAGCACGTTATCTTCTGTGGTGACACGACGGTCAACATCGATCCCACCGCTGAGCAGCTGGCGCAGATTGCCTACTCGGCTGGACGGATTGTTCGCACCTTCGGAATAACGCCGAAGATCGCAATGCTGTCCTTCTCCAATTTCGGCTCGGTGCGCCACCCCGAAGCCGAGAAGGTCGCAAAGGCCGTAGCAATTCTGAGAAAGCGGGATCCTTCGCTCATCGTCGACGGCGAGATGCAGGCGGACACGGCGATGGACGAGAACATCCTTCGCTCCGGTTACCCGTTCAGCGCTCTGAAAGAGCGCGCGAACGTCCTGATTTTTCCCAACCTCAGTGCCGGGAATATCGCGTACAAGCTGCTGCATCACCTTGGCGGAGCGGCCAAGATAGGTCCTTTCCTGGTGGGTATGAATCTTCCCGTACACGTGCTGGAACAGGGCGCTGACGTTCAGGATATCGTGAATATGGCTGCGGTGGCCGTGATGGACGCTCAGCAGCGCATAAGTGAGAGGACTGGGTCGTAATGGCAACAGAGATCAAGCCGCAGCGCACTTCGGTCGCGCGCGAAAGCAGCATGGGATTGGGCAGACAGGGACTCGCGCCGCGAGGCGAGGTGCACTGGAATTTGATTGCGCCCGAGCTGTTTAAGGACGCCGCTCGGCGCAACGAGGGCGAATTTGGGGACATGGGCCCGTTCGTCGCGATCACTGCGCCCCACACCGGCCGGTCACCAGACGACAAGTTCGTCGTGAAGGAGCCGACGTCGGAGAAGGACGTCAGCTGGGGCAAGATCAACCGGCCCATCTCGCCCGAGAAGTACCAGCTGCTCCTCGCTGACGTGCGCAGTTATCTCAATGACGCGAGCGAGCTTTTCGTCCAGGATCTCTATTGCGGCGCTGACCCCGCGTACCGACTGTCAGTGCGCTACGTATCGCCCAACGCGTGGCACATGGCATTCGCGCGGAACATGTTCATCCGTCCGGAGCGCAGCGATCTGCCCACCTTCGATCCCAACTTCACGGTTCTGCACGCGCCCGAGTTCAAGGCGGATCCAGCCAGGCACGGTACGCGCACGACGACGTTCATCGTCCTCAATCTCGCAGAGCGGACGATCCTGATCGGGGGCACGCGCTACGCTGGCGAGCTGAAAAAGTCGATGTTCACGGTCATGAACTATCTGCTCCCCAAGCAGGATGTGCTTTCCATGCACTGTTCGGCGAACGTCGGCAAAGCAGGAGACACCGCGCTGTTCTTCGGCTTGTCGGGAACGGGAAAGACGACGCTGTCCACCGATCCTGACCGCGCGCTCATCGGCGACGACGAGCATGGATGGTCGAAAGAGGGAATCTTCAACTTCGAAGGCGGCTGCTACGCGAAGGTGATCAACCTCTCGCCCGAAACCGAGCCCGACATCTATCGGACGACGCAGATGTTCGGCACCGTCCTCGAGAATGTGGTGCTCGATCCCGCCACGAAGAAGGTCAAGTTCGCCGACCAGACGATCACCGAGAACACCCGGGCTTCCTATCCTCTGCACTACATTCGGAACTACGTAGAGAGTGGTCGGGGAGGACACCCGAGGCATGTCGTCTTTCTCACCGCCGACGCGTTCGGAGTTCTCCCCCCAATCGCCAGGCTCACCCCCGAGCAGGCGATGTACTACTTCCTCTCCGGGTATACGGCGAAGGTCGCCGGCACCGAACGCGGAGTGAAGGAGCCGCAGCCGACGTTCAGCGCCTGCTTCGGTGCGGCGTTTCTCGTCTGGCATCCGACCAAATACGCCAAGATGCTCGGCAGACTCCTCAACGAGCACGCGGTGCACGTCTGGCTGATCAACACCGGTTGGAGCGGCGGTGCGTACGGCACTGGCAAGCGCATAAAGCTGGGGTACACCCGGGCAATCGCCCGCGCTGCGCTCGCTGGCGAGCTCGACCACGTGAAGACCCATACCGATCCGATCTTCGGTCTCGCCGTTCCTGTAGAGATCAAGGGAGTGCCGAGCAAGGTGTTGAACCCTCGCTCGACGTGGCCGGATCCGGCCACGTACGACGCGCAGGCCAGAAAGCTCGCCGCGATGTTTCGCGAGAATTTCGAGACGTTCGGCAGAGAAGAGTCGGCTATAAAAAACGCCGGCCCGAAGGGATAACGTCCTCAGAGCGAAGGGCCGTGCACTTCGAGATCCTGCGCGACCCCGTTTGGAACAACATTCGGGTCGATGACCTCACGCTGGAGCTCGTCGACACCGAGGTCTTTCAACGCCTCAGATACGTGCGTCAGCTCGGGTGGACGTATCTCGTTTATCCGGGCGCGACGCATTCCCGCTTCGAGCACGCGCTGGGAACCCACCACCTCTCACGGCGCACTCTCGCACTCCTTTGCGAAGCCGAAGACGCGACATCCATCAGCGAGCAGGATCAGGCCATAGTTCGGTCGGCTGCCCTGCTCCACGACGTGGGGCACTATCCGTTCTCACACGCACTCGAAGAGATCGGCGCCCTCCACCACGAGGACGTCGCTCGTCCACTGATTACAGAAGGTGCGATCGCAGCCCTGCTGAAATCGCGCCTGGGCGACGATGCGCCCGCCAGAGTGTTCGATCTGATCCGTGGCGAGAGTAAGAGCGCGCTTCAGGGACTCATCTCGGGATCTCTGGATCTCGACAAGATCGAATATCTGAAGCGCGACGCCTTCATGTGCGGCGTGCCCTACGGGGAGATCGACGTCGACCGACTCACGAACTCCCTGGTGCTCGTCGATGATCCCGCGACGGGCCGCCCGGCAATCGGGGTGCAGGAAAAGGCGCTCTCCGCGCTCGAGTCGCTGCTCTTCGCGAAGTACCAGATGTACCGCAACGTCTACTGGCACCACGCCGTGCGAAGCGCGACGGCAATGTACAAGCGATTGGTCGAAGACGCGGTCGAGGCAGGCATTGTCGATGGCCGATCCCTGGCGGCGTACACTGACGAAGGGCTGATGCACCGCCTCGAGAGCGCGTTCCCCACCCAGCTGCTCGTCGCGCTCAAGGAGAGGAAGCTTTACAAGCGAGCAGCCGAGTGGCCGGCGGCGGAGATGGATGGCGATACCGTTGAGTGGATCGCCTCCGACCGCAGACGTGTCAGCGAAGCGGAGAATCTGCTCGCCAGGGAATTCGGGCTCGCGCCCGGGGAGCTTTTGCTCGACTATCCCGCCAAGACCCAGATGCTCGGGCTGGATATTCCCGTTCTCCGCCGCAGCGGCAAAGTCGAGCGCCTTACAGGAGAGGGTTGGATCGGAACGATCAACCTTCCGTCGCTTTCCGAGGAGCTTTACAAGAGTGCGCGCTGGCTCCGCGTTTTTACCGCAAAGCGGATGAAGCTCGAGCCACGTAAAATCCTGGACGCTCTGGAACGATTGGGCTGACGCCCGATATGACAGGGATGCGCATCGGCTTCTTTGCTCTCGCGTCCTCCCTGATGCTGGCCGGTTGCACCATACCCGTCAACACGATCCCGCCCCCGTCCACGCCTTCGACGGCGAGCGCACCGACCACACTGGGCGCAACGGAGTCGCGGATTTTCAGGCTGGTGAACGCCGAGCGGAGACGTCAGGGACTCCCGGACCTAGTCTACAATGCGCAGCTCGATCGCATGGCGAGGATCCAGGCGCAGAACATGGCGCGCTTCCAGAAAATGGCGCACGTCATACCCGAGGCCACCCTACCGACGCTCACCGACCGGGCGCGCGAGTCAGGCTATCCCTTCGCCCGACTCGCTGAAAACGTCGCACTCGACTACCCGAATGCGGCGACGGTTGTGGACGGTTGGATGGGTTCGAAGGGTCATCGCGCCAACATCCTCAACCGGGATGTGACGGAGACGGGAATCGCCATCGCACGCTCCGCAGCGGGGGGCCTCTACTACTGCCAGGTTTTTGGGCGTCGGATGTCGTCGCTGTAAGCCATTTCGTGAGGACGGCGGCCCGGAAAGACACCGTTTCCACACTGCAAGTCACGTGGCACCAATAGGTTACAGGCGCTTTACGGATGAGGTCGTCAATTGTGACCTTAGCCGCGGTCGAACAGTCCTCCGGACATGAGCCGACTCACGATCGTAGCTTCGCTCCTGCTCGCAGTTCCGAGCTCTTTATTCGCGCAGCAGGCACCCACGTTCACAGCGTCGACGGACAAACCGGTCACGGAGGAAATCTTCGAGACCAAAGACGCCGCTGCCCTAACGGTTGGTCTGACGCCACTCTCGAAGAGTCAGCTCCCGAACGGCGACCGCGAAGTCAGGATCTGGTATTCGGGCTTCGGCAACCCGCAGTACCTGGTGATCATCCGCCAGGCGTCTGGAGTCACCGCTGGGCGGCTGCTCCTGCGATGGGACCAGTACTATGAGCTGTCTCCGGTGCTGGCGGATACACGTGTCGATGCGTTCGTGAGCTCCACGTATGATTGCGGACCGATCTCGAAGCGCGACTCGCGCTTCGGCGATGACCGCTGGATCAGCTCGGTCTGCGAAGCCCACCTCAAAGGAAGTCAGGACTGGAGTGCTTTCCTTTCCGAGGTCGAGTCGCACGCTCTTCCGCAGACTACCTCCGGTGCGCCGGCCCAGGATCAGACCGACCAGAAGACCTGGGGCATAACGGTCGAGCGAAAGTCTGGAGCCACGTACGGCGTGTCGCACTACCAGACGGCGATGACCTTCGGAGCTCCCGAGCCGGGTCGTGGTCTGAGACTGCAGGACATGGTGAATGCGCTCGCTGGCACCGCGAAGCGCGAGCCGGCCGTCGCGCAGCACTAGCTGGCGGCTGCGCTAGTCGCGCAGCTTCTCCAACCTCTCGTAAAACCTCAGCGCTTGCGGATTCGCGAGCGCTTCGGTGTTTCTCACCGGCCGGCCGTGAATCACTTCGCGCACGGCCAGCTCGCTGATCTTTCCGCTGATCGTCCGCGGAATATCCTCGACCTGAATGATCTTCTTCGGCACGTGAAGCGGGGTGGTGTTCTCCCGCAGGCTCGACGAGATCTTCGCGCGTAAGTCGTCGTCGAGCGTGAGTCCGGGCTGAAGCTTGACGAAAAGCACTATGCGCACGTCGCCCGGCGTCCCGCCGTCAATCTCCTGTCCGACAGCGACGCTTTCGACGACCTCCGGAAGCAGCTCTACCTGCCGATAAATCTCCGCGGTCCCGATCCGAACGCCGCCCGGATTGAGCGTCGCATCGCTCCTGCCGTAGATGATGTACCCTCTGTGCTTCGTAATCTCCGCCCAATCCCCATGTCGCCAGACGCCGGGGAAATAATCGAAATAGGCGGCTTTGTACTTCGCTCCGTCGGGGTCGTCCCAGAAACCGATCGGCATGCTCGGGAAAGGTCGCGTGCATACCAGCTCACCCGGGATCAGTCTGACCGGCCGTCCCCTGTCGTCGAGCACATCCACCGCCATCCCGAGTCCTGGCGTCTGAATCTCTCCCCGATATACCGGCAGAATCGGATTGCCGAGGACAAAGCACGAGATGATATCGCTCCCGCCGCTGATGCTGGCGAGGTGCACATCGGATTTCACTTTGGAGTAGACGTAGTCGAAGCTGTTGTGCGCGAGCGGACTACCGGTGGAGAGCACTGCCTTGAGCTTCGAAAGATTGTGCGTCTTTTTCGGCACGAAACCGGACTTCTCTAGCAACGCGAGGTATTTCGCGCTGGTACCGAAGATCGTGATCCCTTCGCTGACGGCCATCTCCCACAGAATGTCGGGCGTTGGAGACAGAGGAGCTCCGTCGTACAGAACGACCTTGGCGCCCACGGACAGCGACGACACGAGCCAATTCCACATCATCCAGCCGCACGTCGTGTAATAGAAGATGCAGTCTTCGCGATTGAGATCGGTGTGGAGGATCAGCTCCTTGAGGTGCTGGAGAAGTGTTCCGCCAGCGCTGTGCACCATGCACTTGGGCAGCCCCGTGGTGCCCGAGGAATACATGATATACAGAGGATGATCGAACGGAAAACGCTCCAGTTCGAGATTTCCCGGCGGGGCGTCGGGCGTCTCGTGTTCCTTTTTCTTCACCTGCTCAGGCGGAGTCTTCCAGATCATTCCTTCGGGTGGAGTCTTTCGCGTTCCACCGACGGGAGTCTTCTTCCGCGCCGCTTCTTCGCGCTGGGTGGCGATGAACCGCGACCACAAGGTTCCCCTTCGCACTCCCTCCAGATCCGGCTGCTGCTTTCTGTACGGCGTGACGATTACGTGATCGAGTGAAGGGATCCGGAAAGCGATTTGTCGAAGACGCGGGAGGAGATCGATCTCCTTGCCGCTGTAGAGATATCCGTCGGCGGCGAAGAGAATCTTTGGCGAGATCTGGCCGAAGCGGTCCATAACGCCCTGCGCGCCGAAGTCGGGAGAGCACGACGACCATATCGCCCCCAGCGACGTGGCCGCGAGCATTGCGATCACGGCTTCAGGAATGTTGGGCAACCAGCCGGCGACGCGATCACCGGGCTCGACACCGGCGGTCCTGAGTGCATTCGCGAGAGTAGCCACGGCCTCGTGCAGCTCGCGGTAGCTCAGTGTGCGCTGGTGGCCCGCTTCGTTCCAGGACGCGAGTGCCGGCTCCTCGTCGCTGAAGCGAAGCAGATTCTCGGCGAAGTTGAGACTCGCGTCGGGAAACCAGCGCGGCCCTTTTTCCGGATCCGGTGGGCCCATGTGCTCGAGCCCGACCCCGACTCGCTCGGCTCCGCCGCCGGTGCCGCGATGCCCGATGATCCCGCAGAATCTCCACGCCAGCGACCAGAATCGCTCCGGATTCGCCACGGACCACTCATGGAGGTGCCAGTAGGAATCGGCGGTGTAGTCAGGGACAGGCGGGCCGCCGCGTTCCTCCACGTAACGGAGAAACTCCGTCATGTTCGCCTTCACTACACGCTCTGGCGAGGGTGTCCACAGCGCCTCGCTCATCTCAGCTTCAGCCTCAGCTCGTGGGAGGATTGAACTGAGCGTGCTGCCCCTGAAGCCACGATTTGTGATACTCGGGATCTTCGATTGCGATCGCCGCTTTCGCGACCTTGAGCGGGCGGAAGCTGTCCATCATGACCGCCAGCTCGTCGGTGTATTTGGCGCCGATGCTGGCCTCGGCCCGCCCCGGATGCGGTCCGTGTGGAATCCCGTCCGGATGGTGGGTGATGCTGCCGAACTCGATTCCCTTGCGGCTCATGAATTCACTCGATGCGTAGTACAGCACTTCGTCGGAATCCACGTTACTGTGATTGTACGGGGCGGGAACCGCTTCCGGATGGAAATCGTAGGGACGCGGACAGAACGAGCAGACGACGAATCCGTCGCCCTGGAAAGTCTGGTGCACCGGCGGCGGCTGGTGAACGCGGCCGACTATGGGCTCGAAGTCATTGATGTTGAACGCCCAAGGATAGAAGTATCCATCCCAGCCGACGACGTCGAGCGGGTGATGATCGAGCACGATCTCGTTGATGCCGTCGTACTGCTTGACCAGAATGGGAAAATCTCCCATTTCGTCGATGGGCTCCACGAAAGTGGGACGACGGATGTCGCGCTCCGAATATGGCGCGCCTTCGATGAGCTGGCCGAACTCGTTGCGATAGCGCTTCGGCCAGCGCACGTGTCCCCTGCTTTCGAATGTCACGAGCTTGGGCTGCTCGGCGTTCAGGTCGAACCGGTACCGGTGAAGAATGCCGCGATGAATGACGAGATAATCACCCGCGTGAAAGGGCAGCGCGCCATACGTGCTCTCCAGCACGCCCGTCCCTTTGCTCACGTAAACCAGCTCGTCGGCCTGCGCGTTGCGGTAAAAGTGCGAGTCGTTCTCGTCGGGCTCGCAATAGAGCATTGCGATGTCCTGGTTGAACAGGAGGGGCATCCGATCGAGCGTCGCGCTTCCGCCCTTTTTCGCGCGCGAGGTGAGGAAATGCCGATGGTGCAGCGTCTGGTCCGGATCAGCCTCCAACTTCATCTCACTAACCCGCCGCACCGATTTCACCGTGGTGGGCGGATGGATGTGATACATCAGCGCTGAGGTGCCGGTGAACCCTTCGTGTCCCACCAGCTCCTCGGCGTAGATCCCACCGCCTGGCTTCTTGAACGCGATGTGCCTTTTTCGCGGAATCTGCCCGAGCGTGTGATAGATCGGCATGTCTAGAGATTTCCGCGCAGGTCTTGTTCGCGCTCGAGAGCTTCGAACAGCGCCTTGAAGTTTCCCGCGCCGAAGCTTTTCGCGCCCTTTCGCTGGATGATCTCGTAGAAGAGTGTCGGCCGGTCTTCCATCGGCTTCGAGAAGATCTGGAGCAGGTACCCTTCTTCGTCCCGATCCACGAGGATTCCAAGATCCCGAATCGGCGCGAGGTCCTCGTCGATCTTCCCGACCCGCTCGGTCACCGTGTCGTAGTAGGTACCGGGGACGCGCAGAAATTCGACGCCGTTATCGCGGAGCTTCGTCACCGTGTCGATGATGTTGTCGGTAGCGATCGCGATATGCTGGCATCCCGGCCCCTGGTAAAACTCGAGGTACTCGTCGATCTGCGATTTCTTTTTGCCCTTGGCCGGCTCATTGAGAGGAAACTTGATCCTGCCGTTGCCGTTGGCAACGACTTTCGACATCAGAGCCGAATACTCGGTGGAGATGGCCTTGTCATCGAACGAGATCAGCTGGCTGAAGCCGAGCACATCCGCGTAGTACTTGACCCACTTGTTCATGGCGCCAAGCTCGACGTTGCCGACGCAGTGGTCGATGTACTTGAGCCCGATTCCCTTCGCGTCACCCCGCCCGGCGAACGGGACGAAGCCGGGCATGAACTGGCCCTTGTAGCCCTTTCGTTCGACGAGGCTGTGGATCGTCTCGCCGTAAGTGTGGATACCGGCGATCACAACCTCACCGTGCTCGTCAACCAGGGACTTCGGCTCGTAGGCCGGCTTGGCGCCGCGCTCGACGGCGAGCCTGAACGCCTTTCTCGCGTCGTCCACCCACAGCGCGATGTCCTTGACGCCGTCGCCGTGCTTGTGCACGTGCATCGCGATGTCGCTGTCCGGGCGCAGAGCCGTGGTCAGGACGATTCTTACCTTGTCCTGCTCGAGCACGTAGCTGGCTCGGTCTCGCGTCCCGGTCTCGGGCCCTCGGTACGCCAGAATCCTGTAGCCGAAAACGTTGCGGTAGAACTGCGCCGCCTGCTTGGCATTCCCTACGTAGAACTCAACGAAGTCCGTTCCGTTGATCGGAAACGTGTCCGTGACCTGCTCAGGTGCCGTAAGTGTCGCGGTTCCCATGACTTCTCCAGATTCAGCGCGGTGATTCACTCCTGCTTTCTGCACGTGCTAGGTAGCACCACTCCTATGCAGAGACGGGGCCGCCTCATCTCTTAAGTTAGCGTGCGCAACCTCGAAGGGTACCTCCAGCGCGTCCCCTGGCCGGACGGCATCCCACTTCGCGAACACGTCCGCGCGGGTGGCTCTCACTCGGCTGAGATCGTCTTCCGTTACCTCGCGTTGCCTGGGTAGCGAATTTTCGGCGGCGTACTCGGCTACTTTCTGGTTCAGCTCCTCAGCTGGCACTCGCTCACCCATGCGTCGCTCCATATCGAGAATGCCCACGATCATCTCCGAAACATTTGCCTCGGGGGGCAGTCTCCCACGTCGCCACGGATGGCCAAAATCGGAGAAAACGTCGCCGGCGCACCTTCCTGCCGCTGCCACGTAGTGGTTCCATCCGCACGAACGCAGCTGAGCGCGGTACGCCCGTCCATTCCTTTCTTTATCCGAATGACGATGGGCTGCGTGTCTGCCATGCGCCATTATCTAATGCAGAGTTTCTCCTTTCTCCAGCATCTCTATGAACTTGCGCGGTCGGCGCGGGACGAAGCGTTGCAGCCATGTGGTCCCGCTCTCCGGCTTCTTCTGCCCGTCTATCCACCCGTAGAGCTACCTGTCACGCTTGGCCTCTCGGCCGCGCGCATCCGCCAGCTTTCGCGCGATACCCCTGTAGAACTGGGCGTCGGCCATTTTGTTTTCCTCCTCGAGGCCGAGCGCTGCGCGCTCCAGCGCGTAGAGGATGTTGCCCAGGTAAAGTTGCGCGACGGTGGCGACAGACTCGTTGTCGTCAGCCATGCGTACGAGCTGGTGGGATCGGAGTGACTTCGCGGTCGGTACTCACGGATTCCGCAGCGAGCACGCGAACCACTACGGCAGTGATGTTGTCGTTTCCGCCGTTCATGTTCGCCTCCTGGATCAGAGCATCAACGATTCGCTCGGGCTTGGCGCGCGACAGCAGAAGCTGCTGGATGCGCCTGTCGTCGATCATCCCCGTCAACCCGTCGCTGGCGAGAAGAAACGCGTCGCCCACACGAGCCTCGCCGTCGAACACGTCCGGCTCGATCTCATCGGCCATTCCGATGCAGCGCGTGATGACGTTGCTCTGCGGATGCCGTCTCGCCTGCTCCGGTGTGAGAAGGCCCGCGTCCACCTGCTCCTGCACCAGCGAGTGGTCGTTGGTGAGCTGGTGCATTTCGCCATCCCGCACGATGTAGATGCGCGAGTCTCCCACGTGCCCCACGACGTATTTCGTCTCCGAAAGAAGCAAAGCGGAGACAGTGCTGCCCATGCCCAGCTTGTCGCGCTCGGTGCGCGTCCGCTCGAAGACGGCCCGGTTCGCGTCGCGGAGCGAGCGCGCCACCCGGTCGTGCGAATCCGGCGCATCCAGGTCATTCAGGTCGGACAGGTCGTGGCTCACGATCTCGACCGCCATTTCGCTCGCGACTTCCCCTGCCGCGTGCCCGCCCATCCCGTCAGCGACTATGAACAATCCGCGGTAGGCGTTGGCTGAAGCGTGGAGCGAGTCTTCATTACCCTTTCTAACTCGACCGACATCAGTGCGAGCAGCAACAGCAAGGTGCACTAGTGGGAGCTCATCGAATGGAATGACTGGTAGGTAGGTACGACGTGTGGCGGATTGACGACGTCCGTTCGTGACTCAAACTACGGATGCACCAAATGAGCGGCAAGCGCATCACCCTGCGCGCTGGAAAAGGGACTCCGACTCTCCGGCCTGGAGCCGCCAGAGGGTATTGTAGAGACCGCCTCTCTCGAGAAGCTGCTGGTGGGTTCCGCGCTCGGCGATCTCGCCGTGACGCAGGACCAGGATCGTATCGGCGTTGGCAATCGTGCTTAGCCTGTGCGCCACCGCTATCGTGGTTCGGCCGGCGACCAGGATGCTGAGGGCGGCATGAATCTCCGCTTCGATCTCGCTGTCTACGGCGCTGGTGGCCTCGTCGAGCAGGAGGAGCGGAGCATTCGCTGCGATCGCGCGGGCGAAAGATAGAAGCTGACGCTCACCGACACTTATGGACGCTCCGCGCTCACCGAGGACCTGCCCGTAACCCTGCGGGAATGCACGAATGATGCGATCGGCCCCAACCTCGGCTGCAGCGCGTACCACCTCCTCGTCGCTGATCGGATTCGACAGCCGGATGTTGGTCGCGATGTCGCCAGCGAAAAGGAAGATGTCCTGCTGGACGTATCCGATCAGAGAGCGGAGCTCGTCCAGCGGCATCGCGCGAATGTCCACGCCGTTGATCGTGATCCGCCCCCGTTGCGGATCGTAGAAGCGCATGAGGAGGTTTACGATTGTCGTCTTGCCTGCTCCGGTGTGACCCACGAGAGCCAGCGTCTCGCCAGGCCGCCCCGTAAAGCTGATGCCCTTTAGCACCCATTCGATCGGCGCCGGCGCCTGCTGCGTTCCTGGCTTGTGCTTCGCCAGATGCGCCAGGTCGTATGCGAACCAGACGTCTTCGAAGACCACTTCGACTCCAGCTCTTTTTTTCAGCGCACCGGCCTTCTCCACGTTGTCTGCGACGCTCGGCAAGGTGTCGAGCAGCGTGAAGATTCGCTCGGAGCTCGCCATCGCCGTCTGCAGGATGTTGTACTTCTCCGAGAGATCCTGAAGCGGCTGGAAAAACCGCCGCACCAGCTGAAGAAACGCCGCGACGGTTCCGACAGTCAGCATGTTCACGTTCACCCGCGCCGCGCCGGCGACGATGAGTATCGCCAGCGCGATCGATGTCAGAAGCTCGATCGCCGGGAAGTAGAGCGCGTACACGGTGATGGACTCGAGATGCGCGTCGAGGTGCGAGCGATTCAGCTCGTCGAACCTTCGCGCTTCGCGTTGCTCCTGGCCAAAGAGCTGCACGATCCGCATTCCCGTCAGACGCTCCTGAAGGAACGAGTTTATTCTCGCCAGCCGCACGCGAATGTCCCGATAGGTCTCGCGCACGCCTTTCCTGAACAGGCCCGATACCAGCACGACGAACGGAATCACGGCGAATGAGGCGACCGCGAGTCGCCAGTCCATGATCAGCATCGCGACGCTGATCGCGATGAGGGTGAACAGATCTCCGAATCCGGCGACGACGCCCGACGTGAACAGCTCATTGAGCGTTTCCACGTCTGAAGTCACACGCGTGATCAGCCTCCCCGCCGGGTTTCGGTCGAAATAGGAGATCGACAGCCGCTGGAGATGCTGGAAGATCTCCATCCTCAGGTCGCGCATGACTCGCTGCCCGAGCAGGCTGGTGAGCCACGTCTGGCCGTACGAAAGCACGAACTCCGTCAGCAGAGCGAGAAAGAAGAACGCGGTCGAGACGATGACGATCCGCATGTTGTGGGTCGGCACCGCCACATCGATCACACGTCGCGTGAGCAACGGACCTACAACCTGAAGGCCGCCCTCGACGCACAACAACGCGAACGCGCCGTACATCAGTCTCCGGTACGGTCGGGTGTACACGAGCAGACGACGCATCAGCTTACGGTCGTAAGCCTTGCCGAGGACGTCGTCTTCGTGCGGTTGGGTTGCGGGGACAGTCATTCAGGCGTATGCTAGCCGGGTTCCACGTGTGATGCTACGTACGGATGACCTATGGTACGCAGGTTGCACCTGTGCGCTGCACCGATGTTCCATCCTGTCGGCTGACGTAAAACCTTACTGGAGGGAAGATGGGAATTCTCGCATGGATCGTTCTTGGTCTGATCGCGGGCGCGATCGCCAAGGCCATCATGCCGGGCAATGACCCCGGCGGTATCGTCGTTACCATGATTATCGGCATCATAGGCGCGTTCATTGGTGGCTTCCTCGGGAACATGCTGACTGGCGTTGGACTGAACGGATTTTCAATCCAGAGCATAATTCTCGCGGTCGTCGGTGCGCTCATCTTCCTGTGGATCTACCGGATGGCAACCAGAGGGCGCGGCGCCCCGCGCGTTCCCTAACACCGCGCGAGCTCCACGCAGGGAAAGGGTTTGCCGCTCTGGCTCTACTGGATTCTTCTCGGACTCCTCGCCGGTACACTGGCGAAGTTTCTGGTTCCAGGGCGGGACCCTTCTGGTTGTATCATCACGATTCTGCTCGGCATCATCGGCGCCTTCATCGGCGGGTGGCTGGGCACGCGATTCTTCGGGTGGGGAAAGATCCCCGCCGGAGAGTTTGACTTCCGCTCGATCGGCATCGCGACCGTCGGCGCGATCGTTCTCCTCCTGCTGGGCCGCCTCGTGAGGCGCTTGTAGCGCAATAGTTCGGCGTGTATTCGGTGCCGAGTTTAGATTTGGGATGTGAAACAGAGCATCGTCGTCCGCGGCGCCAGACAGCATAATCTCAAGGGGTTCGACCTCGAGATACCGAGGCGCACGGTCACGGTCGTCACCGGCCCGTCTGGCTCGGGAAAGTCCTCTCTCGCCTTCGACACGATCTACGCCGAAGGCCAGCGCCGCTACGTCGAATCCCTTTCATCGTACGCTCGCCAATTCCTCGAGCGCATGGAAAAGCCCGACGTTGATTCGGTCGAAGGTCTCTCACCGGCCGTCGCCATCGAGCAAAGGAATCCGACGAAGACATCTCGATCCACGGTCGGGACCGCAACCGAGATCTATGACTATTTGCGGCTGCTGTGGGCACGCGTCGGACATACCTACTGCCCGAATTGCGGGCGGGAGATCAAGCCGGACACCGTGCAGTCGGTCACCGACAAAGGGCTCTCGATCCCGGCGGAGACGCGGTTTTACGTCACGTTTCCGCTCAGGCTCTCCAGCAAAGTCACCCACGAGGTTGTGATCGAGAACCTGCGCGCGCAGGGATTTCTTCGCGTCGCGCTGGATGGGATTGCAATGCACCTCGACGAGCTCGCTGACTCGAAGCGGAATATCACTCGCGCCAAGGAGCTTCTTGTCGTTGTGGACAGACTCGTTGCTTCCCCCGGGAGCTCCGGCCGATTGACCGATGCGGTTGGAACTGCATTCAGGGAAGGCGAAGGGGATTGCGTGATTCTACTCAACGAGCCGGTGGTTTCGCCGATTGATGGACTGACGGTCGACAAGCTCCGGTTCACGGAGCGCTTCGAGTGCCCCAACGACGGCACGGTCGCCCCGACACCAACCCCTCAGCTTTTTTCGTTCAACAATCCCCGCGGTGCCTGCAGCCAGTGCAACGGATTCGGCGCGATTCTAGAGTACGATGAGGCGCTGATCGTGCCATACCCGACGCGGTCGCTCCGCGATGGCGCAATCGATCCCTGGACGAAGCCCCGCTACGAGAACAAGCGCAGGGCGCTTGCGGAGTTTGCAAAACGCGAAAGAATTCCGATGGACAAGCCGTGGGATCAGCTCACCGCGGCCCATCGCCAGCTACTTCTGAATTCGAAGACGCGTGGATACAAGGGAATATTCCCGTTCCTTCGGGACCTCGAGGGCAAGCGTTACAAGCAGTACATCCGCGTTTTTCTGCGGCAGTATCAAACCGCGCAGGAGTGCCCGCGCTGTCACGGCACCAAGCTCCAGCCTGAAGCGCTCAATGTGCGCGTCGGCGGCCTCAACATCGCCCAGGTCGCCGAGCTTCCGGTGGATCAGCTCGCTGTATGGCTGAACGACCTTCAGCTCAGCGAGTTCGAGCGCGCCATCGCCCGAATGATTCTCAAGGAAGCTCGCGATCGCGTCACATTTCTCCGCGACGTCGGACTCGGCTACCTCTCCATGAATCGCGCGACTCGTACGCTCTCGGGCGGCGAGGCGCAGCGGATCGGACTGGCCAACTCGCTCGGATCACAGCTCGTGGACACGTTGTACGTCCTCGACGAGCCCTCGATTGGACTTCACTCGCGGGACATGGACAGGCTGCTGAAACTCTTGCAACGCCTGCGCGACGCTGGCAACAGCGTTCTGGTCGTCGAACACGATCTCGCCGCCATCGAGGCGGCCGACTACATGGTGGAGCTGGGGCCCGGCAGCGGTGAAGCTGGTGGTGAGATCGTGTTCGCGGGACCTATCTCGCGCATCGCCGAGAGTCCGCTCACCGGACAGTACGTGACGGGAGCACGCACGATACCGCTGCCGGGTGAGCGGCGCAGGCTCGGCCCGCGCTGGATAACGCTCACCGGCGCGCGCGAGCACAATCTTCGGGATGTCGAAGTCCGGATTCCGCTTGGCGCCCTGACGGTCGTGACGGGAGTGTCGGGGTCGGGCAAGAGCACACTGGTGCACGACGTTCTCTACCGCGCGCTCGAGACCCATCTCGTGGGCGAACACTCGGCGAAGGTCCACCTCGGGGAGAAAGTCGGCGAATACGAGACAATCACCGGCTTCGACGCGATCGAGGACGTCGTGATGATCGATCAGAGTCCGATCGGCAAATCACCGCGGTCGAACCCCGTCACCTACGTCAAGGCATTTGACGAGATCCGGCAGATCTTCGCGGATACACCGCTTGCGCGCCAGCGGAAATACACGCCCGGAACCTTCAGCTTCAACGTCGAGGGCGGACGCTGCGAGGCGTGTGAGGGCGCGGGCGCTCTCGAGGTGGAGATGGTGTTCATGGCCGACGTGTTCGTTCCGTGCGAGGATTGTGGGGGAAAGCGCTACAAGCCCGAAGTGCTCGATGTGACCGTGCGTGGAAAGAACATCAACGAAGTGCTCAATCTCACGGTGGATCAGGCGATCCGGTTTTTCCCGCGCGAGGAGAAGCTCGGCCAGGCGCTTTGGCAGCTTCAGCAGGTGGGCCTTGGCTACCTTCGGCTCGGACAGCCGGCGACGACGCTTTCGGGCGGAGAGGCGCAACGCATCAAGATCGCGCGCGAGCTGGCGTTGGCGGGGAAGAAATCCGGAAAGAAGATGTACGTGATGGACGAGCCTACGACCGGATTGCACCTCGAGGACATCAGGAAGTTGGCGAAGGTTTTCGATCGCCTGCTGGAGCAGGGGCACTCGCTAGTGCTTATCGAGCACAATCTCGACGTGATCAAGCTGGCGGACTGGGTGATCGATCTTGGTCCCGAGGGCGGAGTCGGCGGTGGTAGGGTGATTGCGATGGGACGCCCCGAAGACGTCGCACTCGTCAAGGATTCCTATACGGGTCGCTGGCTCGCGCCGTTGCTCGAACGGCGTACGCCATTGGAGCTATCGCCGCGGCTGATGGTTGCTGAACCCGGGCCGATGTCGACCCAGCTCGCACTTTAGCGCGGGCGGAGTCGCTAGTTGCGCGATTCCTGGGCGAGTCGCGCGAGTTTGGCGGAGAGGGCGCGAGGCGCCAGCCGGTTGGCCTGGGCGATGATCTTGTTCTTGATACCGGGAATCGCGAGACGCTTCCCCTGCATCATGGCATCGTAGCCGTATTTCGCCACGTCCGAGGGATCGGCGACCCCGAATGCATTGAACAGGCGCGAGTTCGTCATCTTCGCCGCCTCGGCGAAATCCGTGTGAGTGGGTCCTGGGCAAAGCACGGTGACGCTGACCCCGGTGTTGCGAAGCTCCTCCGCGAGCGCCTCTGAAAAGCTGAGTACGTATGCCTTGGTGGCGTAGTAGACCGCCATCAGAGGTCCGGGCTGAAAGGCCGCTGTTGACGCGACGTTGAGAACCTTCCCCGAGCGTCGCTTGATCATCGCCGGAATGAAAAGCTTGGTGAGGTGGGTGAGCGCGACGATGTTGACCTGAATCATATCGAGCTCGCGCTCGATTGCCGTGTCGGCGAATTCTCCGCCGAGGCCGAAGCCCGCGTTGTTGATGAGAACATCGATATCGAGGTTCTCGTTGCGCAGAAAGTCGAAGATCGCCTGCGGTGCGTCGGCGAGTCGGAGGTCTGCAGCGAAGACGTGCGCCTTGATACCGAACTTCCCTTCCAGCTGACCGGCGGCGGCCTCGAGGGTGTCGCGCTTTCGAGCTACGAGGACAAGATCGAATCCTGCTCGGGCAAGATGTTTCGCCAGCTCGAGTCCGATACCGCCGGAGCCGCCGGTGACCAGTGCGGTTTGGCGCTGAATGCCGTTTCTTTTTGCGGGCATACTAGAAGGTAGCGAACGAAGGACTACAATGGAGTTACTCTCGCCGAGGAGTTGTCGGCGTCGGTTGATTCCGATCGTCCGAGTGGCTAATTTCCCATGCTATTCCCGAGTAGCTCAGGTGGTAGAGCAGGTGACTGTTAATCACCGGGTCGGGGGTTCGAGTCCCTCCTCGGGAGCTGTCATAAGGCGTACAAGTACACGGTGTTGGACTGAAAAACGGGTTAGCCTCAATGACGTCCTCCCCGAAACCGGAGTCATTTCGTAGGTTGTGAGTCCTGATCCGCCGAGAGGCGGGGAGGACTGATGAAGAGGACGAGATTTTCGGAGGAGCAGATCATCGGCGTGCTCCACGAGGCT
Organism: Gemmatimonadales bacterium; assembly: GCA_038227135.1. Lineage (GTDB taxonomy): Bacteria > Gemmatimonadota > Gemmatimonadetes > Gemmatimonadales > Gemmatimonadaceae > UBA4720. Next base: position 54,698 of record JBBRQC010000019.1, read on the forward strand.
GGAGGCGCGGTGTC
>JBBRQC010000020.1:0-54588 GCA_038227135.1 Gemmatimonadales bacterium
ATGCGACGAAAGTTACCTCACGACGAAGTCCTAGCGGGGCTACTAAAGACAATGACGAACGTAGGCATCGCCAGAATCTATGGCACCAGCGCGTCCGCTGTTTCCATGTGCAGGGGCAGGCTTGGTGTCCCACTGCCGGAACGCGTGAAGGCGTGCTGCAGATGTAGAATGTGCTGGCCGAATGTGAAATTCCACAAGGACTTGTCACGTTCAGACGGGCTCTCGTCCTATTGCAAAGAGTGCCAGGTTGAGAAGAACAGGGAGTATCGCAGAGGGAACAAGCAAAAGGTCGCGGCGGCGGCGAGGTTCAAATATGAAACCAACAGGGGTAAGCGGATAGAACGAGCAAAGGCGGACTACCAAAAAAACAAGTCGCGCCACCGCGCGAACAAGCTGAAGCGGACGTACGGAATCACTATGGAGCAGTACAATCATCAGCTTGTGGCGCAGGGCGGGACGTGTGCCATCTGCCTTGGAGGAGAGGAGCGTGCGTCGAAAGGTTTCCTATCCGTAGACCATGACCACATAACAGGAGCTGTCCGTGGGATTTTGTGCGCTAGTTGTAATTCGATGCTGGGGCACGCACGAGACAGTGTCGCGTTGCTGGAACGCGCCCAGATGTACCTTCGCTCCCCGTCTTGGAGCCTTCCGCATGCCCCCCGGGAGGCACAGCGTCACGAAGCTTTTGGCCCACTTGGTCTGCGTAACGAAGTACCGGAGGAAGGTGCTGGACGCGAAGGGGCTCGCGACGATTGAGGCGGCAATGCGGCGTGTCGCGACGGAGATGTCGTTCGCCGTCGTCGAACTAAACGGTGAGGCCGACCACGTCCACATCGTCGTTCGCTACCCGCCGAAGCTGTCGGTCTCCAAGATCGTCAACTCGCTCAAGGGCGTCTCGTCGCGGAGGTACCGGGAGGCCGGGCACCGCATGCCGTCAAGTCGGTCCCTTTGGAGCCCGAGCTACTTCGCGTCGTCGGTCGGAGGTGCGCCGATCGAGGTGCTGCGTCAGTACGTGCAGAACCAAGAAGCCGGCCTGAAGGCCGGGGTTTCAGACCCAGGAGATTCACGATGAAATATTGCGTCGCACTTCTCGCAATCGTCGGTTGTACGGGGGACGTTTTCACGCTGGCAGAAGAAGCTGGCGGCGCTGACGCCACGTCGTCGATCGACGCTGCTACGAAGCTCGTATGCGAGATGGCTGACGGCGGCGCCATCACGCTTCACTGCCAGTAAAATTATTTGCGACGGCTTGAAAATCGGGCCACCCAGCACTTGATCTGGTCGGGCGTCATTGCGCCTCGGGTACACCACCGGCAGATCGTAAGGTGGTACGAGCCACCGCGGTCAACGAATACGCGCCAAGAGCCCCCACAGGCGAGACACGGTGGAAGAGTCGGAGGTTCATCCTCATCGAAGGCGTCTTTGTCACCGCTCACCTTGGGAAAGGTAGCCTAGTTTGCGAGCCTGGGTATCAAGACGCGTCGCAGCACTTCGTACGTACCTAGTGCTTGGCGCACGGGCGGTGGGATTTCGTCGTAGGTCATCTAATAACCGAGGTGCAAAATGGTGAAAAAATTTCCGCGGGTTTTGATGGCAATACTTGCGAAACAGAAGGAGCCGGTTCTCCCATACTACTTAGAGTGTATAGAAGCACTCAAGTATCCAAAAAAAGCGATCTCGCTTTACGTCCATACGAACAACAATACCGATCGAACGGCTGATATATTACAAACATGGATCTCTAAGATTGGCGACGAGTATGGGAGAGTCGAATTCATAAACCAAGACGTACCGATCAATGTCGAACAGTACGGTGTACACGAATGGAACGCAGACAGATTTCGTGTACTTGGAGCCATTCGTCAGAACAGTTTGAAGGTTGCGCAACAGCAAAAGTGTGACTTTTACTTTACAGCCGATGTCGACAACTTTATTGTCCCTGAGACATTGAGCAGTCTTGTAGACACAAACTTACCAATTGTAGCGCCCCTTTTAATACACTCGACTAGCATGTATTCTAATTTTCATGCCGCAATTGATGCAAACGGTTACTACGCAGATTCTCCATACTATGCGGCGCTGCTTCGTAGAGACATTCGTGGACTTGTAGAGGTACCTGTTGTCCATTGCACGTATCTCGTACGCGCGGATGCCTTGCCGTTCTTGTCGTACGACGACGGCTCGTGTCGACACGAATACGTGATATTCAGCGCGAGCGCGCGCAAGGCCAAAATTCCTCAGTACCTAGACACACGCCAGGCCTACGGATACCTCACGTGCGACGAAGACGACAAAGATGTCAAGTACCGTATGGCTTCACTCAGCGTACCTTTGTTGCCGCTTGTTACGGGCGAGGAGGTGTTTCATAGCTGGTACCGACCAGGTGGCGAAGGTAGTGGCCCCGGGAGCACACCAGAATTTACATATGAATATCGAAGATTTCTCGAAGACTTCATGATGCGACATGAGGTTCAATCTGTTGTGGACTACGGGTGTGGAGACTGGCAGTGGTCCAAACTAGTCGACTGGGGGACGCGCAAGTATTACGGCTTCGACATAGTTCCTAACCTAGTAGATCGTCTCCGTCGCGACCATGGATCCGATACACGCACGTTTAATTTAATAGACAAAGATACTGAGATTCCTTTTGTTGATTTGATCCTATGCAAAGACGTTCTTCAGCATCTATCGAACGAAGAAGTGGTAAAACTCGTCGAAAAGTTGTCGAAGTGCGCCAAGCATCTACTGTTCGTCAACGATCGATCCCCCTCTGTATCTTCAAACAACCACGATATTCAGGTAGGCGGTTGGAGAGAGATAGACCTTTCATTGCCGCCTTTCAACCTGCTAGGTGAGTACGTCTTTGACTTCCGCGCACACAACAAGATGACGTTTCACTATACTCCACAAGTAGCAAACCCCTAGTTGATGCACTCGAAAACGGTAACACCTTTGTGTGGGCTAGGAATACCGGCATCGGCGGGGTGCGTCTCGACGAGGAATCGAAGCATCTTCCCGCCGAAAGGCTCAATGATGACAGCGCCCATCGGTTCGCTGTTCAAGATCGCGAACGCGCGAGCGACAGCGGCCTTCGATAGACTTGTCGCGCCGCGAAATCTGGAGCAGCTTCCGGTTACGGGCGGCAAAGGCCCCGGAGGCGCGGCTTGCGCGCACGGCGGCGTGCGGAAAATCTGGTAGGCCGTGAGAGCGAGGCCGATGGCCGCGAGGGTGAGACCGATCCGAATGTGCGTCGGCGTCGGGTTCTCTTCATGAAGCACGGGGCGATGGAGGTAGTGTCTCGCATCGCGCGGGATCGTCCTCGGATCGCATGGCTCCCAACCGTGCGGGATCCGCGGATCCCACCCACCGCAATCACGACCTTTTCGCATGAAGCTGTTATACCTCAACCACCGTCTCGGCACCGACCGTAACGACGCCGGGGAAGGTGCTTCGATCGGTTGTCGTCCCAATCGCGATGACTGCAACTGCGGCGTCGACGCGCATCACGACTCCAGGGCGATTCGGCTTCGTCCCTGCTCACTCAGGGTCCACCGAGAACGTGGCATCGCCTGACTCATCGGCGCGTCGAGCCCAATCCGCCACGCGAGCATCGGCATCCGCGCGCTCGCGCAACAGGGCATCAAGTCACGAGCCCGCGGGCCTTTTTCTTCGGTCCCTTTCGTGCGACAGTGACGCCATGACAACCCACCGCCGTAGGCCCACGCGATCCCAACGTGCCGCGCGAGTCAGGGAAAATCGACGCCTGAAGCGCCGTGGTCCGACGCAGGCCGATCTCGCGAGGTTCGCGCCCGCGCCTGCGCCTGCAGGGATGTCGACGAACACTCTCCTCCTTGGAACGCTTGCACTCGCGGCCTTGGTGTTTTTGGCCGTCAAGCTCTCCGCCAAACCTGCAGCAAAAGCTCCCGCGCCCCCGCCTACGAACACCTCGTGGAAGCCCGTCACCGATACGATCGAGGGCTACAAATACGCCGTCTCGGCTCCAAGCGCGCAAGTTCCGGCGGGCTACACGCGCGCGCAAATCGCCGCGGATGCCGCATCGATCTTCTCCAACGTCACCGTGTTCATGCCCGGGGACGCGCTGCCGTCCGACTGGCCCGCGTCCGACATCACGGGCGACTCTCGCGTCCGCATCATCGGCACCGCGCTTCTGACGACGACGGGGGCCGAGCAGATTTTCGGCGCGCGCATCTACGAGAGCACGACGACGCCGCCGCCGATCCCGCCGCCGCCGATTCAGCCCGCCAACTTCAGGACAGGCACGGCCGTCGTCTACAAGGGGATCCACATCCTGCCCTACGCGCCCGCTCCGAACGGGAACCCGTGGTTCGCTTGGTACATCCCCCCGGGATCTGCAACGGCTCACACCTTTACGGGAGCCACGGAGGCGAACGTCGTTGCCCAAGCAAAAGCGGACATCGACGCGATCGGCGTATGAGTGTTTTCAACTCAACGATTGAAAGCATTGCACTGAAAACCGGATCGACGATACACATCACGCCACCGGCAGATTCGACAAGAAAATGGATCGTTCGTGTCGATAACGATTACGCCATCGGGAACACGTTGGAAGAAGCTCTCGCGCTTCTTTTCGACAAACTAAATGCATAGCCGGGCCTCCTTGTCTGCCCAAAGGCGGCGATTTTCGTTAACCACGAAACCAAAACTATCGTGCGACTTGACCTGTGGCGTTTATTGATCTCCTCCCGACGATTTCTTGCGCCACTGGCTCTACCGGCGGTGGAGCACCGGGCGTAACAGGAGCGACAGGGCCACAAGGTCCACAAGGTTTGCCGGGCGTCACAGGAGCAACGGGTCCGTGCTGTCCCGGCACGCAAGGGTCTCCGGGTATCCCTGGCGCAACCGGGGCGCAGGGGATCCAAGGATCGCCCGGCGCGACTGGCGCTATTGGAGCGACCGGGCCACCGGGTAATCAAGGATCCCCCGGCGTCACCGGAGTCACTGGCGCGACCGGACCTCAAGGAGATCAAGGATCGCCTGGTGTCACCGGAGTCACGGGAGCGACTGGACCCCAAGGCGATCAAGGATCGCCCGGAGTCACGGGCGTCACGGGAGCGACTGGGCCCCAAGGAGATCAAGGATCGCCGGGTGTTACAGGACCGCAGGGGGGCCAAGGATCCCCCGGAGTCACTGGAGCTACAGGCCCGCAAGGCACCCAAGGATCGCCGGGCATTACCGGAGTGACCGGAGAAGCAGGTCCGCAAGGAACGCAAGGATCGCCCGGGATCACGGGAGTCACCGGCGCGACGGGGGCCGCTGGGCCGCAAGGAACCCAAGGTTCTCCGGGCGTCACGGGTGCTACCGGTCCGCAGGGTACCCAAGGATCTCCGGGAGTGACCGGGGTTACAGGCGCGACCGGACCGCAGGGAACGCAGGGCTCACCGGGTGTCACCGGACCGCAAGGCACACAAGGGTCACCCGGAGTGACCGGAGTGACGGGCGCGACCGGGCCGCAGGGGACCCAAGGATCGCCGGGAGTAACTGGATCGACCGGACCGCAGGGGACCCAAGGATCACCCGGCGTTACTGGGCCTCGGGGAACGCAAGGATCTCCCGGAGCGACGGGTCCCCGAGGAACGCAAGGATCGCCGGGCGTCACGGGGGCTCAAGGCACGCAGGGCTCGCCGGGCGTTACCGGCGTCACGGGAGCCACCGGACCACAGGGCACGCAGGGATCCCCCGGCGTTACCGGCGTGACTGGATCTACGGGACCGCAAGGCACCCAAGGTTCGCCTGGAGTCACTGGCCCGCAGGGCACGCAGGGATCTCCCGGCGTGACCGGCGTGACTGGATCTACAGGGCCGCAGGGTACCCAAGGTTCTCCCGGCGTCACTGGGCCTCAAGGGACGCAGGGCTCACCCGGAATCACGGGCGTCACGGGCGCAACGGGGCCGCAAGGAACGCAGGGCTCACCGGGAGTCACCGGCGTCACCGGGGCAACAGGCCCTCAAGGGACGCAAGGATCTCCAGGCGTCACGGGCCCGCAAGGAACGCAGGGATCGCCAGGCGTCACGGGTGTCACCGGATCTACGGGACCGCAAGGTACGCAAGGATCGCCGGGAGTCACTGGCCCGCAGGGCATTCAGGGATCGCCTGGAGTAACCGGAGTCACCGGAGCGACCGGACCTATCGGATCGCCAGGCCCGACCGGACCGCAAGGAACGCAGGGATCGCCCGGTGTGACTGGCGCCACGGGAACAACTGGACCGCAAGGAACGCAAGGATCGCCCGGAATTACAGGAGCGACGGGGCCTCGGGGAACACAAGGATCGCCTGGCGTCACCGGCCCGCAGGGTACACAGGGATCGCCTGGCGTCACAGGTGTCACGGGCGCCACGGGTCCCATCGGATCTCCGGGTCCAACCGGACCACAAGGAACGCAGGGATCCCCTGGTGTCACTGGAGTCACCGGCGCAACGGGTCCACAGGGAGCACAGGGGTCCCCGGGCGTCACCGGAATCACCGGATCTACCGGACCGCAAGGCACTCAGGGGTCTCCTGGCGTTACCGGACCGCAAGGAACACAGGGATCGCCTGGCGTCACAGGTGTCACGGGCGCCACGGGTCCGCAAGGATCACCCGGTGTCACTGGGCCTCAGGGAACACAAGGATCACCGGGAATCACCGGCGTCACGGGTGCCACCGGGCCGATGGGTTCGCCGGGTCCAACGGGGGCGCAGGGCACGCAGGGATCTCCCGGGATTACTGGCGTCACCGGAGCCACGGGACCGCAGGGCACGCAGGGCTCACCAGGAGTGACCGGAGTGACCGGCGCCACAGGTCCAATTGGATCACCAGGACCGACTGGGCCTCAAGGGACGCAAGGATCGCCTGGCGTCACGGGCGTGACCGGAGCTACCGGTCCGCAAGGAACGCAGGGCTCTCCGGGAGTGACCGGCGTCACGGGATCAACAGGACCGCAGGGCACCCAAGGTTCTCCCGGAGTCACGGGGCCGCAAGGCACGCAGGGATCTCCTGGTGTGACAGGTGTCACGGGAGCTACCGGCCCCCAAGGGACGCAAGGTTCTCCCGGCGTCACTGGGCCTCAGGGAACGCAAGGATCTCCCGGAGAGACCGGAGCGACGGGACCGCAGGGCACGCAAGGATCGCCGGGCGTAACGGGACCGCAGGGAACACAGGGCTCCCCCGGCATCACGGGGGATACTGGAGCGACAGGGCCTCAAGGAACGCAAGGCTCACCAGGCGTAACCGGCTCCTCGATTATCGCGAATCGAAATCCCGATCCGTTCTGCACCTCCGTTACAGGAGCAACCGGACCGCCTAATTTGTGCTGCGCGTACGGCGGCGGAAATATGGCTTTCATATCCAGCCTTCAATTCATTGGAGCTTCCGCAGGAACAAAGTTTGGAATCCTTATTCCGAGCGGTGCTTCGATTGCTGCCGATTTGACTGGCATTGGCACAGGCGGTGCTGGCGCAAACGCCAACGTCATTCATGCGGCGATCCTTCAAGGAGCTGGCGGTCTCGCCATAGGAGCAACCGCTAGTATGATCTTCGGTTTTGGACGCGCTACGGGCCCGATGCGCATTCAAGGAACAGTCGTCGGCGCCACAGGTGTTACAGGAAGCGTTTGCGTCGTGCTTGCGCCAGCGATAAACGGTCAGACCACCTGCATTTTGGCGGGCGGGTTCATCGTCTGCTTCCCGAGCACCTAAGAGCCGTTGACGGTTCTCGTACCGTACGGTACTTTCCGTCCGTGCCGCGCGAGGGTTACAAGTCATTGACGCTAACCGAACGAGCGTACAACCGGCTTGTAGCCGTTCAAAAAGAGCTTCTCTCCCGAGGGACGAACACTCTGCCCGAGAAGCTACGTCCAAAGGGCACGTACGGTCCAAGCGAGGTGCTTGAGATCGCGCTTGGTCTCTTGGAACAAACGATACGAGGACGCCGATGAAGTCGCCTGTCTCCCTTTGCATGATCGTTCGCGACGAAGAACAAAACATCGAACGATGCGTCGCCTCCGTGCGCGACTACGTGGAAGAAGTCGTCATCGTCGACACGGGCTCGAAGGACCGTACCCCCGAGATCGCGAAGAGGATCGCGGACGTGTTCGAAGTCTTCACGGACTGCAACGGAAAAGACGGCTCCATCGAAGACTTTGGGATGGCTCGCAATCGCGCGTTTTCGCTTGGAACGCAAAAGTGGCGAATGTGGGTCGACGGGGACGACGAGATTCAGGGCGCCGACAAGCTCGCCGAGATCATCGCGTTCGCCGACAAGAGCCGGAACAACGGTCCTTGCCAAATCATGCTGCCGTACGAGTACGACCACGATGAGACCGGCGCGTGCACCTGTATCCAGTCGCGGGAGCGACTCTGTACGCCGTGGGACGCTTTCCAGTGGGTGCTCCCAGTTCACGAGATCATCTCGCCGCGCGTTCCGTCCGCGACCATACAGGTTCACCACGGCGATCTTCGGTACGTTCATCGTCGAAGACACATCAAAAAAGATCGCGAATCAGGACGAAATCTCCGAATTCTAAAAAAGTGGTACGGCCGACAAGGCGAGGCTGACGTTCGGATGATCCACTACCTCGGCCGTGAGTACGGCGGCATGGGGGAGATCGAAAACGCGATCAAGTATCTCACGCGATTCGTGCAGCTCTCCGGATGGGACGAAGAGAAGTGCGAAGCGTGTTTAGAGATCGTCGCCTGCTACGAAGTTCGAGCGGACTACGAGAACGCTCTGTCATGGGGCTATCGCGCGCTCAAGCATCGCGAGTGGTTCGAGAGCTACTACGCGATCATGAGGGCGTACTATTTTCTAGCGATGGCGTCGGACGACAGACGTCAATGGGAGCGGTGCGTCCACTTCGGGCGAATGGCGCTCGCGTGTCCTCCGACCGCCACGATTCTTTTCGTAAACACGGTTGCGCGAGATATCGACATTCATGTGTACTTGAATTACGCTTGCAACAAAATCAACGATATTGCAGGGGCGCTTTTGAGCGCTAGGACAGTGGCCGCTCGGTTTCCGAACCACGTGCACGTCGCGCCCAACCTTAGGCGGTATGAACGGAGTATCGCGCACCAAGAGATTTCCGTCGTGCTTGATCGGCTCGTCGCCTGCAACGCGACAAGTACGGCTACGCGGGATCTGATCCTTCGATCGCTCGACAGTGAGTCACCGGATCCCGAAGGTCGAGTCACCGCAACAGGCGGCCCGTCGCTCAACATCGTCTTTGCGTGCGGCGATGCGTGGGAAGAGTGGAACCCCAAGACGGCCGCCGAGAAGGGAATCGGCGGGTCGGAGACCGCCGTCATCGAGATGGCCAAGCGCCTCGCCGCCAAGGGCCATCGCGTGCGGGTCTTCACGAGCTGCGGCCCGAGCGCGCGGTACGACGGTGTGGAGTATTCGCCCTCGAAGGAAGTCGAATCAGTCGGCAAGTGCGATGTCCTCATTGCGTGGCGGCACGCGCAGCTGCTTGAAGGCGTTGAGGCTCCGATCAAGTTTCTATGGGTCCACGATATTTTCGCATCGGGGATGACTCCCGAGAGGGCGCGCCTCGCCACGCGGGTGCTCGCGCTCTCCCAGTGGCATCGCGATTTTCTCATCCAGCATCACGGACTGCCTCCCGAGAAAGTCATCTGTACGCGCAACGGGGTCGATCTCGCTCGCTTCGATCAGAAGGTCGAGCGCAACACACACAAGCTCGTCGTAAGCAGCAGCCCTGACCGGTACTTGCCGGCGCTCCTCGACATGTGGCCGCGTATCCGAAAGCTCGTGCCCGACGCCGAGCTTCACGTCTTCTACGGCTTCACAACGTGGGAATCGATAGCCAAGCAACGTGGGGAGCAAGAGCAACTCAAACTCATCAGAGAAATTCGCGATCGATTGGTAACATTGCGCAAGGATGGAGTGCACTTTCGCGATCGCGTGAATCAAGAAGAGCTTGCGCGAGAATATTTGTCGGCAGGTGTGTTTCCGTACAGTACTTGGTTTATGGAGACTTCTTGCATTTCTTCAATGGAGGCTCAGGCTGCCGGCCTGCGCATCGTCACATCGCCGATCGCGGCTCTCAATGAGACCGTTGGGCCGCGAGGTGTGCTGATCCCGGGCGACTGGCTCTCGAAAGAGTATCAAGACGCATTCGTCGAAGCGACCATCGACGCGCTCACGAAGCCGGGCAACGAGGACAGAGAGGCGCTCCAGGCGTACGCGCGAGCCAATCTTTCATGGGACGGCGTGGCGGATGATTGGGAGAAGCTGTTTCGTGAGTGCCTTACTGCGTCCGTGCCTGCGCCTGCGCCCGCGCCTGTTGCGCCGCCGCCAGCCGACGAAGAGACGTTCCCTGCGTATCAAGGCATTCTGTGAAAATTGCCTTCGTCTACGGATCGATGTCGATGGGGGGACGCCCGTTCGACTTTTCTAACCTTTGGGGGTCCGACCGTGGGCTCACGGGCTCGGAGCTGTCTTGCTTTTGCTTTGCCCGCGAACTTGCAAAGCTCGGCCACGAGATCTCTCTCTACGTCGAGCAACCTGGCATTGCGTCCTTCGACAACGTTGCGCTCCATCCGCTATCCGATCTCGGCGGCCACGGGGCTCGGTACGACGCCGTGTGCTCCTGGAACGAGCCAGACTACCTGCGTCACGTATCACCTCGCACGCTGCGTCTCGTCGATCAGCAGTTGAACGACTGCGCGTACATGCAGCCCGGGTACGATGACTTCGTGGACGTGTGGACGAGCCCCTCCGAGGCGCACCGTCAACGAAACCTGTCTTTGTCGCCGCACAAGTGGGTGGTTCTTCCGAATGGCTGCTACCCCGAAAAGTACGATCTATCAACGCCCAAAGCTCCTGGACGCGTTGTCTACGCATCGAGCCCCGATCGAGGACTTCATCTTCTTTTTCAAGAGTGGCCGAAGATAAAAAAGGCCGTGCCTCACGCAGAGCTTTTTGTTTTTTACCATTCGCTCGAACAGTGGATCGAGCGGTGTCGCGGGATACGCGACAGCTCGTGTGTCTCGATGGATGAACAAGGATGCCGCGCTAGATATATGGAAGCGGTACTGCCAAGAGTAAAAAAACTCGGCGCTGAAATAGTCGGATCCATCAGTCACGACCGCTTGGCGCAAGAATTGGCGATGGCTTCAGTCCTTGGTTATCCCTGCGATACCATCGCGTGGACCGAAGGATTCAGCGTAGCGACGTTGGAAGGGTGTGTGTCGGGCGCACTGCCGATCACGAGCAGCGTCGATGCGCTCGGGGAAATCTACGGCGGCCACGTCCCTATGGTCGAGGCGCCAGCGCGGGATCACATGGGGGAGTGGAGCGATCTGGTCATCCGAGCGCTCACGGACGAGCCGTGGCGAAAAGAATGGGCCCACAAGGCTAGGCTGCGTGCGGAACAGTTCGCGTGGCCTGCGCTCGCGAAGCAACTAGAGCAAACCATTGTCGACGGACTGTCTAAAAAAGTCGTTCCGAAAAGGGTTCCAACCATGCACAGTGCCAAAGAATGTGTCTTCCGAGGGATGCCGTACAAGATCGCGTACGAGGAGAAACACCCGCAAGACGCGACGTGGTTCACCTTCGAAGATGAGACCTCTGTTCGAGACACCCACTGGCACGTGGACAAGAACGATTGCGTGATCGACGTCGGGGCCGCGTACGGGAGCTACACTCTCACGGCTCTCTCTCAAGGAGCGGCGCGCGTGTACGCTTGGTCCCCGGAAGGCGCACCCAACTCCGACTCAGAAGCAGAGTTTCTTCAAGAGTCTCTCGCTCTCAACGGTTGGTCGGATCGGTGCGTCGTTTACGGCACGGGCGCGTACGACAAAATCGGATGGATCGACGCCTACACGCAAGAATTCTACGAGAACGATCCGCCCATTCGATCCAACGTCATCCCGGTAGAGAGGCTCGACACCTGGTACGAGCGTGAATTTCTCGTCAAAGACGACGCGAAAAAGTACAACAGGTTTTGGCTCAAGCTGGATGTCGAGGGCGCGGAGGTGGCTGTGCTGAGCGCGGCGGAGCGACTCATCCGAGAGCTACGGCCAAACATCCTGGTCGAGAACCACAACTTCAAGCGACCGACCATCGAGCAAGAGGTTCGTGATCTCATCGTGGCGTACGGCTACCGTGAGATCGCTACGACGCCGTACCACTCGGTCTCGCACTCGTTCTACGTCCCGGAGATCCAGTGAAAATCGATCTCGTCATTCCGCCCAGCGCGTTCCTGATCGACGACCGCGCGTTCCCGTTTCTTGGGCCGCTTCAGATTGCAGCCGTCGCTCGGGACCGCGGGCACGAGGTCCGCGTGCATGATCTGACAGGGTACAAGCGCCGGCACCCCGAGCTTGCCCACGCAAACGCGGACGTCGTGTTTGCGGAAGCGCGTGAAGAGCTTCTCCGAGGATTGGAACACGGTCCAGAAATCATCGGATTCTACTCTCTCGCCGCTCAACACCCGCACGTCGTCAAGCTGCTCCGTGCCGTCAAAGAGATTCACCCGAAGGCGCAGACAGTCATCGGAGGCCCGCACGCGAACACCGCCCCACAGCGATGCGTCGAAGACGGATTCGATTGGATTGTCGTCTCTGATCAAGGCGGCGGCGGCGGCGAGCCGGGTTTCATCGAGCTTCTTGAGCGCATTTCTTCCGGAGCGAAACGCTCGCTCGTTATCAATAACCGCATCCTCAAGGTCCCGTCACGCGAAGGCGTGACGTGGGAAAACGACAAGTGGCCGCTGCCAGCACGCGATCTCATCGATCTGAATAGCTATCACTATTCAATTGAAGGTGAAAAAGCAACATCGCTCGTTTCCGCAACGGGTTGCCCCTTCGCGTGTTCTTTTTGCGTTTCGGGGGATTCTTTTATATCAACCGACCGTGGTTTCGAACGCATATCAGATCTAATCTCTGGCGAGGCAAAAATCGAACAGTGTATGCATGGCGGTGAGGCTCACGTACATCCCCTAAATCGAAACATCGCAACCGCTGAAGGTAGGGCAATCGCCGAAGAAGTTGTCTACGAGGGTGTAAGACCTGTCTTTGAAGTTCTCGTCGAGAACGGTCTAAAAATAAAAGCTACCAAAGAACATCCGTTTCTTTCATTGGAAAACGGAAAGCCTTCATGGAAAAAACTGTCAGATTTGAAGATTGGTGATTGGCTTATACTGAAATCGCCAGATCTTCTTTGGCCAAAAAAGTATGTAAAATTAGAGAACCCAACGCTAGCAACTATGACCAAAAAGGGAGGTTCGGAAAATATCAATCCGCATCCAATTAGATACGATCCATGCAAAACGCCAAGCGAACTAACTGAAGACGTAGCCTGGCTTATTGGATTTATTATTGGCGACGGGTGTATTCCTTCAGACGGTAGAGCGGCAATCCACGTATGCGTTACTCCACGAGTGAAGAAAAAACTAAAACGTATAGTACTGTCTGCTTTCGGAACACCGTTGAAGATATATGACGCATCCAATACTAATAATATGCAACACGGATGGATACACCATCGGGCAGCTTATCAGTTTTTTACCGACATTATTGGTATGACTCCTGGACACAAGCTTCACGTTCCGCATGTTGTTCGACGTTCACCGCGTACTGTTGTAGAAGCTTTCCTTGAAGGACTATTCGCAGCAGACGGCTACTTTCCAAAAAACCTTCCGTCGTATCTAACAACAGCGTCGTGGGACCTAGCGCGAGAAGTAGCAAACTTGTCTTTGATGTTAGGCAAAGTTCCTAGCATTCAGGTGTGTAACAACGATCTTGGTTACGGAAACGGTAAGTATTACCGCGTTAGCGAATTTCTAAACGATCGTATACCAACCGAACGGGCGATCTATCGCTCTTCAAAATCAGGCAAATGGTACTGGCGTACACCGCGCTCGAAATGTTTTCTTGGTGTTCGTCGCCGTACACTGATCAAATCAGGACTTGAGCACCCGCTGAATCGTCCAGACTGGCACTACGTTCGAGTCGAAGCCATTGCGCCAGGACTTCCCGAACCTGTTTACGATCTTCGTGTTCCAGGTGAACATTGCTTTTTAGTCGACGGAATCGTCGTACACAACTGCTCGCATTGGGCCGGATATCGAAAACTAGAAGCAAAGAGTTCAAAGCGTGTCTCAGAAGAGATTCGTGAAATACGATCGGCTTACAGTCTGCGTGCGTTTATGTTTTACGACGACGAAATAAACCTACGACCGGATTTCACGTCCGAGTTTTTACCGATGCTCCGTACCGAAGGCGTGATCTGGCGCGCGTTCTTCAAGAATGGCCGGCACATGACCGAGGAGCCTATCTTCGAACAGATGGCGGCCTCGGGGTGCGTGCAGATGTGTACGGGCGGAGAGTCGGCAAACGCCGAAATCCTGAAGGCGATCAAAAAAGGCGCGACCCTAGAAGACAATCGAAATTTCGTACGGTGGTGCGTCAAATACGGCATCCACCCAAAGGTCTTTTTTCAAGTTGGACTACCGGGAGAGACGCCCGAAACGATCGAAGAGCTGCGCAGAGAGATCAAACATCTCGTCTCGCTCGGACTGTCCGACTTCGACGTGAGCATCACGACGCCGTACGAGGGCACCCCGATCTACGAACACCCCGAGAAACACAACATCGAATTCGACAAATCTAAGCTCGATTTCTCGAACGATGTGGTTTTGTACAAGGGCATCCCCGGCGAGTACAAATCGTACGTGTCGCACGCGCGGCTTTCTGCCGAAGATTTGGTCACAGCTCGCCAATTGATCGAGGATGAAGGCCGTAAAGCAGCGGGCCTCGCTCCTCTCATTGCGAAGGATGACGGCTGAGCGGCCTTGCGGTAACCTCAGACCGTGGGCGGGTACACCGAAGAGGCTGACTTCAACGACACGCAAGTGCCGCTCGAACTCGTCGTAGACGTGCTCGGAATGGGCGGTTTGCCGGGTCTTGTGCCGACAGTCGCCATACGTCTATTTCCCTCGACAAATCTCTATCTCGATTGGACCGATCTGAGATTCAAGGCTGCCGGATGGGGCCTGAAATACAACCCGATGGTGGACGTCGGAAGCGGCATCTATCAGCAAATTTTCAACGCAGCGGGTGTCACGACAATAAACGCGCTTCCGATCCCTTACAAAGTCACGGCCGAGTACAACACCACAGGCGTTTGCACGAGCGGCGAGGCGCTGGATCTCATCTTTGTCACCGAGCTACGCCCCGACGCGAAGCTCGCGCGGCAGTTCAACACGAACCGCTTGGAGAGCTTCGGCGGCAACCCGGGCCAGCTCGTTCTCTTCGCGGACGACGGCGTGACGGTCCAATCCACGCAGCAGCTCCGAGACTTCCTTGGCGGCGCCGTCATTGATTCCCCTGGGTGCCCGGCCAAACGTAGCGCGGTCTGATCGAGCGGGCGTATGAGCATCGCCCTCGGCGTTGGACTCGGATGCGGCGGCAAGATCACGCGCGGCCTCGGCGCGTGCTGCTGCCTCATCCTGCCGCCGCCGCCGCCGCCTCCGCCGCCACCGAGGCGTAGGAGACACGCCCACGCTGCCGAGAGGAGTCGTTTTTACTGCCCCCCGGCGTGCCCGCCCGAGCCCTGCCCGCCCGAGCCGTGTCCTCCCGAACCTTGCCCTGAGCCCAAGCCCTGCCCGCCCGAGCTTCCGTGTCTTCCTGACCTCGTTCCCGTCACACCGGTCGATCCGGCGGCGCCGGTTGTCGCGCCAGAGACACCGGCTCCTCCAATAGAGGCCCTCGCGCCTCCAGCAGAGGTCCAAGCTCCTCCTGTAGAGGCTCAGGCTCCCCCCGTAGAGGTCCAGCCGGCCGAGATTCCTGTTTTAGCTAAACAGGATGGAGTGATGACTTATTTCAACGATCCGATTGATGGCAAAAGCATCATGCTTTTGACGCTAGCGGAGGCGATCTTCATTACAGGTATTCTCACTTACGTAGGAAACGAGAGACGAGTCAAAGCTGGAGAGCAGATCGGGTTTACGATTTCTCAAAACAAGGATCGATTTGTTTCAAACCCGGCTCCCCTTCGGGATCAAGATGTCCCTCTTCTCCCTCTTCCTTTTGAAAAAGAGAAACCTACCCCCAAGAGACAGGCAAGCTCAGCCGTTCGTTCGAAGCCGAGGCGTGTCGACACCCCTCCCCTGAAGCCTCTCTTCTTCTCCCCTCAGGCTCCCCTTCTCCCTCTTCCTTTTGAAAAACAGGCAAGCTCAGACGTTCGTTCGAAGCCGAGGCGTGTCGACACCCCTCCCCTGAAGCCTCTCTTCTCCCCTCAGGCTCCCCTTCTCCCTCTTCCTTTTGAAAAAGAGAAACCTACCCCCAAGAGACAGGCAAGCTCAGCCGGGCGTGTCGACACCCCTCCCCTGAAGAAACCCGCCTCGCGCAGGTTCTACATCGGCGAGGCGACATTCAGGATTCGGTGGATCGACGAGAACGCTTATCTCTACAAACGGACCTACCAGGGGCCTCACCCGAAGACGGGGCAGCCTGTTTTTCACGACGAGTACAGAGGGCGCATCGACAACGCTGTCGCAGTCGGCGATCTGGAAGCTCTCGCGAGATACGTGATCGACAACGATCTGGACTAAAGCTCGTCGAGTTCGTCGGCATGAAGCTGATCGAGCGTCCACGCGAGATCCTCGACGAACGTCTCCTGGGTCACGTCCGCTCCGATCGCGGGCGGCGGCGTAGAGCGGTGCATGGAGAGATCAGGGATCGTATCTTTTGGGTCCACGACCGAAAAGCTACCTCACTGCGGAAAGTGGACAAAAACAAATCTCGTTGCCACGATGCCGCCCATGTTGAAACTCGCGTCTCTTGCATCCGTCTGTCTTCTCAGTGGTCTTCTCGTCGCGATGATCGCTTCACCAACCGTCGCGGCCGTCGGACCAGGAATCTCATTCTCCCCGGTGGCGCTCGACCACGCCGAGAACGTGATTCACGCACCCACGTTCGAACCGAAGACGGAAGCCGTTCCTCCTCCCGAGCCTGAAGGAGTGGGCGCCCTCGCGGGGCACACGCTTGCAGCGATGCAGGACTGGATGCCGAAAAAGATGTCCGGCAAAGCGACGCACCTCGCCGAGATCGCGCGCGACATCGCGTGGGTCTCTCTGGAGAGGCCGCGCTTCTGGGACGGAAGCAACGGAGGTCGCGAAGCGATCGTGCTCGCGCGCATCGCGTGGTTCGAGGACATGTTCCGCGACTACGTGGACGATGGCTCGTGCCAGGTGTGGGCGCCGATCTGCATGGAGCGCGGCCTTGGCTGCAACCTCGAAGTCCTGACGAAGAAGGTGTCTGCCGAAGCCGCGATGCTCATGAGCCTCGGAACCTGTGACGGAGGTCTCGCCGTCGGAATCCACCAAGTCCACTACGAGTGCGGAGCGGTCCGTCTCTTCGCCGACGGTGGGTGGCAGAACGCATGCTCGCCGCCTCGGGACAAGGTGATGGCCACGATCACGAAATCAGACGGGCTCTCGACCCCGAACATGAGCGACGAAGATCGTCAGGCGCACCGGCGCCAGAGCGTGCGCGTCGCGCACGCGATGGCGCGTCAATCCATCCGTGTCGGAGCCGGACTGCGCAATTACGTCGGCGGCGAAGGACCAGAGCGCGCCGCGATGGCGTCGATGCGGCTCGACTCGGCGCTCGCATACTACGCGAAGCACCCGTACCACTCCTGAAAGTGACACCTCGGCTAAGGCATGGTTGCCATCCGGTCAAGGGGGGCGTACGTTGAATGCGTAGTGATTGTTTCCACCCCTCGACGTACGCCTCTTCGGCGCACGCATCCTCTAAAAAAGAGAGTCATCCGATGCTCACATCCGCGCGCCGAATTCCGCCGTTCGATCAACGTGGCGGTGGCGGATCCACCGGTCCGACCGGTCCTACCGGCCCGGGTGGCGGTCCTACGGGACCGACTGGCCCCACAGGTGCCACCGGCCCGAGTGGCGGTCCTACGGGACCGACTGGCCCCACAGGTGCCACCGGCCCGAGTGGCGGTCCTACGGGACCGACTGGCCCGACGGGCGCTGCAGGCGGGTTTCTCGCTTTTGCTGACTTTTTCGGTCTCACGAGCGGCACAGGCAACGCCGCCGCAAGCGATTACACGGCGACGATTCCGGTCTCGACCGGCAACATCGACCAGGGGGTTCCGTTCCCGCGCGTTGCGGCCACGTCTAGCGTCTTCACGCAGCCTACGGTGCGAAAAGATAGCGTTCTCATACCCGTCATCGGCACGTACAAACTCTCCTTCTCTGTCCACGTGACCGAACCCGGCCAGCTCTACATCGAGCAGTCAACCGACGGTGGCGCGACCTGGCTTCCGTTCGTTCCGGGGAGTGATCAGACCACGTTCGCCAATGCAAACCCTACTTCGGGTGGTCACCCGATCATCGGAACGGCGTACGTCATCACCACCGCCGTCAACGAGCTTGTCCGCGTGGCCAACCCGGTCGGAAACGCCACGGCACTCACCGTGACGCCCGGAATCACGCACGCCACCGCGCAGCACTTCATCATCGAGCGAATGGCGTAATCGGTTTCAAACATTTCATAAAAAACGAGATCGAAAATGCTCGCATCCGCGCGCAGAATTCCGCCGATCGATCAACGTGGCAGTGGTGGATCCACCGGTCCGACCGGTCCTACTGGCCCGAGTGGCGGCGATCACGATCAACGTGCAAGGGCAATCGAGCGCAGGTACTGCGACGATCGGAGCCAGTGACGCTTCTACGGTGATTTTCCGAACGACCGTGTAAAAAAACGCGATTTTTTCATAGAGGAATAGCTACGCGGGCGGGGCCGGTATCCTTCGCGCAGACGGACTTCTGAGAAGAAGTTTCACAACTCAACCGAGAAGCTAAAATGCTGACAAGCGCTCGTCGTATTCCGCCTGTAGATCAATTAGCTCGTGGTGGTACCGGAGGCGGCCCTACGGGAGCCACGGGAGCCACGGGAGCTACTGGAGCTACCGGCTTCGGTGTAACCGGCGCCACCGGCGCCACCGGCGCGACGGGCCCATCGGGAGCCCCCCCGGGAGCGACCGGCGCTACCGGCGCTACCGGCGCTACCGGCGCAACCGGCGCGACGGGAGCAACCGGCGCGACGGGAACAACAGGTGCCACGGGACCGGCGGGCGCTGGCGTAGTCACCGCAGTTGGATTCGGAACGAACCCCGGCGTAGTTACGGCGGGCGGCGTAGCAACTGTTGTCGCGGTAGCGAACGTCACCACGACGCCAGGCGAGAACATCGAAGTGACCGCGAAGATCACTTTGAACAAGGATGCGACGGGCGCGCTCGTCTCGGTGGTGCCGCGTATCGACGGCGTTGCTGTGCCGAATCAAGCGCTCATCTCCACGTTCGTCGGCAACGACACACAGACGTTCATCTTCGTGTTCCAAGTGTCGCCAGCAGCCGGTGCACACGCGATCGACATCGCGATCCTGAGCACCGCAGGTAATGTCTCTTGCCTCCTCAATCAGTGCGGGATCCAAGCGCTCGCCTCGACGTAAGGACTTCTGAGAAGAAGTTTCACAACTCAACCGAGAAGCTAAAATGCTCACAAGCGCTCGTCGTATTCCGCCTGTAGATCAACTAGCTCGTGGTGGTACCGGAGGCGGTCCTACGGGAGCCACGGGTCCCACGGGAGCCACGGGAGCTACGGGAGCTACCGGCTTCGGTGTAACCGGCGCCACGGGCGCCACCGGGACTACGGGACCGACGGGGCCGACGGGAGCTACAGGACCAACAGGAGCTACAGGACCAACAGGAGCTGCTTCAGCAGGAGCTATTCAAGTCATTCGCTTCCCGATCGGGCTTGTCACCACTCAGAGCGTCACGGTCTTGCCCGCAGGCGCCATCGTGCTCGAAGCCGATCTCGACGTCAGGGTGGCGTACACAGACCCAACGGGCGCAACGGGTCCGACGCAGATCTCGATTGGACAAATCGGAACCCCATCCGAATTCATGCCGACCGTTGGCAACACGCCGTCGATCGTGGGGATTTATCAGGCGCTCCAAGACACGCCAGCTGTCAGCACGAACCCCGTACTCGCAACGATCACGGGAGGGCCTCCAATCACGGGATCAGGGTTCGTGATCGTTCGTTACGTAGACCCGCCGCAGCCGTGAGGAGACACAAATGAATTTCGTAACTGGTGGGCTGATCGTCGATCCTGCTTTCGTCATCGATCCGATCGGCGGCGACGACTACAACGGGACCGGCCTCCCAGGAAATCCGGTCCAGACAGCCGCACGTCTCTACGCGATCTGGACGAGCGAGCCGGGTAGCAAGCCCGCCCTGATGCCATTCGGGGGCCGCTGCACGGTCACCTTCATGAGCGCTCCCATCGTGGGCGATCCGGTCGCTATTCTGGCGAACGTCCAGATCAATGGGACGCTCCTCATCGTAGGCCCAGCGCCCACCGTCGTCGTGACGGACACGATCAGCGCGGTCACGTCCGTGCGCGATCGTACGCAAGCGGGAGCAGCACCCTGGAAGATCCAAGGGACGGGAGTGGTGGACTATTCGCCACACATCAACCGCGCCCTCATCAACACGACGAAGAACACGCTGGCGTGGATCGCGGTCTCTACGAACGGCAACGTTCAAGCGCAGCTCACCGAACCTTCTCAGCAGATGCCGCCGCCGAACTTCATCCAGATACCGATCGCCATCGCGCCCGCTGCCGGTGACACCTACCAGATCGTGACGTTCACCCCGGCAACGTTCGGATCGGATATCTACGCGCAGACGTTACCAGGGAAGGCACATTTCGGAACCATCGTTTTCTACCGTTGGAATTTCGTAAACGATTTTAGCTCCTGGAACGTTCAAACAGACAGCGCAGCAACTACTGTTTTTTCGGAGTGTTTGGTCGACGAAAGCCTTGTGTTAGGTAACGGAACTTCCATCGTACAAACATTTTTCAACATCGGTCTTCCTAGATGTGTTGCAGATAACCTAGGCAAAAAAACTAAGTTTTTGGGAGGTGGATCTTCTGGAGGTATGCAGGTCGATGGTTTTGCAAGCTTCGACGGAGACTTCTACTTCCGCGATGGTCAGTCCGAGAGCAACCAAGGAATGCTCACCGTTCGTAACGGTCAAGTTTCACTTGGTCTAGTAGCGTTTTTCTCCACCCTTGCACTTCAAGGAAACGCTCTATGTGTGAGGGAGAACGGCTCAGCGACCATTGAGCCTGGCTTCTACGCAACAGCGGTGATGTACGGGATCATGCAGGCCATTGGCCCCACCATAGGCCGATGCATCTCCGTCGCGCCGGGAGGCGTCGTCGAGTACACGTCGCCCGCGACGACATCGATCGGCTTCGCGCCAACGACAGGAATGGTTGTCGGCAACAACGCCGCCGATGTTCGCAGCGCCAGCTTCTTGTTCAAGGGCGGATATAAGCTCTCTCAGCTCGGCGCGAACAATGCGATCTTCAGCCCTTCTACGGGCGCGTACCTCGGGCCAGTCACAAACCCGCCTATTGGCTTCAACCCGATCACGCAACTCATTCCAGGCGCGGGCATCTTCGGCGATGGGAGCGATGGTCCAGCCGTGTTTGACTCCGCAGGAGGCCCCGCTCCTGCTGGATCGGTCAGAGACAACGCAATCACGTTTCACCTAACGCGAGATGTCTTCTACACCGATTGCGAAGTGCAAGATGGCGTCACCGTCAATACGAGAGGTTTCAAAACTCGTTGCACTGGTCAATTTAGCATTTTCATCACGGGTGCTACGTTTTACGCAGACGATGGTTTGCCAGGAGTCAGCGGTAACGGTGGTGGTGCAGGTGGCGCGGGCGCTCCCTCGGGGACACTCCTCGGCGGGACGGCTGGCGGCGCGGGCGGTCTGCCTGGTTTGCCAGGCATGGCAGCAGCAAACGTCACGCAAGGCGTCTCCGACTCGATGCCAACGACAGGCGCAGGCGGAAACGGAGGCGCGGGGACGAGCGCGGGCGGTTTGGGCGGTACGTACACACCCGTCGCGCAGCCGACTGGCATTCTTCGCGCGCTGCCCGAGATCGACTATTGGGCGACGCCCAAGCTCACCGGCAAGACGCTGAACCTTGTCCCCTATGAAGGAGGCGCGGGTGGTGGGGGAGGCGGTAGTAGCGCGACGAATACCGGGGGAGGCGGCGGAGGCGGCGCTGGGACCGTTTGGATCGCTGCCTCAATCATCGAGATAGCGGGCGGCGCCACGATCAGTGCTCAGGGTGGGTCCGGCAACGCTGGCGACTTGGCCGGCGCCACCGCTACGGGCGGAGGCGGTGGTGGAGGTGGCGGTACAGTTGTCCTCGTGTCCACGCAAATTGCTGACGCGGTTACGAACGTGAGCGGTGGTACTGGCGGCCCTGCTGGCGGGCCTGGTGGCGTGGCGGGCGCTCCTGGCGCACCGGGCAACGTGTTCCTGTTCCTCATTCAGTAAAAAGAGAAACACTATGTTCGAGATCCGCTATCGCAATCGATTCTACAGTTATGCAGACACTCTCATTGCGGCGAACGCAATCGTAGATGCGAGCGTAGCGATGGGTCATGCGCGATCCGACTACGCGATCGGTCCTCCGAAGCCAGTAGTGGTTCGATGCAACGGACACATCGCCAACACATTCGACACGATTCCGCTCGCGCAGGCTTTCGTCGACATGGAAGTCACGGTTCTTCTGGCCGATACTTCCTTGACGCACATCCTCATGGACGGATTTACAGATCAAGATAGTGCGATTCGTGCTTGGTTCACAATCGTCTGAAATCCAAAGAGGTTCTGCTAAAATGCTGACAAGCGCTCGTCGTATTCCGCCTGTAGATCAACTAGCTCGTGGTGGTACCGGAGGCGGTCCTACGGGAGCCACGGGTCCCACGGGAGCCACGGGAGCTACGGGAGCTACCGGCTTCGGTGTAACCGGCGCCACGGGCGCTACGGGCGCCGCCGGCGCTACAGGCGCAACAGGCCCAGCGGGTCCCACCGGTGCCACCGGTCCCACTGGTGCCACTGGTGCCACCGGTACAGCCGGCGTAACGGGCGCAACCGGCGCCACGGGCGCAACCGGCGCCACGGGCGCAACCGGCGCCACGGGCGCCACGGGCGCTACAGGGACCGGCGCACTGCTTCAAACTGCCGAATCTCACATATCCGCTTTTCGATCGGTTAGCGGGCCCACGTTTCTAGGTTTGTTGGGGATCAGCATCACTCTTGCCACCACGACAGGCTCCAAGTTTCTTTTGCACTTCAGTGCGTCGTTCGTAGGGCGAACGGATGTTTCCTCGCCCGTACAAGTAGGTGGTGCGTTTAAGATCCAAATCGATGGAGGCGATATTGCGCCTTCGCCCGATGCTCGTGAAGGCGGCGGTTTTTCTGGAATCGATTCATCAGCAGCACCGATCGCGCTACCCGGCACAGTCGCTATAGAAGCAGAGATTCCAAATCCAGGTGCTGGTGCGCACACCTTCACGATTGTATGGAAAGTAATCACCGGTTCTTCTACGATGGTTATCGATCCTACTGTTCCGGGAAATGGCCAGCACGCCTCACTCGTCGTCGAAGAAGTCACTGCCTAAGAAGGCACAGCGATTGCCCGACCCCCGTTTCTCGATTCGTGTACCCTTGAGCGGATCGGTGCGGCCCCCGGTGATCCTTGTGTTCCCTGAGGCCTCCGCGCCCCGCTGCCGGTCACGAAAGTGACCGGCAGTTTTTTTTTGCATAGCGTGTAGCGGTTGTGTAGTGTGGCTCTACATCCATCGAAGCGTGTCGAAGCGCTTCCGACCTCCGAAAAGCACCTGAATGCGCTTGAGGGTTCCTTCGCCGGGACAACTTCGACCGCTCGCTCATTCAGGTGCCCTTCGGGGGCCGTTTTTTTTTCTCGTCTGGGATCTGAGGTGGGCGTATGCCGCACGTTCTGGTTTTCTCTACGAAGTTCGCTGTAGGCTATCCCGACCCACCGAACAAAACGGAGACGACCAGCATCGAGTTGAGCGAAGCGCTCACGCGCACGTACGACACCGACGCGCACCTCGTCGCGTACCAGAATCCGATCAATCGCCGCGTGCGCGTCGAGGCCATCGGCACCGTGCCGATTCGCATGCTGTACCTGATCGGCGACGTAGACGATCCGATCGCCCATGCCGAGAAGATCCCGGCTCGGCAAGAATGGCGCGACGCTGAGCGGCCGAAGATCGAAAGGATGTTCCTCAAACATCCTCACGCATACGTCTACGAGACAAACGGCGGCTATCGACCGTTGTTTCAGATGCCGACGCCGTTCGAGATCAACACGTCGGAGGACAAGACACGTTGGTGGGCTCACTACCTCGCGTTCCGATCGTACCTCGCGCGTGAATTTTCGATCGCCATCGATCCCGCGTGCAAGGACTTCACACGTTTTTACCGGCTGCCGTTCGTAGTGCGAAAGGGCAAACGAGAGACGCATCCGACGTACGGCGATCCGGCGAACATCGAAGCGCTGACGATCGTAACGCCTACCGAGCGCACAAAGAAGCCACCGAAGTACGTGAAAGTAGCGCTTGAATCGGCGTCGCACGAAGTCCGCAACGCGCCACACGGCTCGCGCAACGATGCACTCAACAAGGCAGCATTCTCGCTCGGAGGCTTCATCCCCGAGCACATCGATCGCGCGACGGTACACGACACGCTCCTGTTCGCCATCCTTGCCAACGGCGGCGACGAGGACGCCGACGCGAAGAAGATCGAGGCAGCGATCGACGCCGGCATCGCGAAGCCGCGCGCAGTCAACGGGGTGAACAGACCGGCGCAACATTTCGATGAGGAGGAAGGGCGTACTGACGCAGAGGGTGTCACAGCGCACTTCACCGACGTCGAGAACGCCGAACGAATCGTCTCGCAGCATGCCGGAGATCTTAGATACGTATCGACGTGGGGGAAGTGGATCTTCTGGGACGGCAAGAGATGGCTGATAGACAGCAGTGAACACGCGCTCCGATTCGCCGTAGCGACCGCACGCATGATGATGAAAGAAGCCAAGGACGCGATGACTCGCGCGGTTGAAGCGCAAGTCGCAGCGGCCGAGGAAGGCGATCCGGACAAGATCGACGCCGCGAAACGAAAGCAGAAGTGGGCAACGAGGATGATCGACTGGGCGACGAAGTCGCACTCGCGTCCTCGCCTCGAAGCGATGCTCGCCGTGGCGTGCGCCGATCCCCGCGTATCGGTCAAGCACGACCAACTTGACACGCACAAGTGGCTCCTCAACGTCGGCAACGGAACGATCGATCTCCGCACCGGCCTGATCCGATCTCACCTACGCGAAGACCTCATCACCAAGATCACTCCCGTCGAGTACGACGACACCGCGTCGGCACCGACGTGGACGAAGTTCCTGAGAGACGTCATGGGTGATGACGCTGAGCTGGTCTCGTACCTCTCGCGCGCGATCGGCTACACATGCACCGGCGAAATACGCGACCACGTGCTCGTCTTCTTCCACGGCGAGACGGGCTCGAACGGAAAGAGCACGTTTATCCAAACGATCCATAAGGTCTTCGGTGAGTACGCGATGCCGGCGGCACGCAAGCTCCTCTTCCGCGGCAAGAGCGATCGACACCCGACAGAGATCGCGACACTGCACGGCAAGCGCTTCGTTACGTGTTCGGAGATCGAGGAAGGTCAGGCGTTCGACGAGGGGCTGGTCAAGGATCTCACCGGCGGTGACTGGATCAACGCGCGTCGCATGCGCGAGGACGAGTGGCGCTTCGAGCCGACGCATAAGCTCTTCATCGCCGGTAATCATAAACCCGTCGTTCGCGGGACCGACGGCGGCATCTGGAGACGCATCCACCTCGTTCCGTGGCTCGTATGCTTCGAGCAGACGAAGGACCTCACGCTGCCGGCCAAGCTCGAAGAGGAGCTTCCGGGCATCCTCGCGTGGGCGGTGCATGGCTGCATCGACTGGCAGCGTGTGGGGCTCGCTCCGCCGGGGGGTGTTCGGGACGCCACGCAGAACTACCGCGAGGAGTCGAACCCGCTCGGCGAGTTTATTTCGTTGCGATGCAAGATCGAACCGGAGGGGCGCGTCTCCCGCCGGGCTCTTCGCGAGGCGTACGAGCGTTATTGCCGCGAAAATGGCGACAAAAACCCGATCGGCCCGCGACCGTTCTGCGCGAAGCTTCGTGCGCTGGGTGTCGTGAACATCACCGTGCGCGAGATCACTCCCGGTGGTTCCGTCGTCGCTGATGGGTGGGGCGGAATTCGTCTTTTGCTTGACTCGGAAGCTCGACCGTATACGGAAAATCAAGTACTTACGAACTAATCCTTGTAAGCCGTAAGGCGTTTTAACCCCATTTTTCAGCATAACGCCGGAACTATAGAATTTGGTTTTTACGGTGCTAACCCGGAAATAGGGCTTATAAAGGCTTACGCCTTACGAAAGTGTGAACTTTTG
This sequence comes from Gemmatimonadales bacterium, assembly GCA_038227135.1. GTDB lineage: Bacteria > Gemmatimonadota > Gemmatimonadetes > Gemmatimonadales > Gemmatimonadaceae > UBA4720. Next base: position 26,421 of record JBBRQC010000020.1, read on the forward strand.
TTTACTAACAAGGCTTCCGATCTCCGTCAGCCATCGCGCGACCGTCTTCTCGACGGTCTCACCTGCGAGCGCTCGGAGCACCGCGTGCGGCACGCTCCACGCTCGGCAGAACGACTGCCACGCGAGTTGATCCTTCGAGAGACGACCGTCGGCGGTCTTCAGCTCCAGCTCGATGATCCTTCCGCCGCGCACGATCGCGTAGACGTCGCTTTGTCCACGGATGCCGAACGCGACGACGCTCCCCTTGAAGCTCGCCTTGCCGATGTTGCGTCGGAAGAGGCGGACATCGCGGAGAGCGATCGGTGCAGCGAGGAGGAGTGCGGATTGAAGCTCTGATTCGAGCGCGTTCAAAACGGAATTTCGCCGTCGTTGTTGATGCCTTGTTCACCGAGCCAGTCGGCGAACGGCGCCTCCACCGATTCCGGGGGATCGTCGTAGCCTGGCTCTGGATCTCGCCACGAAGGCGTCTCGTCGATCCGACGCTTCTCTTCCGCTTCGCGCGCATCACGCGCTTCCTTGTTCTTCAAGCGACGAGCCATCGCGTCTTGCCAGAACGCATCGCTCTGGAAGACTTCGCGAAGCCCTTCGCTCCACGCCCACGGTGGCCACACGCCGTAGCGTTCCTTGAACTTCACCGCCGCCATGCCGGGCTTGTAGCCCTTCGCGCGTGCGAGCGTCGCCATCGCTTCGAAGAATTTCTTCTTCAGATCCATCGACTCTGTCGAGTGTTGGATCAACTCTCCGGAGGTGACTTGCGGCGACCTCGTATCGGCCGGAGGAAACTCGAAGCCGCAGTACGGGCAGACGAGCTTCCCCGAATTTACGTACGCGAAGCATGCCTTGCAGAGCTTCATCGGGAACGAAGCGGCGATGCGCTTCACCTTGTCCTTGAGTGACCATCCACGATCCTCGAATGGCGCGCCGTGGCGATCGAAGTTGCCGGCGTGATCGAGGAGGAGCGGCGTCGTGTCCTGCCAAGGACGCATGCAGCGTCCGGCGCTCTGGATCCACATGACGAGTGATTTGGTCGGCCGCAGGTGCACGATGCACTTGATCGACGGGATGTCCGTCCCTTCGACGAGCACGTTGCAATTCGACACGACTTCGAGCTTGCCGGTACCGAGGTCGGACACGATCGCTTTCCGGGTGGACTCGGGCGTCTTACCGTCGAGATGAGCGACGCGAACACCTGCCTTCTCGAAAAGATCGCAGACCTTCATCGAATGGTCGATGTTGCACGCGAAGATGACAGTGCGTCGGCGCTCGCCCTCGCGCGTGTGCCGCGGCACGCGGTCTCCATTTTTCGTGAAGGTCGGGTGCCGATGCGCGAGACGGAGCCAGTGTTCAAGTGCGTCGCCGGTGAGTGGCGCCATAGCCGATCCGAGTTGCTCCTCATTGTAGTCGCCGCCGACGGTTTCGACACCGGAGAGATCCGGCAACATCGGCGACGAGAAGATGTCCGGCGCGACAAGCCAGTTCGGATTCTTGAGCAGCTCGCCGTACGTCGCGGCGACTTCGAGCACCTCAAAGAGATCGCCGCCGAGCGGACGGCCATCGAGGCGTGATGGTGATGCTGTCCAACCGAAGATGTTCGCTTCGGGGTACATCGCGATGATGTCGCGGTAGCTGTCCGAAGCAGCCCGATGCGCTTCATCGATGAACACGATCCCGGCGGGTGGCTTGTCGCGGCGCGCGAGCGTCTGAATGCTTGCAATCTGCACGGGTGCGCTTGCGTTCGTGCGCTCGTCATCGGCTCGCATCACGCCGACGCTCGTGATGCCTTGCACGCGAAGCTCCTCGACGCATTGGTTGATCAGCTCTTGTCGGTGGCAGACAAACAGGATCGGCACTGTCGACGTTTGGATGATACTCGCGATCATGTACATCTTGCCGGCGCCGCACGGCGCCACGATGAGGATGCGCTTCTTGCCGGTGACGACGTGAACACGCAGCGTCTTGATGAGCTTCGACTGGTACGGCCGAAGACTCGAGGGGAGCTTCGCGTCGGTGAGGGGACCCGTCGGGAATAGCGGCATTGTCATTCGCGCATCTTCCGATCTTCACTTCTTCAGGCCGCGCTCGATGAGGTCGCGAATCGCGTCCGACAGATTCGCCATCGCGTCCTTGCGGCGCATCGATGTCATGTGCTTTTTGATTTTTTCCTTGAGCGACTTCGGAACGCGAATGTGCAGCGGGGCGTCTGTTTGCATGGTGTCTACACTACGATGTCGAATTGTAGTTGACAAGCGTTTCGTGGTGGCGCTAATAGTGTTCTTCCAGTGAGAGGGGGACGCGGATGCAAGTGCTCATTACCGACACGGAAACCACAGGGTTGTCGCGAGACGACGGGGCGGTGTGCATCGAAGTCGCGGCGATGGTCTACGACACGAAGTACGGACCTATCGAGTCGTACGCGTCACTTATCGAGCATGGTTCGAACGCCGCCGAGCATATCAACCGAATCCAGGTTGGCGCTCTCAACCTTGCGATGCCCAAGGATAACGTGTGGGCGCGCATCGACGCGATGATCGCCGACTACGAGATCGAGGCTTTCGTCGCTCATCGCGCCGAGTTTGATCAGAAGTTTTTCGAGATCGTGACGACCATCCCGTGGATCTGCACGAAGGTCGACATCGATTGGCCGGGCGGCCACCGCGGCGATCACTTGGTTCACCTCGCGCTCGCGTACGGGCTCGGTGTCGCGAGCGCGCACCGCGCGATGACGGACGTCGATCACATCGCGCGCATCTTCACGCGCGTCGCCGAGACGAACGATCTCGAAGCTCTCTTGAAGAGAGCGATGCGCCCAAAGAAACGCTTCGTCGCGCTTGTGGCGTACGACCAGCGCGGGCTTGCGAAGTCTGCCGGCTTCCTCTGGAGCGAGACGAAGCGCGAGTGGTACCGCGAGATGCCTCCCGAGGATGCAGAGAAGCTTTTCTTCCGCGTGAAGGAGTCGCCGTGACTCGCTCCGAACAACTGCTTCGTGACGCGCGCGGCATCGGTCTCACCTTCATAGGTGAGACGCCGTCGGAAGTCTTCGCGCTATGGAACGAAGGTTTTCTCGTGCGAGACAGCGAGCAACCGTACACGTACAGGACGATCGATGGCGCGGTCGCGCCGGAGCCTGACGACGATGAATAGGCGCGTCTTCTTGTGGGAGACGAAGACGACGAGCGAGGACATCGCTCGCGGTTCGACGTTCTGGATGCGGACCATCCTCGATCCTCAGCTCTCGCTCTACATCCCGGCACTCCGCACGATGGGGTTTGATCCGCTAGGTGCCATCTACGACGTGCTTCGCAAGCCGGGGCAGACGCCGTCGAACGTCGCGCTCAAGGACGCCGACGGCCTCAAGATCGTGCTCGACACGAACGGCGAGCGCGTGCGTACGAAGGACAACCGCAAGTGGCGTGAGACCGGTGGCGATGGCCTCACGCTTCAGACGCGACCCGAGACCCCCGAGGAGTACGGGCAGCGTTGCCTCGACGCTATCGTCGGAGATCCCGATCGCTACTACATGCGCGACAAAGTCGTGCGGCTCGAAGCCGATGAACTCGAAGCCGCGCTTGATGTTTGGAACACGGCGACGCAGATGCGCGAGGCGCGTCGACTCAAGATGTACCCACGTAACCCCGACAGTTGCATTCAGTGGTCGCGCGAGTGTGACTACCTTCGCGTGTGCGCCGGGCAGGCGGACATCCATGACCCGTTCCTATTCAGGCTCGAAGAAGAGCACGTCGAGCTGAAGAAGGAGAACAACGACAGCGGTCTGTCGTTGAACACGCAGTCGAGCATGCGCGCGTACCGGTCGTGCCCGCGTAAGTTTCACTACCGCTACGAGTTGCGGCTGCGTCCTCTCGTGAAGGCGGAGACGTTGGCGACGGGCGGGTCGGTCCATGAAGCGCTCGACGTCTTCCGTCGCACGTGCGACCTCGATGCGGCGCGCGCTGCACTGACGACGGAAGATCTCTACGTGCGCGCGAAGGAGCACGCGATGCTCGTCGGCTACGCAGCTCGCTGGCCGACGCCGCGCGGCATCATCGCAATCGAAAAGCAGTTCCGCATCCCGCTCATCAACCCAGCGACCGGCGCGGCGAGCAAGACGTTCGAGCTGGGCGGCAAGGTCGACGCGATCGTGGAGGAAAAAGACGCGCTCGCGTCGCTCGAACCGAGCTTGGAGCACGTGCTCGAACAGTCATTCAAGGAGGCCAGTGCATGAGCATCGATTTGAAGAAGATCACGAAGGGCAAGATCGCGCATGCCCCGCGCGTCGTTGTGTGGGGATTCGACGGCGTCGGCAAAACCAGTTTCGCTGCGGGCGCGCCGGATCCGTTCTTCCTCGACGCCAACAAGGGATCGCACGAGCAAGACGTGAAGCGCGTCTCGATCGACTCGTGGGAAGAGGCGAAGGAGTGCATCGCTGCCGTCGAGGTCGGCGACATCTCTTGCAAGACGTTCGTGCTCGACGAGTTGACGACGCTCGAAGCGATGAGCCAGGCGTCGCTCTTCAAGGGCACGTCGATGGCGAAGTACGAGGGGGGTTACGGTAAGGGCCAGGACTACATGGTGAGCGAGTGGCGCGCCGTCCTCGGTTCACTCGAACGCATCTGGAAGCGCGACATCGGTATCATCATCGTCGCGCACGCGGCGGTGAAGCACTTCGACGACCCGACGGGGCCCGGATTCGATCGCTTCGAGATTGCGGCGAGCCAGAAGCTTTCCGGCATGATGCGTCAGTGGGCTGACCACGTTCTCTTTTGCCGTGAAGAGGTCGTGACAGCGGGCGACAAGAACGCACCGAAGCGCGCCACCACCACCGGCGTGCGATGGCTCTACACGTCGCGCAAGCCCGCGTACGACGCGAAGTCTCGCGGCTCGACGCTCCTGCCCGATCGCGTTCCGCTGTCGTGGAAGGAGTTCGATGCTGCGCTCAAGAACGACGTGGCGCGATCAGCCGATCTGTCGAGCGCGATCGACTCGATGCTCACCGAGATCAACGACGAGACGTATACGGGCGCGGTGCGCGCGTATCTGACGGAGTACCCGACTGGCATTGTCGAGGCGCACAACCGCGTCGCGGCGAAAGTGGAAGAGATGCGAAACAGGGACAAGGGAGAATGATCATGGGAGACATCAAGGTCGGCACGTACAAGGGGCGCGTCGTCAAGGACGAGACGGTTCCGGACGGCACGGATAGTCCGCGCTTGTTGGTGATGGTGAACATCCCCGACTTGAAGCAGAAGTTCACCGTGCCGCTCTACTTCACCGAAGCGGCGGCGCCGCATTCGTTCTCGCGTCTGCGCGCGTGCGGCTGGACGGGCGCGGACCTGTCGGATCTCACGGGCGTCGATACCAACGAGATCGACGTCAAGGTCTACTACGAGGTGTGGACTGCCGCCAAAGGAGGTGACGACAAGGAGCGCCTCAAGGTCGAGATCCTTTCGGGTGGCAGCGGCGGCGCGATCTTCAAACCGAAGGTGTCGACCGATCTCAAGTCCTTCGCGGCGAAGGTCGCCGCGATCACGGGTACGCCCGCACCGAGCGGTGCACCGAAGCCCGGCTTCTAAGAGAGGTTTTTCCTTTCCACTCTTGCCCGTCGCATCCAGCCGTCGATTCGGTTCGACGGTTGGATGTCGAGGCGGCTCTACGCGGACTTCAAAGTCGAGCGCGTGCTGGCGCGACGCTCGGTGAACAGCGACGGGGCGAAGCGCGGCAAGGTCGGAGAGGCACTAATTTCCATGAGCGATCAAAATGCCTGCTAGGAAACGTGACGACGGACCGCTGCGGCGCGTGCCGGTACGGGCTCGACCGCATCGAGAGCATCGAGAGGATCTCGTCGTGAGGACTCCTGGCGTCAACCGCTTCCTCCGATCCAAAGCCGAAGAGATTCTCTTCGACGACGAGGGTCACGGCACGAGCGCATACGGCTTCGCGCCCGGCTACATCGACACGATGATCATGAAGTGCCGCGAGGCGAACGACGACCTCGCGCTCGCGCTATGGTCCCGCGTAAAGTACCGCGCGCATGCGCACAAGTTTCGGTTCCTGCAGAGGGGGCCGGGTGTGGCTACGAAACGGTAATCACCCCCGGCCTGAAGGCCGGGGTTTCAGACCCAGGAGAAACCCGATGACCGAAGAGATCGACGAAGCGCCGCTCAAGAAAAAAGAGTGCAGCAACTGCGGCAAGGATCTGCCGCCCATCGTCGACAAGGGCATCCAGCTCGGGTGGGAGTCGTGCGACTGCTCGATAGGCGCGACGCTGTTTCCCTGCTGCAAGCGCCGATCGGACGGCCCCCACGACGCCGCGTGCGTCACGTGGATCGAAGAGCTGCGGGAAGCAGACAGGGAACCGGAAGTGGACATCGCCGCGCTTGTCGAAGCTCACAAGCGTACGAAGGCGCAATTTCTCGAATTCAAGAAGACGGCCATTCACGACACGGAGCGACTGAAGCAAGCCGTTGCACGAGAGATACGGGAATCAACGGCTCTCGGGATCGAGGTGCGTAACCTCCGCTCCAAAAAGAAAGTCGATCTGACGTCCGAGCTTCTCAAGGAGTGGCGGAAGGCGGACGGGGAGGAGCGCAACGTCATCGAGGGCCGCCTCAAGATGCTCTGCGACGAGATCGCCGCCAGGTTCTTCCCGGACGAGAGCGATGAGTCTTAGCGTGGAGGAGAAGCGGGAGGCGCGCGAGCGTCTTGCCCACCGGCGCACGCTCCAGAAGCGGCTAGAAGAACCGATCCTGCGCGCGTACTACCTGAACGAGCCGCTCCCCAAAGGCTGGCCGACGATCAGGACGCTTCGATCGATCTCGACAACGGATCTGGAGCTGCTCGTGAATCTACTCGCGGCTCCGCACGAGAAGAGGCAGCAGAAACTCTGGCGCGACGCGCAAGAGAGACGCCGCCAACGGCGGCTATCGGTGGACGAATGATTTCCCTGGCGATGGTCGGATGCCTGGTACTTTCGCTGATTCTCGTTATCATCCCTGATGGTGAAGCCCCCTCACGCAAAGCTGCTTCGCGCTTACACGACGCCCGAGACTTCCGCCGACGTCCTCATCGAGGCGATCGAGAAATCGGAAAAAGCCCTAGCGGAAAGTCGCACTAAGCGAACCGCGAAAGCCGAACGCCGTCAGAGACAGATCACGAACGCTTCCAAGGCTTCCGCGGGAGACAAAGCGTGAGCACTTTTTACTGGGTGCAGGCGTTGGTCAACGGGACGTGGACGACGGTCTACCAAGGCTGGAACTATTGGATCGCGCAACAGGAAGCCGGTCCGCACATCACGAGCAACGAATACGTGATCGAAGACACTATCACCACAGCACCTGGCGATAAGTGGCAGCGCAGTGTGTTGAACACTCCACACGGACCTGGGACTGATCCCAACGATCGCTTCGGACCGGGCAACTACGGAGCACCGACGCCGACCGGCGGAGTTCCTGCGGCGCCAGCGCTTCCCAACTGGTTTCCCGTAGTCGCACTTGTTGCGGTTCTTAGTGCGGGTTGGTGGTATTTGACGCAAAAGCGTGCGTGATCGAGCATGCTAAATCTCGGTGTCCGGCTGCTCGGCCGTGGAGGTGGTTAGCGACACCAGGGGCCGGTGAAGCTAAGCTCATCGGCATGAAGCTCGAAGCCGTCTACGAGGGGATCAGCGAAGGCATGGACGACTCGGTCGGCGAAAGCCTCGAAGAGCCGCGTGGGGCGATGAAGTGGCACCAAAGTGCCGGCGGCGTAGGGGTGAGTGCCGACAAGCATTCTTATTCGGCCTTCGGTCCGTGGGGCGAGTACCACATTTGGCCGAAGCATCCGCGGGGCTACGATCTCAAGTGGGCCGACACGAAGAGCATCGCCGGCCACGGCCTCTGGCACGACCTCGGTGTCTTCGCGAGCCCCAACGAGGCGAAGGGATTCGCGAAGGAGCATGCGTCCGCCATGACTCGCATCGTCAGAACCGTCGGTCCCAAGGTTTCGGAGACGGAAGAGAATCCGCGTAAGCCCGAGTCATGCGTGCCGTGGGTGAAGGTCGAGCGGGATCCGGTTCGCTTCGCCAAGTGCATGGCGATTGCGAAGAAGGTCGGGCGCGTCGATGACGCGAAGCGGATCTTCGAGATCACGGTGCCGTACCTGGAGAAGCAGGACCAGGAGGTCATCCTCGTTCTCACGCTCGACGCCCAGCTTGCGCTGCGGGGTGTGACGGAAGTCGCCCGGGGAGCCCGCGATCGCGTCTCGGTGTCCGTCCCCGACATCATGCGGCCGGCGATTATCGAGGGGGCTACCGCCATTGCCCTTGTGCACAACCATCCCTCGACACAAGTTCAGCCGAGCCAGGGCGACATCGAGACGACAGCCGCTGTCAAAAAGGCATGCGAAGCGGTGAAAATACTTCTCGTCGATCACGTCATCGTGGGTGGTAGCGACAAGTATTTTTCATTCCACGAACATGATATGGTGTGAATTCATAGGAGACGACGAACATGGCCGAAGAAATGGACGTACGAAAGATTCTCGATCGCGCCCGAACAGTTCGCGTGTGCGACGCCAAGGGACGCATTTGGCAGATCGGCGGAATGCTCCCGAACGAAGCGCTCGGAGAAGCCGCTAAGATCGTTGGCCTCTTCCGCGTCATTGACGAAGACGAGCGGATGATCCTCGAGGTCTACTCGCTCCCCGAGGGCGGCGAGATGAAGGCGGCCAACATCGGCCTCCGTTCGACGGTCAACGAGGCGAGCGGTCATATTTCGACCGAAGTCATGCTCATGGATCTCTGGAAGCAGACCTTCGAAGAGACGGCCATGGTGGGCGACGACGAAGACGAGGCGCCCGCGGTCGTTCCTGCCTCCATCATTGCGCCGCCGGCTACGAACGGCGCACCGGTCGCCACCGTGACACCGACTCCGTCATGAATGTCCTCATGAAGTACGTGGTGGCGCCGAAGTTCCTGTCGCCCACCATCATGCAGTTGAAAATGCTGGCAGCGCAGGTCGAATACGGACAACTGGCGCTCCTACAAGCCACTCCCGTCAGCGATTCGACGGCGCTCGGCCCTCGCGGCGTCGAGCGCACGATCGTCGTGAACATCCCCACGGCCGACGTGAGTCAGGGGATGAAACGCCTCACTGGATTCAAGGGCCTCTACACGCACACCATCGCCGCCAAGCTCTCTTCTGCGAACGTGATCGCTGACGACCCGATCATCGTCGCGTAATTTTTCACGAAAGAAAAAACCGATGCCGCCGAAACGACGAGCGCCGAAAAACAATCCCTCCATCACGGATCCTGCAGGCGTTCTCGCCGGCAACCCCGCCGAGGGTGATGACGATGACGACGAGCCGGGGGAATACAGCGACGATCCGAACGACAACGACTCGCCCCCCGCCGTCGAAGCCGTGCGGCACGCAGGCGCCGCCACGACGACGAGTGCGGACTACAACCGCGAGATGAAAAAGAAGATCTCTCAAAAGAGATCGGGCGTGAAGAACGTGCAGTGGTCGGAGACGAACCCGCTCGCTCTTTTTTCGCTTGTTACGTCGACATGGCCTTCGTCGATCATTCAGATTCTCATCCGACGAGAATCGCCGTCTCCCGCGATCGACTATCCGCCTTTTCCGGCGTCGATGTTCACGAGCGCGCAGGATCTCTATTCATTCATTCAGAAAAATTACCACGATGCAGGTGAAAACATCACCTACACGATCCGCTACATGGACGGACACATCGAGCGCGGTCGCGGAGTGATCACGATCCCGCGCGCTCTTGCGGGGCACGTCCAAGGCTACCAGCCGCAGCAGCAACAGACGCCGCAGCACCCAATGCCGCCGCAACAGAACATGCAGCCGCCACCTTGGTGGTTTCAGCAGCAACAGTACCAGCAACAGCAGCAGGCAAACCAGTTTGGTTTGCCTTCGGGTGGGTACGGCATGCCGCCGGTTACTTCTCCTCCTCCTCCAGCTGCAGCGCCGCCGGCTCAAGCAGCGCCCCCCGCGCAGCAGTCTCAGCCGCTGCCGCAGCCGTACCCGCCGCAGCAGTCTCAAGGAATGGATCCCAACACGAGCAGTGCGCTCGGTGCGATGTACCAGCAAGTGCAGGATCTCTCGCAGCAGCTCCGTCAGAGTCAGATGCAAGTCGAGCGCATCTACGGAATGCACCAAGCGATGCAGGGGATGCCGCCGATGCCGCCGCAACAGCAGCAGCCACCGCCGCCCCCGCCCCCGCCCCCGCCGCCTGCGCCGGCACCTCCCGCGCCACCGCCGCCACCGACGTCACCGATGCAGCAGCTTCGCGATTCGGCGGAGACGCTCGTTGCTGTCTCCAACATCGTGGGCGGCCTGCAGCAACGATTCGCTCCCGCGCCGCAAGGCGCCCCGGCGGAGCCGCAGCAGCCCGACGCTTCCTTCAATCCCGAGGACGACTCGCCGGTGCAGACGCGCATGATGGGAAACATCCCGGTCGTCTACGATCGACAGTCGGGCGACGTTCGGCTCGTCGAGTCACTCCTCGCGAACCTCGGCCCCATGGCGATGGTGCTCGGCAAGTTCGCCGAAGCGACGCGCCCACAAGTTCAGGAAGCACAGCAGGCGCCGCCCTCGATGGCGCAGACCGTTGCACGCGCCGCGCACGCCGTCACCGAGACGCAGCAAGAGCAGCAACACGCGCAGCCGCCGATCCCGCAGCAACCGCCGCAGAAAACCCCGCAACCTCCGACGCCCGCGCCGTCTCTCGCGCTCATGGGTTTCGGACAGGGCTGAAATGGTGCTACCGTTTCGCTTGTGCTGCACTCCTACCTAGTTCGTCAAGGGGATAGCCCGCGATCCATAGCTCATCGACTATCGGGAAGCCCCGAGCGAGTCGGTGAGCTTTTCGTCGCGAACCGACACAAGAATGTCGTCTCGCTCGGCGGGGTTCCGACGTTCGCTACGCTCATCGTGGGGGAGCGTCTCGCGCTTCCGCACGCATGGGGAGCGCTCGGCGACGCCGAAACTGATCAAGAAAAGGTCAACCTTCAAACAGCCCTTGCGCTTGTGAAGGTGTTCGAGGGAAAGACGCTCACGCGCAGCGACGCCATCGCCATCACGTCAACAGTGATCACCGCTATCGCGATTGCAGCGGGAGCGGCGGCGCCGGTGACTCTTTTTCTCGGGGCCGCGGTCCTGGCGACAGAAGCCATCACCCAAGCGTACATCGCGGTCTACAACGAGATTTTTCCCGACAAGCCGAAGTTCGTCGACACGCATTGCGCTCCCGAGAACGTTCCTCGGGACGAGAGCGATCCGCGCTGGCATTTTTTCGGTCGGAATTACGGCGTCAACAAGGGCACGGCGTACCTCCCCAAAACCTTCGACGCCTTCGCGGGGCCGGTGCTCGCCCACAATTGGGAGATGAGCTGGAACTGCCGTGCGTACGTGGACATTCCGGCCCTGCTTCTTGCGCTCGTCGCGACGTGGAACCAGAATCACGGCGGTGAAATAAAGCCGGGCGGCGAGGGGACGCTCCTCATCGTAGGCCCAGCGTCCAACGCCCCTTGGTACATTCGCACCATTTACACGGGCAGCGGGAACCCTGATTTCGACGGCAATTACGACAATCCGGTAACAGCCTCGATCAGCGAGCTGCACAGGGCAGGCGGCCCCGATCATATCATTTTGAGATCGGGTCCTTACAAACCGCCTCCTCCCGGCACACCGCCGATTGCCTCTGGCAAACCGACCCAAGCCCTACCGGCGTGGTTCCCGAGTCCGGGCGCGACCCATTTACCGGTCCTCGTCTCGAACGGCGTGGCCCGAGTGGCCCGAGTGCCGGGTGCTGGCGTGACCGGTGCGAACAGTAGCAGAGGAGGCGGCGGCGGCGGTAGCGCTATTCTGATCTTGCTCGGCCTCGCGGCCGTTGGCGGCGCTGCCTACTGGTACAGAGGCAGGCGGCGATGAGGCCGTCAAGCGACACATCCAAGCAACGAGACGGGGCTGCTCCCCCGCCCGGAGATCTGATGAACACGCCCAGCGTCGCTCCCAAGGTCGTGAATCGGAAGCACCCGATCGGATCGAAGGGGATCCAATCCTCTCTCGAAGAGGTGGCGAAGAAAGTCCGTGAAGGACGAAACAACGTCAAGGTGCGCGAGCTGGTGATCAAGATCATCCACGACGCAGGCGGCCCGAAGCGAGAGAAAGCGAAGACGCAAGCGATCCTCGACGCGCATCATCTCGGCTACTCGTACGTCTCGGATCCTATCCACACCGAATTCATGCAAGGCGCTGCTCTGTCCTGGTGTGCAGACGACTCGGGGGTTTGCTTCAAGGGAGGCGACTGCGACGACGCCGTAATTAAGGTTGCCGCCGCGACGCTCGCTGCCGGCATTCCTACCAAAATCGTCGGTCAGGCATTCGACGGGGACAACGGCGTTCCGTCGCATGTCATCCTCGCGATCAAGGACGGAAACGATTGGCTTCGAGTCGACCCTTCTGCCAAAGGATTCAAGGTCGGTGACTATGCCAAGGCCGAGAAGGAAGTCTGGATCGATCCGCTCGAAGAACTGACGCAAATGGATTTCGTCGGCGTCGGCAGGGTGCGCGAGCATGACTTCGTGGGCGTTGGCGCGCCGCCGAACGACCCCGCATCCCCGGCGGTGATCAACGACGCCAGGCGCGCCGCCGTCACGTCTTCGATGAGCCAGGCTGTCTACAGCTTGCGCAGCTCGGTGATCGATCTCGTCGCCTCTCTCGACAACCTCGTGGCCACGAGGCGTACGCTCGGCCTCCCGGAGTTCGATCCCTCGCCGCCGAACGAGAAAGTAGCCGGCCCCGCCGACTTCACGCCCGGCAAGTGGACCGTCGGGATGAGCGTCTACATGCAAGGGCTCGTGTTCTTCTCGAAGACGGTCCTCGACGTAGGCGACGAGGGGCTCAACGGATCGCGTCGCCTTCTCCTCGACGCGAGCGGCGCTGCCGCGGACATCTACATCGAGAAGCTCTCCGGCGACACGCGCCGTTACATGCCGGCGATGTTGCACGGGCAGAGCGCCGTCGTCGTCACGGATGCGTCGAACAATGTCCTTTCCGTGATCGCGTCGAACGGTCAGATTTACTCGCAGGCGAACGGCAACATCCCAAGCTTGCCGCCCGGCACGCTCGGACTCGGGCCGCTCGTCGTTCTCGCCATCGTCGCCGGGGCCGTCGTGTCGATCGCGATCACGGCCGTCACCGTCTACTTCGTGACGGCCGAGATCTGCGACGCCATGAAGGTGCAGGCGCAAGAGCGCACGCAGCAGAAGATCGTTGAAGCGGTCGTGACCAAGGCGATCACTATCGCCGACGCGCAAGCGCTCACGGACCAAGCGATTCAGTCACGCGCAGCGGCGGCCAAAGCTCAAGTCGACAAAAACAACTCGAATCCCTTCACGCAAGCGATCAAGGCCGGCGGCAACGCCATTGCGGCAACCGGAAACGCCGCCACGAACCTCGTGATCGCGCTGGCCGTGGGCGCTCTCGCGCTCGGGGGTCTCTACGTGTACGCCAGCTCGAAGAGCCTTGTTCGAGTGCATCCCCATCGAGCGGCGTGAATGGCTCTCCCCGCAGGACCTGGCTCCGAGCGTGATCGGTACATCCTCGATACTGTCGATGCCGGAAGGCTCGAATTCTCGTGGGCACCGATCACGAGCTTGATCCCTGGACACTCGGGGACGTTCTACGTCTTCGCGGATGCGGGAAAAGTAGACGGCATACGAGTCGGAGTCGGAGCACGCATCCTCCAACAGATCGCCGACAAGCTTGGCGCGTCGTTCATGACGCCAAAGTTGCAGGATCTCTCGTACGCGCAGGCGCCGACGAAGATCCTTCCGTGGCTCGACTACAGCCCGACGATGATGCAGTCGACGCAATGGTTCGTTCGCGCAACCGACGGCATCAACAAGATGGCGGCGGAGGCGGAGTACCGAGGCGGACTTTTGCGCGGCATGGGCAAGCCGTGGATGATCTCGAACGCGCTCCTCGCGCACCCGGGGCGCGCGGAGAACTACGGCCTCTACGTGCCGGCGAACAAAGTCGTATCCGGTCGCTACTTCGGTGTGTACGCGCCGCGCAGCGTGACGCTACCTGATGTGCATGTGCTCCAGGATCCGGGATGGGCGCACACTCTCGGTCAAGACGACTACTCAGAGCTTGTGGTCCTCGCCTCGCGACAATGCACTGTCGATGGGCGCGCGATGGATCTCGCCGACGTGATGCGCGATCCCACGCTCGCCGCGCTCGTTTCGCACGAAGGTCCGCTGCGCGTTCTCAGGCAGCCCGGAGTTGCTCTGGAAGCATGCCTCGTCGGCGGCTTGGGCAACGCGCTCGGCTACGGAGAAGACGGATCGACCGTCTGCCCGATCAAGATCACCGGGTCCCCCGCGGGGGGGCGCGGTTCACGCGCAAGCGTTGCCGCGTCGTCGGACAATAATTTTTGGGGTGTGGTCGCAGCCATCGGATTGGCCGCTGCGGTTGTTTGGTGGTCGATCTCGAATGGCGGAAGAAACAGAAATCCGTTCTTGCCGCGAGCTGTTTCATGACCGTCATGATCAAAGGAAGTCACGTTCGATTCCTTATGTCTGACGGCCAAGTTGTATCTGCAGCGGCGAGTGCGGGAATGATCCACGATCCTGACGGTGAGGCGCTCGACAAGTGCGTGGTGTACGTCGGACCGTATCGAAAGAAGCAAGAAGACGTGACGCATACCTCACTTTCGAGGCGGTACTTTGGCGCAAGTTACACGCTACGACGCGCAGCCGTTGACGTTCCGACGGGACCGTGGAATTCTGTCGGTGAAGTGGTGGCCATCACGTACCAACGCGCCGGGGCCGACACACGCATGTTCCGACACAAATTCAATCCGTCGGTTCTCTTGTCTCGATCGAAATCGTTCTACCGGATTGAGCTACCCGACGGATGCGTCGTCAACCACCGAGGCTACGTGTTTCCGTGATTAGCTACCTCGACAAGATGAGACAGTTTCGCGGTGGCGGCGCTGAAGAAGAAGAAGAAAGCCAGGAACTAATGGCCGTTGCTGAGAGAAGCCGCAAGTCGAAGAAGAAGTCCGCTCACAAATCCGCGCGTCGTCGCTCGGTCAAGCGAGATGCAAAAGGGCACTTCGTGAAGAAGGCCCACCCGGCCCGTCGCACCGGCAGAGTGCGCACCTCAAAGAAAACGTCAAGGGCGGCTCCGCGCCGCTCGGTCAGAACCAAACACAAGCGCGCGAAGAGCGCATCGCATTCGGAGAGGTCACCCATGAAGCATCGTCGTCGTTCGCGCAAAGCGCCCACTCATCGTCGAAGCGGCTCTACGCGACGGCGCGCTTCCAACCGCCGCGTGTCTTCCCACATGCGTGAGCAGATCATGGAAATGATGGAAGCTCGGGACAAGAAGGGCCGCTTCAAGCGAGAGACGCCGCGACGACGCAAACCCAAGAAGAAGTTCGCGACGCCGCACGCTCCCAAGCGCCATCACCGCGTGCTCGCTTCGGTGCCGGCTCGTCGTCGTCGTGGTCGTCCGCGCGAGCGCGTTCAGCTCGTCGTCGTTCAGGGAGGGCGCGCGCGCCGCACCGCGAAGCGCCGCCGCGGGATGCGCGAGGGCTTCTACGAGAACCCCACAGCGTTCGCGGAAAACCCGCTCGGTATCGGCGAGCTGGCAATGTTTTTCGGAAGCGCCACGGCCGGCTACGTCCTCACGGACTTTCTCGATCGCTGGCTCGCGACGAAGGCGATTCCTGCCGGCGCGGACGCCGCGCTCTACCCGCAAGTCGAAGCCACGCTCATCGTCAGCAAGCCGAGCATCACGCGCATCATCGTCCAAGCGCTCGTGACGCTCGGGTTCCTCGCGGGAGGCACCTACGTTCAGAGCCCGAAGATCCGTGCTTCCCTTCAGGGCATGGGCGCCGGCTCCGGTGTTCACCTCCTCGGGCAGCTCTGGACCCAGTACGTGATGACGAAGGTCTTCACGGACAAGGACGGCAAGGCGACGCCGAACGGCCAGCGGCTCTACTTCCTCGAACTGCAGGCCAACGCGGAGGCCAACGCGCCGACGTCTCCCGGTCCTACCGCTCGGGACGATTGGAAGAAGGCGGGTATCGCCGGTTTTCCGCAGCGTCAGGACATCGGCCCGTTCGCGTCGATGCTCGGCGCTCCGGCACGAGGCGCCGTGGGCGTCCCGGGCATGGTCTCCGTCGACCCCTTCACCGGCGCGATCCTGAGTCCGCCGGTTCCCCTTCAGGTCCAGAGCCCGGCGGTACCCGTTCAGTATGCATCGGTGCCGACCAGCGACTGCCCGCCCGGTTCGATGGCGATGCAGAACTCTGACGGCACGTGGGTTTGCGTTCCGCAGCAACCCGTTGCTGGCGGCGGCAACTGCGTGCCGTGCGCCGTGAAGGATCCTTGCACGATCCCGGCTGATCAGCGTGACATGTGGAACAAGGTCATGAATGGCGGCTTTGCAGGCACACCACAAGCCGGTCAAGCACCGTATCTGGATTTGAATACCGTTGGACGCGACGACGATTCCGAGCTTCGCCGTAGTCGCCGTCGTTGAATTTTCCACAAAACCTATTTTGCTTATAGCGATAGGTTTTAAAGAAAGAGATCGATCAATGAAAAAGAATATGATGCTGCGTTCGGACCTCAAAAGTATTGATAACTCGAGCCGTGAGGCAATGCTCGCGTGTCTCACGTGCGGTATTGGCAACATGCCCACTACCGAAGTGACAACGATCACGGGCGAAGCCCCGATGAACACGAGCGACGCTCTTGCGTTCTTCTCCGACGATATGTCGATTCTTGGAGAAAGTCATCCCGGAGTCGCGACAGACCAGACTCTTGGATTTGGTGGTAGTTCGGGGACCTCGCTGCAGACCGATTTGCTGCTTTTTGGGTACGGTCTGCATGTGAGCGTGGAGCCGATCAGTTTCAGTGCCCACGCGAACAGCTGGACGCCTCCGGTCCCGGTCCCGCCCGCAGTCGCTGGCCCGTACTCCGCTCCCGCGTCGCTGGACGTCTTTACGGATCGCGATGTCGTCAACGCCGGGGTGGCGGGGCCTGCGGCCGGTCTCACGGCGGCGTACCTTAGCTGGGGGCAACCGGCGTGGCTCGCCATGGCGCATTTCCTTCAGGCGTACCGTTTCCAGTGGATCGTTGGCGGACGCGATATTGTGGTTGACGAACCTCTTGTTGATGTCGCGTATTTTACGGGGGCCGACGGCGCTGAAGGGTTCGGCACGAGTGAGGTTGCGGTACTTCCGTATTTCCGCCAAGTGAACGAGCGTCTTCGTCTTCTCGGTCAGCCGCAAATTGCGCTGCCGATCACGCACCGTCGTTACGGCTCGTCTTCGGCCCTTGGTGGCGCGAGTTTGTATCACCCGACGCGCGACTATGAAACCGCGCCTGCCTCGTGGGGTTCGTCCATCGCGGGTTGCTGCGATATGCCGTTCCGTAAGTTTCGGAGTCCGTGTTTCCTCGAACGCAACGTGCCGATCAACATCGGTCTCGTTCGATCGAATGATTATCACTACGATGAGCTAATCCGGAACTTGAGCGTTACGGAAAACGGCAGCAGTGGACCGACTGGTTTCTATCCGGACGCTCTTATGGGCCCGAGCGTGGCAGGCATTCCCGAGCTGTCTTCCGACACAGGTGCGGCCGTTACGACGGTCGTGCAGCAGAATCGCATTCCGTTCAAGGGAGGCGCTTGGCAAATCTCGTTTTTCCTCAAGGGACTTGAGATTCCGCGCGTGTGTCGTGAGCCTCTGTTCGACATTTGTACGATGGCTGGTTCGTCGGTTGGCGGCATTTGGAATCCCGCCGCCGGCGGGATCATGCGCCGAGATGGAAGCGTCATGGCCCTCAACGGCCAACCCGTTGGATCGCAAGTCGTCCACGGCGGTTGAGAGAAGGTAGGGGGGCTGGAAACGGCCCCTCTACTACGCAGTCACGGGGGAGCCTCGCTTCGAGGTTCCCTCTCTTTTGACTTTCGAGGTTCAAGACGATGGAATCGCTCGCAGCGCCCCGCCCGGAGTGGATCGCAAACCTTGCGGTTCTCAATCCCAAAGTCGCCTATGCGCTCGTGCTTCAAGCGCCGCGCGCGCCTATTCTGCTCAACATCGAAGCTTCGTTCGCGACGGGAGCCCCGAATAAGCCGATCGAAGCGCAATTGTCGTCCTTCCTTGCCGACGACGTGTGGGTAGAAGATATCGTCTACACCGTGCAGCGCCCCAATGCGTACGTAGGCAACATCCTGAAAGAGCAGTCGGACGCCAATAACCAGCTCATCCCCGGTGTCGACGTCAAGATTATCGCAGGCAGCGCGCCGCACTACTTGCTATCGCCTGACTTCGTACCTCTCCAGAACGTAGCTCCTATATTCGAGCGCAGGGGAAGCGACTGGACACTCGATCAAGGAACCACGATTCACGCCGAATTCGTCCTCACGCGCACCTTGTTCGACGCGCCCGGTAATTCTGAGCTTCCGTACAACATCGACATCACGTTTCTTGGACAACAGTTTTTCGATCGGTTTCTCCAAAAAGTAACCGATACGCAAGCGCGAGAGTGTCTTCGCAAGATGGGCTTTTGGGTTCCTGATTTGCAGTGCGTTGCTTGCTGAAACAAATGGCATGCGTTCGATGCAAAAAAGAAAGCTGCAATTGCTCGCGGTCTTTCTGCAAGAAACGTCGGTACGAAATATCGACGCGCGGTCTCGACGAAACGTTCGAAGGGATTGGATCGGATCCGTACGCCGGCCAGCATGGTTTGGGGATCACTATCCCCTCGCCGCTGGATCTCACGACGTCGGGGCGATTGCTCTTCCTTCTCGCCATCGCGGAATTTCCGAAGGGACCGCGCGCGCGGCTCGTAGGGATCAGGCAGTACGTGGAGCTGGAAGCGGACGTTCTGACGCAGGGTGGATGCACTTACGCGATCAGGCGGCCGGTGGAGTCTCTTTCGTGGCATCCGCCCGACGGGGGGATTTCCTGGCACGTACGCAAGATCAACATCGGTCGAGTCTCTTCGCCGCGTTCGAGCCCTGCAAACAGAGACGGCCTCTCGTATCTGATGGCCGAGGGGCCGTCGCTTCTCTTCGCGACGCCGCCCCCCGCCTACAAGCCGCCGAACGGCGGGATTCCCTACGGCGAGCCGCTACATCCCGATCTCGCCACCTTCTACGACTTGAGATTCCCGTGGACGACTCCGGAGTTGGAGATGTCGATCCCGATCAGGGGGGACTGTGCAGTCGCGATCTTTGCGAGTGTCCTGCCCACCGACCCCAGGGCTCGATGTTCTCTTGCGGGATCGGGCGTACCGATCACGTCGCCGCCGCTCGTGCCGGAAGATGTCTTTCTCAACACGCCGTCCTTGACCAACGCCCGGTACGGACGCATTGCCGCATCGCTCATTTTTGAGGATGTTTACTCATGAGAACCGTCTTCTACACCGTTCAACCGAGCGACTCGCCGCCACGGATCGCGGAGAAGATCCTCGGCGCGGGGATGTCTTACCGCTGGCCTGATCTCATTGCCGCGAACCCGCAGAAGTTGATGCGAGGCTCGACGTTCGCGAACCTGACGATCGGCGAGCGGCTCAGGGTGCCCTTCGCGTGGCTCCCCACGTCCTATGCCTACGCGGCCTCGTCACCGAGCGGCGGCGGCGGATGTGCGTCCAGCGCGGTCTATGGGCTGGGCGACCCTCGGCCGGGAAAACCCCCGCCCACGCTGAACCCTCCGCCCAAGCCGGACCTTGCGCCGCCGTCGAGGTTCATCCATTTTCCGAAAGGTCTGCTCGATCCGGTCGCGGTTCCGGTTCCAGGTGGCGCGGTGCTTCCGGTCAATAGCTCGGGTGGTGGAGCGGCGGGTGGTGGAGCGGCGGGTGGTGGAGCGGCGGGTGGTGGAGCGGCGGGTGCTGCGTCGACTACCAGCGCGATACCTTGGGTCATCGCGGGGCTCGTCGCGCTCGTGGCTGTGGGCGTCTACGTGTACACGACGCGTTCGCGGGACCGTCGGCGCGATCATCATGGACGAAGAGATCTCGTAGTGCGGCGTCGTCGCAGATTGTATGGAAAGTAATCGCCGGAGATAACTGAAATGGATTTCTACACGGTTCAAGAAGGCGACTCTCCGCAGAAGATTGCCGAGAAGCTCACGGCGGATCCGAATCGCGTGAGCGATCTTCTCGCCGCCAATAACGAGAAAGAACTGATCAGCCTGAACGGCATTCCGACGTTTGCGTCGATCTACATCGGCGAGAAGCTTCGTATGCCGCAAAGCTGGAAGCAGCTCGGCGCGGTCGAGCGGTATCACTTCTACTCGGTGAAGCTCGGCGACACGGCGTGGAGCATCGCGCGCGATTACGTCGGCTACCGCTACGCCTACGAGCTTGTCGCCGCCAATGCCTGGAAGGCTGTCGTCTGGAACCCCGCGACGGCGATGTGGGACTTTCAAACCCTCACGGTCGGCGAGAAGCTTCGTCTGCCGCTGCGGTGGACTGCGAACCTCGTCGGCGGCGATGCAACCGACGCGACATGCGGACCTGGAGAAGCTCTCGACGCTGGCGGCAACTGCAGACCTGTCATCCAAGAGCAGTGCGCTCCGGGCTACCACCGTGTGGATAACGGGTACTGCGTACCGAACGCGGTAGACCCGCCGCCGCCTCCCCCGCCGCCCCCGCCTGGGCCGCTGCCGCCTCCCCCGCCGCCCCCGCCGCCCCCGCCGCCGCCTCCGCCGCCGGCCACAAAGAGCGACAACACGACGCTCATCCTCGTCGGCCTCGGAGCGCTCGCGCTCATTGGCTTGGCCGTCGCGGTCTCCTCGTCGCGTACTCCCGTCGTCGTTTCTGCGGGTGGCTCGGCTCCGCGTCGTCGCCGCATCGCCTCGCCGCGTTCACCGCAGCTCGGCTACTGAGCCTCGTCTCTACTACCCAGGTGTCCCATGTTCTTTCGTGATCCCTATGGCCGCGTGTTCTTCGCTTCTCCGCAAGCGCTTAGCGCGCTTCAGCGCTCACTCGGCGCGGGCGGCACAGGATGCACCTCATGGCGGTCTGACGGTTCCAACGCTGACGCGACCAGTCGAGCCGATGACATCAACCACGATTCGGCGATCAGCCCCGGGTTTCGAACCGAGTGGGTCGGAAACCTGCTCGTCAGGTTCCATAAGAGTGGCAGAAATACGACCACGGAGTACTGCAACTCGCCCGAAGACACGCCGCCGGCCGATCCGACCTCGTGCGGTCCCGGTGAAGAACTCGTCGGCACCAAGTGCGTGGCGAAAGCAGCAAATCCGCCCCCCGCGATGATTTCATCGAGCGCGACGCCGCTCATTCTCGGAGCGCTCGCGGTCGTCGCGGTCATCGGTGCCGCTGCGTACTTCAGCGGAAGGGGTCCCGCCGTCGTGGTAGCGTCGGGCGCGCGCGGGGCGCGCGGGGCGCGCGGGCCTGCCGCACGTCGCCGCCGCCGACGGTGATAGTAACGACTCCCTCTACCCTCTACGAAAGGACGATTCACCATGAGTGACAAGCGCGTACTCCACACGATGCTTCAACCTGTTCACGAAGAGACCCTCATGTGCTCGAAGGGCGGCTGCTGCCCCAAGATCGCGATCTTCGAAGACGGCTCCGCGGAGCTGATCGACGACGACGGTGAAATGGTCGTCTTGAACAGCATGCAGGCGAAGATGCTGCGCGATCTTCTGACCGCGAAGATCCAGGCGTGATCTTCATCCTCGGGCTCATCGGGCTCACGCTCATCGTCTCCGTGGGGAGCATCTTCGAGCCACTGCGCAAGCGCGTAGTGACGAAGTTTCTATCTTGCTCCCTCTGCGTCGGATTTTGGGTCGGGATGTTCGGAGAGCTGCTGAGGCAACACCTCGACGGAGAGCGCCTCGCGTTCTTCGTCGTGGTGCTCGTCGGCGGAGCGGTGAGCTTCCTCTCGTGGCTCGCTGCCGTCACAATTCACCGTATCGAGCCGAAGCCATGATATGGCACGTGTGGAAGTACCAAATCTACGTGATGGAGAACACGTCCGGGTGGCTCTACATCGGCCATGGTTCGCTCCAATGGGCACTGCAGCAGGCGCACGACTTCGGAGACCCGAGCGGCGTCTTCATTCGCCAGGCGTCATAGTTTCGCCATGCCTCCTGCCAACGAAGAGGTCACTGAGCTGCTCATCGAATTTCTTCGCGAAGAGAAACGAGAGAGGCTCGCGGGTCACACGATCGCCATCCTTCACGATGACATGCGTGCGATGGAGACTCGTATCGAGGACGTCTACCGCACGCTCCGACGCCACGAGTCGCGCATCGTTTCGCTGGAGTCGGCTCGATCGGTGAGACCGCCTGCGCTTACGCCGGCCAAGCTCGAAGCCATCGCGCAGCCGCACCCCGACGACATCACGGCGGTGACAAACGTCCGCGGTGAGCTTCGCGAAGCGCTCTACTCGTACAAGTTTGCTCAGACAGCGTGGAAAATAGTAACGGCCGTAGCGATTTTGGCTGCGGCGCTCGCGGCGGTTTACTCCGCTTTGCACAAGTAGGGAAAAATGAAAATCGTTGCATTCGCGATCACTGCACTTGCGGTCCTGATGACAAGTGGCATCGCCTACGCGCAGGTAACGCCAACGCCGGTGCCGACGCTAAGCCTCGCGGCCGGCGTCCTCACGATCCTCTCGCTCCTCGTCGGCATCGTGAACCAGGCGATCCAGACGGGGAAGATCTTGAACCACTTCAGGACGCCCGCCGCCGTCGGCCCGTATCTCGTGACGCTCGGAAGCTTTCTCGCAGGCGTCTATGCGTACCTCGCGCAGCAGATTCCGCTCGTCATCAATGGTACGACGCTCTTCTACGCCGTCACGGCGGGTGTGGGTATGCTTCTCGTCGGATCGGTGCCTGCCGCGGTCGTCCACCAGTTTGGCGGCCAAGTGAACGCCAAGCGGCCCCCGCCCGAGCCCGGCAACGCCCTCCCGCCAGTCGCGAAGGCATTTAAGCCGACCACGTTGGCTCCGCCGGCTGCTGCGCAAGACTTCTCCGTCAACGCTGATCAAAAAGAGGACTCGTTATGAAGAACGTCGTCAAGCTGCTCCCTGCGCTCATTACGATCGCGACACTCACCCTCGCGTGCGACTCGTGCACCAAGACCGAAGCCAAGACGGCCGTTGACACGGCAGGCACGATCGCGTTCGACACGTGCAAGGACTTGCCGGCGACGCCCGTCGAGCAGGTGATTTGCGAAGTCGTCCAAGGCGGCGTTACGATCGCGAAGGTTGTTCTCTCGAAGCGTCAAGCACTTGCGATGCGGGCCGCGGGGGTCGATGCAGGGGCGGGCGGACTGTAATCAACCCCGCCCTGAAGACCGGGGTTTCGGACCCAGGAGAAATTCGATGAAAATCGCCCTCGTTAACGCATGCGCCGACACGGAGCTTCCCTCAGGGATCAAGGCCATCGTCGCGGCCATTCAAGAGCAAGTCACGGCGGATTGGGCGCCGAAGTGGGGAAGAATCCCGCCTGAGCTTTACATTGCGGCGAGCGCGAACGATGTGACCCCGACCGATGCGCTCATTCTCTTCGTCGATCAAGACGCCGACGTGCCGGGAGCGCTCGGCTACCACGACGTAAACAGCACCGGGATCGCGTTTGGTCGCGTTCTCGTGCAAACGTTGCGCGACTACGGCGCATCGCTGTCGCAGGGATCCAATTCGATTAGCGTCACGACGTCGCACGAAGTTTTGGAGCTTGCGACCGATCCATACGCGGATTGGTGGTGCGATCTCGATGACGGGCAGGCCGAAGAGCCGCTGGAGACGTGCCTAGCGGGCGACACGCTTGTCGTGCTGGCAAATGGAGAACGTGTCGCGATCCAAACGTTGGCCGAGCGAGGAGGTTTCTTCTCTGTTCGATCTGCGCACGGCGCAGCGCGAGCAGGCCATGCGCGACTGACGAAGCAAGACGCAGAAACGGTCACCGTCAAACTTACGGACGGATCATCTTTCCGATGTACTCCCGATCACAAGATCATGATGAGCGACGGAAGCTATCTAGACGCCGATCTTCTCGTACCGGGCTCGCGGCTTCGTGGCCAGATGGGTCCAAGTTTTTCCGTACCTGGCCTTTTGGATCGCGGTTCGAGCGACACCAAGACGCTTGGCAGCAACGTCGCTGGGTTCGTTCGAGGTACGAAGATCGATGACGTCGGCTTCCGTGAGCTTGGCACACCCGTGCGTCTCCCCGCGCAGGTTACCGTTCCCGGGCATTCGGCTTTTGGACGAAGCGTCGAGCATGTTTTCGCGGTGCGTGCCGAGGAAGAGATGATCGGGACGGATGCACGCCCGAACGTCGCATCGATGACAGATCTCGAATCCGTCAGGAATGGGCTTTCCGGTGTGCAGTTCGTACGAAAATCGGTGAGCAAAGATGGCGTGTCCATCAATGCGGATCTGTCCGTAGCCCGTGCTGCTCTTCGCGCCGATCCACAACCAGCATCCGCTCGACTTCTTCACCTTGATCCAGAAGCGCTCTTCGACCGTAGCTTCGCCTCGGTCGTAGGCGGCGAATCCTTTGTCCGTCGTGCCGTGCACCCGATGGCGCTTCCAGTGCGTCGCGCACATTCCTTTCGCTCGAAGCAGTCGAGTACAGCCGGTCACGGTACAGAGCCTCATGACCGGGTTGTATACAGTGTTGAGGAATCGGGCAAGTGCGACGTCTACGATCTGACGGTCCCGAAGCACCGCAACTTCGCGATCGGCGCTGGCGTCTTCGTCCACAACTGTGACCGCGTAGAAGGCGACGCCTACGAGATCAACGGGATCTCGGTTTCAAATTTCCTTTTGCCCCAAGCGTTTCGTATGGGTACGGGAGAAGGCCCCTTTGATCAGCTCGGGAAACTCATCTCACGCGGCGGGATGACGCCTGGCGGCTACCAAACGCTCAGACGCGGCGGTCCCACGGGATCGGTGGCGCAGGTATTCGGTGCCATGGTCCCCGACTGGAAGAAGGAAATGAAGCGGCTTCTAGGTTCGCGTACGGCACGCCGATCGAACGTCTAGTTAATCACGGGCGAGACTAGCGGAACGGAAAGTAGCGCGGCATCGCTTCGCGCGCGACGCCTCGCGCATGCCGGGCCTGGCTGCGTGGCGTCGAGAGAGACCGGAGCCCCACGATCCCGAGCGCCGTCACTGCGAGCACGCCGAGCGCGACGAAGACGCTACTCCCGTCGCTGCTCGCGGCCGGGCGTACGTAGACAGGCGGCGTGCTTCGATTCGCTGCGAGCAAAATCGGATACGGATTGACGGGACCGTCTCCGCCTGGGTGCACCTCGAAATGGAGGTGCGGTGTCGTGCCCTTTGCATTCCCCGTATCGCCAACGAATCCAATCACTTCGCCCGCTAAGACGTCTCGGTCGCCGCCTTGGAACGCCGAGAGATGCGCGTAGTAGTAGTACGTTCCGTCGTCTGTCGTGACCGTCGCCGAGTTGCCGCCAAACGTGTTGGGGTTCGTAGGGCCGATCGGATGCACGCGCAGCTTGCCCGAGGCCGCCGCGACGACGGGTACGCCAATCTTGGCGAAGATATCGGTCCCTTGGTGCGTACGGCCACCGTTTCTAGGCTGACCCCAGTCATTCCAAAAGTGATTGTCGCCGGAGACAGGGAAAACGATCGGCATGCGCGCAGTGTAGCGCCACTACGGGCACCGCGTGCGGAAGATAGAAACGCACTCGCCTTGACATGACTTAGTACCGTGACTATACAAACGCGTATGACCGAACAGCGACGAACCAAAAAACCGACTACACCGATTAAAGAGCCCCGTGGGCGGCTCGTTACCCTGCGCCTCTCGGCAGACGAGGACGAACTATTTCGAAGGGTCGCGGACCACCACGGCCTGAACGTATCCAACTTGCTTCGGATGCTCGTGAAGGACGATTCGCGTCGGGCGGGTGTGAAGTGAGCGCGCGCGTTTACCAGTACGGCTGCCTTGCCCCGATCGAAAACAGAGAGATCGTCGACAAACAGATGAGGCTCGGTCATCGCTACCGGAACACCCTCGTTGAAATAGAGCGGGGCCGGCGTGCTGCGCTTCGTCCTCTTTTTGAAGATCCCGCGATTGCGCTAGCGTCACGTCAAGCAAAAGACGCCGTTCGTCTGGCACGTGACGCGATCAAGATGGCGCGATCGAAGTCGCGCGCCAAAGACGAGACCGAAATGCTGAAAGAAGCGCTTAAGGAAGCGCAAGCGCGAACCGCGGAAGCTAGTCGTGCTCTCGGTGAGAGCCGCCGCGCGCTTTTCGAGGCCAGCAACGGCAAGGCACGCGAGGATATTAACGAGCGCGCGAAAGAGCTAGGGCGCTCCGCCCGCGCTTACTGCGGCGTATACTGGGGCACCTACCTGTTGGCTGAGGCGGCCGTCGATGCTGCGCGCGGGGAGAAACTCTTCGATGGGATCGAGCCCAACGATCCGCGCTTCAAAGCGTGGAACGGCGAGGGCGCAGTAGGCGTGCAGATTCAAGGCGGCATGGGCGTCGCGGAAGTGTTCGCGTGCACAGACACCCGCCTCCGCATAGAACGTACGGGCCACCGCTCCCGTGGGGGTCGTCGCGAGCATGTAGTATTCTGGCTCCGCGTCGAAAGCGAGGGGCGCGATCCTGTATGGGCGAAGTTTCCGGCAATCCTGCACAGACCCCTGCCCTCCGAAGCGATCATTAAGAACGTCGTCGTCAAGCGATCGCTTATCGGCCCTCGTGAACGATGGCACGTCAACATCTCGCTCGATACCACCGCATGCGATTTGCGTAAACGCGCGTATTCGGGCGTTGTCGCTGTCAACCTTGGATGGCGCGTAGTGCCCGAGGAGATTCGCGTCGCGACGTGGCTCGACGATCAAGGGCAGAAAGGGCACCTCGTCCTCGGGAGCCACTTGCTCGCAGAGCTGCGCAAAGCCGCCGAGCTACGCTCGGTGCGCGATGAGAATTTCAACGCCGCGCGCGCGAGCCTCGCGGCGTGGCTCGGCGAGCGCGAGGTGCCCGAGTGGCTTCGCGCGCGCACGATCCATCTCGCGCAATGGCGCGCGCCAGGCAAGCTCGCTGCGCTGACGCGCGCCTGGAAAGCGGCACGCTTCGACGGCGACGCGGAGGCCTACGATGCACTTGAGGCTTGGCGCTACCACGACCACCACCTGTGGGAGTGGGAAGCCAGCGTACGGGAAAAGTCACTGCTACGACGTCGCGATTTGTATCGAGTGTTCGCGGCCGATCTCGCAAGACGGTACGCCGACGTCATAATCGAAGACGTAGACCGACGCGAGTTTGCAACAAAACCCGAGGTTGGCGACGCGAAAGAGAAAAATGACATCGCGCCTGCGCGCTCGAACCGGTTCCTCGTTGCGCCGAGCGATCTCGAAGGCGCGATCGCGAACGCATGCCGCATGACGCGGCTGTCCGCAGTACGTATTACGATCACGTGCCACGCGTGCGGCACCGTAGAACAATTCGATTCGGCCAAGGCTATCTGGCACAGGTGCGAGTCATGCGGCGAGGCGTGGGATCAAGACGTGAACGCGTGCGCAAATATGCTTGGGCAATGGCGCGAGCGCCCGAGCGACGACGAAACTGCAGACAGCCCGGAAAAACAGGCGTCCAAGCGTGCACTGGCGAGGCGCGACGGGAAGCGAAAAAAGAGGGCCGCTCGCGAATTGGGAGATAGAGCCGCGGAATGACGACGATTTGGCGGGACCTGTAGTAATGGCAGCTCGACGCCATAGAGATCGAGACTCGCACGCATGCCAGTTCGGCGACGAGGAGGCCCAGAAAGTAGCAATGGCAGCTCGACGCCATAGAGATCGAGACATAAGAAGGAGCAGTCCGATGGCGTTGCGCGATCGATAGTAGCAATGGCAGCTCGACGCCATAGAGATCGAGACCGACGGGACACGTAGTAATGGCAGCTCGACGCCATAGAGATCGAGACTTGGAGTGATGTGGTTCATCTCCGCCATCCTGCGGATGTAGTAATGGCAGCTCGGCGCCATAGAGATCGAGACAGCGCTGCTAATCGAATCGGACGCCGAAGAGTCCGCCATCGTCCGCGTCCGTTAGTCGCACGCCCACGATATGGTCGTCGAACTTGAACGCGCCCCGGAACTCGGAGCGCGGAACGGCGTCCTCATTCATCGTCGTGATGTAC